>NZ_JAPYPS010000012.1 GCF_029937575.1 Nocardioides sp.
TCCTGTGGCAGCACCTGTTCTGGTTCTTCGGCCACCCGGAGGTCTACATCATCGCGCTCCCGTTCTTCGGGATCGTGACCGAGATCCTCCCGGTCTTCAGCCGCAAGCCGATCTTCGGCTACGTCGGCCTGGTCGGGGCCACGCTCGGCATCGCGATCCTCTCGGTCGCCGTGTGGGCGCACCACATGTTCGTCACCGGCGCGGTGAACCTGCCCTTCTTCTCCGGCATGACCTTCTTGATCGCGGTCCCGACGGGGGTGAAGTTCTTCAACTGGATCGGGACCATGTGGGGTGGATCGATTTCATTCGACACCCCTATGTTGTGGTCGATCGGGTTCCTCACCACCTTCCTGTTCGGTGGTCTCACCGGCGTCATCCTGGCCAGCCCGCCGCTGGACTTCGCGATCTCGGACTCCTACTTCGTCGTCGCGCACTTCCACTACGTGGTCTTCGGCACCGTGGTGTTCGCGATGTTCGCCGGGTTCTACTTCTGGTGGCCGAAGATGACCGGCCGGATGCTGGACGAACGTCTCGGCAAGGTGCACTTCTGGCTCCTGTTCGTCGGCTTCCACACCACCTTCCTGGTCCAGCACTGGCTCGGGGTCGAGGGCATGCCGCGTCGCTACGCCGACTACCTGGAGAGCGACGGCTGGGCGGGTCTCAACCAGATCTCGACCATCGGCGCCTTCCTGCTCGGCGCCTCGACGCTGCCGTTCCTCTACAACGTCTACATCTCGCGCCGCGCCCCCCTGGTGGAGGTCGACGACCCGTGGGGCTGGGGACGCTCGCTCGAGTGGGCCACCAGCTGCCCGCCGCCGCGGCACAACTTCCACTCCATCCCGCGGATCCGCTCGGAGTCGCCGGCCTTCGACCTGCACCACCCCGAGGTGGCGGCGATCGAGCTGGACGACAACACGGCTGCACGCGACGGCAAGTTCGCCGACGCGCCCGACATGGATGGTCGCGACACGTTGCTCAAGGAGCGTATCGAGACCGAGACCGACGCTGGCGAAGGAGACGAGACGCGATGAAGGCAGAAGCCTGGATCTTCGGGGTCACCACCGTCTTCCTGGTGCTCGTGACACCCGCCTACTGGTTGGTCACCGACAGCGACGGCAACGCCAACGTCGGCGGTGGCGGCGGTGACTGGACCGGCACGTCCGCGCTGGTGATGACCGGGCTGCTGACTCTGATGGTCACGCTCTACCTGGGTTTCCACGCCAAGAAGATGGACGCCCGTCCCGAGGACCGCAAGGACGGCGAGATCGCCGACGGTGCCGGCGAGCTCGGGTTCTTCCCGCCGTACTCCTGGTGGCCCCTGTGGTGTGGCGCGACGCTGGCCACGCTCGTCTTCGGTGTCGCCATGGGTGCCTGGTGGCTCTTCGTCATCGGTGCTGCCCTCGGAGCGGTCGCGCTCAGCGGCCTGATCTTCGAGTTCTACCGGGGCGAGCACGCGCACTGATCCTCTGATCCAGACACGTGAGGCGCGCCCGGCTCGGATATGGGGTCGCGACCACTCGTGACCTACCCTTGACGATGAGGTCGTCGCGGTCCAGCCGGGCTCGGCGGCCGCACCGTCAACTTGGGGGAACACCACATGTTCGTGTCGAGATCGAGGCGTCTGGTCGCTCTGGTCGCCGTGGCCGCGCTGGCTTCCGCAGGCCTTGCCGCCTGCAGCCCCGACACTCCCGGTAGCAGCCCGGGCGCCAGTGACGGATCCTCGCCCGGTGGCGGCGACGGGGTCGCCCAGGCGGGCTCGGGCAGCGGCTCCGAGGGGGCCACCGAGATCGTCAAGCCGGTCCTCAGCTCCAACGTCAGCCGCGGAGAGTCGGGGGTGCCCGTCTCGACTTTGGTCTCGGTGGCGGTGGAGGACGGCTCGCTCTCCTCGGTGAAGGTCACCTCCAGCGCCGGACAGGTGGCTGGTTCGATGAGCAGCGACGGGATCTCCTGGACGGCCGAGGAGCGTCTTGAGCCCGCGACGACCTACACCGTCGCCGCCGTCGCCCAGGGCGCCCAGGAGGGCTCCCAGGCCCGTCGCAAGACCACTTTCACCACCCAGGACCTCTCGCTGTCCGAGCAGACCTATGCCTCGATCGCCCCGCTCCAGGGCGAGACCGTCGGGGTCGGCATGCCGGTGATCGTGACCTTCGACATCCCGGTCCGCAACAAGGCCGAGTTCGAGAAGCACATGACCGTCAGCTCCGCCCCGCAGCAGACCGGCGCATGGCACTGGCTCAGTGACACCGAGGCGCACTGGCGCCCCAAGACCTACTGGAAGGCCGGCACCGAGGTCGCGGTCGACGTCGACGTCAACGGTGTCGACGCAGGCAACGGGATCTACGGCCAGATGGACCGCGACATCGACTTCAAGATCGGCGACGCCAACATCTACAAGGTCAACGCCAAGACTCACCAGATGAAGGTCCTCAGCAACGGCAAGGTGCTGCGCACCATCCCGATCACGACCGGCAAGGCGGGCTTCACGACGCGTTCCGGCACCAAGGTGATCATCGAGAAGTTCGAGTCCAAGCGGATGAACTCCGAGACCGTCGGGATCACCGGCTCCGAGGCCTACGACATCGACGACGTGCAGTACGCGATGCGACTGACCTACTCCGGCGAGTTCATCCACGCCGCGCCGTGGTCGGTCGGCTCGCAGGGCAACGCCAACGTCTCGCACGGCTGCACCGGCATGAGCACCGAGCAGGCCCGCTGGCTCTACGGCATCAGCAAGCGCGGTGACGTCGTCGAGTACACCGGCACCGACCGCCCGATGACCTTCACCAACGGCTACGGCGACTGGAACCAGTCCTTCACCCAGTTCGCCAAGGGCTCGGCCCTCTGATTCGCGCTGACCCGTCTGCCATGTGTGACGGGTCGACCTGATTCGCGCTGACCCGTCTGCCATGTGTGACGGGTCGGCGGTGCCTGTGGAGGAGCAGGTGCACCGGGGCGGTCTGGAGTGAATCATGGCGCCCATGCCTCGTCCCTTGACCGACGCCCAGCTGCTCGATCTCGTCGCGCTTCTGCCCGCGGAGCGTCCGTTCACCAGCGAGGAGGCGGACAGCCGGGGGGTGGTCAACCACCACCGGCGCCATCTGGTGAGCCGCGGGTTGCTGCAGCGTCCGGTCCGCGGTGTCTTCCACCTGGCCGCCCTGCCCGACACCTTGCAGCTGCGCGTGGAGGTGCTGCGGTTGCTGGTGCCCTCGGACTGCGTCGTCACCGACCGTACGGCGGCCTGGCTGTGGGGTGCCCCGACCGTGCTGGCACCCGGCGACCACCTGGCGGTGCCGCACATCTCTGTCTTCGCGCCCCCGGGGCGGCGGCTGCGCAACGGCCTGGTGGCCAGCGGCGAGCGTCGCCTGCTGGGGTGCGACGTCGCGACTGTCCACGACGTACGCGTGACCACGCCGCTCCGGACCGCCTGCGACCTGGGCAGGTTGCTGCACCGCGACCAGGCACTCGGGTCGATGGACATGCTGGCCGGTCTGCGGCGGTTCAGTGTGGACGAGCTCGTCGAGGAGCTCACCCGCTTCCGCGGATACCGGGGCATCGTTCAGGCACGCCTCCTGGCGCCCCTGGTCGACGCTCGCTCCGAGTCCCTGTGGGAGAGCGTCCTCCGGCTGCGCTGGTACGACGCCGGACTCCCGCGCCCCGAGTGCCAGGTCGAGATCGAGGCGCCCTACGGCAGCTACTTCCTGGACATCGGGCTGCCGGACCTCCGCTTCGGTGCCGAGTACGACGGCGAGGAGGCGCACGGGCCGGAGCGGGAGCAGCACGACACCGAGCGTCGGGCATGGGCACGTCAGTACGGCGGTTGGTCGCTGGTGGTGGCCCGTAGCCACAACGTCATCGGGCGGCACCAGGACATCGAGCAGACCCTGCGTCGGCAGTTCGCTCTCCACCAGTCCCAGGCCGCCTGACGCCACGACGAGCGCCTGTCCACCGGGCTGAATTAGCCCGAAGAGTGACCACTACCCTCCAAAATCGCGTCGACCCGTCACACATGTGTGACGGGTCGACGCGGGTGGATCAGTGGTCGTCGGGACGAAGGTTCTCGCCCTCGACGGCGTGGTGGCCGTCGAACTGGTGACCGTCGGCCGAGTGGCCGTCCAGCGCCGCGGTGAGTGCGTGCTCGTGCTCGGCGTGGTGGTGCGCCTCCTCGAGCTCGGCGGCCGTGGGCTTCTGGACGTTGTCGGCGTACATCAGCGTCGAGAGCTTGCTGCGGATCCCGTCCAGCCGGCCACCGGGAGCGGCGACGCCGTTCTCGTCGGTCGTGGCGGTCGGGGTCCACGGCACCTCGCGATCACGCGCGGTGAGGGTGTAGGCCTGGGCCTCGCTGATCGGGAGGTGCCGCTCGCTGTAGCCGCCCTCGGCCGAGCGCATGATGATGCCGGTCTCGTAGCCGTGCAGCAGCTTGCCCTCGTCGTGGCGCTGCAAAGAGATGCACCAGCGTCGCGTGATGTAGAAGGCGATCGCCGGTCCGATGAAGACGGCACCGCGCAGGAAGTAGGTGATCTGGTTGATGCTCAGATCCAACTTGATGGCGATGATGTCGTTGCCGCCGGCGGCCCAGGCAAGGCCGTAGAAGGTCATCAGGGAGACCATCACGGCGGTGCGGGTCGGGGCGTTGCGCGGGCGCTCCAGGAGGTGGTGCTCGCGCTTGTCACCAGTGATCCAGGCCTCGATGAAGGGGAGCAGGATCAAGATGGTGAGCATCAGCGGCGGGATGATCAGGATCGGGAGCATGATGTTCCACGAGATCGGCTCCCCGAACAGCGTGGTCTCCCAGCCCGGAATGATCCGCAGCAGTCCGTCGGGCCAGCCCATGTACCAGTCGGGCTGGGAGCCGGCGGTGACCTTGGTCGGGTCGTAGGGCCCGAACTTCCAGACCGGGTTGATGGTCAGCAGGCCACCCATCAGGGCGGTGGCGCCGAAGACGATGAAGAAGAACCCGCCGGCCTTGGCGGCGTACACGGGGAGCATCGGGAAGCCGACGACGTTCTCCTCGGTGCGGCCGGGCCCGGGCCACTGCGTGTGCTTGTGGTAGACGAGCAGCAGCATGTGGGCTGCGATCAGCCCCAGCAGCAGACCCGGGATGAGCAGGATGTGGATGGTGTAGAGGCGCGGGATGATCGAGTCGCCGGGGAACTCGCCGCCGAAGAGGAAGAACGACATGTAGGAGCCCACCACGGGGGTGGCCTTCAGGAAGCCGTCGGCGGCGCGGACGCCGGTGCCGGAGAGCAGGTCGTCGGGCAGCGAGTATCCGGTGAAGCCCTCGAGGGTGCCGAGCAGGAGCAGCAGGCAGCCGATGACCCAGTTGAGCTCGCGCGGCTTGCGGAAGGCGCCGGTGAAGTAGACGCGCATCATGTGGATCATCATCGAGGCGATGAAGATCATCGCCGCCCAGTGGTGCATCTGCCGCATCAGCAGGCCGCCGCGGACGTCGAAGGAGATGTCCAGGGTCGAGGCCATCGAGCGCGACATCTCGACACCGCGCAGCGGGTCGTAGGAGCCCTGGTAGTCGATCTCGGCCATGCTCGGGTCGAAGAAGAGCGTGAGGAACACGCCGGTCAGGAGCAGGACGACGAAGCTCCACAGCGCGATCTCGCCGAGCATGAAGGACCAGTGGTCGGGGAAGACCTTGCGCAGGTTCTTCTTCATCATGGTGCCGAGGCCGAGTCGCTCGTCGGCCCAGTTGGCCACGGCTCCCGCCTTGGCCGGCTTCTTCGGGGTCGCAGCGTTCGTGGTGTTGCTGTCGGCGACCCGACTGGTGTCGATGCTCATTCGCCACGCCCCCAATAGCTCGGTCCGACGGGTTCGGTGAAGTCGCTCTGGGCGACCAGGAAACCTTCGGAGTCCACCGCCAGCGGCAGCTGCGGAAGCGGTCGAGCGGCAGGCCCGAACACGACCCTAGCCGAGTCGGCGAGATCGAAAGTAGATTGATGACAGGGGCACAGCACGTGGTGCGTGGTGCGCTCGTACAAGGAGATCGGGCACCCGACGTGCGAGCAGATCTTCGAGTAGCAGACGATCCCCTCGACCGACCAGTCGTCGCGGCCGGGGCCGGGGGTGATCTCGTCGGGCTCCATCCGTACGACGATGACCGGCGCCTTGGCCTTCTGGGCCTGCAGGTCGACGCCCTCGAGGTCGAAGAGACCGTCGGGTACGGCGTTGACCAAGTCACCGATCTGCAGGTCAGCGGCCCGGATCGGGGTGCCGACGACGTCGCGCACGACGCGGACGCCCTGCTTCCAGATGGTGTGCTCGAGACCCTTGCCCTCTTCCTCGTCCTCGACCTGTCCGGGGGTCGGGCCGAGGTCGCGCAGCAGCACGATGGGGGCCAGTGCGATGACGCCGATGGCACCGAAGAGCGAGTTGCGGATCAGGGGGCGGCGAGCGATGCCGGACTCCTCGAGACCGTCACCGAGTGCGGCGATGGTGACCTCACGGTCCTCGTCGGAGGAGCGCGCCGGGTGACGCATCTCGACGATCTCGTGGTCGGCCATCAGCTTGCGGGCCCACTGGATGATCCCGATACCGATACAAAGCAGAGCCAGGCCGAGCGTCGAGCCCAGGGCGACGGTCGAGGCGCCGAGCCCGGCGCCGACGTCCCAGTTGTCCCCGACCTTGAAGACGAAGTAGGAGACGAAGAAGAGGATCGTGAAGACCGCGGAGAGAGCGAAGAGACCGGCCACCTGGCGCTCGGCGCGCTTGGCGAGTCGCTCGTCGACGTCGGTGGGACGCCACGTGTGGGCCGGCAGGCCCGGGTCGGCGATGGGCTCGGCCGGCGTGGCCAGCTCCCCGCCGGAGGCCTGGTCGTGGGGCTTGATGCTCACGTGAGTTCTCCCTGCTCAACGATGGCGCCGGGCTTGGACTTGGTGGTGCGCGTCGTGTGGGCGGCGATCCAGATCGCGAAGCCCAGCAGGCCGCCGATGCCCACGACCCAGGCGAACAGACCCTCGGCCACCGGGCCGAGCGCACCGAGGCCGAAGCCGCCGTACGTCGGCTGCTCCTCGAGGGTGCGGATGTAGGCGATGACGTCGCGCTTCTCGTCGGGCGTGAGGTTGCCGTTGGAGAAGGTCGGCATCGACTGCGGTCCGGTCAGCAGCGCCTCGTAGATGTACTTCGAGTCGACGTCGAGGATCGAGGGAGCGAAGCCACCACGCGGCATGGCGCCGCCGGAGCCGGAGAAGTTGTGGCAGGCGGTGCAGTTGGTCAGGAAGATCTGCCCACCGCGGGAGATGGCTGCCTCTCGGTCGAAGGCAGAGCCGTCCTCGTTGGTCTCGGGCAGCGTGTAGTCGGCCTCGGTCGGGATCGCGGGACCGGTGCCGAGGGAGTCGACGTAGGCCGCGAGCTGGCGGATCTCCTCGTCGGTGTAGATCGCCGGCTTGCGGACGGCCTGCTGACCCGGCTGGGCCAGCGGCATCCGGCCGGTGCCGACCTGGAAGTCGACCGAGGCGGCGCCGACGTCGGTGAGCGCGGGGCCGTACTGCGTGCCGTTCTCCGTGAGGACGCCCTCACCGTTCTGGCCGTGGCAGAACGAGCAGCCGTTGATGAACAGCTCCTTGCCCGACTGGATGTCCTCCGCGGTGGTGCTGGTCTCGTCGGCCTGGGCGCCGGGTGAGAACGCGGAGTACAGGCCGCCGGTGAGGAGCAGGCCGAGTAGCAGGACCACGAGCCCGGCCAGCGGTGCCCGGCGGTGCCGGGAGAGCCGTCCGGCGGAGCGGTTCAGGAAGCGCACGTATCTGATCCCTTGGATTGCAGGAGCTGGGCGAGTGGAGCGGTGGCGATCGGCTACTTGATGATGTAGATCGTGGCGAACAGCCCGATCCACACCACGTCGACGAAGTGCCAGTAGTAGGAGACGACGATGGCGCTCACCGCCTGCTCGTGGGTGAACTTGCGGGCCATGTAGGTGCGCCCGAGCACGAAGAGGAAGGCGATCAGCCCGCCGGTGACGTGCAGGCCGTGGAAACCGGTGGTCAGGTAGAACATCGAGCCGTACGCCGTGGAGGTGTCGCCCGCGCCGCCGTCGCCGCCCATCGTGATGCCCTCGTGGACCAGCTCGGCGTACTCCAGGGCCTGGCCACCGATGAAGACCGCGCCCATGACGTAGGTGAGGATGAACCACTCGCGCAGACCCCACTTGCGGAAGTCCAGGAGACCTCCGGAGCGACCGACCTGGCCGCGCTCGGCGGCGAAGACGCCGAGCTGGCAGGTCAGCGACGACAGCACCAGGATCGTGGTGTTGGCCGCGGCGAAGGGCACGTTGAGCGCCTCGGTGCTGTCGGCCCACAGACCCGGGCTGACCGACCGGATCGTGAAGTAGGAGGCGAACAGGGCCGCGAAGAACATCAGCTCACTCGAGAGCCAGATGATCGTGCCGACCGCAACCATGCTCGGGCGGTCGTGATGCCCGTGCAGTCGGGAGGCCGGAATAGGAGCTGTCGTCGTTGCCACGGAGACATTATGGCGTGCACTTCGGTGGAGGGCACCCCGACCCCCACGTGTTGGGTCGACCTATCGTGGTGCTCGTGCTCGAAACCGCCGTTCTTGCCCCGTTGCTATCCTCGTCCGCCGCCGGCGAGGGTGCCTCCGGGGTGCTTCCGCGCCTCACGGCGGGGTCGTTCTTCACGGAGTGGTCGATCGACCCGCTGCCGCTGATCATCACCGTCTGGGCCGCCGGTCTCTACCTGGTCGGCGTCGCCTCGTTGCGCCGACGAGGCGACAAGTGGCCCGTGGGTCGCACGCTGGCCTTCGTGGTGGCCGGCATGGGGTCGTTCTACGTCGCGACGTCGTCCGGGCTGGCGACGTACGACACGACCGTGCTGAGCGTGCACATGGTCCAGCACATGATCCTGTCGATGCTGGTGCCGCTCTCCCTCGCGCTGGGCGCCCCGGTCACCCTGGCCCTGCGCACCCTGCCCGCCACACCGCGCCGCTGGCTGCTCGCGGTGCTGCACTCGCGGATCGCGAAGGTCTTCTCGTTCCCGCCGCTCACCTTCACGCTCTACATCGTCTCGCCGTGGGCGCTCTACTTCTCCGGCTGGTACCGCGCCTCGCTGGAGTCGACGTACGTCCACGAGGCGATGCACGTGCACCTCGTCGTGGTGGGCGCGCTGTTCTTCTGGCCGCTGATGGGGATCGATCCCATCCCCGGACGTGTGGGCTACCCGTTCCGGGTGCTGCTCACCGTGCTGACCCTGCCGTTCCACGCGTTCCTGGGGGTCACGATCATGGGTCAGACGACCCTGATCGGCGGCGACTGGTATCCCCGGCTCTCCGACGGGCCGATGGGCGCGTGGCTGCCCGATCCGCTCGAGGACCAGAACCTCGCCGGAGGGATCCTGTGGGGCTCGGGCGACCTGATCGGGCTGGTGTTCTTCGGAGTGCTCTTCACCCAGTGGGTGAGGTCGTCGATGAAGGAGGCGCAGCGCGAGGACCGACGGCTGGACCGCCTGGAGCGGATCGCGGCGCGCGAGCGCGCGCCCGTGGCTGCGTCAGTGGCGGAGTCGGGCGGGGACAACGTCGACGGCGAAGGGCCGGCGCGCTGAGAAGACCGCGTCGCCGCTGACGTGGGCGACCTCGACGTACTGCTGCTCGCCCTCGGCCCCTTTGGGGATGCTGAGCTCCCAGGCGGTGAGGGTCAGCTCGAGCGGGTCGATGACCCAGTACGACGGGGTGCCGGCGGCCTCGTAGCGGGCGCGCTTGGTGTGCAGGTCGAATCGGCGGGTGCTGGGGGAGAGGACCTCGACGGCCAACAGCGGTGCGGAGGTGAGTGCGCGGCTGGTCATGTCGGTGCGACGGGCGACGAGGAGGTCGGGGATCAGGCTGGAGGAGTCGTCGAGGTGGACGTCGTACGGCGCGACCACCAGCGTCAGATCCTGGGGACACAGCGGCAGAAGGAGTGCGCTGAGTCGGAGGACGACGTCCTGGTGCTCCCAGGAGGGCGACGGCGTCACGACGAGGACCCCGTCGATGAGCTCGCGGCGATAGCCGTCATCGGGGATGGCGTCCAGGTCGGCGCGCGTCATCGGCAGGGCCGGACGCGAGAGGCCGGACGACAGGGTCATGGCGTCCATGGTGCTCCCTTCGGGTCATGACACTCAAGCATCAGCATCTCGGGTCGACCCGCAACCGGTCCTCCACAGGCGCGCGGTGACGGCTAGGGTGAGGGCCGTGAGCGCCAGCCGACTGAAGATCCTCGTCTACTCCGACGACTCCACCGTTCGCCAGCAGGTGATCATCGCCCTGGGTCGTCGCCCGCACCCCGACCTGCCCGAGGTCGAGTACGTCGAGGTCGCCACCGAGCCCGTCGTCATCCAGAACATGGACTCCGGCCAGATCAACCTGGCGATCCTCGACGGCGAGGCCGTGCCGGCCGGCGGCATGGGCATCGCGAAGCAGATGAAGGACGAGATCTTCAACTGCCCGCCGATCCTGGTGCTCACCGGACGGCCGCAGGACGCCTGGCTGGCGACGTGGTCGCGGGCCGAGGCCGCGGTCTCGCACCCCATCGACCCGATCCAGCTCGGCGAGGCCGTCGTGGAGCTGCTGCGCTCGCGCCTGCCTGCGCAGGCCTGACCAGCCGAGCCCAGGGACGATGAGCTGGCCCGACGTCCTGTCCGCGCTCGTGGGCGGGGAGGACCTCAGCAGCGAGCAGACCGCCTGGGCGATGGGGGAGATCCTCGCCGGCGAGGCGACGCCTGCCCAGATCGCCGGCTTCGCGGTCGCACTGCGCGCCAAGGGCGAGACGATCGACGAGGTCACCGGCCTCGCCGACGCGATGTACGAGCGGCGCAACCCGATCAGCGTCGAGGGACGGCTGCTCGACGTCGTCGGGACCGGTGGAGACCGCTCCAACTCGGTCAACATCTCCACGATGGCTGCGATCGTCGCGGCCGGCGCCGGGGTGCGGGTCGTCAAGCACGGCAACCGCTCGGCGTCGTCAAAGTCCGGCAGCGCCGACGTGCTCGAGGCGCTCGGGATCCGGCTCGACCTGCCACCCGATCGGGTGGCCGAGGTGGCGGTCGAGGCCGGCATCACTTTCTGCTTCTCGGCCGCCTTCCACCCCGCGATGCGACACGCCGCGGCGCCGCGCCGCGAGCTCGGCATCGGCACCACCTTCAACTTCCTCGGCCCTCTCACCAACCCGGCCCGTCCCGCCGCCCAGGCCATCGGCTGCGCCGACCTGCGGATGGCGCCGGTGATGGCGGGTGTCTTCGCCCGCCGCGGTGCCGATGCGTGGGTCTTCCGCGGCGACGACGGGCTGGACGAGCTCACCACGACCACCACCTCGCGGGTCTGGACGGTCACCGGCGGCGAGATCGCCGAGGCCGTCGTCGACCCGACGGCCTTCGGCTTCGCTCCGGCGACCACCGAGGACCTGCGCGGGGGCGACGCGGAGCACAACGCTGACGTCGTACGGCGGGTGCTGGCGGGGGAGCGCGGACCCGTGCGGGACGCGGTCGTGCTCAACGCCGGTGCTGCGCTCGCCGTACACGCCGCGGCTCCGGGGTCGTTGGACGAGCGGCTTGCCGCCGGTGTTGCTCGGGCTGCTGCGGCGATCGACGACGGTGCTGCTCAGCTCGCGCTCGACCGGTGGGTAGCTGTTGCAAGCGGCTGACCCTGCTTAAGACCAACGATCTACGGAAATGCAGACGTGCGATCCGGGCTCGAGGAACTAGCAGGGGGATATTCCGCTGAGCCAGGCTGAACGTCAGCACGTTGCGCGGTGAGGATGGCCAGTTCGCGAGTGAGTTGGGCCAGTCGTGACTCGAGAACCACAAACCTCTTGTAGACCCCTATAAGGATCAGCGCCACGGCGACGACCAGCGTGTAGAGCAGCAGGTCGGTTCCTCGAGTGACGCCGACAAACGTGGCCAGGTGCGAGAGGAGATCGGGGCTGATCACGGCGACGATCCAGGACGCTGTGAAGCAGATCAGGCCCAGCCGTCGCAGCGCAAGACCGCGGGTCGTCGGAGTGGTCCGCAGAGCGAGGACTGCAAGAAGCAGTGCCGCCGCGATGAGAAGGATGCGGATGATCATGTGGCGCGTTGCAGTCGTGACAGCATCAGGTCATAGACAATGTTGACGGCGTTGAGGTTCGACTGGCCCTTGGCCAAGCAGTACTCGTTGTAGACGATAGAGACCGGCACTTCGGTCCACGTCAGCTTGGCTCGGGAGATGCTCGACTCCAGCTCGCTTGCGTAGGCCATTCCTCCCTGGGTCAGGCGTATGGACCGGAGGGCATGCCTATTGAACACGCGCAGGCCGTTGTGAGTGTCGGTGAGCCGCAGACCTGTGGTCCGCCGCGTGTAGGCGAGCGCAGCGCGAAGCAGCAATCTCCTTGAACGCGGCATCGTCGCCTCATGGCGATTGCGGGTGCCCAGCACAACGTCAACCCCCGTACGTTTCGCGACCTCCAGCATCTGGGCTGCGTCGGCCGGAAGGTGCTGTCCATCGGCGTCAAAGTTGACGACGTGCTCGTGCTCCGTGCGGGTCAGTGCATAGTGAAGTCCGGTCGCAAGGGCGGCGCCGCCTCCGAGGTTGATCGCGTGACGAACCACCGTACACCCGGCCGCCAGTGCGATCTCGGCGCTGCCATCGCTGCTGCCGTCATCGACACAGATGATCTCGTCAACTACAGGCTGAAGGCTGCGAAGGACGGAAGCGAGCACAGTAGCTTCGTTGTACACGCGGACCACCGCGCATCTAGTTCCGGTCATGCTGCACGCTCCTTGGCTCAGGGCCAACTGTAGGTACGTACCGACGGTCACGGCTACGGCTGCGGCCAGGTGTGCCCTGGTGTATTCGCCCCTAGTCAATTGTGACTAGGTTTGGGTGCCCGAGAGGAGAGATTCTAGCTAGCCAAAGAACACGTGGCGGATGAGCTCACGTCGAACGGACTCCGCTCGCAGCGCCTCTGGTCGTGCAAGAAGTAGCGCAGCATGAAGCCGGGATGTCAGTCGTATCTGGGCTGCATGGGTTGCCCGCCGCCATCCCATCCGGGTTGCCGTGCGAGCAACGTCCGCCGTGACGCGACGTTCCTCTACGAAACGGTCGGCGCGTTTGGCAGTGAGCGACGACACGCTCTGTGGGTGTCTCCGGTACTCGAACACTATCTCCGGCTCGATGAACAACTGGCTGCCGCTCATGACAAGTTGGGCCAGGAGAGCTAGGTCAAGCACCGTGCCCAGATCTTTCCTGAAGCCATGCTTGGTGATGATGCTGCGCCGCCAACTGAGCGAGGGAAAGTAGGTCCAGTTCCCGATCATCAAAGACGCCAGCAAAGCTTCGCCGCCGTAGACACCTTCGGAATGGCGCCGTGCCAGCACTGCTTTGACCCGGTCGCCGAGGGGCTTTGTAGGAAGCCCTTGATGGTCGATGATTCGAACGCCCGGTTGAACAACGTCGACTCCGATTGCGGAACTCCAAGAACGTCTGACAACCCGCACGTAGTCAGGCAAGAGGCGATCGTCGCACCCCATGAAGGTGACGTAGTCAGCAGTCGACAATTCTAGGCACCTTTGAAAGTTTCTTGCGACCCCCAGGTTGTGCTCGTTCAGGGTGTGCACGATTCGTGGATCGCCAAGACGGGTGAGCCATTGCGAAACAGAAGCGTCTTGCAAGCCGTCCTCGACAACGTTCAGTCGCCAGTTCGGATCAGATTGGTTGAGCACGCTGACAACAGCTTCGCGCAGTAGCTCCACTGATCCCGCGAATGGAATCATGATGTCGAGATGTGAGCAGGGCAAGTCAGGATCTCCCACGGCCATAACTCTAGTTGCTGCTCGTCGGAACAAGTGTAGACAGAGTCCCCTGACCTCGGGCAGCTGCTGTTCGCAGGCTCCAGACGATCAGTCCGCCGGCGAGGAGCGACAGCGTCACCACGAACAAGGCCTGCGTCGACGAGACCGGTCCCCTCAACGCACGGATCATGGCGATGACCGTGAGTCCATGAGTCGCTACCAACCCAGACGCGAGAATCGACGGAAGTACCCAGTTATCCCGAAGTGCGGTTGCAGTGCTCAAGACATGGGTGGACACCAACACCGCACCAACCGAAAGCGGGAGCGCGTACCTGCCTTGCCATGCTTCTCCGAGATTCTCGTACGTGAGCAACGTAAGCAAAAGGGGCACACCAAACGTGCTGAGCACAATACCTGCCAGGCACCATCGCTGAAAATTGCTGGAGTATCGAGCGGCCAAGGCAAGCAGCGGGAAAATAACGGCTGCACCGATGGCGTACACGAGTACGGGAGCTCCCTCGTTGCGGAAGGTGAGAGTCGCAATCGACTGTAGGAACCATAGGAACGGCCCGCGCAGCGCATAGTCAGGAGGCATCGTGTCGAACGAGTCGCCGGAGTCTCTCGGGTCGTTGGTGCCAGCAGACAAGACCCACGCCGCGCACAAGGCGCCCACCACGGTCACTGAGACAAGTACGATTGAGAACTGGCGTAGCGATTTTTTCGCGAGCAGAGATCTTCTGGGCCACAGGAGAAAAGCGATGCATACGCCAACAATCGGAACGAAAATTAGCCCCGTGGTGTGGGTGAGCATTACCAGCGAGGCCCCTACCCCGACTCCCACCCAGGAGCCCCGAAAGGGCGTTGAATCGGAGGCCACACGAAGTGCAGAGGTCCACAGCAGCACCCCGGCTGCGTAAGTGACGGCGTTCGGTGCCGCCACGGTGGTCGAATATCCGAAAATTGGGGTGAACGCCAGGGTGACTCCGGCCAATGGCCAGGCAGGTCGGTCGCTCCCGCTGGCCTGAATGAGCGCGAAGAAGAGAATCACGCCCACGAAGAAGATATTTGCGACTCTCAGCGCCAGCAAGAAGTTGTCGCCACTGAACGGTGCGGCCACATTGCCCGCGATGTAGTACCAAAAGGGGTTGTAGGTTGCCGCGGTGCTCGCTACGTCCACGAGTCCGTCCTGGTCGGGGGGCGATACGGCGACGCAGTTGTCAGGGCCGGGATACGACAGAAGATCGCATGCCTCGAAGGCGGCCTTCGGTATGGATTCGTCCGCCTTTAGTAGATAGCCACCACCAGCGGCAGGGACCCTCTGACTTGCTCCCCAGTATCCCTCAGCGACCGATGAGGCACGGTAGGCATGATCGAACTCGTCTGGCCCTCGGAACGTGGGCACCGCGAGAACGTAGCCGACCTGAGCCAACGCAAAGACACCGAGAAGGATGAAGGCCGGCGTACGACTCCGCATTGGGGTCAGTCCAAGCCCAAGGCGAAGGTCGACTCCAGATCATGGCGAGAGTAAGCACGGAACGCGATGTGCGTCTCTGTCTCCCGGACTCCCTGAACTTTGTTGAGTCGCTCGGCGACGACCGCAGCGACATCGTCATGGTTCCGCACCCGCACCATCGCGATCAGGTCGATCTGCCCTGTAACTGAGTAGACCTCGCTCACTCCCGCGATAGAGGCGATCTCCTCGGCGACCTCGGGGATTCGGTCGACCTCGGTCTTCACGAACACGATGGCGGTGATCATGGCGACAGCCTAGGCCGGTCCGTTACCGGGCGCCTGCGAACTCGGAGGCCGCCGACTGCACCATGTGGCGCGAGGCGCCGTCGACAGGGCAGCTCCATTCGCCGTCGACGTCTACTAGACGCACCCGGGGTGACTCTAGCCAGCGCAGGATGCGCTCGGTCTCGGCAGCGGACGCTGCCGGTGTGGGGCCAGGGGTCAGAGCCGGAGTGATGACGGTCTCCGCGCCGAGGGTCAGCTGATCAACGAAGAGTCGTGCATCGGCTCCTGCCGGGATGACGCCGGCGCCGGCGAGTCGACCGAAGCGCACCACGTGAATCGACCACCTGCCGTCGTCTTCGCGTCGGGTCGCGACGACCTCGCGGCACTCCGTAAGTGAGGTGAGCCGCTGAGTGCGGGAGGCGGCGCGGACGAAGGCGGCGAGTCGATCACGATGAGCGATGGCGTCCTCGAAGCGTTCGTCGTCGGCAAGCCGCGTCATCCGGGCGTTGACGACCTCGACGACATCCTCGGGACAACGGAGTACTGCCTCGCGCAACTGTCGCACGACGGCGGCGTACGAGTGTGGGTCGGCCGTGCCGTCGCACGGCGAGAGGCAGCGACCCAACTCCGCCAGCGCACACGCGGTCCGTCGAGCTGATCGGCTCATCGTGCCCGTGCACTGTCGCACGGGAAAGGTCTCATGCAACGCGGTGAGAGCCTGCTCGGCCAGCCGGCGCGACGAGAACGGGCCGAGGTAGTCGGCTCCGTCGTCGACCACCCTTTTGACCAGCGAGAGCCTCGGCCAAGGCTCATTGGTCAGCTTGATGAAGGTGACCTTCTCCGGGAAACGCGAGCGCCGGTTGTACGGCGGTTTGTGCTCGGCAATCAGTCGCAACTCGCGGACCTCGGCCTCGAGTGGGGTGGCGCAGGTGACGGTCGCGACCTCGGTGGCGAGCCGCACCATCTCGCCCATGCGTGAGCGGGTTTCGGAGGCAGTGAAGTAAGAGAGAACCCGTCGGCGTACATCCTTGGAAGTTCCGATGTAGAGGACTCGACCTCCGGCATCCTTGAAAAGGTAGACACCGGGAGAGTGCGGAAGCCCGTCGGCGAGATGCCTCTTTCGTCGTTGGGATGAAGTCACCCTGGCAGAAAAGGTCTGCAACTCCTCCAGGGTCTGCACTCCTTGAGTGCCCACCCGTTCGATCAGCCCATGGAGGACGTCTACCGTCGCACGGGCATCAGACAGCGCCCGGTGGTTAGGTGCGGTGGTCGACCTGAAAAGGGAGGCGAGGGACGAGAGCTTGCAGTTGGGCGCATCGTCGCGGCTGACGATCCGTCGTGCCAGGACCGCGGTGTCCAGGATCTCGAATGCTGGCCACGTCCGGCTCTGCTCTTCGGCGAAGTACTGGAGGAAGCCGACGTCGAACGGAGCGTTGTGTGCGACGAGCACCGAGCCCGCGGCGAAGTCGAGAAACGCGGGCAGTGCGGTCTCGATCGGCGGTGCGTCTACCACCATTGAGTTGCTGATCCCGGTGAGCACGGCGATGAACGCGGGAATTTCCGTCCGCGGGTTGACCAGCGTCTGAAACTCCCCGAGGACCTCACCACCGCGGACCTTCACAGCACCGATCTCGGTGATCATGGAACCGGCCTTCGCTGACCCACCAGTTGTCTCGAGGTCGACCACGCAAAAGGTCGTGCCCTGCAGGGGGCGTCCGATCTCGTCGAAGCTGCGCTGGTGCTCCCACCTGCTGGTCTCGCCAGGGTTCTTTGCCACCCCACAGACATTAGTGAGAGCCGCCGACATTGACGGACTGGCTGCGATTCATACCGACGCGACGGTCACGAACTCGTTGTACGTGAAGATCCGGCCGGCCGCGCGGGCGAAGGGGAACGAATATTGCTTCACCAAGCTCAGACCAAGGTCCGCTACCAGTGCGGCCAGAGCAGAATGATCCGTGAAGACGGTATGGGTCTCATCCGAGGCGAAGCCGCGCTCCTGCGGGCAGATCAGTACCACCAGGGCTCCGGCGTTCAGGTAGGCGAAGTAGGGGGCAAGGATGCGTGCTGCGTGACCTGCTGGCAGGTGCTCGACCAGATGGGCGGCAAGCAATCCATCGAATGACCCGAGAGCATCCGGGTCGCTGTCCAGGAATGAGTCCACGGTCATCGCGTTGAACCCAGCGTCGAGGCAGGCCCGGACGGATGATGGGTTGTGATCGACGCCCACACTGTCCTCGGAGAGACTTGTCAGATTTCGTCCCAACCCGCAGCCGACATCGAGGGTTCTCCTGTCGCCGAGGATGCGCTGCAGGTTCCACCGGTAGGGTGCCTGTACGTCGAGATGCTGCTTCCAGCGGGCGCCGCTCAATTTCTTGAGGCGGGCGGTGTACTCAGGGCGGGCAGTGGATCCGTCGGGCTCAGTCACGGGCGAAATCTAGCGCCTGGCGCGGTCCTGGGACGGAGCGATGTCGGCGCTCACTGTCATGGTGGCCCCATGACGACACGAATCGACTGCGACTCCTGCTTGGTCCGCGGCCTCGCCTGCCACGACTGCGTGGTGACGGTCCTGCTGGGGCCGCCGCCGGAGCTGTCGGAGCTGATCATCGACGACGACGAGCTGCGAGCCCTCGAGGCACTCGCGGACGGAGGGCTGGTGCCGCCGCTGCGACTGGTCACTCCCGTTTCAGGACCGCATGTCGAGTCGGCTTGACCGCTTCCCTGGTGCTGGTGTGACGTGAGAGGTGCAGCGCGCCGCGAGTCCTGCCGAAGTTTGGTGCGCTCACCACCGGGCGACTACCTTGTTCCAAGGCATCTGTGGAAGTGGGCCAACCAAGGTCCGCGCGGGCGCCGCGTCGAGTTCGACGTCACGCAACTGACGTCGGAGCCGGGGAACCAGTCTTGTGGGGTGAATCTCCCATTTCCGGCCAGTACGTCTGGTCGAGTTGGGGGTAGGGCAGGTCGTGCCCGAATCCGTCAGCTCACCCGGTAGGCGTACACGACACCACCGAAGGGGAACCACCCGCTGTGAGCAACGCCCGGGTCCGACTCACGTCCGTCTTGGCTGGCTGTGCACTCGCCGCCACGATCGGACTGATCCCCAGCTCGCCAGCCCAGGCTGAGCCCGAGATCAAGAACGTTCAGGCTCGTGTGGACACGCTCTACCACGAGGCCGAGCAGGCCTCCGAGCGCTACAACGACGCCAAGATCGAGCTCGACGAGCTCCAGGCCGACCTCAAGTCGCTCCGTGCCGATGAGAGTCGCGAGGACGAGTCGCTCGACGTCGTCCGTGACCAGGCTCGCGATGCCATCCTGCGCCAGTACGCTGGCACGTCCCTGAGCGCGGTGGGCGAGGTCCTGGCCGCTGGTGAGCCGGGCGAGTTCCTCGAGCAGGTCTCGACGATGTCGTCCTACCAGCGGCTCCAGCAGGGCCTCTTTGACAACTACCGCACCGGGCTCAAGGCCCTGAGCATCCGTCAGGACGCCACCCGGAAGCGACTGGATCAGGTCGCCGAGGTCGAGGCACAGCTGGCCGAGGAGAAGGCGACGATCGACGCCAAGCTGGCCGACGCCAAGGAGTTGCTGGGCCGGCTCAAGGAGGACGAGCGTCGAGAGATCCTCTCTCGCGGCACGGCTGATCGGGCTCCCGCACCCGCGGCGGACGTCCCGGCCTCCGGTCGGGCGTCAGCTGCGGTCGCCTACGCCATGGCACAGGTGGGTGACGCCTATGTCTACGGCGCCGCCGGTCCAAGTGCTTTCGACTGCTCGGGACTGACGATGATGGCCTGGGCTCAGGCCGGCGTCGCGCTGCCGCACTCGTCGAGCGCCCAGTACAGCTCGGGCACCCGCGTTGCCGCCAGCGCCCTGCGCCCGGGAGACCTGGTGTTCTACTACAGCCCGATCAGCCATGTCGGCATGTACATCGGCAACGGGATGATCGTCCACGCGGCCAACCCGAGCACCGGCGTCCAGGTCACCGGCCTGTACTCGATGCCGTACGTCGGAGCCGTCCGCCCTGGCTGAGCCGTCGGCCACCCAGCACGACGGACGCCGGTCCTCTCGACGCCCGCGCTGGTGGCTGGTCGGACTGCCCGCACTGATCCTCCTCAGCGCAGGGCTGGTGACCTGGAGCGTCGTCTCCGCCGATGACGAGTCGACCTTCGACGTCGACGTGCCGTCGGGCCGTGTACCTACGGTCGACCCCGCGGGGGCGGCACTGGCCCTGCAGGAGTTCGTGCGCGCGATCGAGACCGACGATGGCCCGCGTGCTGCAGCAGTCGCGGGCGCGGACCCGTCGTCGCAGTCCCTCGCAGTTGCCGTGGTGGACAACGCCTCGGCGGCCCACATCAGGGATGTCTCGCTACGCTACATCGACAGCCTGGGGACCACGGATGCGGAAGGGGAGTGGGACGCCGCGGTTGCGGTCGAGTGGCGCTATGCAGGGTTCGATTCCGTGGCGGCCAGCACCGAGACCGTCGTACGTTTCGATTTCACCGGGGACGGCGTGCGGATTGTCGACCTCGGCGGTGAGTCGCTGCGCAGCCCGATCTGGCTGACTGACTCTCTCTCGGTGTCACGGAGCAAGGAGAGCTTGGTGCTCGTGGCGTCACCCGAGCTGCTGGATCAGTACACCCGACTGTCCAAGAGGTCGGTGGACACGGTGGCGCGCGTGTTGCCGGAGTGGGACCGGCGGCTGGTCGTGGAGGTTCCTGCTGATCGCATTGCGCTCGAGCGGGCGCTGGACGTTGACGCGGGAGAGTATCAGCAGATTGCCGCGGTCGCCGGGTCCGCTGACGGCTCGGTCTCCGTGGACTCGCCCGTGCACGTGTACGTGAATGCCGAAGTTCTCGGTGGCCTCGGCAAACGAGGACGCGAGGTGGTGCTCGCGCACGAGGCGGCGCACGTCGCTGGGGATGGCCCGACAAGTCGCGCACCCACATGGTTGGTGGAGGGCTTCGCTGACTACGTGGCGCTGCGTGACTCTCCGCTTCCGCTGGATCGAACCGCGGCACAGGTTCGTGAACGAGTACGCACGGACGGGCTTCCCGCAGAGCTTCCGGGTGCCTCAGAGTTCGACACGCGGGGCCCGCACCTGGGTGCTACCTACGAGGCCGCCTGGCTGGTCTGTCAGGTCCTGGCGAGGAAGAGCGGGGGCTCTGCCGTGGTCGAGCTCTACAAGCAGGTCAGTAGTGGTGGCACATTGTCAGGTGGACTCCGGAGACTGTTCGGCTGGACCGAGGAGGACCTCGTCCAAGCCTGGCAGGGCACGCTGGCGGAGTTGTAAATCAGCACGAGGATGAGATCGATGTCTTGCCGACCTCGACGCAGGTCTCTTGGAAGAGATCTCGAACGCCGTCGCCCAGAGCGAGAATGGCGAGCACAAGCACGGCAGCGATCCCTGCGATGAGCAGGGCGTATTCAACGGCCGAAGCCCCGCGCTCAGAACGAGCGCGGGGCTTCGGCTTGCGATGTTCAACATGGGTCACATGCATGTCGGACATCCTGTCGAGAATCAGGTGCAGCTGGCCGTGGCCGGCGCGCCGGTGCGGCTACCGATAGCTGTGCAGGTGTCGGTGAAGGCATCCTTGATCTGCCCACCGAGGGCGATGACGACGATGACGATAATTGCGGCGATGCCGGCGATGAGCAGGCCGTACTCGACGGCGGAGGCGCCGCGCTCGTCGAGCTTGGCGCGGCGGGCGTTGAGCATGATGCTGAGGTACTCGATCATTGTCGACTCCTAGGTCTCGGTGGTTGGGGGGCGGTTCCCCTGCTGCGGTGAGGGAACCTCACGCGTCATACTCTGCCGCCTGGCCAGAGCTCCGAGATCAGGAGATCGTGTGGAGGCGAATGGTCACTTCGAACTATGGACCAGTCCCGTTCGGCGTGGTATTAGCCCTCGTGTGGCTGAATGCTGGAGAGGAGCCCGATCCTCATGGCCGTCACCAACGCCTGGGCGCGGTTGGCGGCACCGAGCTTCTGGTAGATCCGAGCGATGTGAGACTTGGCCGTCGACTCGCTGAGGAAGAGCTTCTCGCCGATGGCGGCGGCACCAAGGCCGTCGGCGAGCAACAGCAGGACGTCGTGCTCGCGCTCGCTGAGGTTGGTCGACTCGCCTGACCGCCGTCGCATCATCGCGCCAACGAGTCCGGCGCAGACGAACGCGCGAGGCGACACGTGGGCGTGGCGGGCTGCCCGGACGACCTCGGACGACGGGGCGTCCTTGCCGACGAAGCCTGAGGCACCGGCCTGCATGGCGGCGAAGATCTGGTCGTCGCCGGAGTGCATCGTCAGCACGATCAGGCCGGTGTCGTTGCTCTGCTTGCGGATCGTGCGCACGATGTCGAGGCCGGTGCCGTCCTGGAGCTGGAGGTCGGCGACGACGACGTCAGGGGAGAGAGCCTCGTACTGCGCGATCGCCTCGGTCACGGAGCCGGCGGTGCCCACGACGTCCATGTCGTCCTCCAGGTCGAGGACGGCGCCCAGTCCGCTCCTGATCAACTCGTGGTCGTCGACCAGGAGGATGCGGATCGGCGCGGCTGTGTCGTCACTCATGGGCTCACTCTCTCAGCGTCTGTGGGGCCGGGGAAGGCACCCAGGGTATTGCCGACGCGCACCGACACGGTCAGCCCACCGGTGGAGTTGGAGTCGAGGCGAAGCTCCCCGTCGATCAGCCGGGCGCGCTCGCGCATGATCTTGAGACCGTGCGAGTCGGCGCGGGCCTGCTGCAGCCCGCGGCCGTCGTCGCTCACCGAGATCTCGGCCTCGGGGGCATGAACCCGGCACACGACCTCGATCGAGCTGCACTGGGCGTGCTTGATGGCGTTGTTCATCGACTCCTGGGCGATCCGGAACAGCTCCGACTCGACCTCGGGGCGCAGTCGGGTCGACTTCTCGTCCAGGCTGACCTGGATCGGGATCCCGGACGAGTCGCTCAGGTGTCGGGCCACCGAGCTGATCGCGGCACCGAGGCTCTGCGACTCACCGATGCTGGTGCGCAGGGTGAGTACGGACTGACGGACCTCGGCCACGATCTTCGTGATCCGTTCGCGCAGCATCGCGAGCTGCTGCGCCTGCTTGTCCGAGGCCGGCTTGGCCGCCAGGGCGTCGACCAGGTAGCCGAGTGAGGCGATGTCCTGGGCGATCCCGTCGTGCATCTCCCGGGCCAGTCGTTGGCGGACGTCGGCCGACGCGAGGTCGCGGAAGTCGGAGAACAGCAGTGCCGTGTCCAGCTGGACGGCCTTGGAGCGGACCTGATCGCACACCGTGAGGATCACACGCTCGACCTCCTCGTCGGCGAGGTCTGCGTCCGGAGACAGTGCGCCCGCCACGACGGCTCCGTCTCCCAGGGGGAAGGCGAAGCGTCGCTCATGGACGAGCGGAGCCGATCGCGTCCACGACTCGACGGCGAGCGCCTCGGCCTCGGAGGTGTCGCCCAGACGATCCTCGGCGCTGGACACCAGAGGGACCAGCACCTCGCCTCGCGGCAGGTACACGGCCAGGATCGACGTAGGGAGCGCATCGCGGACGTCGCTGGCGATCGACCCGGCGAGCGAGATGACGTCCAGCCCGGAGTCGAGATCGCCGGAGAGGTCCAGGAGCTGGCGGATCAGGCGCTGGGCATCCAGATAGGGCGTGAGGCCGTTGACCTCACCCAGCGACGAGCCGTGGACGAAGTTGCCGATGAGGGCGAGGCCGAGCGCGCCCATGGACCAGGTGAACATCGTGAAGCCCTGCTCCGCAGTGAGGGCGCCGTTGACGACGAGTCCGGTGGTCACCAGGAAGACCAGCTCCGAGCTGAGCGCGAGGAGGCCAGGTCGCAGGCCCCCGAGCAGCGCCGCGGCGAAGGGCGGCACGATCAGCGCCGCCACGATGGCCGAGGAGTCGACCACGGACAGGCCGCAGACCAGGCCGACCAGCCCAGCCTCGGCCACCGGCACGACCTGCCACGTCTCGCGACGCGATTCGGCGATGACCGCCAGCGCCCACAGCACGCCGAGAGCGCCGAGGGCGACCAGCGCCTGCCCGTCGCGATACCACAGCACCGGCGCACCCACAGCCAGGAAGGTGAAGATCCGGGCGCCGGCTGTGACCCGGAGCAGTTGACGACGTGGCATGAAGGCAGCTCAGCCGAGGTTGTCCATCACGGTCAGGGCCGCGGGGCCCATCACCGCGACGAACAGGCACGGCAGGATGCAGAAGATCAGTGGGATGGTGATCTTGACCGGCACCTGCTGCGCCTTGGTCTCGGCCCGCTGTCGGCGCTTCACGCGCATCTCGCTCGACTGCACCCGCAGGACGGAGCCGATGGGTATGCCGAAGGAGTCGGCCTGCACCATGGCGCTGACGAACCCACGGACGTCGTCGACGTTGGTGCGCTCCGCCATCGAGCGGAGCGCCTGCGAGCGGCTCTGCCCGATCTGCATCTCGCTGAGCATCCGGTTGAACTCCTCGGCGAGGGGTCCTTCGGTATTGCGGGCGACCTGCTGGCAGGCCGCGTCGAAGCCGAGCCCGGACTCGACGCTGATGGTGAGGAGATCGATGGCATCCGGCAGCTCACGCCGCAGCTTCTCCGCCCGGTTGTAAGCCGTTTGGTAGAGGTAGAGATCGGGCGCGAAGAAGCCGAGGACCAGGCCACCCAGGGATGTCAACGCCACAATCGGAAGGTCTGCGCCGAGGAGGAGCGCTATCGCCAGTCCGACGATCAGGAACACGAACGCGCCGAGGACCTTGAGGGACACGACGCGGTCGGCGCCCATGTCGCCGGGGTTGCCCGCGTAGTCGAGCTTGCGCTGGAGCCGCACTGCGGAGTCGGACCCGGTGAGTCGCCGACCGAGACGCAGCGAGCGCTCCTGGAGCGGCACCAGGACGCGTTCGCCGAACGGCCGCTCCAGCTCCTGCTTCAGCTCGTCCGGCGCTGTGGTCATCGCCTCCAGGACTGCGAGCGAGCGCGTCACGCCGCCGCTCTCGTTGCGGTTGAACGACATCGCGACGAGGCCGATCGCCAGCAGCACCAGGATCACGCCCAGCACGAAGACGAGCACCATCTCAGACCTCCACCTTGACGAGCTTGCTCATCCAGAAGACGCCGACACCCAGCCAGAGCGCGGCGGCGCTGATCATGATGATGCCGCGGATGTCGTTGAACAACGGGGCCACGTAGTCGCCCTGAGCCACGACGAGGTACAGCAGGAAGAGCGGCGGGAGCGCCCCGAGCACCCCAGCGGAGAGCTTTCCCTCGGCGGACAGAGCCCCGACCTGGCGGCGGATGTACTCCCGCTCGCGCATCGTCTCGGCTACGGTGTTGAGCAGCTCCGCCAGGTTGCCGCCGACCTGACGCTGGATCTTGATCGCCATCACGACCCAGCGGAAGTCGCGGCTGTCGAACCGGTCGGCAACGCCCGAGAGGGCATCCTCCAGAGAGACACCCAGTCGCGTCTCGACGAGCACCCGCTTAAACTCGGTCTTCACCGGCTCGCCGCCCTCGCGCACGATCGTGTCGACGGACTGCATGAGCGACAGGCCGGCGGAGAGCGATCCCGACATCAGCTGCAGTGTCTCGGGCAGCAGTGAGTCGAACTTCTTGCGGCGTTGGCTCGCTCGGAAGCCGAGGTAAGTCCACGGCACCAAGGCTCCGATGACCATGAAGATGATCCCGACGACCAGGTTGCCGCGACCGATGAGCAGGCCGACCAGCGTGATGATCACGAAGGCCGCGGCGTGGACGAGCAGCCACTCGGAGGCCTTGAGCTCGCTGCCGGCGGCTGCGAGCCGCTGGGCGATCTTCTCCTCCAGGCCGCGGTTGCGCTTGAGGAGGCTGCCGACAGCATCGCTGGCCTGCGTGAGCGTCGCCTCGGGCGAGGCCTTGGTCGCGGTCGCGGCGCCGGGTCGCGTCCCCGCCAGCCCCGTCGTGTAGGTCGAGACCCGCTCCTCGGTGGACATCGGCGCCGGTTTGGCCGGGACCATCATGGCCAGCGCGACCGCGAGCCCGAGCCCGAAGACGCCGATGCCGGCGTACACCGCCCAGTCGGGGAGGGTGACGCTGCTGGTGCGGGGCGTCTCGACGGGCACGCTGAGCATGGGGTCGGCGGCCTCGGCGGTGCCGGCGGACGAGGGGAGCAGGGTGGAGGAGGCGACGACGTCGCCGCCGGTCGAGGGCAGGGTCACCTGCAAGGAGACCTGCCCCGCGGCCACCTCGGTCGGGACCTCGATGCTGACGCCGATCTGGCGCGCGAGGACGTCGGCCTCGGCCGAGAAGGTCTCGGCCAGGTCCTCGCTGTCGGCACTGATCGCCTGGCCGCGCTCACCGGCGATCTGGCGCAGGATGTCGACGGCCTTGGGGCCTTGCTCGAGGGCAACCACGTTGACCACGACGTCGGAGTCGGCCAGGCCGGCCAGGACAGTGGGCAGCGACGTCGTACCAGTATCGGCTCCGTCGGAGAGCAGCAGCACGCTGCCCTGGCCCTCCTCGCCCGCGAGCGCGACCGAGGCGAGGACGGCGTCGTACAGCTGTGTGCCGCGGCTCAGCTCGAGGCCGTCGAGGACGGAGAAGGCGGCCTCGCGGTCGGTGGTCGGCTCCAGAGCGGTGTCGACGGCGCCGCTGAACCCCACGATGCCGACCTGTACGTCGGGCGGCACGATCTCGACGAACGTGCGGGCGGCGCTGATCGCCGCCTCGAAGCGGTCGCCCTGCATCGAGTCGCTGGTGTCGATCGCCAGGATCGTGGTGCGGGTGACGCGGCTGTCGCCGTCGGAGAGCCGGAAGGCCTCGCTCGGGTAGCCGACGCCCTCCACCGTGGCCGAGACCCCGTCCAGGTCGACCTCGACGTCGGCCGGGACGTTGACGGAGACGTCGAGTCCCTCCGCGGTCCGGTCGACGTTGACGATGTCACCGTCGGCGGCGTGGGCGCCCGCGGCGGCGCTGAGGACCAGCACGGTGCCGGCGGCAGCGCCGGCCAGGAGACGACGTACGGCTCCGGCCCGGCGGATCACATCCGGTCCTCGTGGAAGATGAGCGGATCGACGGTCACGTTGGAGTAGGACATCTTCTCCAGGAACTTCGGTCGCAGCCCGGTGCCGCGCATCCGGCCCAGGGTGCGGCCCTCGCCGTCGAAGCCGAGGGAGTTGTCGAAGAGGAAGATGTCCTGCAGCGTGATGACGTCGCCCTCCATCCGCTCCACCTCGGTGATGTGGGTGATCCGGCGGGTGCCGTCCTTGAAGCGCGTCTGGTGCACGATCAGGTCGACCGCGGAGGCGACCTGCTCGCGGATCGCCTTGATCGGCAGGTCCATCCCGGCCATCAGCACCATCGTCTCCATGCGCGAGAGCGTGTCGCGCGGGCCGTTGGAGTGCAGGGTGCAGATCGAGCCGTCGTGGCCGGTGTTCATCGCCTGCAGCATGTCGAGCGCGGAGGCGTCGCGGACCTCACCGACGATGATCCGGTCGGGGCGCATGCGCAGGCTGTTCTTGACCAGGTCGCGGATCGTGACCGCGCCCTTGCCCTCGATATTGGACGGGCGCGACTCCAGGCGCACGACGTGCTCCTGCTTGAGCTGCAGCTCGGCGGCGTCCTCGATCGTGACGATCCGCTCGTCGTTGGGGATGAACGACGACAGCACGTTGAGCGTCGTGGTCTTGCCGGCGCCGGTGCTGCCGGAGACGATGATGTTGAGCCGCCCGCGCACGCAGGCGTCGAGGAAGTCAGCGGTCTGCGGGCTCAGGGAGCCGAAGTCGATCAGGTCGTCGACGGTCAGCGGGTCCTCGGAGAACTTGCGGATCGTCAGCGCCGAGCCGTCCACGGCCAGGGGCGGCACGACGGCGTTGACCCGGCTGCCGTCGGGCAGACGGGCGTCGACCATCGGGCTCGACTCGTCGACGCGACGACCGATGCGGGAGACGATCTTGTCGATGATGCGTCGCAGGTGGGCCTCGTCGGTGAACGTGGCGTCGGCAGCCATCAGCTTGCCGTTCTTCTCCAGCCACACCGAGGAGTGGCCGTTGACCATGACCTCGGAGACCTCCGGGTCACGCAGGTAGGGCTCGATCGGGCCGTACCCGAGAATGTCGTCGCTGATCTCCTGGGTGACCCGCGCCCGGTCGCTGGTGCTCAGCGGACGGTCCTGCGAGCTGAGCACGTCGGCCAGGACACCGCGCACGCGCTGGTCGAGCTCGTTGGGCTCGATGTCGGCGTCGTACAGGTGGGGACCGAGCTGCTTGAGGAGCTCGACGTGGACGCTGCTCTTGAGCTCGTCGATCCGGTCCGTCGCGCCGCTGCCCATGCTCCGGCGGGCAGGGGTGGGCTCGGAGACGCGCGGGGCGGCCGCGCGCTCGGCGCGCGCGCTGGGAGCGGGGGCACCGTTGGCGGGGGCGGCGGCCGCCGGAGTGGCCCCGTCGCCCGGAGCGCCGGGGGTGCCCCCGTCGCCCTGGGCCGCGCCGTCCCCGTCGGCGCCCTCATCGACCAGCGCAGCCCGGCGGGCCGCTTCGAGACGCTCGGACAGAGTGCTCATGCGGGAGACTCCTTCTTGCGGCGGAACATCCGACGGCCCTTCTCGGCCGGCTCGTCCTGCTGGGCGGCGTCGTCGGAGATCGGGGCGGAGACGGGCTCGCCGGCCAGGGTCGAGGCCAGGCGCACGATCGCCGAGCTGGCGCCGTGCTGGGGCTGGTCGGTCACGATCGGGGTGCCGGCGTTGGTGGCGGCAGCGACGTCGATCGACGTGGAGACCGAGGCTGCGACGGGCATCCCGAGGATCGCCTCGACCTTGTCGCTGCCGATGCCGACGGCGTCGTCGGCGCGGTTGAGCAGGAGGTGGCGGTGGCCGCTGGCGATGTTGAGCATCTCCAGGGTCTCGAGGGCGACCTTGACGTTCTTCAGGGTCGGCACGTCGAGCGTGGCCACGATGACGCACTCGTCGGTCTCGTCGAGGGCCGTGAGCACCTGGTCGTCGAAGGAGGGGGCGGTGTCGACCACGACGTAGTCGAAGCCCTCCTTCAGCGTGCGCAGGATCCGGGAGACCAGGACCGGGGTGACCCGCTCGCGGATGTCCGGGTGCGGGGGAGCCGCAAGGACCATCATCGAGTCCTGGTGCCGGGTGAGGAGCCCTTCCAGCATCGCGAAGTCGAGGGAGTCCTCCGAGCCGATCGCCTGCTCGATGGAGTGCGTCGGGAAGAGCTGCATCGTGATCGCCACGTCACCGAAGGCGAGGTCGAGGTCGACCAGGCACACCTTGCGGGCGCCGCCCTCGCACAGCGCGAGGGACAGGTTGACCGCCATCGTCGTCTTGCCGACGCCGCCCTTGGGCGAGAAGACCGTGACCACGCGGCCGACACTCTTGGCGCCCGACGGCCCGCGCAGGGCCACGAAGAGCTGGTGGGCCTGCTTGATCGCCTCGGAGATCGCCCCGATGTCGTCGGCCTGGACGACGTCGCGTGCCCCGGCCTTCATCGCACGGGTGAGCACCTGGGTGTCCAGGGCCGCGACGACGAGGACCACGCTGACGGTGGGCTTGGTCGTGCGCAGGTCCTCGGCGATCTTCAGGGCGTCGTCGAGCTCGAGGTCGGGGCCGAGGACCACGACGTACTCGTCGGGGTGCTGGTCGAGCCAGGCGCGCATCCGGTCGGTCGTGCTGACACCGTGGGACCCCGGCGGCATCGCCTTGAGCAGCGAGGTGACCGTCGGGGTGTCGGGTTCGACGAGAACGGGCATGCGGGCCTAGTTCCCCTCGAAGATGTCGCCCGGGGAGACCGGGTCGCCGATCTTCAGCTGGGTGTCCGGGGGCAGCAGGACGAGGCTGATGTCGCCGAGGTCCTGGGCGAGCTTGAGCTTTGCGGCGTCACGGGCGGTGAGCGCGAGGACG
The DNA here is from genome assembly GCF_029937575.1 of Nocardioides sp. Taxonomy (GTDB): domain Bacteria; phylum Actinomycetota; class Actinomycetes; order Propionibacteriales; family Nocardioidaceae; genus Nocardioides. The sequence goes on from NZ_JAPYPS010000012.1 coordinate 29,345, forward strand.
TACTGGCTGAGCGCAGCCGAGTCGGCGCTGGGCAGGGGCTGGCCGTCGGGGCCGACCTGGGGCGCGACGGTCACGAGACCGTTGGCCAGGATCAGGACCTGCTTGAAGAGCACGCGCACCTCGGGCTCGGTGGAGTCCTCGAAGGTGCCGCTGATGAAGACGCCCACCCGGGTGCCTGCCGGCGTGAAGCCGCTGATCCGTGAGGTGTCGTCGAGCGTGATCGCCGTCGCGGTCATCCCCTTGGGGACGGTCAGGCGCGTGGTCGCGGTGACCTCGTCGACGCTGCCGAACTTCTCGGTGATCAGCTGCTCGCCGGGGTAGATGGTCGTCAGGGCGACGGTGTCGGTGAGCAGGGTGCCGTCGTCGGTGGCGTTGGTCAGGATCTCGTCGGTCGGCACCGGCTTGGACAGGATCTTGTTGGCCGCGGCGGCGTCGGAGGCCGACTCGCCGGGCGAGATCATCTGGGTCGCGACGAGCACGTTGCGGGTGGTGAACTGCTCGGCGGCACGGTCCTCGGCGTCTTGGGCGTAGACGAAGACCAGCCCCGCCCCGAGCGCCGCGACGATCACGGCCACGACCAAGAGAATCCTGCGTCGATCCATGCCTGCACCCTCCACTCTCACGTCCCGTACGGCGTCCCATCGCGCCGGCCCGGGCTAGTACTCGGGACGCCTCACTGTAGGCAGCCCCGAACCCCCACGGAGAGTATCTCCACAATTGCTGCCTGATCGTAAGGTTCCACGCCCGAAAGCGCCGCTGTTTCAGCAGATGGGGCGCCGGCGAGGGGGTCAGGAGTGACGAATGACCAGGCCCGCACTAGGGATCTGTCTTGCGAGGCCGCGCACGGCGACTACACGGCGACTACACGTACAACGAGGCGATCTCGTCCTTGCACTCCCGCATCACCACGTTGCGCTTGAGCTTGAGGCTCGGCGTGAGCTGGCCACCCTCCTCGGTCCAGTCGTCGGCCAGCACCTGGAACTTGCGGATCGACTCCGCCTTGGAGACGGCGGTGTTGGCCTCGTCGACGGCCCGCTGGATCTCGGCGAGCAGCTCCGGGTCGTCGACCAGGTCGGCGACCTCCCCGGACTTGCCCTGGGCCTTGGCCCACAGGGGGAAGGAGTCGGGGTCGATGGTGACCAGGGCGGCGATGAAGGGCTGACGGTCGCCGACCACGAGGGCCTGGCTCACCAGGGCGTGGGCGCGGAGCCGGTCCTCGAGCACCGCGGGCGCGACGTTCTTGCCACCCGCCGTCACCAGGATCTCCTTCTTGCGGCCGGTGACCTTGACGAAGCCCTCGTCGTCGACCTCGCCCAGGTCGCCGGTGTGGAACCACCCCTCGCCCTCGAGGGCCTCCGCGGTCGCCTCGGGGTTCTCCCAGTAGCCGGCGAAGACCTGGCCCCCCTTGAAGAGCAGCTCCCCGTCGTCGGCCACCCGCACCGTGGTGCCGGCCAGCGGACGCCCCACCGAGCCGACCTTCTGGGCCTCCGGCAGGTTGACGGTGACCGCCGCCGTGGTCTCGGTGAGCCCGTAGCCCTCGAGGATCGTCAGCCCGACTCCGCGGTAGAAGTGGCCCAGCCGCTCGCCGAGCGGGGCGCCTCCGGACACGGCGTACGCGCACTCGCCGCCGAGGGTGGCGCGCAGCTTGGCGTAGACGAGCCGGTCGAAGACGGCGTGCTTGGCACGTACGGCGAGGGGCACACGGCCCTTCTCGAGGCCCTTGGAGTAGGCGATCGCGGTCTCGGCGGCCCGGTCGAAGAGCGAGCCGCGCCCGGCGGCCGTGGCGCGCTGCGAGGCGGTGTTGAAGACCTTCTCGAAGACGCGGGGGACCGCCAGGATGAACGTCGGGCGGAACGACTGCAGCGTGGGCACGAGCTGGCGGATGTCGGAGCTGTGGCCGAGCCGGACCCGGGACTTGATCGCCCCGATCTGGATGATCCGCGCGAAGACGTGGGCCAGCGGCAGGAAGAGCAGGGTGGAGGCGTCGTCGCCCTCGAAGAGCTGGTCGAGCTCGTCGACGGCCACGCCCAGCTCGGTCATGAAGTTGCCGTGCGTGAGCATGCAGCCCTTGGGCCGACCGGTCGTGCCCGAGGTGTAGATGAGGGTGGCCAGGTCGTCGGGTCCGGCCGCCGTACGACGTGCCTCCAGCGCCTCGTCGGCGACGTCGTCGCCGAGGCTGGCCAGCACCTCGACAGCGTTGTCGTCGATGGTCCACACCTGGTGGAGCGCATCGAGGCTCTGGCGCACGGTGGTGATCCGGGCGAGGTGCTCGGCGTTCTCGGCCACGACCGCCACCGCGCCGGAGTCGCGCAGGATCCACTCGACCTGCTCGGCCGAGGAGGTCTCGTAGATCGGCACGCTGGCCGCACCGGCACACCAGATGGCGTAGTCGAACAGGGTCCACTCGTAGCGGGTCTTCGAGACGAGGGCGACGCGGTCACCGACCTCGATGCCGGAGGCGATCAGCCCCTTGGCGACGCGGCTGACCTCGGCCAGGAACTCGCGGGCCGTGACGTCGATCCAGCTCTCCGCCGCGCGACGAGCCAGCACGACCGCGTCCGGGGCCTCGGCCGCGTTGCGGACGATGTCGTCGGTCAGGTTGCCCGTCCCGGGGAGATCGAGGGCGAGCGGGGTGGAGTACTCACGCACGAGGATTCCTCCTGACGAGGGGAGTGGACAGCCATGACGTCGGGCCGGGGCAGGTGCGACCGGGCTCGACGGGGCTCGACGGGATCGCCGGGGGTCGACGGCGCTGTCGACCCGGTGGAACGCTACCCGGCAGACCGGGGACCGGAGGTGCGGGACGGGGCGGGGCGCGAGTGGACCGGGGTCCGGTAGCCTCCGAACGTGCCGCGACGGCACCTGCTCCCCCCGAACCAGACTGCTGAGGTACTCATGGCCGACCAGACGACCTCCTCGATCGTCGTCGACGCCCCTGCCAGCGCGGTGATGGCCGTGATCGCCGACTTCGAGGCCTACCCGGTGTGGGCCAAGGGCGTGACCACCGCCGACGTGCGCAGCACCTGCGAGAGCGAGCCGGGCGACCACCGCGGCCGGGCCCGCGAGGTCTTCTTCGCCCTCGACGTCTCGCCCATCAAGGACGAGTACACGCTCGCCTACGACTGGGACGGCGACAAGCAGGTCACCTGGACCCTGGTGGAGGGCAAGATGCTGCGCGCACTCGACGGCGCCTACGTCCTGCGGGAGACCGGCGGGTCGACCGAGGTCACCTACCGGCTGGCACTCGACGTCGCCATCCCGATGATCGGGCTGATCAAGCGCAAGGGCGAGAAGATCCTCATCGACACCGCACTGAAGGGGCTCAAGCAGCGCGTCGAGTCCCTCGCCTGAGCCGGTCTGAGTCGAGGCGACCCCTTCGTGGCCGTGCGGATCGTGCTGTTCACCGGCAAGGGTGGCGTCGGCAAGTCGACCGTCGCCGCCGGGACGGCTGCGCTCTCGGCGGCCGCGGGGCGCCGTACGCTCGTGCTCTCCACGGACGCCGCCCATTCTCTCGGTGACGCCTTCGGCTCACCGGTCGGCTCCGAGCCCACCGAGGTGGCGCCCTGCCTGTTCGTGCAGCAGGTCGACGCCCAGCTGCGCTTCGAGCAGTCCTGGGCCGAGATCCAGGGCTACCTGCTGTCCGTGCTCGACGTCGCCGGTGTCGACCCCGTCGCGGCCGAGGAGCTCACCGTCATCCCGGGCGCCGAGGAGGTCCTGGCTCTGCTGGAGCTGCGGCTGCACGCGCTCTCCGACGAGTGGGACGTGATCGTCGTCGACTGCGCGCCGACCGCCGAGACCCTCCGCTTGCTGGCCCTGCCCGAGGCGCTCGGTTGGTACATGCAGCGCGTCTTCCCGACCCAGCAACGCGTGATGAAGGCGCTGCGGCCGGTGCTCAGCCGGGCCGCGGGCGTGCCGATGCCCGGTGGCACCGTCTTCGACGCCGTCGAGCGCCTGCACGCCGAGCTCGACGAGGTCCGGGTGCTGCTGTCGGGACCCGACGCGAGCGTGCGGATCGTGATGACCCCCGAGACCGTGGTCCTCGCCGAGGCGCGCCGCAGCTACACCAGCCTGTCGCTGTTCGGCTACCGCGTCGACGGGGTGGTGGCCAACCGGATCTTCCCCAGCGAGAACGCCGACGACTGGCGTGCTCGGTGGGTGCTCGCCCAGGACGCCGTGCTCGCCGAGGTCGACGAGTCGTTCGCCGGCCTGCCGATCTGGCGCTCGGAGTACCGCGCCGAGGAGCCGGTGGGGGTCGAGTCGCTGCGACGCCTGGCCACCGAGGTGTACGACGGGGTCGACCCCCTCGCGCCGCCGGTCGGGCACGGACCGTTCCGGATCACCCGCACCACCGAGGGGGCCGTGCTGCACCTGGCCCTGCCCTTCGTCAGTCGGGCCGAGGTCGGGCTCGCCCGCAACGGCGACGAGCTCGTCGTGACCGTAGGCTCCTACCGCCGTCTGTTGACGATGCCGACCGGCCTGGCCCGCCTGCGGGTCGCCGGGGCACGGGTCGAGGACGGAGAGCTACGGGTCCGTTTCCGTGAGCCGGCCCCCGCAGGACAGGAGAAGTGACGTGAGCGACCCCCAGGATCCTCAGGACCCCGGAGCAACCGGCGACGCCGGTGGCGTCGGCGACGACCGGCCGTCCGGTGAGGAGATCGGCAGCGTGGGCGAGGAAGCGGCCAAGCTGCTGGGCGCCCTGTCGGACTGGGCCAAGGACTCCTCCGGTGGCCTCGGCTCCGGTCTCGGTGCCGGCCTGGGATCGGGGCTGGGCGCCGGGCTGGGCGCCGGGCTCGGTGCCGGGCTGGGGGAGAGCCTCAGCGGGCTGGCCGACCACGCGGCGGCCACCATGTCGGAGCTCAACGACCACATCGCCACCGGCGCCCCCGAGTGCACCTACTGCCCGGTTTGCCGCACCGTGCACGTCGTACGACAGACCAGCCCGGAGGTGAAGGCGCACCTCGCGAGCGCGGCGTCGTCGTTCCTGCAGGCCGTCGTCGGGATGCTGGCCACCCTGCCGCCTCCCGGATCTGGGGCGGGCGGCCAGGCCGGCCAGCCGGGAGGTGTCGAGCGGATCGACCTGGACGAGGACGAGACACCATGAGCCTGACCTGTGGGATCGACATCGGCGGCACCAAGATCGCCGGCGCCGTCGTCGACGAGAAGGGGCAGGTGCTGGCCGAGCACCGGATCGAGTCCCCGGCCTCCGACGCGGTCGCGGTCGAGGACGCCGTCGCAGCTCTCGTCACCGAGCTGGCCTCGCGCCACGAGGTCACCGCGGTGGGTATCGGTGCCGCGGGGTACGTCGACGCCGGCCGCTCGATCGTGATGTTCGCGCCGAACATCGCCTGGCGTGACGAGGACCTGCGCTCGGAGATCGAGTCGCGCGTCAGCCTGCCCGTCGTGGTCGAGAACGACGCCAACGCGGCGGCCTGGGGCGAGTTCGCCTTCGGGGCCGCGGCCGACGTCGACGACATGCTGATGATCACCGTCGGCACCGGGGTCGGAGGTGGACTCGTGCTCGGGGGCGACCTCTACCGGGGCGCCTTCGGTGCGGCCGGTGAGATCGGGCACCTCCGGGTCGTCCGCGGCGGGAGGCAGTGCGGCTGCGGCAACCTCGGGTGCCTCGAGCAGTACGCGAGCGGCTCGGCCCTGGTCACCCAGACGCGCGCTCTCGCCGGATCTCCCGAGGCAGCCGACCTGCTCGCTCGTGCCGGCGGGGACACGCTGGCGATCGACGGCCCGATGATCACCCGCGCCGCGACCGAGGGCGACGCGTTCGCCGTCGCGATGCTGGCCGAGCTCGGCACGTGGCTGGGTGAGGCGATCGCCTCGCTCGCGGCCGTGCTCGATCCTGGCGCGGTGGTGATCGGCGGTGGCGTGAGCGAGTCGGGTGACCTGCTGCTCGACCCGATCCGGACGGCGTTCGTCAACGAGCTCACCGGTCGCGGGCATCGGCCCTTCCTCGACGTACGGGCTGCGTCCCTCGCCAACGGGGCCGGGATGATCGGCGCCGCCGACCTGGCTCGGCGCTGAGGACCTGACGTCATGGGCCTGCTCATCGGCGTCGACGTCGGCGGCACCAAGGTGCTGGCCGGTGAGGTCGGTGCCGACGGGGGCGTCCTGCGGACGGCGACGCGCCGTACGCCCGGGCGTCGCGTCAGCGTCACCTCCCTCGAGGACGCCCTCACCGCCGCGGTGAGGGAGGTCGCCGGCAACCGCACGCCGGACGGCATCGGGCTGGCCGCCGCGGGTTTCGTCGACGTGGCCGGCGAGCGGGTCATGTTCGCCCCCCACCTGCCCTGGGCGGGGGAGCCCGTACGACGTCGGCTCACCGAGCGCTGGGGCGCACCGGTGACGTTGCACAACGACGCCGACTGCGCGGCGCACGCCGAGAGTCGCCTCGGAGCCGCGAGAGGAGCGTCGTCGGCGCTGATGGTCACGATGGGGACCGGCATCGGAGGCGCCCTGGTGCTCGGCGGGAGCGTCCTGCGTGGGGCCAACGGAATGGCGGGAGAGTTCGGGCACATGCAGGTCGTGCCCGACGGACGGATGTGCGAGTGCGGCCGCTACGGCTGCTGGGAGCAGTACTCCTCGGGCAACGCACTCGTGCGCTTCGCCCGCGCCCGCGTCATCGCGGAGCCCACCGTCCTGACCGAGCTCTGCCAGGGGCAGCCCGAGCAGCTGACCGGGCCGATGGTGACCGCCGCGGCCGAGGACGGCGACCTGGTGGCCCGACAGGCGTTCGCGTCGGTGGGCGACTGGTTGGGCGTCGGCCTGGCGGGTCTCGTCGCGGCCTTCGACCCCGAGGTCATCGTGGTCGGGGGCGGCGTCTCGGCCGCTGGTGACCGGCTGCTCGATCCAGCCAGGATCGCGCTGGGGCGTGCGTTGGTGGGCGCCGAGCACCGCGTGGTGCCCGAGATCCGGGTTGCCGAGCTCGGTCCGGAGGCCGGGCTCGTCGGGGCGGCGTTGCTGGTGCTGGACTCCTGACGGTCGGGAGCCGGCAGGGAGCGGGCTACAGGACCGCGCCGTTGTCGTCGGGGTCGCGCGGCTCCCGGTTCATCTTCAGGACCAGGTAGAGGAAGCCGCCCACGAAGCCGACCACCAACAGGTAGGTGATCAGCTCGGGTGGCTTGAAGCCCAGCACCAGGCAGATCAGCAGGACGACGGGGGAGCCGAAGACCCCGACCCACGCCGCCATCCGATCGGCAGTCGTGGTGGGAAGGGGCGGTGGCGGCGGCGGGACGAAGCGCTCCTCCTCCCAGTCCGAGTCCGGGAAGAGGTCGTTCCAGCCCGGCTCGGCAGGGGGTGCCGACGACCCGCCGAGGTCGTCGGCCGGGTCGCCGGCGTCCTCGACGTCGCGGCCGGCCGGGTCCTCGGGGTGATCCTCGAGATCGGGTCGGTCGCCGTAGTTGTCGACGATCGCGCGCCACGCGTCGTCGTCGTTCTGCGCCACTGTTGAATCGTAACGAACCGGCGGTGGTCCCGAGGTCTCGGACCGCACGGAGTGGCCGTCAGCCGGCCACGCGGGCGATGAACTCGGCGGAGCGCTCGAAGATCGTCGGGGCGTCGTTGTCCAAGGTGGCGACGTGATAGCTCTCGAGCAGCGGCACCTCGGTCACGTCGTCGCTGCCGACGGCGCCGAGGATGATCGGCATCGAGGAGCCGTCGACCACGTGGTCCTCGGGGGAGCGGAAGTAGATCAGCGGCGAGGTCACCTGCGGCAGGTCCTCGATCAGGCCGGGCCAGGCCTGCATGAAGGAGTGGATCGCCTTGAGCGGGGTCCGGTCGTAGCCGTACTCCGCGACGCCGGGCTTCTTGATGTCGCCGGCGATGGCCGGGAAGGACGGCACGAGGTGCTTGAGCACCGGCAGGAGCCTGACGTCGAGCCGCTTCGTGGCGACCGCCGGGTTGACGACCATGACGCCGGCGACCCGGTCGGGGTGGTCGGCGGCCACCTTCAACGTCAGCGACCCACCCATCGACAGCCCGCCGACGACGACCGCGTCGTGGTCGAGGCAGAGCTGGTCGAAGACGCGGGTGATCTCCCCGTAGAAGTCGTCGAAGCGGTGCTGGTTGAGGTCCTTCCAGGTCGTGCCGTGACCCGGCAGCCGCGGCACCGTCACGCCGTACCCGAGGCCGGCGAGGTGCTCGCCCCAGGGACGCATCGACAGCGGAGAGCCGGTGAAGCCGTGGCTGAGCAGGACGCCGATGCGACGCCCGCCGGTGAGCTCGGGGCGCGCGGCGACCGTGAGCGGCTGGTGGGCCTCCGGGGAAGGCTGAGACGTCATGGTCGCGATCATGCCGCACCGGATAGGGGCTGCGGGCGGGAGGGACTAGTCTTCCCCCGTCTGGTTCGGCACGCAGGTCGGTGGGTCTCGGGGAAGGGTGACACGGTTGTTCTACTGGTTCTTGAAGTTCTTCGCCTTGGGGCCACTCCTCAAGGTCGTCTTCCGTCCCCAGACCGAGGGTGCCGAGCACGTCCCCGACGGCCCCGCCATCCTGGCGAGCAACCACCTGTCGTACGCCGACTGGCTGTTCGTCCCGCTCACGCTGCCGCGCCGTGTCACCTTCGTGGCGAAGGCCGAGTACTTCACCAGTCCCGGGATCAAGGGCTGGTTCCAGAAGCAGTTCTTCACCGGCTCCGGCCAGGTGCCGATCGACCGCTCGGGCGCCGATGCGGCGTCGGGCGCGCTGCTGTCGGCCAAGCGGGTCCTCGCCGACGGCGGACTCTTCGGGATCTACCCGGAGGGCACGCGCTCGCACGACGGCCGCCTCTACCGGGGCAAGACCGGGGTCGCCCGCCTCGCGCTCGAGTCCGGTGTCCCCGTGGTGCCCACCGCCGTCGTCGGCACCGACGTCGTGGCTCCTCCCGGCAAGACCTTCGGCCGGGTCACCCGCCCGGTCGTGCGCTTCGGGCGCCCCCTGGACTTCTCGCGCTACGAGGGCATGGAGAACGACCGCTACATCCTGCGCTCGATCACCGACGAGATCATGTACGAGATCATGCGACTCTCCGGCCAGGAGTACGTCGACATGTACGCCACCCAGGCCAAGGAGGAGTCCAAGCGACTCGAGGCCGAGGCCAGGGCGGCGGCCGATGCCCGGCCCGAGGGCGAGTCCGGCGGGGCCGGCGGGGCCGGCGAGCAGAAGAAGGCGTCCTGACGCTGACGGCAGGGCAGTCGGCGTCCGGCTCCCGGTCCGTGCGCGCGGCGCTCGCGGTCGAGGACCAGCTCTTCCGGGCGATCGCGGTCCTGCGCGTCGTGGTCCTGGCCTACGCCGTCGTGGGCAACCTGGTTCGCGGGGTCGGCGACTTCGACCACCCCGCCGCCGGCTACGTCCTGCTCGCGGTGATGGTGGGCTGGACGGGTCTCACCACGTGGGCCTACGCCGACGCCGTACGCCGTGGGGTCGCGCTGCTCGTCGCCGACCTGGCGGTGGCGCTCGCGCTGCTCGTCGCGACCCCGGTGGTGAAGTCACCCGACTTCGACGCCAGCGTGCCCGGCTTCTGGGTGATGGCGGCGTTGCTGGCCTGGGCGGTGCGCTTTCGTTGGGTCGGGGGCCTCGTGGCCGGCGTCGTCCTCGGCGCCGTGGACATCCTGTTGCGCGATGCTCCCGACGGCACCGACGTCGGCAACCTCTTCCTCCTGCTGCTGGGTGGCCCGGTCGTGGGCTACATGTGCGGCTCCCTGCAGCAGATGGCCACCGAGCGCGACCTGGCCGAGCGTGCAGCCGCGGCCGCAGCCGAACGCGCTCGGCTGGCCCGGGTCGTGCACGACGGGGTGCTGCAGGTCCTCGCGCTCGTCCAGCGCCGAGGCGGTGAGCTGGGTGGGCAGGGCGCCGACCTGGCCCGGCTGGCCGGGGAGCAGGAGTCCGCGCTGCGCAGCCTGATCCGCGCCCAGGACTCGGTGCGCACCGACGGTGCTGAGGGCGCGGTGGACGTCGCTGCCGCCCTCGGTCGCCTCGGTCTGCGCCCCGGCGTCGACGTCGCCGTCCCGGGGGGAGCCGTGGAGCTGCCTGCGGACGTGGCCTCGGAGCTGCTCGCGGTCGTGACGGCCTGCCTCGACAACGTCGAGCGGCACGTCGGGGAGGGCGCTCCTGCCTGGGTGCTCCTCGAGTCCTTCGGCGACCGGGTGGAGGTGTCGGTGCGCGACGAGGGGCCCGGGATCCCCGAGGGTCGGCTGGCCGCCGCCGAGTCGGAGGGTCGCCTGGGCGTCAGCCAGTCCATCCGTGGGCGGATCGAGGACCTCGGTGGTGAGGCCCGCTTGACCTCGGCCTCCTACGGGACGGAGTGGGAGCTGGTGGTGCCACGATGACGGTGGGTCGCGTGTGGATGGGTGCTGGTGCTCCTGCGGTCCGGCGGGGTCGTGTGCCTGAGGACGGTCGTGGGACCGCCGTGGGGCACACGACCCGTGTGGGCGGGGAGGCAGGGCGGTGACGATCCACTCCACGCACCCCTTCGTCGACCCCGAGCCCGATCCGGTCCGCCAGTGGCGCGGTCGCCTCGGCGGAGCCGTGAGCCTCTGGACGGCCGGCGGGAGTGACGGACCGGCCGGCTGGGCAGGGCTCACCGTCAGCTCGGTCCTCGTCGCGGCTGGTGAGCCCGCGCGCGTGATCGGTCTGGTCGACCCGGACTCCGACCTTGCGGACACGGTCGAGGAGACCGGCCGCGCGGTGGTCTCGTTGCTCTCCTGGGAGCACCGCGACCTCGCCGAGGCCTTCGCCGGGCAGGCGCCGGCGCCCGGAGGACCGTTCCGACTGGCGACGTTCGAGCGCACGCCGTACGGGCCGGGGCTGGTGGGGGCCACGAGTCGTGCACTGGTCTCGGTCGAGTCGAGCGTCGAGGTGGGTTGGTCGCGTCAGCTCACCTGCATCGTCGACGACCTCGTGGTGCTGGACGAGGACACGGCGTTGCTCCACCGGCGCGGCCGTTACGCCAAGCCCTGAGCGGCTGCGAGAAGCTAGGCTCCGCGCGTGACTGACGAGCAGATCCGGGTGATGGTCGTCGACGACCACCCCATGTGGCGCGACGCTGTCGAGCGCGACCTCCAGGCCGCGGGCCTCGACGTGGTCGCGGTGGCCGCCGACGGTCATCAGGCGTTGGCGCGCTTCCCGGCGGCACGGCCCCAGGTCGTCGTCCTCGACCTGCAGATCCCCGGCCCCAACGGCGTCGAGGTGACAGCTGCGGTGCTCAAGGACGACCCGTCCGCCCGGGTCCTGATCCTGTCGGCCTCCGGTGAGCAGGAGGACGTCCTCGAGGCGGTCAAGGCCGGAGCCACGGGCTACCTGATCAAGTCCGCGTCACGCGAGGAGCTCCTGGACGCCGTACGGCGCGTGGCGCGGGGTGACTCCGTCTTCACGCCCGGTCTGGCGGGCCTGGTGCTGGGGGAGTTCCGTCGGCTGTCGGACCCCTTGGCCGGTGGTTCCGGCGAGGCATCGTCGCTGCACCCCGAGCTGACCGACCGCGAGACCGAGATCCTCAAGATGGTCGCCAAGGGGTTGTCCTACAAGCAGATCGCCGAGCGGCTGGTGCTGTCGCACCGCACCGTGCAGAACCACGTCCAGAACACCCTGCGCAAGCTGCAGATGCACAACCGGGTGGAGCTGACCCGGTACGTGATCGAGCAGGGGCTCGACGAGGACGACGAGGACGACGAGGGCTGACTGGCTGCGGGTGGGCTGCGGGTGGGCTGCGGGTGGTGGCGGCGCGGATCGCGCCGTTTGGTCCCAAACGACGCAGTTCTCGGCGTAGATGTTGTCGTTTGGGACCAAACGGCAACACCTCCACCTCGGTCGCGGAGCAGCCGGAGCAGCCGGAGCAGCCCGACCGTCGCTACCCGCGGGCCGGGTGCGGCCGTCCACCGGCGGGGGAGGCATCGACGAGGTCGTGGTGCACGCCGTACGTCGAGCGCAGTCGCTGGTCCTGCTCGACCCGGTAGCGCTCGCCCATCCGGGTGCGCCACGGCAGGGTGACGGGGATCCGGTCGAGGATGCCGTTGACGGCGCCCAGCACCGGTGCCATCAGCCGCACCAGCCACGTCACCCGGGTCGCGGGGATCGCGAGGTCCTCGGCGATCTCGTCGCCGAGGAAGAGGCGCTCCAGCGCGTGCACCAGCGTGGGGGCGAACCGTCGCGCCGGCGGCGGCAGGATGCCCGCGACCTCGGCGGTCAGGAAGCTCGTGTTGATGGCGGCGACCAGCTCGCGGCAGTAGTCGTCGACCACGGGACGGGTGAGCAGGTAGAGCTCCTCGAGTCGTTCCTGGGCGGCCTCGTCCTGGGGCAGCAGGGCGGGGTCGATCCCGAGCAGGTGACCGACGTAGCGCCAGCGGGCGTAGGCGGCGCGCTCCTCGTGGGGGAGGTAGCCGGCCCCGATCATCCGTTGGCTGCGCAGCGGGATCCGCACGAACTCGACGAGCGTGTAGGCGAGGTAGGCCTGGTTGATGGGCACGCCCCAGGCGGCGGTGTCCCAGCGCGGGTCGTCGCGCAGCGACTGGCGCACCAGGGCGTGGATCACCCGCACGCGCACGGTCAGCTCGAAGCCCGCGGCGTGGCGTGAGAGCCCGTCCTCGCGGGTGATCGCGACGAGCCAGGAGGCGACCTCGATGGTTCGCGCACCGGCGCTCTCGAGGTAGCGGCCCGTGAGCTCGAGCGGGCGTGACGCTGCGGAGTTGGCGTAGCCGCTGACCAGGGAGGCCGCCCCCAGCACGATCCCGGACTGGCGCGTGTAGCGCCCGATGAAGCGGCTGTCGCGCTCGATCGCGGGCAGGTCGAGCCAGTCGGGCTCCACGTCCACGGAGCTGATCAGCGCGTGCAGCGACGCGGGTGCGTCGGGGACTGCGTCGAGGCCCTCGCGGCACGCCGTACGGAGCATCTTCAGAGCCTTGCCGTGACCGAGGCGTACGACGTCGTCGGCGAAGGCGTCAGCGAGGGGGTCGCCGTGGTGCATGGCGTCGAGGTACGTCGTCGCCAGGTCGCCGAAGCGGTCCCGAGCCTCGTCGAGGCGACGCAGGCTCGAGGGGGCGGGCTGCTCGACTCCCCGCACGACGTCGGGACGGATCTCCGGAGTGACCTCGTGTGCGACCATGCCGCGAGACTAAAGTGAATCATTCTCATCTTCCATTCACTTTTGGGGAGCCCCGGGCCATGGCACAGAAGCAGCGGATACTGCCCACGCAGAGCCGCGCGGTCCAGATGCGCCGGACCTTGCTCGATGCGACTGTTCAGCTTCTGGAGCGACCCGGCGGGCGCCCCTTGTCGACCACGGCGATCGTCGAGCGCGCCCACGTCAGCAGCGGAACCTTCTACCGGTACTTCAACGACAAGGCCGAGATCCTCACCGTGCTGCGCGACGAGGCGGTGGCGGCGATCAAGGCCGATCTCATGAGTGCCGTGGTCACGGCCCTGGACCTGGACCAGGAGGACGCACTCCACCTGGTGGTCGAGTCCCTGGTCGCGGCCTTCGAACGGCATCGGGCCGTGATCGGTGCCGTGGTCGAGCAGCTGCCCGCCGGGCCCAACGCCAACGTGCTGCCGGAGATCGAGGCAGACCTGCACCAGCTGGCCTCGCTGCTTCCGCGGCGGCATCGTCCCGACCTCTCGGCGGATCGGCTCGAGGCCGTGGTCTTCCTGACCATGGGCGTGCTGGTCTCGACGTGCCTGCGCATCGCCCTGCACCGTCCCGCGGAGGTTGATCGCGACGAGCTCGTCGACCTGGCGACCAGGATGCTCTCGGTCGGCCTCGTCCCTCGCGCACTCGATGGGTGAACCAGCTGCACGATTCTCCAGCACGCGACCCGGCGCAGACTTACGATCCGCTCATGACTCCTCGTCCACTGCGGGCCCTCGTGGTCCTCGCCGCGTCAGCGGCACTCCTGCTCGGTGCTCTCGCGGCACCCTCCACGGCCTCGACGGCCTCGACGGCCTCGGCCTCCTCGACGACTGCAGACGCACCTGTGCAGTACCAGGGCAAGGACGTCGTCTACTTCGACCTCTTCTACCAGCCCGAGGTGGCACCGAAGCGGATCTTCTTCACCGCCAACTCCGGGCCCTACCTGCGGGGGATGTCCTGGAACCGCTGGGGCCAGAAGAAGACGGTCGGGCGCGGCTACTACGTGAGCAAGTGCGCTTCGTGCGCGCCGCCGAAGCGCAGCAAGGCCGTGGTGCGCTTCTCGAAGCGGACCTACTGCAAGAAGCAGGACCTCTACTACTACAAGCGGGCGACGATGACGCGCAAGAAGCTGGAGGGCAAGTCGCGCACGGTCAAGATCAGCGGCGGCACCTGCGGGAGCCGCGACTGACGGCGGCACCTCTCGCGTGAGCGCCTCGTCCTGAGAGACTGCGCGACGTGACCGACACGCTGCTCGAGATCGCCGACGAGCTCTACGGGCTCGCTCTCGGTGACTTCACCCCGGCCCGGGACGCGCGCGCCAAGGAGCTCAAGAAGGCGGGGGAGACCGACCTCGCCGGCCAGGTCAAGGCACTCAAGAAGGCGTCCCTGGCGGCCTGGGTCGTCGATCTCTTCGTACGACGCCAGGGCGCCCAGGTCGACGAGGTGCTGGACATGGGTGCGGCCCTGCGCGCAGCGCAGGATGGGATGTCCGGAGACGACCTCCGCGCGCTGACCCGGCAGCGACGCCAGCTGACCGCGGCGATCACGCAGCAGGCGCGCTCGCTGGCGAGCGAGGAGGGGGTGAAGGTCACCCAGGCGGTGGCCGACCAGGTCGAGGCGACGCTGACAGCTGCGATGGTGAGCCAGGACTGCGGCCGGGCCGTGCGCAGCGGCCTGCTGGTCGTCGCTCTCAGCACGACGGGCGTTGACGACGTCGACGTCGCCGGGGCCGTGGCGGTCCCGGACGCGCTCGGGTTCACGGCCACCGCCCGGTCGGCTCCCGAGGCCCCCGCGCGGCCCGACCTGCACGTCGTACCCGATCCGGACGCCCACGCCAAGGCCCGCGCGGCCGCCGAGCAGACGCTCGCCGAGGCCCAGGACGTGGTCGACGAGGCGCAGACCGCCCTCGACGACGCCGGCGTCGACGTCGAACACCTCCGCGCCCGCCAGCTGCAGATCGAGGCCGAGATCGACGAGCTCAAGCGGCAGGTCGCCGCCCTCGAGGAGACCTACGACGAGGTCGACGACGAGCTGGGCGATGCCGAGGCGGTCCAGGCCGCGGCATCGGACTCCCTGGCCGAAGCGACGTCCGAGCGCGACGAGGCAGCGGCGGCGCTCGACAAGCTGGGCTAGCCAGACCTGGTGCTGACCGGCAGACCTGGCTGACCTAGAGCTCGGCCCAGCCCTTCGACCGCTCCACGGCATGGAGCCACCGGGCGTATGACGCGTCCGCCTCGCCGCGCTCGGCCGTCGGGTCGAACGACCGGTCCAGCTGCCACGTCTGGCGCAGGTCGTCGGTGGAGTCCCACACCCCGGTGCCGAGTCCGGCCAGGAAGGCCGCGCCCAGGGCTGTGGTCTCGACGAGCCGCGGACGCTCCACGGGTACGCCGATCTGGTCAGCCTGCAGCTGGCAGAGCAGGTCGTTGGCCGCAGCGCCACCGTCGACCCGCAGAGCGGTCGTCTCGCCGGAGTCGGGCATCGTCTCCAGCACGTCTCGCACCTCGAAGGCGATCGCCTCCAACGTGGCCCGCACGACATGGGCTCGCGTGGTGCCACGGGTGAGGCCGAGGATGGTGCCGCGGGCGTGGGGATCCCAGTGCGGGGCGCCGAGGCCGGTGAGCGCGGGCACGAAGACGACGCCCTCCGAGGACGACACCGTGGCCGCGATCGCCTCGGTCTCGGCGGCCGACCCGACGATCTGCAGCCCGTCGCGCAGCCACTGCACGGCGGCGCCGGTCACGAAGATGGCGCCCTCGAGGGCGTAGGTGAGCTCGCCGGCCGGCGAGCGCCACGCCGCCGTGGACAGCAGCCCCGCGTCGGAGCGCTCCAACGAGGTGCCGGTGTTGGTGAGGATGAAGGACCCGGTGCCGAAGGTGCACTTGGAGTCGCCGACCTCGAAGCACGTCTGGCCGAAGAGGGCCGACTGCTGGTCCCCGGCGATCCCCGCGATCGGCAGCTCAAGGTCGAGGAACGAGCGCGGGTCGGTGACCGCCAGCTCGCCCCAGTTGGGCACCAGCTCGGGCAGCGCGTCGCGAGGGACCCCGAAGAGCGAGCACAGCTCGTCGGACCAGTCGCCCTGCTCGAGGTCGAAGAGCAGCGTGCGACACGCGTTGGAGACGTCGGTGACGTGCTCCAGGCCACGTGTCATCCGCGCGATGAGGTAGGAGTCCACCGTGCCGACGGCGTACCGGCCGGACTCGACGAGCGCCCACGTGCGTGGCTCGTGCTCGGCCAGCCACATCAGCTTGGTGCCGGAGAAGTAGGGGTCGAGCCGCAGGCCGGTGAGCTCGGAGACCCGCGCCTCGTGACCCTCGTCGCGCAGCCGCGTGCAGATGTCCGCCGTACGGCGGTCCTGCCACACGATCGCGCGACGGGGTGACCCCATCGTCTCGCGGTCCCAGAGCAGGACCGTCTCGCGCTGGTTGGTGATGCCGATGCCCTGAAGCTCGGAGGTGTCGATGCGCGCCAGTGCGTCGCGGGTGGCCTCGAGCGTGGCCTGCCAGATCTCCTCTGGCGCGTGCTCCACCCACCCGGGCTTGGGGAAGTGCTGTCCGAACTCCTGGTAGCCGCGGGCCACGATGTCGCCGGCCTCGGAGACCACGACGGCGGTCACGCCGGTCGTGCCGGCGTCGATCGACAGGATGCTCATCCGGTCGTCCGCACGATCTCGAGGATCCGCTGGTCGATCCACCCCAGGTCAGCGTCGACCCGCATCTCGTAGTTCTCCGTGCCGACCCAGGTGGTGAAGTCGGGGTGGCCCTGGGCCCGGGCGAACTCCTCCAGCTCGGCGCGCAGGTCCGCGGTGATCTCGACCTGCTCCTCGTCGGTGGACGAAGTCAGGTAGAGGTCGTTGAGGTCGAGCAGGCGGCTGAGCTCGGTGACCGGCGTCGCGTGGTCGTCGACCCGCAGGTCGGCCGCGATGTCGTCGCCGCCGCCGTACCCGGCCCGGTCTCGGACGACGAGCAGTGCGGCCGACTGCCGGCCGCGCTTGTCACCGCCGGCCGCGTCCCCGGCCGAGAGTGCCGCGAGCAGACGGTGGGCGAAGGCCAGCTCGCCCCCGCCGTCCCAGGCGGTCTGCATCGCGTCGACCACCTCGGCGCCGGCGAGGCAGTTGCCCTGGATGGCGTAGCCCTCGCCGGTCAGGCCGCCGGCCCACGAGATGCAGGACTGCCCGGTGTGGGAGGCCGCCCCTCCGTCGACGTCGACGATGCCCACCTGGCGGTGGTCCCGGCCCTCGTCCTCCTCGAGCAGACGCTGGAGCGCGACCGAGGCGGTCGCGCCCTCGTCGAGGTGGGAGAGGGCCAGGCCCTTGTAGGCCACGTTCGCGTCCGCCTGGGTGGCAAGGGCGCCGACCTGGGCGACAGCAGCGGGGACGGCGCTACCGACCGCGAGGAACTTGGAGGCCACCGCCACCCCCCACGTCTCGCCGTCGTCGGAGCGGGCCACGATCGAGAAGGTCATGGCGCCGAGCATAGGGATGGTCCCGGAGCAAGGCCCAGGTCAGCAGTCCTCCTCGAACCCTCGGACGACGTGCAGGTCTGCTGGAGCTGGCTCTCGCCCCGTCCACCGAGTCGCCCGCCCGACGCGTCGATCTCGCGGGCGGCGTCCGGCGTACGCCGGACCGTCCGCCGGGCGCCGTGCGGCCCGGGTTCGGGATCCTGGGACCTGGACGGCGTGGTTAGGTGGGGACCGACCCCGTCAGGGCGACCGTCTCCACCGAGCCTTCAGGAGGATCCCATGCGCGTCGGCGTGCTCACCGGTGGTGGCGACTGCCCCGGTCTCAACGCGGTGATCCGGGCCGTGGTCCGCAAGGGCGTGACTCAGCATGGCTTCGACCTCGTCGGCTACCGCGACGGCTGGAAGGGTCCGCTGGAGGGGCTGACGCGCCCGCTCGGCATCGAGGAGTGCCGCGGCATCCTCCCCCGCGGCGGGACGATCCTGGGATCCTCGCGGACCAACCCGTTCTCGATCGAGGGCGGGGTCGAGCAGATCACCGCCAACCTCGCGGCTGATGGTGTGGACGCCCTGGTCGCCATCGGCGGCGAGGACACCCTCGGCGTGGCGACCAAGCTCGCCGACCTCGGGGTCCAGGTCGTCGGCGTGCCGAAGACGATCGACAACGACCTGTCGGGCACCGACTTCACGTTCGGCTTCGACACCGCTGTCAACATCGCGACCGAGGCGATCGACCGGCTGCACACCACCGCCGAGTCGCACCACCGGGTGCTGGTCGTCGAGGTGATGGGTCGCCACGCCGGGTGGATCGCGTTGCACGCCGGCATCGCCGGTGGCGCGAGCACGGTGCTGATCCCGGAGCAGCCCTTCGACATCGAGAAGGTGTGTGCCCACGTCGAGACCCGCTTCGAGTCGGAGTACGCGCCGATCATCGTGGTCTCCGAGGGCGCCACGCCGATTGACGGCGGTGACATGACGCTGGTCTCGGGCGAGAAGGACGCCTTCGGGCACGTGCGCCTCGGTGGGATCGGTGACCGGCTCGCCCACGAGATCGAGCAGCGCACCGGCAAGGAGGCGCGCGCGGTCGTGCTGGGCCACATCCAGCGCGGCGGCACGCCCACCGCCTTCGACCGGTGGCTGGCGACCCGGTTCGGGCTCCAGGCCGCCGACGCCGTGGCGGAGGGCGACTTCGGCACGATGATGGCGTTGCGTGGCACCGACATCGTCCGCGTGCCGCTCATCGAGGGCACCGGCGAGCTCAAGCTGGTCAGTCCCGCCGAGTACGCCGAGGCCCAGGTCTTCTTTGGATGACCAACCGGCCGCGAGGAACGAGCGGGCGGTGTGGGGTCAACCAGGTTGAGCGAGGCCGCGACCGAGGGACGAGGTCGCGACGCCGGGTCGAAACCCCGTGAGACGAACGCCCACGGCAACCGACCGCTGGGGCGGTGACGACAGCCAACCCCAGCGAGCGGTCAGTGCTCCACGTCCGCCAGGTCCAGCTCCGCCGGCACCAGCCGGTGCACCACCACGGCGACCACGAGCATGACGGCGGCGCCGGCCAGCCCGACCACCGAGAACGCCCGGTCGAACGAGGCGATCGCGGCGTCGGCGGCGGGGGAGCCGAGAGCGCCCGCCAGCGACTCGCGCGCGCTCTCGGGGGCTCCGGCCGGCAGTCCGGACCGGTAGACCAGCGCCGCGAGGCTGCCGAGCACGGCGATGCCGAGCACCCCACCGATCTCGTACGACGTCTCCTCCATCGCCGCGGCACTGCCGGCCTGGTCGGTGGTGCTGGCGCCCATCACCACCGCCGAGGCGACGCCGAGCGACGCCGTACCGGAGCCGACGAGCAGCAACGCGACCGCGACGCCGGGGTAGGTCAGCGGAGCCGGGAGCAGGCCGAGCACCAGGAACCCCAGACCGCCGGACACCAGACCGCCGACGAGCACCGTGCGTGCGCCGATCCGCGCGGCGAGGCTGGGGGCGAGCGGCGAGCCGACGAGACCCTCGACGGCAAGGGGGAGCAGGGCCGCCCCGCTCCGCAACGGCGACCACCCCTGCACGAGCTGCAGCCACTGCGACCCGACGAGCAGCAGGGCGATCATCGCGGCGCTGGTGGCCAGCGCGGCCACGATGCCGGCCGTGAACGGCCGACTGGTGAAGAGGCGCACCTCGAGCATCGGGTCGTCCTGGCGCAGGCAACGCCGTGCGAAGACGGTGAGCAGCGCGGCGCCGGCGACGGCAGTGCTCACGCCGAGGGCGGTGGGGCCGTCGTGGCCGAGGTGCTTGACGGCGTACACGAGCGCGACCATCCCGCCGATCGACAGCGCGACACCGAGCGGGTCGAGGCGGCCGGGCCGGCTCGACCGGCTCTCCGGCAGGAACGCGACGCCGGCGAAGATCGCCACCGCCATGACCGGCACGTTGAACAGGAAGGCGGCGTGCCAGCTGAAGCGCTCGAGCAGCGCTCCTCCGACGATCGGCCCGACGGCACCTCCGACGGCGGCCATGGCGGCCCACAGCCCGAGAGCGGTGGCTCGTTCGCGCGGGTCGGTGAACAGGGTGCGGATCAGCGACAACGTGGCAGGCATGATCATCGCGCCGCCCACGCCCAGGGCCGCGCGGAGAGCGATGACGTGGGCGGCCGTGTCGGCGACGAGCACGAGCAGCGACACGACGGCGAAGATCGTGAAGCCGCTGAGAAGCATCCGACGCCGTCCCCAGCGGTCGGCGAGAGCACTCAGGGGCACGAGCAGACCGGCCAGGACCAAGGCGTAGGAGTCGACGATCCACAGCTGGGCCACCGCGCCGGGGCGCAGGTCCGCGGTGAGGTCGGGCAGCGCGACGTTGAGGATCGTCATGTCCATCACGACGACGAGCAGGCTGGCGGTGAGCACGGCCAGGCCGACCCACCGGCGCGGGTCCGGTGCAGCGCAGGGGAGGGGCGTGTCGGCTGTGGCGACGGCGGCGTCGACGTTCGTGCTCATCGCGAGCCCGCTCCGTCCAGGAAGGTCGACATCACCATGGCGTCGAGGTCGCGGCGCGCGACGTCACCGTCACGCACGGCCTCGCGGGCAGCGACGAGCAGGCCGTAGACGGCGTGCCCGAGCCAGCGCGGGGGGACGTCGTCGCGCAGCACGCCGGCGCGCTGCGCCGCGGCGTACAGGTGGGTCTCGCGGTCCACCAGCGCGTCCGAGCGCGCCAGCAGGTCGTCGGCGCTGGTGAGGTAGGAGTCGGTGAGGGCGAACCCGAAGTCGTCGGAGTCAGCGAGAAAGCGCGCGAGCATGTCCTGCAGGCAGGCGGTGATCCGCGCGGCGTCGCCGGAGTCGGCAGCACCTTCGATCGACTCGGGGTCCGCCGCGTCGAGGCTGACCTCCCACCGGTCGAGGGAGCGGGTGCCGAGCTCGTGCAGGAGGTCGTCGCGCGAGGCGAAGTGCCGGTGCAGCGTGGCGCGGCCGACGCCCGCGGCCGAGGCCAGGACGGCCATCGAGGCTCGGGGGTCGACGTTGAGGTGGCGCTGGGCCGCAGCGAGGATCTCCTCGGTGGTCACCATGAGACGTTCGCGTCCAATCTGAGAGGGAGGCATCGGGGCAACTCGCCCGACGGGGATGCTGCGAGATCGCTCTGGATGGGTATGGGGTGGGTCCACCACTGACGCACGAGGAGCTTCGGACATGAGCAACGACGCGAGCCGTACGACGGGCGTCGAACCCGCCGTGGCCGGGACCGACGACGACGGGTCCGACGAGCCCGGTCTCAAACGGGTGATCGGCCCCAAGCTGCTGCTGCTCTTCATCGTCGGCGACATCATCGGCGCCGGGATCTTCGCGGTGACCGGAAAGGTCGCCGGGGAGGTCGGCGGCCTGGCGTGGCTGCCGTTCCTGCTGGCCTTCGCCATCGCCACGATGACCGCGTTCTCCTACCTGGAGCTGGTGACGAAGTACCCCGAGGCCGCCGGTGCCGCTCTCTACGTGCACAAGGCGTTCGGGATCCACTTCGTGACGTTCCTGGTGGCCTTCACGGTCGCCTGTTCGGGGATCACGAGTGCGTCGACGTCCTCCAGCCTGCTGGCCTCCAACTTCCTGATCGGCATGGACGAGCTGGTCGACGGCGTCCCCACCGGCGACACCGCCTCGTTGGTGGCCGCGCTCGTCTTCATGGGGATCCTGGCGGCGGTGAACCTGCGCGGGGTGGGGGAGAGCGTCAAGTTCAACGTCGTGCTGACCAGCATCTCGCTGGTGGCGCTGAGCGTCGTCATCCTCATCGGCTTCTGGGCGATCGGCACCGGAGACGGTGACCCGGCGCGCCTCGTCGCCTTCGAGACCAGCGAGGACAAGAGCATCTACCTCGGGGTCACCGTGGCCACCACGATCGCCTTCTTCGCCATGGTGGGCTTCGAGGACTCGGTCAACATGGTCGAGGAGACCACGGACCCCGAGCGCACCTTCCCCCGGATCATGTTCACCGCCCTGGGCGTGTGCGCGCTGCTCTACATGCTGGTCGCCGTGGCGGTGATCATGGTCATCCCCGAAGGCGACCTGACGAACCCCTCCAACCCCGACGCCGGGATCTTGCTCGACGTCGTGAAGGTGGGGGCACCCGGGATCCCGATCGACGACATCTTCCCGTTCCTGACCGTCTTCGCCGTCGGCAACACGGCGCTGATCAACATGTTGATGGCCAGCCGGCTCGTCTACGGCATGGCCTGCCAACAGGTGCTTCCTCCGGTGCTCGGCAAGGTGCTGCCGGGGCGCCGGTCTCCCTGGACGGCGATCGCGTTCACCACCGTCCTGGCCATGAGCCTCATCGTCTACGTCCGTACGCAGTCCGAGTCCGACATCGTGTCTGCGCTGTCCGGCACCACCGGTCTGCTGCTGCTCGTGGTGTTCGCGGTCGTCAACGTCTGCTGCCTGGTGCTGCGCCGCGACGACACCGGCCGGGGGTTCCGGGCGCCCACCGCGATCCCGGTGCTGGGTGCGATCCTCTCCGCGGCCCTGGTCGGGCCGTGGGCGCGCAACTCGGCCGACTACATCCAGTACCGCATCGCGGCCGGGCTGCTGGTGATCGGCATCGTGCTCTGGGCGCTGACCTGGCTCACCAACCGGGGCGTGCGGGCCAAGAAGACCGGGTTCCGCGACATCGAGGACCTGGAGGTCTGAGCCCGGCGCCGCAGCGTGCCGACCGCTCGCGATGGCGAGTCGGGCACTTCCTCGACTCCCGCATAGGCTGTCAGCGTGTCGTTCCCCGATCTCGCGAGCCTGCACGCGCTCAACCCGGCCCAGCAGCCGACGTACCCCGAGCGTGCCCTCGTCGACTCCACCGTCGCCCAGCTCCGGGCCGCGCGCCCGCTCGTCTTCGCCGCCGAGTGCGACGAGCTGACCACCAAGCTGGCCGCCGTCGCCCGGGGCGAGGCGTTCCTGCTGCAGGGTGGCGACTGCGCCGAGACGTTCGCCGGCGTCACCGCCGACAACACCCGCAACAAGCTGCGGGTCCTGCTGCAGATGGCGGTGGTGCTGACGTACGCCGCCTCGGTCCCGGTGGTCAAGCTGGGTCGCCTGGCCGGCCAGTACGCCAAGCCGCGCTCCTCCGACCTGGAGACACGCGCCGGCGTCACGCTGCCGGCGTACCGGGGTGATGCGGTCAACGGCTTCGAGTTCACCGCGGAGTCGCGGGTGCCCGACCCTGCGCGCCTGCTCGAGGTGCACCGCACCTCGGCGGCCACGCTGAGCATGATCCGCGCGTTCATCTCCGGCGGGTACGCCGACCTGCGACAGGTCCACACCTGGAACACCGACTTCGTCGCCGAGTCCGCCGCCGGCCAGCGCTACGAGGCGATGGCGCACGAGATCGACCGGGCGATGGCGTTCATGGAGGCCATCGGGGCCGACCCCGACGAGTTCCACCACGTCGACTTCCACATCTCCCACGAGGCGCTGGTGCTCGAGTACGAGCACGCGATGAGCCGCCTCGACTCCCGCACCCAGCAGCACTACGACCTGTCGGGCCACTTCGTGTGGATCGGCGAGCGGACCCGTCAGCTCACGGGCGCCCACGTCGAGCTCCTGAGCCAGGTGCGCAACCCGATCGGGGTCAAGCTCGGTCCCACCACGACCGCCGACGACGCGATCGCGCTGGCCGGTCGGCTCAACCCCGACAACGAGGCCGGGCGGCTGACCTTCATCACCCGCTTCGGTGCCGGCAGGATCCGCGACGGTCTGCCCTCGCTGGTCGAGAAGGTCACCGCCGCCGGGCTGCAGGTCGCCTGGGTCTGCGACCCGATGCACGGCAACACCTTCGAGGCGAGCTCGGGCTACAAGACTCGGCGCTTCGACGACGTCATCGAGGAGGTCCAGGGCTTCTTCGACGTCCACCACGAGCTCGGCACCTGGCCCGGCGGCGTACACGTCGAGCTCACCGGCGACGACGTGACCGAGTGCGTGGGCGGCGGCGAGGAGCTGCTCGAGATCGACCTCGGCAATCGCTACGAGTCGGTCTGCGACCCGCGCCTCAACCGGGTGCAGTCGCTCGAGCTCGCCTTCCTCGTCGCGGAGATGCTCCGAGCCCGCTCGGTCTGAGCTTGCTCAGGCGGACCTGAACGTGCGGAAGGTTGAGGAGCGCTCGGCGTCGGACCGAGGCACGAGGTCCGGAGCGACGCGTCTCGAAGCCCAGTGAGCCGACCGACAACCTGAAGGACACCCCGATGATCGACCTCCGCTCCGACACCCTCACCCGCCCCACCGGCGCGATGCGCGCCGCCATGGCGGACGCCGAGGTCGGCGACGACGTGTACGGCGAGGACCCCACGGTCACCGCGCTCGAGGAGCGCGTCGCTGGACTGCTCGGCCACGAGGCAGCGCTCTTCATGCCGACCGGGTCGATGTCCAACGTCCTGGGCGTGCGCGCCCTGGTGGCCCCGGGTGAGGAGGTGCTGTGCGAGTCGCGCGCCCACATCGCGCGTGCCGAGCTGGGCGCCCACGGCGCCTACAGCGGTGTCACGATGCGCACCTGGATCCACCCTCGAGGACAGGTCGACCTCCCGACGATCCAGTCGCTCTTCGCCCCGGACATGGGGCCGTTCTTCGTGCGCACCGCGGCCATCTCGGTCGAGAACACCCACAACTTCGCCGGCGGAGCGGTGCTGCCGCTCGCCGACCTGCGCGACCTCAAGGAGTACGCCGTGGGCGTGGGGGCGCGCATCCATCTCGACGGCGCGCGCCTGTGGAACGCCCACGTCGCCACCGGCACCCCGCTGGCCGAGTACGGCGCCTGTGCCGACGTGATCTCCGTGTGCTTCTCCAAGGGGCTCGGCGCCCCGGTCGGCTCGATGCTGGTCGCGAGTCGCGACGTCGTCGCCGAGACCCGGGTCTGGCGCAAGCGGATGGGCGGGGGGATGCGCCAGGTGGGCGTCCTCGCCGCCGCCGCCGAGCACGCCCTGGACCACCACGTCGAGCGTCTGGCCGAGGATCACGCCCACGCCCGGCTCCTGGCCGAGGCCTGTGGCGTCGACCCGGCCGGGGTCGAGACCAACATCGTCGTCGTACCCCGACGCGACGCGGCCGACGCGGCGTCGTACGTCACCAGGGCTGCCGAGCAGGGCGTGCGCGTCGCGACCGTCGGCCCGACCACCGTGCGCCTGGTGACCCACCTCGACGTGTCCCGGGACGACGCCGAGCGTGCCGCGGCGGTCCTCGCCCGGCTGTAGGTGGCGTGGCGGGTGCCGGACGCCTCAGGCGCGCCCCCGTACCGTCACTGGGATGACGCCCTTGCGCCGCTGGTCTCTCGTGGCCCTCGTGGCGGCGCTCGTCATCCTCGCCCCCCTGCTGCCCCGACTGCTGCCGGCCTCGGCCAGCGACGTCACCGCCGCGGAGCTGCTCAGCCGCGTCCAAACATCGGGCGAGCGGGCCTACAGCGGGTACGTCGAGACCGACGGTGCCGTCCAGCTCGCGGTGGGCGACGACTTCAGCGACCTCGCCGAGCTGTTCGGCGACCGGATGCGACTGCGCGTGTGGTGGCAGGACGAGGACGCCTGGAGGGTCAACCGCCTGCTGCTCAGCGGTGAGGAGGACCTGGTCCACGACGGCGAGCGGACGACGTCCTACGACTACGAACGAGCGCGCGCGGTCACCAGCCGCGACCCGGAGATCCGGCTGCCCCGGACCTCCGACCTGGTGCCGCCGTCGATGGGTCGGATCACCACCGACGGTGCCGGCGCCGAGGAGGTCTCCCGGCTGCCGGCACGACGGATCGCGGGCGTCTCCGCGCCCGGCCTGCGACTCGAACCCACCTCGGAGCAGACGACGATCGACCACGTCGACCTGTGGGTCGACGAGGACACCGGCCTCGCCCTGAGGGTCGAGGTCTACGCCGGTGCGTCCAGCACCCCGGTGCTCACCACAGCGTTCCGGGAGTTCTCCGCTGCCGCTCCCGAGCCGGCCCAGGTCGCCGACACCTGGTCCGGGCAGGTCGAGCGGGACTTCGACGACACCGTCGACCTGGCCGACGCCGCCAACCAGTACGCGCCCTTCCGGGTGCCGAGGCGCGTCGCCGGCCTCGAGCGTCGTACGGCGGGCAACGGCGCGGTCGGCGTCTACGGCACCGGGGTCACCCGCCTGATCGCCGTGCCCCTGAGGGAGGGCGATGCCGACGACCTGCGCGAGTCGTTGCTCGGAAGCCCCGCGGCGGTCGCCACCGACGCCGGGACGCTGCTGGCCGTCGGACCGGTGAGCGTCTTCCTCACCAGCGAGGGCTTCAGCTACGTGCTGGCCGGCACGGTGACCGACGAGACGCTCCTGCGGGCCGCCGAGGACATCGTCGCCGGGGTGCGACTGCGCGGGCGGTTCGAATGAGCGGAGACACGGCGATCCGGACCCAGGGTCTGACGAAGTACTTCGGCCGCTTCGAGGCGGTCTCCGACCTGAGCCTCGACGTGCGCGAGGGAGACGTCTACGGGTTCCTGGGTGCCAACGGCTCGGGCAAGACCACCACCGTGCGGATGCTGCTCGGGCTGGTCCTGGCCACGTCGGGTGAGATCGAGGTCCTCGGCCGGCCGATGCCGCGCTCGGGACGCGAGGTGCTCCCGCACGTGGGGTCGATGATCGAGGGCCCGGCTGCCTACGCGCACCTGTCGGGGCGCGCCAACCTGACGCTGTTCGACGCGATGGCGCCGCGCAGTCGCCGCACCGGGCGCAAGGACAGGGTCGAGGAGACCCTCGACCGCGTGGGGCTCGGGGGAGTCGACGAGCGCCCGGTCAAGAACTACTCCCTGGGGATGCGACAGCGGCTCGGCCTCGCCGCGGCGCTGCTGCGTCGTCCTCGCCTGCTCGTGCTGGACGAGCCGACCAACGGCCTGGACCCGCAGGGCATCCGCGACATCCGGGCACTGCTCCTCGAGCTCAACGCCGACGGCACGACGATCTTCGTCTCCAGCCACCTGCTCACCGAGATCGAGCAGCTGTGCACCCGCGTCGGCGTGCTCGACCGGGGCCGGATGGTGGTGCAGGAGCAGCTCGCCGTCCTGCGCGCCCCGACCGGGCGGATCCTGCTCGGCACTCCGGAGCCGGGCGCGGCCCTCGCACACCTGGACCGGCTCGGACGCAGCGTCGAGCAGCACGACGACCGGCGCCTCGCCGTACGGGCTCCGGACGCGGCGCAGCTGAACGCCGAGCTGGTGCGCGCCGGGATCGGTGTCGACGAGCTGAGCGTGGAGCGTCGTTCGCTGGAGGACGTGGTGCTCGCCGCCACCTCGGGGGGCAACGACACGTTCGCCCGCCCGTCCCGCGACGTCCAGGACGCCTCGTGATCCGCGTCGAGCTGAGCAAGCTGCTGCGCAGCCGCCGGACGTGGACGACGGTCCTGCTGATCGACGCCCTGCCCACGTTGGTCGGGGTGCTCCTCGCCGTGACCGACCTGGGGCCGCGCCCCGGGGAGGGACCGGCGTTCCTGTCCGCCGTGCTCACCGACGGCACCCTCTTCCCGCTCGCGGCGCTCGCGATCGTGCTGCCGCTGTTCCTCCCGATCGCGGTCTCGGTCACCGCGGGCGAGGCGATCGCCGGCGAGGCCGCCGCGGGGACGCTGCGCTACGTGCTCGTGCGTCCCGTCGGACGGCTCCGGCTGCTCGTGGCCAAGCTCGTGGCCGCGATGGCGTTCGTCGTGCTGACGGTCCTGGTCGTGGCGGCGACGGCGTACGTCGTGGGAGTCACGCTGCTCGGCGACCAGAGCGTCCAGGTGGTCGGCTCCACGAGCGTGTCCGGCACGTCGCTGTCGACCCCCGAGCTGGTGGGCCGCACGTTCCTGGCGCTGGGCTACGCGATGCTCTGCATGCTGGGAGTCGCCGCGATCGCGCTCTTCCTCTCGACGGTCGCCTCGTCGTCGCTGGGCGCGGCACTGGGCACGATGTCGATCTTCGTCGGATCCTCGCTGCTGCTCACCCTGGACGCGTCCGAGGCGATCCGCGACTACCTGCCCACGCGCTACTGGCTGGCCTTCGTGGACCTCTTTCGCGACCCGATCCTGTGGCGTGACCTCCAGGCCGGGGTGATCCTGCAGGGGACCTACGTCGCGGTCTTCTTCGCCGCTGCGTGGGCCAACTTCGCGACCAAGGACGTCACGGAATAGCTACCCGCACACCCGAGCCCCCGGCACCCGCGGCCGGTCGACCCCGAGCGCAGCCTGCACCATCACGAGCACCACGCCCGCCCGCGGCAGGTCCCCGTGGCTCACCGTGAGGTCCGGGCACACGTCCTGCACGGCATAGGAGAGCGCGCCGTCCAAGGAGCCGGAGTCGGCGGGGAGCACTGTCTGGTCGTCCTCGGTCCAGATGGCGGTGTAGCGGGGTCCGGCAGGGGTCTCGTCACCGCGGTTGAGGGTGAAGAGCAGGTCGCTGTCGGGCGCCAGCTGCTGGCAGGCGACCGGGCACGCACCCCCGGCGACACCGGCGGCCAGGGCAGCCAGGTCGGTGCCGTGGTGGGGGGAGCCGAGGGTGACCACCCGACGTACGACGTCGTCGCCGCCGAGCTCCTGGACGTACCACCGCACGACGACGCCGCCAGCGGAGTACCCCACGAGGTCGACCGAGTCGGCACCGCTGCGGTCGAGGACGTCGTCGATGCTCGCGGCCAGCCCCACGGCCTGCTCTCGCAGGTCGCCGGTGCCGTCGTCGGGCGCCACGATCGTGACGTCGCGCCCGTCTCGGGTCAGGAAGAACTCGAGGGTCTCCAACGAGGCGGTCGAGCCGCCGTACCCCGGCACGAGCAGCACCGGTCCCGGCTCGTCCTGCGCGACCGGGTCGGTGGGGGTCACCCGGTCGACGACGACTCGCGCGACCGGGACCAGCACGACGACCAGCACCAGGCCGACGATCGCGACCCAGAACCGGCGCCGCTGCGGGGAGAGCCGACCGAGGGCTCCCCCGGACCAGATCACGCGGTGGTGCCGACCAGGGCGACGTCGCTGATCGCGGTGTAGTCGCGACCTGCGGAGCCCGTGCCGGGTTCGGAGACCTTCACGATGCGCAACGTGACGGTGTCGGTCTCGATCCGGTCGACCTCGACGCCCTGCAGCGCGAGGTCGTCGCCGAGCTTCTGCGGCACGACAGTGCCGTCGGCGAAGACCCACTCCACGGCCTTGATCCGGCGATTGGCCGCGTAGCCGTCGTAGCCCGGCTCGACCTTGGCGTACCCGTTGATCAGGCCGACGCCGACCAACGTCGTGGGGGAGTCGAGGCGGAAGACGATCTCGCGGCCCGAGGCGTCGCCGGGCATCCGCCAGGCGGTGTCGGCCTGCCCGTCGAGCATGTTGAACGCCTCGTAGCGCACGGCGTTGCCACTGACGTCGCGGCTGGGCGCGGCGGTGTCGGGAGGCGTGGCCTCGGCGCGGCTGGCGAGGTCCACCGGCTCGTCGTCGTCGCCGTCGTCGCCGTCGTCTGCGTCGTCAGGTGAGGGGGACTCGCTGGGTTCGTCGGACTCGTCGGACTCGTCGGCGCTCGGCGACGGCGTCGACACAGGAGCGGTCGCCGGGTCGCCGGCGGTGTCGTCGTCGCCCAGCGAGCTGGTCACGAGCAGCACCCCGCCGCCCCCGAACAGCAGGATGGCGGCGACGAGGCCCAGGGCCCACCAGGGAGCCGCCGAACGCGGCCGTCGGTGGCCCGAAGGAGCCGGCGGGGCGGCCGCCGGGGTCAGCGCCGTCGGCCGACCGGCGTCCGCAGCCGAGCCGCCTGTCGAACCTGTCGTCGCCCCGTGCGCAGCGGTCTCGTCGGCGAAGAGCGGGAAGCGCGCCGGACGGGGCGGCTCGTGGACCGGCGGGGGCGGGATCGGACGGACGGCCGGCCGCTCAGCCGTGCTGTCGACGGGGGCATCCTTGGGATGGCCGCAATTGACGCAGAACCGTCCGATCCCGAGGTCGTGACCGCAGGACAGGCAGCGTGGTGCGCCGTGCGGGGGCTCACCACCGGTCCCTCGATCCACCGGATCCATCTGCGACGTCCCTCCTCCGCAGCGCTCGGTTGCGGCGCCGACATCGGACCAGGGTAGGTCACTCTGGAAAGGCGTTGATCAGCTCGCGGGGCGGGCGCCACGCGGGGATCAGCGCCTCCCCAGGTCAGCCGCGCCCGACGAAGTCGTGCGCCTGGGCCCGGCCGACCGCCTCGGGGAGCCGGCGTACGGCCTGGGCGAGCTCCCGCAGGTCGGCACCGAGCAGAGCCTGCGGACCGTCGCACAGCGCGGTCTCGGGATCCGGGTGCACGTCGACGATGACGCCGTCGGCGCCCACGGCGATGCCGGCGCGCGAGAGGGGTACGACGAGGTCCTTGCGGCCCGCGGCGTGCGAGGGGTCGATGATGATCGGCAGGTGGCTGGTGGCCTGCACCACCGGCACCGCGGAGACGTCCAGGGTGTTGCGGGTCGCCGGCTCGAAGGTCCGGATGCCGCGCTCGCACAGGACCACGTCGAGGTTGCCACGCTGGGCGATGTACTCGGCGGCCATCAGCCACTCCTCGATCGTCGCGGTCATCCCGCGCTTGAGGAGCACGGGCTTGCCGGCGTCGCCGGCGGCCTGCAGCAGACCGAAGTTGGCCATGTTGCGGGTGCCGATCTGCAGCATGTCGGCGTGCTCGGCGACGACCGGGACGTCGCGGGCGTCGACGACCTCGGTGACCACGGGCAGCCCGGTCGCGGCGCTGACGTCGGCCAGGATCTCCAGCCCCTTCACGCCCAGACCCTGGAAGGCGTACGGCGAGGTCCGCGGCTTGTAGGCACCGCCGCGCAGGATCGTCGCGCCCGCCGACTGCGCCATCCGAGCGGCCTCGAGGGTCTGCTCGGCGGACTCGACCGCGCAGGGGCCAGCCAGGAAGGTGAACGTGTCGGGACCGATCGGGACGCGCTTGCCCTCCTTGCCCACCCACACCGTCGACCGGTCGGCATGGTGCTGGCGGCTGACGAGCTTGTAGGGGTCGGAGATGCGGTGCACGTCGGCCACGCCCTTGAGCGTGCGCAGGTTGAGGTGGTGGAACGACTCGAGGTCGCCGACCAGCCCGATGATGGTGCGTACGACGCCCTTGCTGACGAACGCCTCACCACCTACGCCCTCGACCTTCTCGACGACGTGCGCGACGTCCTCGGCAGTGGCATCGGGGGACATGACGACGACCATGGGATTCCTCGGTTTCTCGTGTGGACCCCGGCTGCGGCCCGGACATGACGAACGCCCCGGCTGCGGCCGGGGCGTTGGTGGGTGCGGGCGCGTCTAAGGACGAGCCTGCACGGGTGCTCCCGGCAGGTGTCCAAAGAAATAGGTGTGCGCCACGTGGAGGACTGTAACCAGGGCGACACATGCTGCGCGCGGGTGTTCCAGGGCGTGGGACGGTCACGTGGCATCGGTGGGAGCACCGCGCTCATACCGCCAGGTGCTGGACCTCGCCCTCGATCGGACGCCGCGGACCCGCCTCGACCACCAGCATCGCGACGAGCACCATCGCCCCGCCACCGAGCAGGCGCCAGGTCAGCGACTCGCCGCCGAGACCGACGGCGAAGGTGGCCGCGAAGACCGGCTCCATGCTCATCACGATCGCGGCACGGGTCGGGGCGAGATGCGCCTGCGCCCAGGTCTGCGCCACCAACGCCAGTGCCCCGGCGACGAGCGCCATGTAGAGCACCGAGAGCCAGTCCGCGACCGTTGCCGGCAGGACCAGCCCGTCGGGCGCGGTCGCGACGAGGCAGATCAGCGCGATCACCAGCACCTGCGCGATCGACATCCCCAGGGCGTCCTCGGCGGTCGACCAGGCGCCCAACGCGACGATGTGCAGGGCGTAGAGGATCGCGGCCACGAGGGTGATCGCCTCGCCGTACCCCAGGGCGATCCCGTCGAGGGTGAGGACGGCCAGACCGCTGGTGGCCAGGGCGACGGCCGCCCAGGTGAGGCCGTTGATCCGCGTGCGCAGGAGCACGGCGGCCAGCAGCGGCGTGGCGACGACGTAGAGGCCGGTGATGAAGCCGGAGACACTGGCCGCGGTGTGCGCGAGACCGGCGGTCTGCAGGATCTGCGCGACGCCGTACAGCGCGCCGAGCACCACCGCGCGACGCCGCGCGAGCGGTGACAGGCGGCGCAGCGCGCGCGGGGCGACGGCCACCATCACCAGACCGGCCACGGCGAAGCGGACCGCCAGGAAGTCGAGGGTCGGCACGCGGTCGAGGAGGTCCTTGATCAGGAAGAACGTCGAACCCCAGCAGGCCGTCATCGCGAGCAGGGCGCCCGTGGCGAGCACGGTCGTCGACGGGGTCGGCGGGCTCCGCATCATGGCGTCACCGTGCTCACCCGGTGCGCAGACGCTTGAGCAGGGCGATGTCGGGATCGCCCACCGACCGAGAGCCGGGCGTCTCGAGCACGAACGGGACGCCCTCGGTCGCCGGGTGCGCGAGCATCTCGGCGAAGGCGTCGACGCCGATGTGTCCCGCGCCCAGCTTCTGGTGACGGTCCTTCATCGCACCGCGCACGTCCATCGAGTCGTTGGCGTGGATCAGGCGCAGCCGACCGGGGCCGCCGATCTCGACGATCCGCTCCAGGGTCGCCGCAGCACCACCCGGCTCGTCCAGGGGCGCCCCGGCTGCGAAGACGTGACAGGTGTCGAGGCAGATGCCGGCCTTCGGGTGGAAGTCGAGCGCGCCGAGGTAGGCCTCGAGGTCCTCCACGCCGGCGCACAACGAGCGGCCCTGCCCCGCGGTCGGCTCCAGGAGCAGCCAGGGCGCGCCGTCGTCGGCCACGAGGTCCAGCAGCGGCAGCAGGCCCTCGCGCACCTGGGACAGCGCGGCCGCCTGTCGGTCGTCCGCGCCTTCCGGGTCGCCCGCGGGGTCGACGTACGACCCGGTGTGCACGACGACGCCCTCAGCGCCGATCTCGGCGGCGCGACGCAGGTTGTGCGCGACGAGCGCGACCGAGCGCTCGTACGTCGCGGGGGTCGGCGAGCCCAGGTTGACGAGGTACGGCGTGTGGATGAACGTGCGCAGGCCGCGCTCGGCCGTGGCGGCGGCGAAGGCGGCGTCCTCGGCGGGCTTGCCGGGACTGAGCGCCCACCCCCGTGGGTTGCCCACGAACACCTGCAGCGTCTCGCACCCCAGCTCCTCGGCTGAGGCGAGCGCGCCCTTGACGAGCCCGGCGCCGACAAGGACGTGGGTGCCGACCGGGTTGCGCATGGCACGGACGATAGAGGCGGCTCAGCGCGCCGACTCGCGCAGGGTGGCGCCGCCGGCGCCTCGCACGACCACGATGCTGGTCGCGAGTGCGACGACGAGCAGCACGAGGGCGATCACGGCGGCCAGCACCCCGACCCGGGTCACGTCGAGGCCTGCCACGACCGGCGGCGTCGCACGGTCCTCGATCACGCCGAGCGTCAGGTCGCGCAGCAGCACGACCTGCGCCAGCACCCCGGCGGCCAGGCCGGCCAGCGCTGCCCCACCGAGCGTGACCAGGGACTCCCACCCCGTGGCGAGCCAGATCGTGCGTCGAGGGACGCCGACCACCCGGAGCGAGGCCGCATCACGTCGTCGAGCAGGCAGCTGCACGCTCAGGCTCACGAGGAGGCCACCGAGCGCCATGACCAGGATGACCGCAGCCACGGCCTGGTAGAGCCGCAGCGCCTGCGCGTAGGCACCCTGGTCGAGCTCGGACCTGGTCTCCTCGGCCGTGCCGTCGATCGTCAGCCCCGACGCCCCGAGACCTTCGATGATCGCATCGGGAGTGCCCGCGGCCAGCAGCACGTACGACGTCGTCAGGTCGCCGGTCAGCGAGAGCAGCGCGTCGGCCGCGACCAGGTCGACCACGGTGCCGCGCGGTCCGAGGAAGGGCGTGCTCGACGGAGCTCCGACGACGTCCACAGGAGTGCTCGACTGGAGCTCTGCGAGGACGCTCTGCCCGTCCTGAAGACTCACAGTCCCGGCTGCGTCGTCCCCGACGAGCACCGGGATCGGAGCGGTGAGCGAACGACTGGTGATCGTGACGATGTCGATGTCGTCACCGGTGTCGACGTCCAGGACGAGACCATCCGACTGGGAGACGCCGAGGCTCGCCGCGCTCGTCGGATCCCACCCGTCGGGGGAGAGCGCGTCGGGCACCCCCTGCGACCCGACGGTCAAGCTGTCGAGGACCACCGCACCGTGCAGGGACAGCGACGAGGCGATGGCGCCACCGCCGACCGAGATGGCGCGCAGGTCGCACCCGTCAGCGCAGGTGGGCGCGGGGGCCGAGGATGTCGACGTGCCGGGACCGAAAGGTCCGAGATAGATCCGGTCCAGTCCCGCGCCGGGCGCGTACACGTCGAGCTGCACGGTGAGCGGGGTGGCCTCGACGGAATCGTTGGTGACGGTGATGCCGACCTGCTCGCCGGTGAGGACCACCGGTGGCGAGGACAGGGTCAGCAGGTCCTCGACCTCCTGGGCGTCCGCGCCCGGCAACCACTGGTCCGACCAGGTCGCGACCTCGGCGAACCTCGCGGTGTCGAACAGGACCAGCGGCCCGCTCGCGACACTCGTGCGGGCCGCCGCCATCAGCCAACGGCCCTCGGGATCCAACCGCCGGGTGAGTGCCAGGGTGTCGTCCAGCGGCAGGGGCGAGGAGTAGACGAACGGCGCGGGCGTCCGGGTAGCGGTGACGCTGTCGCGCCAGTCGGTGGCGGCGCCGCTGACACCGAGGGAGAAGACCGCGACGGCGATCGCGCTGGTCACCGGCAGCATCACCAGGGTGCCCTGCCCGCGCCGGGACAGGGCACGCACGGCGAGGAACCACGACATGTTTCCGCCGGTCCTCCGTCGCGCGCAGGCGCCGCTCAGCAGGGTTGCTGCCCGGGTGACGAGCAGGCCGGCCGCGACGGCGAGCACGACCGGGAGGAGCAGGGCGCTGGCGTCGAG
The DNA here is from genome assembly GCF_029937575.1 of Nocardioides sp. Classification (GTDB taxonomy): domain Bacteria; phylum Actinomycetota; class Actinomycetes; order Propionibacteriales; family Nocardioidaceae; genus Nocardioides. The sequence continues at coordinate 64,292 of NZ_JAPYPS010000012.1, forward strand.
TTCACCGCCCGATCCGCGCCCGATCTGGGCGAGGGGCAGGGCCACCGCAGCGGTGACCAGGACCAGCTCGACGGTGACGCTGACGCGCGATCCGGCGCGCGGACGGCGTACGCCGCTCAGCCGCTCGCCGAGGGTCTCGCGCAGCGACTCGGCCACGACGAGCACCGCGGTCGCGGCGATCACGACCACAACGAGTGCTGCAGCGGTCAGGGACAGGGTGGGGAGCTCGACCGCGAGCCCTGGGCGCAGCCAGCGCGCGACCAGCTCGCGGGTGGCGAGAAAGCCGACTCCGAGTCCCAGAGCGGTCCCGGCTCCGAGCAGCGCCGCGGGCTCGGCCAGTCCCAGCAGCCACGTGCGACGCCGCCCCGCCCCCCGCAGTCCCGCGAGCGTGAGCTCGGGAACGCGTAGCTCGGCGGAGGCCGAGAGCAGGCGCAGGATCATCGCGAGAGCGACCAGGATCAGGGAGACGACTGCTGGCGTGACCGCGTCCGCGGCAGCCGCCCGCTGGGATCGCACGTCCTCGAGCACGGAGTCGAGGCTGTTGAGCGCCGAGAGTCCCTCCATGATTCCCTCGGCCCGCTTCTCGCCCAGGCGGTAGCGGGACTCGCCGAGCTCGTCGGCCCGTCGGACAAGCGCGTCGAGCGTCTCGTCATCGAGGTTGTCGGGCACCCGCAACCGACTGTCGAGCACGACGAGCTGCTCGGCGACGGGCAGCCGTGCGAAGGCATCGACGCTCACCAGGTAGGGACCGGGGCTGGCATCGCTGAGTCGTGAGGCCGGCAGGCTCGAGAGCACCGCGGGCAGCAGCCAGTTCTCGGACGTGATGGGAGTCGCGTAGCTGCCCACGATGACCTGCTGGCCGAGCCGGGCCACCCTGATCGTGTCGCCCAGCGAGCGAGGGGCGAGGTCGACCTCGTTGACCAGGACCTCTCCGGCGGCGGCCGGGCAGCGACCTGTGACCTCGAGGATCTCGCAGGCTCCCTCTCGTGCGATGAACGAAGCCGCCGGTGATCTCCCCGGCTCGGAGGGGAGCGCCGAGAAGTAGGTGATCTCGGGCGCGCCGTACTGCTCGGGCCGTTCGACCTGCAACTGGTGCGTGCCAGAGGCGACGAGCTCGTCCAGGGTGACCTGAGGGTCGCTGCGGCTGAGCGACCAGCTCAGGGCGGTCTGGGTGGCGGGAGCCCGGTCGAGGCGTCCGAGCGTGTAGGACTCCACCGACGCCTGCTGGAACATCGGACCCAGCACGGTGGCGCCGACGGCGAGGGCGATGAGCACGAGGCTGCCCGCGGAGAGCACGAGGCGCGAGCGCAGACCGCGGAGCACGGTCACCAGCAGACTCATCGCGGCTCCCGGTTCGGGGTACGTCGCGCGGTGACTCGCGCGGTGAGTAGCGCGGCGACTCGCCGCTCACGTCCAGCCACGAGCAGGACCGCCATCCACACCACCGCGGCCAGGGCGGCGGCGACGACGGCGCTTGTCGCGTCGACGGCGTCCGGCTCCGGGAGTCGAGCCGGCCCGGTCGGCACCAGGCGAACGCGGTGTGTGACCGCGGCCATCGTGAGCCAGCCGCCCACGGAGGTGGCCGCGAGCACCGTCGTCCCCAGGAGCAGGGCCTCGACGAGCCGGGCGCGGCGACGCACGCCGGCGACGATGCCGATCACCCGGAGCGACGCAGCGTCGCGCCTCGCGGCGCCTCGACGGCCGCGTGCGCCCCCGAGCAGGGCCGCGAGGGCGAGAAGTCCTGAGCCGACGGCCACGAGCGTGCGCAGGTGCAGGTCGGCAGCGGCCGACGGACCGAGAGCACGCGAGGATCCGGGATCGATCCGCACCGGCTCGTCGGCACCGCGGTCGACCAGCGCCGTCAGCAGGTCGGGTGGGGTGTCGCCCCGGGCCAGGACGACCGAGCGCACCCCGGACACCGAGCCCCGGGAGCCTGCCAGGGCGACGGGGAGGTCACCGACGAGGCCGGCTCCGAGCACGAGCGGGAGGGCGGCCCTGGACCCGAGCCGCGTGATCGGTCGGTCCCCGCCGCCGATGCCCACGACCCGGGCCGGGCCGTCGGTCCAGCTGGGGTCGCCGGCGGTGAGCACCGGTTGGTCGGTTCGCGCGGCCGCGGGGACGCTGCGTCGATCGAGGGCCAGCGTGCGCGAGGGTGGTTCGTCGGCCGGGCCGTCCGGTGACACCCATCCGTCGCCGCTCACGTCGGTGTCGTCCACCACGAGGGTGTCGAGGGTGAGGCGACCGGACGCACGCGAGCGGCCCGTTGCGGTGAGACCGAGCAGCACGCAGCCGACCTCGCACTGGGGGAGCGCGATCTCGCCGGACAGTGCGTCCGGCTGGTCGGGTTCGTCGGGTCGCAGTCGGAGCTCGACCTTCTGCACGACCCCCGAGCCGTCGAGGTACTCGACCGACAGCCGCAGCGACGGGGTCCGGGCGCGCTCGCCACCGCCGCGAGCCGGCCGGTGGTGGGCCGAGGCCGTCAACCGGGCTCCCGTGAAGACCTCGACCCCGGGTGCGTCGCGCAGGTCCTCGACGACTCCGGCGAGGCTCCCCGTGGTGGCGTCGAGCACAGGGCCGGCCACTCGTTCGTAGCGCTCGACGTCGAGGTACGCCACTCGCAGCTCGGACTCGTCGCGATCGTCCTTCACGGCTGCGGCCATCAGCCAGCGGCCCTCCGGGTCGAGCTCCTGGGTCAGCTGCCAGGTCTGCAAGGCCGATGTTTCCGGAAGATACAGCGAGATCGCAGCCCCGACTCGCAGGGCCTCGGACTCGTGTCCCCAGGCATCAGCTGCCGCGGCACCAGACCAGGCGGCTGTCCCGACGATCGCCGCAGCGACCGCGAGTCGCAGGCGCGGAGCGTGCTCGGTCGAGGTGGCTCGCCGTACTCCGAGCAGCCCTGCGGTCGTACGACGCCCGGCGGAGGTGCGGCTCAGCCCGCGTAGTCCCCACACGGCGAGCTGACCCACGGTGAGCCCGCCGACTCCGGCGCCGGCCAGGACCACCGCACTGGAGGCCGCCGAGGGCTGCGTCGCTCGGTAGAGCGTGATCGCAGCCAGGACGACGAGGCCGATGCCGGCGACGCGGGCGACGGCCGCGGGCGTCAGCGGCTGGCGCGCCGTCCGCCCACTGACGAAGGTCGCCGCGATCGGCAACCGGAAGAGGGTAAGCGTCGTACCGGTCGCGACGCCCGCGCAGATCAGACCGACGGCGGCTGCCGCGACGCCCTCGCCTACTCCCCAGCGATCTGGGGTCGGCCAGCGAGCGGGCGCAGCGCCGAGGAAGCCTGACGCCGCGGCGGGGCCGACGATCGTCCCGAGCAGCACCGCAGCCCACGCCGGGGCCGCGACCACCCGCAGGGCCGTGACGCCGTGCACGCCGCGCAGTCGGGCGACCAGGAGGTCGTGGTGCCGCGCCCACGCCAGGTCCAGGGACGCCAGCGTCACGCCGACGAGGCCGAGCAGTGCGAGAGGGAACGTGACCAGCAGGTCACCTCCCGAGCGGTGCAGGGCCCACGCCAGCACGCCGGCAGAGCTCAGGATTGCCGTGGTGCCCCCGAGCACCATCAGTTCCGTGGCGTGGACCCGGGCGAGGCGTGCGGCAGGCATCAGCTGTTCATCCGGGCGTGGAGACGGACACGAGCCGACCCTCGTCCATCCGGTGGTGCACGTCGCACTGGTCGACGACCTCGTCGTCGTGGGTGGCGACCACGACCGTGGCCCCGGCCTCGGCGCGCTCGCGCAGCAGACCCATCACGAGGTCACGGCTGGTGTGGTCGAGCTCGCTGGTGGGCTCATCGGCGAGCAGCACCGGGGCCTTCACCGCCAGGGCCCTGGCGCAGGCCACCCGCTGGAGCTGACCGCCGGAGAGCTCCTCGACCTGACGGGAGCTGAGGTCGCCGATGCGCAGGCGGTCCAGCATCTCCTCGGCGTCGTCGTCCGCTGTCCGGGCAGCGACTCCGCGAGCCCGCAGGGCGATGGAGACGTTCTCCCGCGCCGAGAGGATCGGCACGAGGCCGTAGACCTGGAGGATGAACGACATCGCGGGCAATGGGTCGCCGGAGCCTCGCCAGGTTGCCTCGCCGTCGAGGAGGACCGAGCCGGTGCTGGGCCGCACCAGGCCACCCACGACCGAGAGGAGCGTGGTCTTGCCGGACCCGCTCGTGCCGGAGATCGCGGTCAGCTCACCGGGCCGCACGACGAGGTCGATGTCGCTCACCAGGGTGCGCTCCGCGGTGCGGTAGTCCACATCGCGGATCTCGATCATGCCTCCCCCTGGGTGGCCTCGGCGCGGGTGAGCGTAACGCGGTCGGTCCCCGCGGCCTCGATCTGCACCAGGGTCCCCTGCGGCCACTGCGCGGCGATGTCGTCGGGCAGGTGCAGGGTGCCGTCCTCGCCCACCACGACGTAGGCGGATCCGGAGCGTCCCTCGGCCCCGACCCGGCCGTCGCGCATCGTCACGGTGCGGGGGAAGGTCGCGGCCACCTCCGAGGAGTGGGTGACGACCACGATGGTCGTGCCGAACTCGTCGCCGACGCGGTGCAGGAGGCGCACGAGGAGGTCGCGGTCCTCGTGACCGAGAGCGCTGGTGGGCTCGTCGGCGAGGAGCAGTCGGGGCCCGGTGGCGATGGCGCAGGCGAGTGCCAGTCGCTGTCGCTGGCCACCCGAGAGCGTGCCGACGACCTGGTCGATCTGGTCGGCCAGTCCGACGAGGCCGAGCAGGTCGGGCACGGCCAGCAGCTCACGACGTACGGCGGCCGGCGCGCCGAGCCGGGCGAAGGTGACGTTCTGCCGCGACGTGGCGTAGGGGAGCAGGTTGCGAGTGGCGCCCTGCAGCATCGTGCTGACCAGTCGCGACCGTACGCCGGTTAGCCGGCGCTCGTTCATCCGTGAGATCTCGATCCCGTCGACGAAAATCTGGCCGGCCGAGGGACGCTGGATGCCACCGAGCAGCGTCAGCAGCGTCGACTTGCCGCAGCCCGACGGTCCCAGGAACGCGACGCGCTCACCGGGCGCGATGGTCAGGTCGACGCCGCGCAGGGCGACGACGTCGTGGCCGGCGAACGTGCGGTAGAGGTGGACCACGCCGCTGCAGCGCACCTCGACCCCGCCCGTGCCCGGCCGCGAGGGACCTTCGTCGAGCAGGATGTCCGAGTGGGTCACCGGCTCAGCCAAGGTGGCGGCGCCCCGGAAGGCAAGGCGCCGCTCGAACCGTGATCAGGACGTTACGCGGGACGGCAGGCGGTCGCGGCTCAGACCACGGTGATCGTGACCAGGCTTCCCTTGGGCGCCATCGTGCCCGCGTCGGGATCGGTGCTGACCGCGAAGCCGAGCCCGGCGTAGAAGACGCTGTTGCGCTTGGTCTCGGTGCGGAAGCCGGCGTCCTCGAGTGCGTTGATCGCCGCGTTGATCCCGAAGCGCGCGACGTCGGGCACCTGGATCAGCTCGGGCCCCTTCGAGACCGTGAGCGAGACGACGTCGCCCTTGTTGAGGGTGCCTTGAGCAGGCGACTGGGACAGCACCTGTCCTGCCGGGGCGTCGTCGTCGAACTCCTCGGAGACGACGGTGGCGACGAGGTCCCGCTTCTCGAGCTTCTCGGTGGCCTTGTCGATGTCCTTGCCGACCCACGAGCCGACCTTGATCGGGCGCCGGCCCTTGCTGAGGACCAGGTCGACGGTGTCGCCGGGGCTGAGCTCGGTTCCCCTGTCCGGGACGCTGCGCAGCACGGTGCCCTCGGGCTGCTGCTCGTTGTAGCGGCCCTTGCTCTCCCCGAACTCAAGCCGGACGGCGAGCAGGGCGTCCTGGGCGGCGTCCTCGTCGAGGCCACGGACCTGGGGCACCAGCAGCTTGCCGAGCGAGAGCGTCAAGGTGACCGTGTCGCCGGGCAGGACCTGGGCGCCGCCACCGGGGTCGGCACTCACCACGGAGCCCTCCGGCACCTCGGAGTCGTAGGCAGGCTCGGTGTAGGCGACCTCGAGGCCGGCGCTCTCGAGGGCGGCGACCGCGGTGGCGTCCTCGGCTCCCAGCACCTGGGGGGCCGTGGCGTAGCGGGCCCAGCCGTACCAGAACGCACCACCGCCGACGGCGCCCGCGACGAGGAGCGCGGCCAGGAGGAGGACCAGGCCGCGCTTCGAGCGGCGCTGTCGCGGCGCTGTGGGCGGCCTCGGTCGACGGGTCGGCCCCGGGGCCTTCGCCTGGACGGGCGTGGGTGCCGGGGGTGGCGGCTTCGCGAGGGGGTACGTCGTGGTCGCCTCGGGTGAGTCGGGCCGGGCGGGACCCGGGGCGAGCAGCGCCTCCATCTCGCCGGCGTCCCACGGCTCGGGAGCGGTGTCGGTGCCCCGAGAGGTGTCCCGGTCGAGGTCGTTGCGCACCGAGTAGGCCGGGCTGAGGTCCTGGGTGAGCTCGACGTCGTCGCGGACGCCGGCCGCCAGCGCGTTGGCGACGCGGTGCACCTGGTGCAGCAGGATCGCGGCGTCGGCGGGGCGCAGGGACCGGTCGCGAGCCGTCGCCCGCGCGACGAGCGCGTCGACGTACGCCGGCAGCTCGGGCACCCGCTCGGAGGGTGGGGGGACGTCGTGGTGGACGTGCTTGTAGGCGACCTGGATGGGGGTCTCGCCCTCGTGGGGCTTGACCCCGGTCAGCAGCTCGTAGAGCACCACTCCCACGGCGTACACGTCCGCGCGGGCGTCGGCGCGACCGTCGACGACGAGCTCGGGAGCGAGGTAGGACACGGTGCCGATCAGGACGCCCTGGGTCGCGGTGTGCTGGGTCTCGGCGCTGACTGCCTTGGCGAGGCCGAAGTCGGCGACCTTGACCCGCCCGTCGTCGGCGATGAGGACGTTCTCGGGCTTGACGTCACGGTGGATGAGCCCGTTGCGGTGCGCCGAGGCGAGCGCGGAGACGACGGGCTCGAGGAGGGCCAGGGCGCGCGAGGGCGCCATCGGGCTCTCCTTGGACACGACGTCGCGCAGGGTGTGGCCGGGCACCAGCTCCATGACGAGGAAGACCGTGCCGTCGTCGTCACCCTGGTCGTACACGGCGACCACGTTGGGGTGGGAGAGCCGGGCCGCGGCGCGGGCCTCGCGGACGAACCGCTCGGCGAAGTCGCCGGAGTCGCCGTCGCCGAGTCCGGGATGCATGATCTTGACCGCGACGGTGCGGTCGAGGCGGATGTCGTGGGCCTCGTGGACGCTGGCCATCCCGCCGCGCGCGATCCGCGAGCCGATGCGGTAGCGGCCGTCGAGCAGGCGCCCGCGCACGGCGTCCGAGGGCAGGCTTGCGCCAGCCCTTGCGGGCACGTCAGGCACGTCTGGGACCACGGGCGACCCTCCTGGGCTCCGGCAGGGGAAGGCGCCGGAGGTCGTCAGTCTACGGTCGGACCGCCGCCAGGACCCGCCAGCGCGGCCGACGGCGTGGCGCCCGTGACACGATGGACCCATGAGTCCCGACCCCACCTCCGAGCCGTCCCTGGCCGAGGTCGACCTGGCTGCCCTGGTGCCCGAGTGGATCGACTGGGCCGAAGCAGCTCGACGCCTCGAGGTCACCGTGGCGAAGGTCCGCACGATGATCCGTGACCACGAGCTCGCGGCCGCCGTGCCGTCGCCGGGCGCCGGACAGCAGCTGCCCGCCGACTTCATCGTCGACGGCCTCCCGGTCAAGGGCCTGCCCGGGTTGCTGACGATGATGCACGACAACGGGTACGACGACCGCGAGATCATCGCCTGGCTCTACCTCGACCAAGACTTCCCCGGACGGGGCATCGACGCCCTCCTGGAGAACCGCGGCAGCGAGGTCAAGCGCCGCGCGCAGGCCATGGCGTTCTGAGCGGGGTCCCTGGTCTCGATGGTCTCCCGCATCCCGCCGCCCGAGGACGGCGACGACTCCCGCCCGCAGCGTTCGCGAGGGGCTCTCGCCCTCGTCCTGGTCGTCGCCGTCGCCGCCGGTGTCTGGCTCCTGAACGGCCGCGACCCCGGCACCGCCACGACGGCCACGGACGACACCAGCGCCTCGGCGCCCGCGGCCAGCCCGTCGGCCGAGCCGTCGTCCGGGTCCACGGAGCCGTCCGCCGACCCGACCGCTGGCGAGTCGCCCGGCGCAACGTCCACCTCCGGGACCTCGGAGGGCGTGCAGCCCGAGCCCTCCTCCACGCAGGAGCCCGAGGCACCGCCCACCATCGACCCCGACTCCGGCCTGCCGACGGTCTACCTGCTCGACCTGCCGCCCGAGGCGGCCGAGACCGTCGAGGCGATCGAGCGCGGACCGCCGTACGCCTATGACAAGGACGGCAGCACCTTCGGCAACTACGAGGGGCTGCTGCCCGACTTCGACCGCGGCTACTACCAGGAGTTCACCGTCGAGACGCCGGGCTCCTCCGACCGCGGTGCCCGCCGGATCGTGGAGGGCGCCGACGGCGAGCTCTACTGGACCGACGACCACTACGCGTCGTTCTCGCGGATCCTGCTGTGAGACCGGGCGGGCCCCTCGCGGAGGTGTTCGCCTCCGACCTCGTGCCCGGGGTGCACCGGTGGTCCTCGTCGCTGGACGTCGCCTACGTCCGTGGCGTCGTACGACGAGCGGGCTGGCGCTTCGGCCACCTGGCCGGGTCGGCGGTGGTGACGGTCGGCGACTTCCACGAGGCGATCTCGCAGGCACTGACCTTCCCGCCGTACTACGGCCGCAACCTCGACGCGCTCGCCGACTGCCTCGGCGACTGCGACGGCTCCCAGCTGCTGCTGTGGGACGACTGGGGCGACTTCGCCCGCGCCGAGCCGCGCGTCACCGCGATCGCCCTCGACCTGCTCGGCGCCTCCCAGGTCACCACGTTGCTTCGAGGCGCCGGATTCTCGTCGTCCGGAGCGGACTTCCCAGGGGTTTCCTGATGTTCCTGGGGGTTGCAACCCCCAGGAAGATCAGGAATCCCCGGGGAACCGGGGATTCCTGCACCCGCACCGACCGCGTCAGACCACGCGCTGGGTGACCGCCGCGGCGAGCCCGCGCAGCACCTCGCGCGCCTCGGGGTCGACGTCGGCGTCGTCGAGGGCCGCCACCGCGATCGTGGCGAGCTCTCCGATGACGGCCTCGACCTGGGCGTGGGCGCCGCTGGCCTCGATGACGTCGCGCAGCCGCTCCACCTCCGGGGGAGACAGCGGAGTGCCCAGGGAGCGGTCGAGCAGCGCGGCGTCGGCCGGGGGAGCGGCGTCGAGGGCGAGGGCGACCAGGACGGTCCGCTTGCCCTCGACGAGGTCGTCGCCGGCGGGTTTGCCCGTGGTGGTCGGGTCGCCGAAGACGCCGAGGAGGTCGTCGCGCAACTGGAAGGCCTCGCCCAGCGGCAGTCCGAAGGCGGACAGGGCGTCGAGCTGGCCGGCCGTCGCGCCGGCGAGCGCGGCCCCGACGTGCAGGGGGCGCTCGATGGAGTACTTGGCGGACTTGTAGCGCAGCACCGTCATCGCGGTGTCGACGTCGGCGCGCCCGCGGGCCTGGACCGACACGTCGAGGAACTGCCCCGCGATCACCTCGGTGCGGCACAGGTCGAAGACCTCGAGCGCGGGCCCGACGCGCTCCCACCCGAAGCCGCAGCGCCGCAGCAGCTCGTCGGCCCAGCCCTGCAGCAGGTCGCCCAGCAGGATCGCCGCGGCGGCGCCGTACTGCTCCGGGTTGCCACGCCAGGAGTCCGCGCGGTGCTCTGCCTCGAAGGCCCGGTGGGTCGCGGGTCGCCCGCGTCGGGTGTCGGAGGCATCCATCAGGTCGTCGTGGGCCAGGGCGCTGGCGTGGAGCAGCTCCAGCGACGCGCAGGCGCGCAGCAGGGCGCGCTCCTCGACGGCGTCACCGGGGGCAGCCAGGGCACGAAATCCCCAGTGGCAGAAGGCCGCACGGAACTTCTTGCCGCCGGCGACCGCCGTACGCGACTCGGCGACGAGACGATCGGCGTCCGCGCCCAGCGGCACGAGTCGCTCGGCCTGCGCGTCGAGGAAGTCCGCGAGCGTCGCGTCGAGCTCCGTGCGGAAGGTCACGTCGTCCCACCCACCGCGCTGTTTCACGAGAACGAGGCTATTCCTCCTACCCTGTCGTCATGGCAACGGGTCACGGACGCAGCATGGCCGAGCTCATCGGCGACGGGGACCGCTCGGTGTCCTTCGAGTTCTTCCCGCCCAAGGACGAGGCCGGCGCAGAGCGTCTCTGGAAGGCGATCAACGCCCTGGAGCCCTACCAGCCGAGCTTCGTGTCGGTGACGTACGGCGCCGGCGGCTCGACCCGCGACCTGACAGTGGACATCACCGGCCGGATCGCGCGCGAGACGTCGATGACCCCGGTGGCCCACCTGACCTGTGTCGGTCACACGCGCCAGGAGCTGGAGAAGATCCTCGACTCCTACACGGAGGCCGGCGTCCACCACCTGATGGCGCTGCGCGGCGACCCGCCCGAGGGCCCCCGTGCGCCGTGGACGCCCACCGAGGGCGGCCTGACCTACGCCACCGACCTCGTCGAGCTCGCCCGCTCGCGCGGCGACTTCCGGATCGGCGTCGCCGCCTTCCCCGAGCGCCACCCGAGCTCGGAGTCGCTCGACCACGACGCCGACGTGCTCGTCGCCAAGGCCAGGGCGGGTGCGGAGTACGCCGTCACGCAGATGTTCTTCCGGGCCGCCGACTACTTCTCGCTGGTCGAGCGGGTGCGGGCGCGCGGCGTCGACCTGCCGATCCTGCCGGGCATCATGCCGATCCTGAACCTCAACGCCATCCGTCGCCAGGGCGACCTCGTCGGCACCGAGGTGCCGCCGGACATCATCGCGCGGATCTCGGCCCACACCGAGCCCGAGGACATCCGTGCCGAGGGCATCTCGCTGGCCGCCGAGCTGTGCGCCGAGCTGCTCGCCGGCGGTGCTCCCGGCCTGCACTTCTACACGCTGAACAACTCGCGCGCGACGCTGGAGATCTTCGAGCGGCTGCAGATCACCGCGTAGCCAGGCGGGCTCGGGCGGGTCGGCCGGGATCAGGCGGGTCCGACCTCGGCGGCGACGAGAGCAGCGCCGAGTCCGACGTAGGCCAGTCCGGCGCCCGGGGTCGCGTGCGCCCCGACGGCGTACACGCCCTCGACGGGGGTCCTGGGGCCGAGACGCTGACGCACGGTGTGCCGGCCCTGCCAGAGCACGCCGTGCGGCGAGCCGCCCCAGTCGGTGACGAGCTCGCGGGGCGAACGGTCGATCCGGGCCACGACGTTGTCCCGGACGTCGATCTTCGCGCGGGCGAGGACCCGCAGCATGTCCTCGGCGAGCCGACCTCTCCCGTGCAGGGTCCAGGCGGTGCAGCCGTCGGGGGCCTGGCCTCCGGGACGGATCACCAGCATCGGGTCGCCGTGCAGGACGGTCTCGTGGGGGAGGTCGGGCACGTCCCCGGTCAGGCCGAGGTGGGTGACGACCGGCGGGATCGCCGGCATGGTGCGCTCGACGTACGACGCCAGCGCCGGCATCCGGCGGGGGTCGACGGCACACACGACCACGTCGGCCGGGATCTCGCCGCCGCGGGTGGTGCTGACCGCCACGGCCCGGCCTGCGCGGACCTCGATGTCGCGCACCGGGGTGTCGACCAGGACGGTGACGCCGCGCGTCGCCAGTCGCGCGGCGAGGAGGTCACGCAGCCCGTGGAGGCCGCCAGGCAGGGTCCAGGCGCCGAAGCACTGCTCGAGGTAGGTGACCACCCCGGCCCAGGTCGGCACGTTGCGCAGGTCGTGGCCGTCGGCGACGAACGTGTGCGCGGCCACCGTCGCGGGGCGGTCGTCGCGAAAGCTGCGCTTGAGGTGCTTGTAGAGCACGTCGCGGCTGCCGAGGAGACGACCGACGTCCTTGGGTAGGGAGTCGGGCTGCCACGGTTCCTCGAAGTAGTGGCGGCGCAGGAGGTCCCAGACCTCCTCGTAGTCGTGGACGTACTCGTCCCACTGCTCGCCCAACCCGGGGCTCAACCCCTCGAAGGCCTCGACCTGGTCACGGCGCGACCCGCCCGGCAGTCGCAGCACGGTCCTGTCGGCGAAGCGGTGCTCCCGGACCGTCTCCAGGGGCACCAGGCCGTCGTCGCCCTCCAGGCCCAGCTCGGGGCCGAGCGGCCGGCCGCTCTTGCGGAAGAGATCGCGCACGACGGCGGGCACGAGCAGGGCGTCGGGCCCGGCGTCCCAGGTGAAGCCGTCCTCGCTGATCGAGGTGAGCGCCCCGCCGAGGGTCTCGGACGCCTCGAGGAGAGTCACGTCGTGGCCGAGCTTGGCCAGCCGTACGGCGCTCGCCAGACCGCCGTACCCGCCACCGACGATCACCACGCGTGCCATGCCGAGACCCTAGCCTCGATGTTTCGTCAGGCTGGTTGAGGAACGGCTGATTGGTACGACG
>NZ_JAPYPS010000080.1 GCF_029937575.1 Nocardioides sp.
CCGACGCTCACTCACCGCCTACGACCACTGACACCCCTTGGAATTTGTCATCTAGGCGTCGACCGCCTTCGGCAGGGTCGTGTGCCTGAGACCGGTCCATGCACCGGGCTGGGGCACACGACTCGCCCCGATCCGGCTCGGGCGCCACCCCGGCTGCGCCAGCCCGCCAGGGTCGTGTGCCTGAGACCGGTCCATGCACCGTGGTGAGGCACACGACCCGATGCCGTGGCGAGGAGGAGCGCGCCGTGAAGCGCCCAGATCCGCGCACGTCGCAGCTGACGTCCGGGGTCGACGCGACACTCGCCGATGAGCGGGTCAGACCACGCTGAGCGGCAGCAGCTTCTGTCCCGTGGGCCCGATCTGGATCTCGGTGCCCATCTCCGGGCAGACGCCGCAGTCGTAGCAGGGGGTCCAGCGGCAGTCCTCGACCTCGACGTCGGAGGATCCGTCGGCAACCGCCAGTGCGTCCTCCCAGTCGGCCCAGAGCCAGTCCTTGTCGAGGCCGGAGTCGAGGTGGTCCCAGGGCAGGACCTCGTCGTAGCCGCGCTCGCGGGTGGTGAACCAGGCGAGGTCGACGTCGGTGTCGGCCAGGGCGGTCTCGGCGGCCGCGATCCAGCGGTCGTAGGAGAAGTGCTCGCTCCACCCGTCGAATCGGCCGCCGTCGCGCCAGACCTGCTCGATGACGGCGCCGACGCGGCGGTCGCCACGCGAGAGGAGTCCCTCGATGATGCCGGGCTTGCCGTCGTGGTAGCGGAAGCCGATCGCGCGGGCGTACTTCTTGTCGGCTCGTACGACGTCGCGCAGCTGCTGCAGGCGGTCGTCGGTGGTCTCCACGTCGAGCTGGGAGGCCCACTGGAAGGGCGTATGCGGCTTGGGCACGAAGCCACCGATCGAGACGGTGCAGCGGATGTCGTTCTGACCGGTGACCTTGCGACCCTCGGCGATGACCCGCTTGGCGAGCGAGGCGATCTGCAGGACGTCCTCGTCGGTCTCGGTGGGCAGGCCGCACATGAAGTAGAGCTTCACCTGGCGCCAGCCGTGGGAGTAGGCCGCCGAGACGGTGTTGATCAGGTCTTCTTCGGTGACCATCTTGTTGATCACCTTGCGCATCCGCTCGCTGCCGCCCTCGGGAGCGAAGGTGAGGCCGGAGCGCCGGCCGTTGCGGGAGAACTCGTTGGCCAACGAGATGTTGAAGGCGTCGACACGGGTGCTGGGCAGGCTGAGGCTCACGTTGGAGTCCTCGTAGCGGTCGGCCAGACCCTTGGCCATGTCGCCGATCTCGGTGTGGTCGGCGCTGCTGAGGCTGAGCAGCCCGACCTCCTCGAAGCCGGACTTGCGGATGCCGTTCTCGACCATGGCGCCGATGGTCTCGATGGAGCGCTCGCGCACCGGGCGCGTGATCATCCCGGCCTGGCAGAAGCGGCAGCCCCGCGTGCAGCCGCGGAAGATCTCCACGCTGAACCGCTCGTGGACCGTCTCGGCCAGCGGCACGAGCGGCTTGGCCGGGTAGGGCCAGGCGTCGAGGTCCATCAGGGTGTGCTTGGTGACGCGGTGGGGGATCCCGGGGCGGTTGGGCGTGACGGCTGCGATGCCGCCGCCGGCCGCAGCGTCGCCGTACGAGACGTCGTAGAACTTCGGCACGTAGATGTTGCCGGTCACGGCCAGGCGCCGCAGCAGCTCGTCACGACCCGACTCCATCTCACCCGCGGGCCGGCCCTGCTGCTTCCACTCCCGGACGACGTCCGAGATCGCCAGCACGACCTCCTCGCCGTCGCCGAGGACGGCCGCGTCGAGGAAGTCGGCGACGGGCTCGGGATTGAACGCGGCGTGACCGCCGGCCAGGACGATCGGGTCCTCGTCGGTGCGGTCCGCGCTGTGCAGCGGGATCTGCGCCAGGTCGAGGGCGTTGAGCATGTTGGTGTAGCCGAGCTCGGTCGAGAAGCTCAGTCCGAAGACGTCGAAGTCCCGCACGGGCCGGTGTGCGTCGACGGTGAACTGCGGGATCGGGCCCTGGTCGTCACCGGTGCGCATCACCTGCTCCATGTCCGGCCACACCGAGTAGGTGCGCTCGGCGACGATCCAGTCGCGCTCGTTGAGCACCTCGTAGAGGATCGCGACGCCCTGGTTGGGGAGGCCGACCTCGTAGGCGTCGGGGTACATCAGCGCCCATCTCACGGTCTGTCCGGGCTCGCCGTGCTCACTGTCGCCTGCCTGCTGGCCGCAGTCCCAGTCCTTGACGGTGGAGTTGAGCTCGCCGCCGACGTACTGGATCGGCTTGGAGATCGTCGGGAGGTGCGGCTCGAGGCGGGGGAAGACACTGGCAGACGTGGAGCTGGGCATGAGCGCCAGTCTACGAGCCGGTCCAGCCCGGCTCCGATTCGCCAGCGCGGGCTCAGTCCTGCTCGGCCGCGGGGGCAGTCGCGCGCGCCGCCGCCGAGGCCGAGGTCGCCCGGAGCTCGACCGTCGGCATCAGCAGCAGGATCAGGAAGGCGACCAGGCCCGCTCCGGCCGCCAGCAGGAAGACCCGGTCCATCGACTCGGCGAAGCCGGCCTTGAACGGGTGGGCGAGGACCGGGTCGAGCTCCTCGATGATCGAGGAGTCGTCCTGGACCGACTGGATGACCTCGGGGTCGCCGGCGACCACGCGGGCGTCCGGCGAGTCGGGGTCCTTCGAGGCCGCGGCTGCGGCGGCCTGGAAGGCAGGCGTCTGCGACTCCTCGGCGAAGGCGGTGGAGATGTTGCCACCCACCGTCCCGAAGAGGACCGACAGGAAGACGGCCACGCCGATGGTGCCGCCGATCTGGCGGAAGAAGGTCGCCGAGCTGGTGGCCACCCCGATGTCGCGCGGGGGTACGGCGCTCTGCATCGTCAGCAGCAGCGGCTGCATGCACTGACCCAGACCGAGCCCCAACAACAGCATCGCCAGCGACACCCACACCAGCGCCGTGTCGGCGGTGGTCAGGGACAGCAGGAGGAGGGAGACGGTGATGAAGACCGAGCCCACGATGGGGAAGGTGCGGACCCGGCCCGTGCGCGAGATCACCCGGCCCGAGCCGATCGAGGCGATCATCATCCCGGCCACCATCGGCAGCATGAGCAGACCGGACTCGGTCGGTGAGGCCCCGTGCACGATCTGCATGTAGAGCGGCAGCAGCATGATGCCGCCGAACATCGCGACGCCGACGACCACGCTCGCCGCGATCGTCACCACCGCGGCGCGGATCTTGAAGAGCTTGGGCGGGATCAGGGCCGCATCGCCCATCGCCCGCTCGGCGACGACGAACGCCACGAAGCCGATCGCGCCGACGACGTAGCACGCCAGCGACCGGGGATCGGTCCAGCCCCACTCGCGGCCCTGCTCGGCGACGGTCAGGACCGGCACCAGCATCGTGACGAGCGCGGCGGCGCCGTACCAGTCGATGCGTACGTCGCGCGCGGGCGCCGCGTGCACGTGCAGGGTCCGGAAGACGACCACCAGCGCGGCGATGCCGATCGGCACGTTGACCAGGAAGACCCAGCGCCAGCCGGTGAGCCCCATGATGTCGGAGCGACCGGCGAAGAACCCGCCCACCAGCGGCCCGAGGACGCTCGAGGTGCCGAAGACGGCCATGAAGTAGCCGGTGTACTTGGCTCGCTCCCTGGGGGAGACGATGTCGCCGATGATCGCCAGCACCAGCGTGAACAGGCCACCCGCACCGAGACCCTGGAAGGCGCGGAACGCCGCCAGCTGGGGCATCGAGGTGGCGAAGGAGCACAGCGCGGAGCCGGCGATGAAGACGGTGATCGCGAACATGAACAGCTTCTTGCGCCCGTAGAGGTCGCCGAGCTTGCCGTAGATCGGCGTCGTGATGGTCGCGGTGATCAGGTAGGCGGTGGTGACCCACGCCTGGATCGAGAGCCCGTCGAGGTCGTCGGCGATGGTGCGGATCGACGTGCTGACGATGGTCTGGTCCAGCGCGCCGAGGAACATCCCCAGCATGAGGCCGGAGAGGATCGTCAGGATCTGGGCGTGGGAGTACTCGCCGGAGGGGGTCTCCGAGTCGGGGTCGGGGCGCGGCGTGGTTGTCATCGGCAACCATCCTAGGTCGTGGACGGCACGTCGCGGCAATCCGCCAGCGGGTGATCCCCGCGGGTTCTGCGTCAAGGGCGGAACCTGTGATGAACAATGAGCCGGTGACGCCCTCCCCCCACGGTCCGGCCGAGCGCGCCGACCTGGTCGCGTCGCTCGTCCGACGCCTCGACGACTGCCGCCCCTCCGACGTGGCGGACGTGGCCATCGAGGAGCTGCAGCGGGTGCTGGGGGCACGCGACGTCGTGCTCTACCTCGTCGACCTCGAGGAGACCGACCTGCACGGCGAGGTGTCACGGCACTCCCCGCGCCGACCGGTGCTCCCGATCGCGGGCAACCCGGTCGGCGACTGCTACGTCTCGGGCACCGCCACGACCGGCGAGGGCCCGACGACGGGCGACATCACCCTGCGCGCACCGGTCAGCCACGGCTTCCAGCGCCTCGGGGTCCTGGAGCTCGTCGTGGCTGCCTCGGCCGACGAGAAGGACGACGCCCGCCTGACCACGGTCGCCGAGGGCGCCCGCACGATCGCCCAGGCGGTGCTGACCAAGAGCCACTTCGGCGACGCCCTCCACCAGTCGCGCCGCACCCAGGAGATGAGCCTGGGCGCCGAGCTGCTGGAGTCCCTGCTGCCCCCGTCGACGCACTCCACCCAGGAGGTCGTCGTCGCCACGCTGCTCGAGCCGGGCTACTCCACCGGCGGCGACGCCTACGACTACGCCGTCAACGGCGACACCACCCACCTCGCCGTCCTCGACGCGATGGGACACGGCTTCGATGCCGCCCTGACCTCCACGGTGGCCATCACGGCCTACCGCAACTCACGGCGCGGCGACCAGCACCTGGTGGCGACCTACCAGGCGATGGAGTCGGCGGTCGCGGACTTCGGTCGCGGAGAGCGCTTCGTGACCGCGATCCTCGCCGAGCTCGACACCACGACCGGCCGCCTTTCGTGGGTCAGCGCCGGCCACCCCCCTCCCCTGCTCGTGCGGGCCGACGCGATCGACGACTCGCTCGCGATGGAGCCGATGCCCCCGCTCGGCACCGGCCTCGGGTCCGGGGCCCCGACCGTCTGCGAGGAGTACCTCGAGCCGGGCGACATCCTGGTCTTCTACACCGACGGCCTGACCGAGGCCCGCGACCTCGACAGCACCCTGCTCGGGGTCGACGGGCTGGTCGACCTGATCCGGCGCGGCACCGCCGAGGGCCGCTCGCTGCCCGAGCTGGTCCGCGCGCTCCGCAACCAGCTGGTCGACCGCGACGATGCCTGGGTCAGCGACGACGCCACAGCGATGTGCGTGCAGTGGCGGGGCGGCCGGTTGGCCGACACGGCCGACGACGTGCCGTGAGTCACCCGGGGCCCTGCCCGGTGAGGAGTCGAGGATCGCCGGGAGGTCGCTCGTCGCGCCACGGCGGACCGGTGCTGGGCAGCGGCAGGTCCGAGCGTCCGTGCGGCCGGGTCGCGACGCTGCAGGCGCCGCACCTGCGCGGAGTCCAGCGAGGGGACGCAGTGACGCAGGTAGCCGGCCGAGTCCCGGACCCCACGAGGTCCTGCCGGCTGGACGGCCGACGACTCCAGCCGGGCCACCTCGGGGTCGTCCGCCGGACCCGGACATCGTAGGCATTCAGCGTCCACCCGCAGCGCATCAACAGCTGCGCGGCGACGGGCTGCCGGGTCAGGCGCGGACCAGGACCCGCTTGGCCGGCTGCATCCGCGCGGCCGGAGCGACCGCGGCCCTCCGCGAGATGTTCAGCAGCAGGCCCACGGCGAGCATCCCGGCGAACATCGAGCTGCCGCCGTACGACACGAACGGGAGGGGCACGCCGGTGACCGGCATGATGCCGAGGCACATGCCGATGTTCTGGAAGGCCTGGAACCCGAACCAGCAGGCGATCCCGGCGGCGGCCACGCGGCCGAAGACGTCGTCGGTGCGGACCGCGATCGTCAGGGCGCGCCACAGCACGATGCCGAGCAGGGCGATGATCAGCGCCGAGCCGACCAGGCCCAACTCCTCACCGGCGACGGTGAAGACGAAGTCGGTGTGCTGCTCGGGGACGAAGCCCGACCGGGTCTGGGAGCCGTGGAGCAGCCCGTTGCCGAACCAGCCGCCGTTGCCGACCGCGATCCGGGACTGCTCGACGTTGTAGCCGGCCCCGAGGGGGTCGCGATCCGGGTCGGTGAACGCCAGGAACCGGTCGACCTGGTACTGCTTGAGGACGCCGGCTCGGATGGCGGTCACCGCGGCCGCCACCGCGGAGACCGCGACCACGGCCAGCCAGCGACGGGGCGCCCCGGCGGCCGCGAGGACCCCGAAGACCGTGGCGGCCAGCACCAGCATCGTGCCGAGGTCGGGCTGCATCAGGATCAGGGCGGTCGGCACCGCGGCGATGGCCAGCATCGCGATGACGTCGACGCTGCCCACGCGCGGTCGCCAGCGACCCTCGGCGCGCTCGGCGACGACCAGGGCCATGCCGATCACCACGGCCAGCTTGGCGAACTCCGAGGGTTGGATCGACAGGCCGCCCAGCATCAACCACGAGCGGGAGCCGTTGATGACGGTGCCCATCGTGAGGACCAGGACCAGTCCGCCGATCGAGGCCAGGTAGACCAGGGGCGCCACGATCCGGACCCACCGGTGGTCGGTCGCCAGGACCAGGATCAGCAGGGCCAGGCCGAGGGCGACGTTGACGATCTGCTTCTCCAGGAACGCCCGCGGGTCGCCGCCGGTCAGGTCGCTGCGCGCACTCGTCGCCGACCACACGAGCAGGCAGCCGAGCACGCTGAGCGCGAGGACCGAGAGGAGCAGGAGCCAGTCCATGCCGGGGCGTCGGGTCAGGGCCGAGGTCTGCATCACGAACCACTCTCCTTCTCGCGCTCACGCGGCGCCGGCGGCAGGATCGAGCCGTTGCGCTGGAAGACGGGTAGCCGGTCGGGCAACGTCGTACCGGGGATCGCGGCCTTGGCCGGGAGCACGTCCTCACCCTCGATGCCGTAGAGCGCCTCCCAGATCGCGCGGACGGCGGGCCCGGACGTGCCGGAGCCGGTGCCGCCCTGGCTGACCATCATCACCACGACGTAGTCGTCGGAGTACGACGCGACCCACGAGGTCGACTGCTTGCCGTAGACCTCGGCGGAGCCGGTCTTGGACCGGATCGCCACCTCGTCGAGCGGGAAGCCACCGAGGCGCCACGACATCGTGCCCTGACGGCTCACGCCCTTGAGCGCCTCGTCGATGTAGCCGCCGATGCCCGGGGGCAGGTCGACGGTGCCGCTGACCTTGGGCTTGATCCGCCGGATGACGGTGCCGTCGGCGGCGACGATCGCCGTACCGATGCGGGGCTCGTAGAGGGTCCCGCCGTTCGCGATGGCCGCGTAGCCCCGTGCGAGCTGGAGCGGCGTGACGATCGTGTCGCCCTGCCCGATCGCGAAGTTGACCGCATCGCCGGCGCGGTAGGCGAAGCCCTCCACGCAGAACTCGCCGGCGAACTTGTAGACGAAGTCGGACAGGTCCCGGTTTGCCGGGGCGTCGCGCGGCTCGTCGGCGATGCCGCAGTAGTAGTCCTTCTGCGACTCGAAGTAGTCGCGCTTCCACTGGCGGTCGGCGATCCGGCCGGAGGCCTCACCGGGCAGGTCGACCCCGGTCTCGGCCCCGAAGCCGAACTCCTGGGCCTCCTCCACGAGCGGGTCGCGGGCATCCACGTCGGCGACGTCGCTGCCGAAGCGCTGCCAGTAGTCGAGCCCGATCCGGTAGAAGAAGGTGTTGCAGCTGACCTCGAGCGCCTTGTCGAAGCCGATGTAGCCGTAGGCGCCGGACTCGTAGTTCTTGAAGGCGCGATTGCCGACCTGCACCGAGGACGAGCAGTCGAGCCGGGTGTCGGTGCCGTAGCCGTTGGTCAGCGCGCCGGCGGTCATGAACGGCTTCCAGGTCGAACCCGGTGCGAACTGACCTTGCGTGGCCCGGCCCAGGAGCGGCAGACCCGCCTCCTCGGAGTAGAGCTCGGCGAGCTCGTTCTTCGAGATGCCGCCCACCCAGACCGAAGGGTCGTACGTCGGTTGGCTGGCCATCGCGACCACGCGGCCGGTGTCGGCCTCCAGCACGACGGCGGCGCCGGCATCCGCGACGTAGTTGCGGCCCGTGACCGAGTCCCGGGTCCGGCGCGCGGTGGCGATCGTCTCAGCGAGCTGCTTCTCGACGGTGGCCTGCACCTTGGCGTCGAGCGACGTCACCAGGGTGTCGCCGGGCTGGGCCTCCACCTCCCCCTCGTCGCCGATGACGCGGCCCATCGAGTCGACCGAGACCTCGCGGTAGCCGGGCATCCCGCGCAACCAGGCGTCGTACTGCTGCTCCAGGCCCGCCCGACCGACGGTGGAGGCGCCGTTGACGGAGCGGTCGCCGTCGGACTCCGCCTGGTCGAGCTCGTCGGAGGTGATCGGGCTCAGGTAGCCGAGCAGGTGGGCGGCGTTGATGCCGAAGGGCTCGGGGTAGTCGCGCACGCTCTGCTGCTCCACGATCACGCCCGGATAGTCCTCGGGCTCCTCGCGGATGCGCTGGGCCTGGGCCTGGTCGAGGTCGAAGGCGATCGGGACGGGCTGGTAGGGCGAGCCGTTCCAGCACACGCCGGCCTGGGATCCCTCCTCGCCGCAGGAGACCAGGCGCTTGTCGATGCGTGTGGGGCGTACGTCCACGACGTCGGCGACCCGGTCGACCAGCTTGTCGCGCTTGCGCTCGCTGAACTTGCCGAGGAGCGTCCGGTCGAGCGAGACCACCCACGACAACCGGTTGGCGACGAGCGGTCGGCCCTGGTCGTCGACGATCAGTCCTCGGGAGGGTTGCAGCACGATCTCGCGCACGGACTGCGCTGCGGCGCGGCCCTGGTACTCGTCGCCGGCGACGACCTGGAGGTAGTAGAGGCGCACCAGGAGGGTGGCGAACAGCGAGAAGACCAGCGCCTGGATCACCAGGATGCGCAGGCGACCGGTGGACCCGCCGCCACCGGCCCCGCCAGGGCTCACGAGTCCCCTCATCGGCGTGCGAGTCGATCGGTCTGGGTCCGGTGGCGCACGCGGCGGACCGGTGCGATGACGAGCGCCGCGAGCAGCGCCGCGAACAGGACGTCCCAGACCACGGCGACGAACACGACGCCGAGCTGGTCGGGGATGCTCGCCGCGGAGTCCTGCAGGACCAACCCGCTCAGCGCGAAGACCGAGGAGCCCAGGAAGGAGCAGGCCGCGACCGTCGCCAGACACACCCCCACCGAGGGCGCCGCCTCACGGCGTACCTGACCGGCGACGTAGCCGACCAGCATCAGGGCCAGGGCCCAGCGACCCGCGACGTGGTCGGCGGGCGGAGCCAGGTCGAGCAGGGCACCGGCGAAGAAGCCGAGCACCATGGCGTGGTGGGAGCCTCGGGCGAGTCCGGCGGCCACCACGACCAGGAGGACCAGGTCGGGGACCACACCACGCCAGGCCAGGTGCGGGAAGACGGTGGTCTGCAGCACGAGTGCGGCCACGACGGCGGCCGCGACGAGGACGAGCCGGGCCGGTGAGCTGCCGCGGACGGAGGGGTCACTCATCGCAGGCTCCCGTCGGCCTCGACGACGGCTCGGTCGCTGCGCGTGCCGGAGGGGACGACGACGCCGACGAGGTCCAGCTCGGAGAAGTCGACGAACGGGTCGATCACCGCGCGCTGCGAGGACTCACGCAGGCTGGAGTAGACCGAGACGACCTCCCCGATGGGGACCCCGGCGACGTACGGTCCGCTGGGCTCGCCCTCGCTACCGATGCTCCCCCAGGTGACGACGGTGTCGCCCTTCGAGGGGACCAGGCGCTGGTCGAGCAGTTCGAGGTCCAGACGGGCGGCCCCACCGATCACGCCTCGCCCCTGCAGGAAGCCCAGCTCCATGCTCTCGCCGATCCGGCCGCCGACGGTGGAGTCGGCGTCGACGAGGAGCAGCACGGTCGCCGAGGTGCGCGTCACGCGCAGGATGCGGCCGACCAGGCCGTCGTTGTTGACCACGGTCATGTCCGGGGCCAGCCCGGAGGCGGAGCCGGCGTCGATGGTGACGGTGTTGCTGAAGGTCTGCGACGAGCCGAGGCCGACGACGCGGGCCGGGAGCAGCGCGTAGCCGAGGCTCTCCGCGGCGCTGGTCAGGCCCTCGAGCTCGGCGAGCTTGTTGCGCCGGTAGTCGGAGGTGCGGACCTCGGTGCGCAGCCCGGCGTTCTCGGCCTCGAGGGAGGCCAGCTCGGCGCGCATCTCCTCGCGGCTGCGGAAGAAGTCGGGCAGCTCGACGACCGGTCGGATGGCCGCGGAGACCCCCGACTGAGCCGGTCCGACGATCTCTCCGACGGCGCGCCTGGCCGGATCGATCACCGAGTCGTCGCCGCGGTCGAGCAGCATGAGGCTGACGCAGGCGAGCACCAGCGCGACCACCAGGGCGCGGGGCGGGTGGCCGTCGCCGGCACCGTCGTGATCGTGGCGTCGTACGGCGCCGAGTGGTCGGCGGGAGCGGGAGAGCCTCATCGGTAGCGCCTCGTGTCGGCCACGAGGACCTGCTTGAGGGCGTCGAACTGCTCCACGCACGTCCCGGCGCCCAGGGCGACCGAGGTGAGCGGCTCGTCGGCCACGTGCACGGGCATGCCCGTCTCGTGGCGCAGGCGTTCGTCGAGGCCACGGATGAGCGCGCCGCCACCTGTCAGCACGATGCCGCGGTCCATGATGTCGCCGGCGAGCTCGGGCGGCGTCTGGTCGAGGGTCACCCGGACCGCGTCGACGATCGCGTGCAGCGGCTCCTCGATGGCCTGGCGGATCTCGGTCGCCGGCACGCTCACGGTCCGGGGCAGGCCCGAGACGAGGTCGCGCCCACGGATCTCGCCGACGGGCTCACCGGTGGACGGGAAGGCGGAAGCAAGGGTCATCTTGACCTCCTCGGCGGTGCGCTCCCCCAGCATCAGGGAGTGCTCCTTCTTCATCCAGCTCACGATGGCGGCATCGATCTCGTCGCCCGCCGTACGCACGCTGAGCGAGGTGACGATCCCGCCGAGCGAGATCACCGCGACCTCGGTCGTGCCCCCGCCGACGTCGACCACCATGTTGCCGGTGGGTTCGTGGACGGGCAGTCCGGCGCCGATCGCGGCCGCCATCGGCTCCTCGATGATGAAGACCTGGCGGGCGCCCGCCTGGTAGCCCGCCTCCTTGACCGCTCGCTGCTCGACCGCCGTGATCCCGCTCGGCACGCAGATCACCATCCGCGGCTTGGCGAAGTAGCGGCGGCGGTGGACCTGCTGGATGAAGTAGCGCAGCATCTGCTCGGTCGCCTCGAAGTCGGCGATGACGCCGTCCTTGAGCGGTCGCAGCGCGGTGATGCTGTCGGGGGTCCGACCGATCATCCGCTTGGCCTCGTGCCCGACCGCCAGCACCTCGCCGGTGGCGTCGTTGAGCGTGACGACGCTCGGCTCGTCGAGCACGACACCCTTGCCGCGGACGTAGACCAACGTGTTGGCAGTGCCGAGATCGACGGCCATGTCGCGGCCGATGATGCTGTTCGCCATTGCGCGCGCGCCTCACTGCTCACGCGCATTAACCGGGGAAGGTGGGGCCGCGAGCGCGTGATTCCGCGGGTCCCGGTAGCGAGCGTAGGAAGATGCAGCCGGATTTCGGCGCAGGCACGCCGCGCCCGTCGTGTCGGCTCACCAGGATCATGCGGCGAGACCCGGTTCGGGCCGCGGGATCCGGCCGGACTCCGGGTCCATGGGCGGGCCCCACCAGGGATCGGTCACCCCCGGCGCCTGGTCCACGAGTCCGTACTGGCCCGTCACGATGTGGGCGAGGTTGTCGAGGGACTCCGAGCCGTCCTCGAAGTAGCTCGAGTGCGCGTCGGAGTCGGAGCCGCTCGCCGACTCGGCCTGGAACCGGATCGCGCCGAAGTCGTCCTCCGCCGGGTCGTTGCCGAGCCCGATGCCACCGAGGAGCCCCAGGTCGATCGAGCCCTGGTCGGCCAGGTCGGGTACGACGTCGTGGCTGTTCGCTCCCGCCCAGACGTGCTGCGACGACATGCCGAGGTCGGCGGGGCCGTCGACCCCGCCGCCGACGCCCGGACTGCCGACGAAGACCAGGTCGTCGGCCGCGAGTCCCTGGTCGTGGGCGGCGTGCCCCGCGGTGGTGGAGCCGTAGCTGTGCCCGATCACGGTGACGTGCGCGGGGTCGCCCGCCCGGGAGGCTCTGAGGCCGTCGACCGCCTGGGCGAGCGCGGCACCGCCTCGTTCGGCGAGGTCCTCCCGGACCACGCCGGCGGCGTCTGCCGACAGCCCGTCGCGGACGGGGAAGTTGTCCGGTGCGTCGTAGCCGATCCAGGCGATCGAGGCGTGCGACGCACCCGGGTCGGCGTCCCGCGCAGCCTCGTAGACGGACGTGGCGTGCTCGGTCAGGCCGGGGATGTCGGCTCCGTCCGTGCCCAGGCCGGGCACCAGGACGGAGACGTCGTCGGCGGTGTCGGGGTCCCCGACGCTGACCGCGACGGCGCCGTCGCCGCCGAAGGCCGCCGGGTCGTAGACCAGCAGCCTGACCGGGACCGGCTCACCGGTCCGCGGGTCACGGGCCTGCTCGGCCTCGTCGCGCGCAGCGGCGGCTGCCTCGGCGTTGCGCAGCACCGCCTTCTCGCGCTCGGTGAGGTCGCCGCGCTCCCGCAGGGATCTGAGCCCCGCCAGGTCGCGCTCGAGCCGCACCTCGTTGGCCCGGTGGCGCACCCGCGCCGGGAGCCCGTCGCGGTTGCCGAGCACCCCCGGCGCGGCCACCAGGAGCGCGGCTCGCTCGGCCGGGGAGAGCGAGCGCCACCAGGCGAGGGCGTCGCCGGGCGAGCTGCCCGCCGGGGGCAGGGCGCGCAGGGCTCCGTCGGCCGGGTCCGGCACCCCGTCGAAGCGGTCGCGGACCTGGCGCATCGAGTGGAACCTCTCGAACGCGGCGACCATCGCCTGCTCCTCCTCGAACAGCCGGTGCAACCAGCGATGTCGGTCGCGCTCGTAGTCGGCGATGCTCGCGCTCAGCGCCGCCGACCTGGCGTGGAGGACCGGTCCGAGCGCCGGCAGGCCGGCCGGGGTGGCGCGGGCGACGTCGCGCCGGAGCACCTCGATCCCGCCGGCCAGCGAGGTGCTCGTCGCGACGAGGTCGGCGTGGAGGACGTCGAGGTGGGCGAGGGTCTCGGCGTGTTCCTCGACGCGCGCCGCCACGCGGCGCAAGGCCAGCGACATGGCATCGGCGCGCCTGCCCAGCCCACGGGTCTCGCGCCGGCAGACGTCGGCGCTGCCGCCGACCCAGTCGTCCAGCCGGGCGGGACCCGACGTGAAGGTGCCGAGGTCGTCGAGCCGGGCGCAGACCGCTCGCAGGGAGACGCAACAGTCATGGACGAGCCCACTGCGAGCGGCGTACGCCGGCATCGCGCTGGGTGGCTCCGGGAGCGGCACGACACCGCCCTGCGGGGCGGTCATCGCAGCTCCTCCACGAAGCCGAGCAGCGCCCATCCCCGGGCGGCGCTCTCCCGGTCGCCGTCCAGCCAGTCGGTGATCGCCGCACGCATCGCGTCGGCCTGCACCTCGCAGCTCAGGGCGATCGCGGCCGTGTGAGTGTGCCAGGCCTCGAGGAAGGCCGTCGCCGCGTGCGCGACCGGAGGGGTGAACCCCGCTGTCGAGGCCTCGGCGACCTGCGCGGAGGCAGCCCGGAGGTCGACGTGCTGCTCGTCCCACTCCCGCGAGGCACGTCCCACGGAGGTGGGGACCATGGCCATCTCGGGAGCCGAGGACGTCGTGGGTGGACTGGCGGTGCCGGGCGGGTCGGTGTGCATGGACCGACCGTGCCCGGGCCGGGCCGGCCCCGACACCGCCGCGGTGGACGCCTGTGCAGGAACGTCGTCCACCGGCCCCTGTGGGCGACTCGTGGCCCGGTTCAGCCAGGCGTCACCGTGACCGATGTGCGGCGGGGGCGGTCAGAGCCCCGGGAACCACAGCCCGATCTCGCGCGCCGACGACTCCTCGGAGTCGGAGGCGTGGACGAGGTTCTCGCGGTTGGACAGCGACAGGTCGCCGCGGATCGTGCCGGGGGCCGCCTTGCGTCCGTCGGTCGCACCGTTGATCGCCCGCACGACGTCGATCGCCTCGTCGCCCTCCAGCACCAGGGCCACCAACGGTCCGCTGGTGGCGAAGGCGCGCAGCGGCGGGTAGAAGTCGCGCTCGACGTGCTCGGCGTAGTGGGCATCGGCCATCTCGCCGTCGATGGTGCGGTGCTGCATCGCGACGATCGAGAGCCCCTTGGCCTCGAAGCGGGACAGCACCTCCCCGACGAGTCCCCGACGGACGGTGTCGGGCTTGAGCAGGACGAGGGTGCGCTGGGTCATGGCGCTCAGCCTATTGCGTCGGACAGCCCCGCCGCCCGGGCGGTCACGTCCGCCGGCACGTGGTCGTGGGAGTCGTCGGCGGACAGCGGCGCGCCGGCGACCCGCCGTACGGGGATGACGCCGGCCCAGGCTCCAGCCGCGACGTCCTCGGGCTCGTCCACCGGGTCGCCGTCGCGCTGCTTCATCGACGCCTCCCGCAGCGCCACGGCGAGCACCGAGGTCGCCGCGAGCTCCTTGCGGGTGGGCTCGCGCAGGGTCGCGGCGCGACCGGGGACCATGTGGTCGACCGTCAGCGCCAGCGCGTGCGACTTCTCCGAGGGGTCGTCGACCAGGCGAGCCGCGCCGATGACGACGGCGGAGCGGTAGTTCATCGAGTGGTGGAAGCCGGAGCGCGCCGCGACCAGACCGTCGAGCTCGGTGACGGTGACGCACACCGTGGTGGTGCTCGAGGCCGTGAGCCAGCGAGCCGCCACGGAGCCGTGGATGTAGAGCGTGCCGCCGTCGTCCGGGCCGTCCGGGTCCACGGCGAAGGCCACGGGCAGGACGACGGGGTGGTCTCCCACGTCGACGCCGAGGTGGGCGATCAGCGCCACGTCGAGCAGGGCGTGCAGCGCGGCCCGGTCGTCGAGGGCGCGGTTGCTGCCACGGCGCACCGTGGTGCGCTCGGTCGGCGAGAGGGGCGGGGCGGGTGTGGACATGCGGCGAGCCTGACAGCAAACTGGCCTGCACCAGCAGGCCACAAGCCATCCAGTCGAGCAGGACACTCATGCCCACTCTCCCGGTCCGGCTCGACCGTGACAGCCCCGTCCCCCTGGGTCGCCAGCTCTCCGAGCGGATCCGCGGGCTCGTCCAGGACGGCACGTTCACCCGCGGGGTCCGGCTCCCGAGCTCGCGGGCCCTGGCCGCCGACCTGGGCGTGTCCCGCTCGGTCACCGAGCAGGCCTACGAGCAGCTGGTGGCCGAGGGGTGGCTCGAGGCGCGCCGCGGCTCCGGCACGTACGTCGGCTCGGAGGCCGCACCCGTGGCGCGACCTCGGCGGCTGGCCGCCCCCGCGTCGACAGCGTCCCGGATCCGCCTCGACACGGGCACCCCGTGGATCGACCCCCGGCACCGAGCCGGGTGGCGTCGCGCCTGGCGTGAGGTCTCGGCCGCCACCCCACCGCGCGGGTACGACGACCCACGCGGCCTGCTCGCCCTGCGCACGGCGCTCGCCGAGCGCCTCACCCGCACCCGTGGAGTCCCGTGCGAGCCCGACGAGGTGCTGATCACCGCAGGCACCACCGACGGGTTGCGGCACCTCCTCGACGCACTCCCGCCGGGTCCGGTCGCGGTGGAGGATCCCGGCTACCGGGCGGCGGCGGAGACCGTGCGCTCCTGCCACCGCGAGGTGCACGACGTACCGGCCGCGCAGGCTCTGACGTCGCTGGTGGGCCTCGCGGCCGCCTACGTCACGCCCGCACACCAGCACCCGCTGGGTCAGGTGATGCCGGCCGACCACCGCCTCGGGCTGCTGGCCGGCGCGCGAGCGGCGGGAGCGGTGGTGGTCGAGGACGACTACGACTCCGAGTTCCGCTACGACGTCGCCCCGGTGCCGGCGTTGGCCTCCCTCGATCGAGACCTGGTCGCGTACCTCGGCACCGCCTCCAAGTCGGTGGCGCCATCGCTCCGCCTCGGGTGGCTCGTCGCGCCGGCACCGCTGCTGGACACGATCTGTCGCGCGCGTGAGGTCCGGCACGACGGCGTCGCCTGGCCCGTCCAGCGGGCCTTCCTCGCGCTGCTGCGCGACGGGTACGTCGACCAGGTCGTCCGCTCCGCCCGTCGGGTGTACGCCGACCGGGCGCCGCGCGTCGC
>NZ_JAPYPS010000013.1 GCF_029937575.1 Nocardioides sp.
GGCTGCGGTCGACGATCTCGACGACGACCTGGTGGCGGAGAAGGACACCGCGGAGAAGTACCTCATCGGTGAGGCCGCCCACTTCGATGCCTACGAGCTGCGCCGGCTCGGGGAGAAGCTGTTCGAGGTCCTCGACCCCGAGACCGCCGAGGCTCGTGAGGCGAAGCGGTTGGCCGACCTGGAGGCCGAGGCCCGGAAGAAGGCTGAGGTGAAGTTCCGCAACGGTGGTGACGGGACGGTGCGGGGGTCGTTCGTGCTGCCGGAGTTGCAGGCCGAGATGTTCCGCAAGGCGTTGCAAGCTCTGGCCTCGCCGAAGCATGTGCGCGCCACCGAGGGTGCTGGTGCTTTCGACTTCGAGAGGCCGACGCCGCACAAGCTGGGTCTGGCGTTCATGGAGTACATCGAGGGTTACCCCACCGACGGTCTGCCGAAGCAGGGTGGTCTGGCGGCGACCGTGGTGATCAGCGCCCCGGCCGAGACGTTCACCGAGGGCGCGGAGAGGACGGGCCACACCGAGTCCGGGACCGGGGTCTCACCGGGACAGCTGATCCGGTTGGCGTGTGAGGCGAAGGTGTTCCCGGCCGTGCTGGACAAGGGCGGCCACGTCCTCGACCTCGGTCGCGGCCAGCGGTTCCACAACGCCGCCCAGCGGCTGGCGTTGCTTGTCGAGCAGCAGCACTGTCAGCACCCGGCCTGTGACGTGGCGGGGGCGTTCTGCCACGTCCACCACACCACCCCCTGGTCCGACGGCGGGCACACCAACACTCGCGACGCCGTACTGCTGTGCCCCTTCCATCACCACCAGGCCCACGCCACCGGCCAGACCTACCCGATGCGGACGTAGGTCGAGGGGCTGATCCATGACTGACTCGGTGTGCGTCACACCACTGCCACCGCGCGTAGAACCTTCCGCTCATCCCGATGGTCGGCCTGGCGGAGTGTCACGGGTCGGCGCATACTCCTGGCATGGAGCCCGGTGGAACGGCAACGCGTCCAACAGTCATGCGCACGGCGTGCACGACACTCGCTCTCATCACCGCAATGCTGCTTACCGGATGCAGTACAGACTCAGACGCGGGTCGCGCGACCTTGCCACCTGAGGACGCTCAGACGAGTGCCGATCCCACTACCGCTCTCGCGTTGTGTGAGGGCGCAGTAGGCGAACAGGACCACGTGATCGCCGCTGCTCCCACCACCGTCCAGCAGGTCCTCAATCGGCGCGGTGGACCGGACCCGGGAACGTCACCAGCAAAGACGTCGTGGGCGTCGCTACCATCCGGCGACCTCGCGGCCTGGTGCACCGTCGAGACCGGCAACGGCCGATGGACAGTCAGCGCAGCGACCCTCGCAGGGCCATTGGTCGACTTCATGACCAGTACGACCCCGTTGACCGACGCTTACAGCGAGGGACCGGCGATTCCGTAGAGTATGCGCCCGACTTTGCTTGATATGCGGGTGGTGCGGATTCATCCAGCTTCAGCGATAGTGGCGCAATGAAGTCGCAAGCAGCGAGGGAAGAGCAGTCCCTCACCATCGCGGCCGGCCTCGGGGTCCTGCTCGGCGTGCTGACGGCAGGCGCCGTGGTCCTCGTGATTGTTGGCGGCGTCTCGGGCATGTCCGAGACATTCGATGCGGGGTTCCGGTGGGCGATCGCGCTGAGCCTTGTCTGCGGTGGCGTCTACCTCGTGCGTCACCGCTAGTAGAGCGAGCGTTCGCATCTGCCGCGATCCGCGCGGACATGCCGATGACAGGGCTACTCGGCACGAGCGCGGGGAGCGGCTCCTTCTTCACAGATCCAGACGAGCAAGGTCGCGTGCTCAGGGTCGTGCCACGGGGTGTCGTCGTGCGCGAGCGTCCGCTTCTCGTTCTCGGTCAGGAGCGCAACCGGGCCTCCTGGCCAGGCACCCCGCCATAGGACGTGGTGGCCCAGCAGGCTGGAAACAGCGTGTCGAGCCAGGCCAATCTTCTCGTCGAGTGGAGCCGCCGGTACGAGCGAGTTCAACGTCCAAACGACCTCCCAGAGCCAAACGTCGTCGCTCTGAGGGTCGCCGCTGATCAGTATGCGAGGCGATCAACTGATGGCAGAGCGGAGTTGGCGTCAGGCATTTGCACAGGATGCCCGAGTACGCACTCAAAGGCCGCACTGTGGGCCTCGAAGCGGCGATCTCTGGTCGGGCTCCGGCTCGCAGCCGCTCGACACACCTAGCTGACAGCTCTAGGGGTCAATTGTGAGCTCCGAGATGCGACCTACTCCTTGGCCCAGGGGAACCAGATGTAACTGATGGCCACCTTGTGTTGCACGCGTGCCGGATCCATGTTCGTCAACGAGCATGGAGGACGGCACATGTAAGGGAACCGGGGTTAGAGTTACATCGTGGACCTCTCAATGTTTGCCAACGACCACATGGGGAGCCTTGTCCCGATCCATGGAACCGACCCCATTCTCGGACCTTGGAATCACTCCGCCTTCATACCGGTGCCGCTGAACGCTTCGGCGCCGAGCCTCACTCCTAAGACGTACCTGGAGGTAGCGAATGCCCGCGCCGCCGTCGCCGCTCTGGACAGTTTGGCGCGCCAACTTCCAGATCCGACCCTGCTTCGCAGGATCGCCCTGAACCGGGAGGCGCAGAGCACCTCAGCTCTTGAAGGGACCTACGTCCCCCTCGCCGAGGTGCTGGTCTCGGGCGATGACGCCCCTCCGAAGAGTGACAGGCGCGAGGTTCTCAACTACGTGCGGATGGCCTCCTTTGCTTTCAGTGAGATCCAGGAGGGCCGGCCGCTTACGCCCTCACTTCTGTGCGACCTCCAGTCGATCTTGGTGACTGGGACAAAGGATGAGGGTATCGAAACTGGAATCATTCGTGAGAGTCAAGTGGCCGTCGGGCGACGCTCCGACGCTCCAGCCGGTGCGTTGCCGGTTCACGCCGCCCGCTTCATCCCTGCGCCGGGCGGGCCCGTGTTGGCGGCGAATGTCCTCGACCTCACGGACTGGATGCGATCCGACCACGCTGAAGTCCTTGATCCGATTGTCAGCGCAGCCATGGCCCACTACCAGTTTGAAACTCTCCACCCGTTCCACGATGGGAACGGA
This sequence comes from Nocardioides sp., assembly GCF_029937575.1. Lineage (GTDB taxonomy): Bacteria > Actinomycetota > Actinomycetes > Propionibacteriales > Nocardioidaceae > Nocardioides. Next base: position 3,092 of record NZ_JAPYPS010000013.1, read on the forward strand.
CGGATCGGACGCTTGCTGATCATCCTCCAGATGTTCATGCACGGTGTTCTGAGCGAGCCGACGCTGACAGTCTCGCCATGGTTCGAAGCCCGTCGAGTCGAGTACTACGACCGCCTGCTTCAAGTGAGTTGTGACGGCGACTGGGATGGGTTCGTTGGATTCTTCGCTCGAGGCATAACGGACTCAGCGAAGCTGACTCAGCGGGAGATGTTGGAACTGATCAAGGTGCAAGAGAACATGAAGGAGACCGTCAGAGCCTCGAGGCTGCGGGCCGATACCGCGCTCCAGATGGTCGACTTTGCCGTGGCGAACGTGTCTTTCACCGTGCGTCAAGCCTCGGAAGGGCTTGGCGTCAGTTACCCACGTGCTAACGGGCTCGCACAACAACTAATTGAGCTCGACATCCTCGCCGAAACTAAGCTTGAAGGCTCTCCGACCCGGCGCTTCTACGCACCGCAAGTACTTCGGGCCCTCGTCCCTTAGTTCACTAGTCTTCCCTGCCGGCGTTCGTCTCCGTCGACGGTAGTCGAACTCGGGTTCGGGGGAGGAGCGCCCGACCGTGCCGCCCCTCGGGATCCGCCCGACCATCAGCGCATAGTGCGCGCCTCAGCGCGCGGGTAGCCGGGCGCGTGGGCGACGGAACCGCGGGTGCAACGCTGCCCTGCACCTACTGGGCCGTCGTGTCCTCCGGGTCGTCTGAAGCTGAACTGGACACCGTGCTGGCCTCGGTACGCGAATCAATGCCTTGATCGTGGCCGGCGTCACCGAGCGCTCCTGCGCCCGATCCCGGGCGTCACACACCGTCGGCTGTCAGGGTTGTCGGGGCTGCCCGGTAGCGTCTCGCCCGTGACCTCCGCCCCCGGCCCGACCGGTCCCGTGTACGCCGGGCGTGGCGTCTTCGTGTGCTTCGAGGGCGGCGAGGGCTCGGGCAAGTCCACCCAGTCCGGGCGGTTGCGCGACTGGCTGCTCGCCGAGGGGTACGCCGTACGGCTGACGTTCGAGCCCGGTGACACGCCTGTGGGTCGCGAGGTCCGCCGCATCGTGCTGAGTCCCGAGACCGGCGCCTTGGCCGACCGCACCGAGGCACTGCTCTACGCCGCCGACAAGGCCGAGCACGTCGAGACCCTCGTGCTCCCCGCGCTGGAGCGCGGCGAGGTGGTGATCACCGACCGCTACGTCGACTCGACCCTGGCCTACCAGGGCGCCGGCCGCTCGCTGGCCGTCGAGGAGGTCGAGGCCGTCGCCCGCTGGGCCACCGGCGACCTCCGCCCGCACCTGACCGTCGTCCTCGACCTCGCCCCGGAGGCGGGGCTGGGCCGGTTCGCCGGGCGCGACCGGATCGAGGGCGAGTCCCTGGAGTTCCACCAGCGGGTCCGCGAGGCCTTCGTCGCGATGGCCGAGGACGACCCGGACCACTACCTGGTGCTCGACGCCCGGGCGCCCGTCGACGAGATCGCGGAGCGCGTGCGCGACGCCGTACGCCCCCTGCTGGCGCAGGCGGTCCGGTGACGGCCGTCGCGGCGGGGGGTCGCGTCGGCGACGTGTGGGCCGACCTCGTCGGGCAGCAGCGCGCGGTCGACGTCCTGCGGCCCGCCACCGCCGGCAAGGGGATGTCGCACGCCTGGCTCTTCACCGGCCCACCCGGCTCCGGGCGCTCCAACGTGGCGCTCGCCTTCGCCGCAGCGCTGCAGTGCGAGCGGCGCGGCGACGAGGCGGGTTGCGGGCAGTGCCACGAGTGCCACACCGCGCTGGCGGGCAGCCACGCCGACATCGGGCTGGTCCGCACCGCCAAGCTGTCCATCGGCGTCGACGAGGTGCGCGACCTCGTCCGCCGCTCCGCGCTCGCCCCGGCCGGGCGTCGCTGGCAGATCATCATCGTCGAGGACGCCGACCGCTTGACCGAGCAGGCCGCCAACGCGCTGCTCAAGGCGATCGAGGAGCCCACCGACCGCACCGTGTGGATGCTCTGCGCCCCCACCGTCGAGGACGTCCTGCCCACGATCCGCTCCCGCTGCCGCCAGCTCACGCTGGCGACCCCGACCGCGGCTGCCGTGGCCGAGTTCCTGGTGCGCTCCGACGGAGTGAGCCCCGCCCTGGCGGCGTACGCCGCGCGCGCGAGCCAGGGACACATCGGCCGGGCGCGCGCGTTGGCCCGCGACGAGGCCACCCGCAACCGCCGCCGCGAGATCGTCTCCCTGCCCTTGCGCCTGACGTCGCTGGGCGCCTGCATGCAGGCCGCGACCAACCTGGCCGAGGTGGCCAAGGAGGAGGCCGAGGCGATCACCAGCGAGCTGGACGACCGGGAGAAGGTCGACCTCGCCACGACGTACGGCGTGGTCGAGCGCGGTCGTCGTCCGCGGGAGTACGCGCCCGCGCTGTCGGCGCTGGACAAGTCCCAGAAGACCCGCGCCAAGCGCCGGGTGCTCGACGTCGTGGACCGCGGGCTGATGGACCTCACCTCGGTCTACCGCGACGCGATCGCGGTGGCGGCGAGGGCTCCGGGGTCCCTGGTCAACGAGGAGATCCGCGGGGACATCGAGGAGCTCGCCCGGACCTCCACGCCGGAGCTCAACCTGCGCCGGATCGGGTGGATCTTCGAGGCCCGCGAGCAGATGTTGGAGTTCAACGTGCCGGTCGCCCTTGCCCTGGAGGCCATGATGGTGGCGCTGAAGGTGCCCGAGCGGAGCTAGTGGACAGTCGATGGTGAGCAGCTGATGATGAGCAGGCGGATGACCTTGATCGTGGCCGTGGTGGCGGTGATCGCCCTCGGAGTCGGTGGGGGTGCGACCGCGGCCCTGATCTTCACCGGCGACGACTCGGCGAGCCCCTCGGCGCCGCGCTCCACCCAGACTCGCGACGCCTCGCCGGTGCCGGGCCCCGACGGAGATCCGGTCAACGTCCCGGCCGGCCTCGAGCAGTACTACGAGCAGGTGCCCGACTGGCAGGCCTGCGGCTCCAACGACTGCGCCACGCTGACGGTGCCGATCGACTACGCCGAGCCGGAGGGGGAGACGATCGAGCTCAACCTCGAGCGCGCGCCCGCCAGTGACCAGGCGGCCAAGGTGGGCTCGCTCGTGGTCAACCCCGGCGGCCCCGGCGCCCCCGGCACGAGCCTCGTCGACGATCCGTCGTTCGCCTTCGGCGCTCCCTTGCTGGCCCGGATGGACATCGTGGCCTTCGACCCCCGTGGCACCGGCGAGTCCGACCCGATCGACTGCGTCTCCGACACCGACCTCGACACCTTCATCGCCCAGGACCCGGCCCCCGACGACGCGGCGGAGGCCGAGCAGTTCACCGAGGAGCAGGACGACTTCTTCGCCAGCTGCGTGGAGAGCTCCGACTCCCTGATCGGTCATGTCTCCACCGTCGAGGCGGCGCGCGACATGGACGTCCTGCGCGGTGCGCTGCGCGAGGAGAAGCTCGCCTACCTCGGCTTCTCCTACGGCACGACCTTGGGTGGCGTCTACGCGGAGCTCTTCGCCGACAACGTCGGGCGCTTCGTCCTCGACGCGGCCACCGACCCCGAGCTGGACTTCCGCGAGAACTCCCTGAGCCAGGCGCGCGGCTTCCAGACCGCCCTCAACGCCTACGTCGACGACTGTCTCGCCGGTGGCAGCTGCTTCCTGGGCACGGACCGCCAGGAGGGGCTGGACACCATCAAGACCCTGCTCGACGACATCGAGGCATCGCCCCTTCCCACGTCGTCGGGGCGCGACCTGGCGATCGGCAACGCCTTCTACGGCGTCGTCACTCCGCTCTACAGCCGCGACAACTGGCCGTTCCTCGACCAGGCGCTGCAGGAGGGGCTGGCCGGCAACGGCGACACGCTGCTGCTGCTCTCCGACTTCTACTCCTCCCGCAACGCCTCCGGGGGCTACGACGACAACAGCCTCGAGGCGTTCCTGGCGATCAACTGCCTCGACGACCCCACGACGCTGGAGCCGGAGGACATCCCGGCCGAGTACCCCGCCTTCGACGAGGCCTCGCCGACCTTCGGTCGCGTCTTCGCCTGGGGGCTGATCGGCTGCCACGGCGTCGAGGTGGAGGCTTCCGAGCCGTACCCGACCGTGCGCGGCGAGGGGGCTGACCCCATCGTCGTGCTCGGTACGACGCGCGACCCGGCGACGCCGTACGAGGAGGCCGTCGCGCTGGCCGACCAGCTCGACAGCGGCGTCCTGGTCAGCCGCGACGGCGACGGCCATACGGCGTACAACAAGGGCAACGCGTGCATCGACGACGCCGTCGAGGGCTACCTGCTCGAGGGGGTCGTCCCCGAGGACGGCCTGGAGTGCTGATCACGGGAGGCCCGCGGTTAGCCCGCGCCGATCCGGGCACCCTGGCCCCATGTCGCTCGCACCCGTGTTCGGGATCGTCCTGGTCGTGCTGGGCGTCCTGTTCATCGCCCTGGGGGTCCGGGTGGGGCGCCACCACCGCGAGTTCGAGCGCAGGTCACGCCTGGCCGACGCCCAGGTGATCGAGCTGTTGCACCAGGTCATCGGGACGCCCGATGTGCCGGGACGCGACGGCATCTGGAAGCCCGTCGTCCGCTTCGTCCTCCCCGACGGCCGGCCGATCGAGGTCGAGACCACGCACGGCAGCAACCCGCCGCCGGCCCAGCCCGGCCAGTGGGTCCAGGTGCGCTACGACCCCGAGCGGCCCACGTCGGTCAGGCTCGCCGTCGGCCCGAGCTCGGGAGGTCTGCTCTCCCCGTTGTTCGTGGTGGTCGGCTGCGTGGTCGCGGTCGGCGGGCTCGTCACCCTGGCGCTCGGGTTGCTGGCAGCACGGTTCCTGTGACGCTCGGACCGGCTCAGGGGCGCTCGGTTGAGGGGGTCAGGGCAGCCGGGCGAACCAGCGCAACGACATCGCCGCTGCGAGCAGCCCCAGCAGCAGCGCGATGGCGATGACGTACGGCGTGACGTCGCGCTGCTCGGTGGTGAAGCCGATCGAGGACTGGATGTCGTCGTAGACCTCGTCGAGCGCCTCGGCGGTCTCGGCGGCGTACCCGATCCCACCCGTGGCCTGGGCCAGGGCGTCGAGCGAGGCCTGGTCGACGGGCACCGGCACGAGCTGGCCGTCGACGGTGACGGTGCCGGTCGGGGTGCCGTAGGCGATCGTCGAGACCGGCACCTCGGCCTCGGCGGCGGCGCCGGCGGCCTGGTCGAGGCTGCTGCCGACGGTGTTGGTGCCATCGCTGAGCAGCACGATCTGGGCCGGCACGTCGGTGTCGAGGCCGGTCCCGTCGGTGGCGGCGGTCGACTCGATCTGCGCGAGCGAGGTCATCACGCCGTCGCCGATCGCGGTGCCCTCGTCGAGGCGCAGGTTGTCCAGGGCCGTCACGGCGGCCTCGTGGTCGGAGGTCGGGGTGGCCAGCACCGTGGCCGACCCGGCGAACGAGACCACGCCGACGTTGAACCCGCTGGGGAGTCCGTCCACGAAGCCCTGCGCCGCGTCGCTGGCCGCAGAGAGACGGTCGGGGGCGACGTCGGTCGCCTGCATCGAGAGCGACACGTCGACGACCACGATCACGGTCGCGCGTTCGCGCGGCACCTGCTCGTCGACCTGGGGGCGCGCCGCGGCCACGGTCAGCACGACGAAGGTGAGCAGCAGCAGCGTCGCCGGCAGGTGACGGCGCCAGCCCGGCTTCTCCGGCGTGAGGCGCTCCAGCATCGGCAGGGTCGCGAACGTGACGGCGTACTGACTGCGGCGCTTGGCCTGGACCAGGTACGACGCGGCGAGCGCCGCGACCGGGAGCAACAGGAGCAGCCAGGCGGGGGAGGCGAGGCTCATCAGGCCGCCCCTCCGCGGGCCGGGGCTCCGTGCTTGAGGGGCCGGCCGTGCACGTGACGCGCGAGGTCGCGCACCCAGTCGCGGTCGGTGCGCAGCAGCACGTGGCCGGCGCGGGCGGAGCGGACGGCCTCGGCCGTGGCGGTGCGGTGGGCGGCGGTCATCGCGGCGTAGCGCTCCCGCACGCGACGGTCGGAGGTCCAGACCTCGCGGCGGCGTCCGCTCTCGGGATCCACGAGGGTGACCGCACCGACGTCGGGCAGCGTGAGCTCGCGCGGGTCGACGACCTCGACGACGAGAGTCTCGTGGGAGGCCGCGAGGCGGCGCAGTGGTCGCTCCCAGGCGAAGGGTCGCTCGACGACGCCGTGCGGGTCGAGCAGGTCGGTGACGATCACCCGCACGCCGGGTCGGGAGTGACGGGCGCCGAAGCCGCGCAGGGCCTCGGTGAGGTCGCCGCCCCCACCCGCGGAGGCGGCGCCGCGCGACGTACGGCGTCGCAGCGAGCGGTGGGCGGCGGCGCGCGACGGGACAGGCGCCTCCCAGCGCAACCCGGCCCCGGTGAGGGTCGCCGTGCCGAGCCTGTTGCCGGGGCCGGCGGTCAGCAGGGCGATCGCGGCGGTGACGCCGGCGGCGATGTCGCGCTTCTCCAGCGCGATCGTGCCGAAGGCCATGCTGGGGGTGTCGTCGACGAGCACCCAGGTCTCCAGCTCGTGCTGGGCGAGCGTGCGCCAGACGTGGGGCACGCCGGCGGAGCGGGCGGTGACGTTCCAGTCGATGCGGCGTACGTCGTCCTCGCCGGGGCGGTAGCGCACGACCTCCTCCGGGTCGGAGCCCGAGCCGAGCCGCAGCCCCTGCTGGTCGCCGTGCATCCGGCCGGGGAGGCGGCGTCGTACGGCGAGGTCCAGGGCCGCGAAGACGGCCTCGGGCTCGGTGTCGTCGCCGAGAGGCGGCAGGTCGGGGGCGTGGGAGGTCACGGGTGCTCCACGAACTCCGCGGTGTCCTGGTGCGCGGTGTCCTGGTGCGCGGGGGCCGGAGGCTCGGGGCCGTCGGCCGCGCTGTTCGCCGGGCTGTCCGCCGGGCGGCGACCGTCCGGGTCCTCCCGGGAGGCGACGGTCGGCTGGGGGACGGCGGCGATGACCTCGCGGACGATGTCGCGGGGGTCGGCCCCGTCGGCGATGGCGTCGAAGGAGAGCAGCAGCCGATGACTCATCACGTCGGAGGCGACCTCGACGATGTCCGAGGGCAGCACGTAGGAACGTCCGCGCAACAAGGCCATCGCGCGTCCAGCGGCGAGCATGCCCAGCGAGGCGCGCGGGCTGACACCGAGCTCGATGGCGCCGCTGAGGTGGGCCAGGCCGTAGCGCTCGGGCGATCGGGTGGCGACGGTCAGGTTGACGAGGTAGGAGGCCACCGAGTGGTGGACGAAGAGGCTGTCGGCGACCTTCTGCAGCCGGACGACGTCGGACGGCTCGAAGACCTGCTCGGCACGGGGCGGGTCGACCGACATCCGGTGCAGGATCGTGAACTCCTCCTGCCCCGTCGGGTACGGCACGTCGACCTTGAGCAGGAACCGGTCGCGCTGGGCCTCGGGCAGACGGTAGACCCCTTCGGACTCGACCGGGTTCTGGGTGGCGAGCACCAGGAACGGATCGGGCAGCGGATGGCTGCGACCGGCGATGGAGACCTGCTTCTCGGCCATCGCCTCGAGCAGCGCCGACTGCACCTTGGCGGGGGCGCGGTTGATCTCGTCGGCGAGGACGAGGTTGGCGAAGATCGGTCCTCGCTCGACGTCGAACGTCTCGGTGCTCGCGCGCCACACCCGTGTGCCGGTGATGTCGCCGGGCATCAGGTCGGGGGTGAACTGCAGCCGCGAGAAGCTCCCGCCCACGACGTCGGCCAGCGTGCGCACGGCCAGCGTCTTGGCCACGCCCGGCACCCCCTCGAGGAGCAGGTGACCTCGGGCGAGCAGCCCGATCATCATCCGCTCGACCATCGCGTCCTGCCCGACGACGACCTTCTTGACCTCGATCAGGGCGCGCTCGAGCAGGTGGGCTGCTTCGGCGACCTCGCGCTCGTGTGCCTGCGACATGGTCCTAGTTCAGCATGCACCTGTTCACCGGGTCGTCCCAGCCGACCTCAGCCCATCTCGGGGTGCACGATCGAGTTGATCCGCGCGGTCGCCAGCTCGATCATCAGCCGTGCCGCGGGGGAGAGGGTCGCACCCGCACGGTGCACGATCGCCAACGTGTCGTACTGCCGTGGCCGCAGGCTCACCCAGCCTGCGGCGGGAGCCAGCCGCGGCAGCAGCTGCTCGGCGGCGCCGCGGGGGATGACGGAGTCGGCCAGGCCCATCCCGACGAGCTCGACGGCGGTCTCGACGTCCTCGACCTCGATCCGGGTCTGCGGGTTGCGGCCGGTCTCGTGGAGCATCTGGCGCAGCACCAGCCGGGTCGAGTCGACGGCGCGCCACGTGGTCTCGGGCATCACCAGCGAGGCGAGCGACAGCCGGTGAGCGCTGACCGGCGTCTCGAGCCGGGCCGGGTCGGCGCTGATGTAGACCAGCTCGTCGCGCGCGACCGGGGTGAACTCGAGTCCCTCGCTACCCATCTGCGGTACGGCGATCATCGCCGCCTCGAGGCGTCCGCGGCGCAGCTCCTCCTGCACGTCGGTGGAGTTCTGCCCGATCAGCTCGACGCGGACGCCGGGGTAGCGCGCGAGCACGTCGGCGACCAGCCCGGCGCCGGCGTACAACCGCGCCGTGCCGAACATCCCGAACCGGATCGTCCCGGTCTCGAAGGACTTCGCGCTCTGCACGGCCTTGCGAGCCTCCTCGACGCTGCCGAGCACGCGCTCGGCGTGCGGGCGCAGCTCGTCGGCGACCGTGGTCGGTACGACGCCCCGGCCGACGCGGCGGAACAGCTCGACGCCGAGCGTCTTCTCCAGGGCGCGCACCTGCTCGGAGACCGACGGCTGCGCGTAGCCGAGCTCCTCGGCGGCGGCGGTCAACGAACCCTGCTCGTAGGTGGCGAGGAAGCAGGTCAGCTGATGCAACGAGAGCACGGTCACATGCTATAGGTAAGTCCTATCGATCGTGCAGGAAAGGCAGGCTACCCCTATCTGTTGAGCACGCTCATACTTTCAGTATGTTCACTCACACCTGCTCCGCGTGCTCGCGCCGCCAGCTCATCTTCAGCACCCAGATCACCTCCGTCACGTCGGTCGACGCCGGCATCGCCTACCACTTCACCTGCTGGTGCGGCGAGCAGCAGTCGGCCGTCCAGGTCACCGACCGCAGCCAGACCGTCCGCATCGCCTGAGGCCGCAGGCTCGCGCGAGGGACGAGCGCGGGCCGTTGCGGGCGAAGATTGAGTAAGCGCGGCGAGCGAGGAACGAGCGCGCGACGCGCGCATCGAAATCCGGTGACGTGCCTACCGACGGAGCCAGGGTCCGGCGCCTGGGGTGAGCGCCGCGAACGCCGACTCCAGGTGCCCGGCAAGTGATCCGGCGTCCTCGCCCAGCCAGCGCGTGATCGACCCCTGCCACACCGCGATCGCCGCCTCGGCGGTCACCTCGGCCTCCAGCGACCCGAAGCCGGCCTCCACCAGCGCGGCCGCGAGCGTGCGCTGCCAGGTGTGGACGACGTCGTACAGCCGACCGCGCAGGACCGGTGAGGTCACCGCGGCCCGGCGGCGCAGCAGCATGGTGTCCCGCTCGGCCTCGAAGTCGGGGGCGATCGCGACGAGCGCCGTCGCGGCGACCTGCATCGCCGTACGACGGGCCGCTGCGACGGCGACGACCTCGGCCTGCAGCCGGGCCTGGCGCTGCTCGCGGTCGGGCGTGAGGACCTCGTCCTTGGTGGCGAAGTAGCGGAAGAAGGTGCGCTCGGTGACCCCGGCGGCCCGGGCGATAGCGCCTGCCGACGTGGCCTCGTAGCCGTCGCGGGCGAAGAGGCCCAGGGCGGCGTCCTCCAGGGCGCGCCTGGTCGAGCGCTTGTGCTGCTCCCGCAGTCCGGCCACGTCGTCAGTCCGAGGCCAGCGCCGAGCGCAGCAGCGTCTCGTCGTCGGCGCGAGCCGTCGGGTTGCCGCTGGTGATCACCACGTCCCGGAGCTCGCCGGTGAAGGCGAACGGGGGGCGGTAGTCGTGGCACAGCGGCAGGCCGCGGTCACGCCCGATGAGCATCCCGGTCGCGGCGGTCGAGAGGTTGGGGAAGAAGAACAGTCCCGCCAGGGGAGCCGACCCGCCCTCGACGCCGTCGACGAGCAGACGCGCCCGCGGGGAGGCTCCTGGCACGTACTGCACCGAGACCTCGTGCTCGCCCGGCGCGACCGGCTCGTCGCACGCCACGCGGACCAGCCCGTCGAGCATCGCGAACGCCGCGACCAGTCGCCCCTCCAGCAGGTAGCAGCCCCAGCCTCCGTGGGCGTCGCCGATCGCGGCGATGATCCCCTCGGCCCGGTGGGTGTCGCCCTCGGGGACGACGATGCGCGCGGTCAGGTCGAAGCCGCCGAGCGTCGAGGGCAGCTGGCTCTCCTGGATCGGCCCGCCGCCGGGGGCGTACGTCGCCGTGGCCGGCTGCGGGTAGGCGCCGGGGTGCATGTGCGCCATCGAGTCGGGGAACTCGAAGAGCGGCAGCACCTGGTTGCGTCCGGCCTCGGCCCACCACAGCTCCTCGAGCCGCTTGACCGTCTCGGGGTGCTCGGCGGCGACGTCGGCTGACTCGGAGAAGTCGTCGGTCAGCCGGAAGAGCGACCAGCGGTCGGTGTCGAAGTCGAAGCTGCCGGTCATCACCTCGCGCTCGCCGAACTGGTTGGGCACGAAGTCGGTTGTGGCCTTCCACCCGTCGGCGTAGATGGCGCGGCTGCCCATCATCTCGAAGTACTGCAGGCTCCGGTGCTCCGCGGCGCCAGGATCGGTGATGCCGGCGAGCATCGAGGTGCCGTCGACCGGCTGTTGGGTGACACCGTCGACGGAGTCCGGTACGGCGATCCCGGCGGCGTCGAGGACCGTGCTGAACAGGTCGACGGCGTGGCAGAACTGCCCGCGGATCCCCCCGGGGTCGGTGACCCGGGCGCCCCAGCCGACGACGAGCGGCGTACGGACTCCGCCGAGCCAGGCGTGGCGCTTCCACAGGCGCAGCGGGGTGTTGCCGGCCCAGGCCCAGCCGAAGGGGTAGTGGTTGTAGGCGTCGTGTCCGCCGATCTCGTCGATCCGCTCGATCGAGGCCTCGACGTCCTCCTGGTGCCCGAGCCAGCCGGCCGCCTCGTTGAGGGTGCCGGTGACCCCGCCCTCGGCGCTGGCGCCGTTGTCGGAGAGCACCATGACGATGGTGTCGTCGGCGATGCCGCGCGCCTCGAGGGCGTCGAAGAGCCGACCGAGGTGATGGTCGGTGTGGGTCACGAAGCCGGCATACACCTCCATGTAGCGGGCGAAGAGCCGGCGCTGCTCAGCAGGGATCGTCGACCACTCGGGCACCCAGGCGGGTCGCTCGGTGAGGACGGTGTCGGCCGGTACGACGCCTGCCGCGACCTGGTTGGCGAAGACCTCCTCGCGCCACGCCTCCCAGCCGTCGTCGAACTTCCCGTAGTAGGGCTCGACCCACTCCTCGGTGACCTGGTGCGGGGCGTGCGCGGCGCCGGTGGCGAGGTGGAGGAAGAAGGGCTTGCTGGCCTCGGCCTGCTGCTGGTCCTGGATCATCCGGATCGACTCGTCGACCAGGTCCTCGGTGAGGTGGTAGCCCTCCTCAGGGGTGCGTGGTGGGTCGACGTGCGTGTTGTCGCGCACCAGCTCGGGCGCCCACTGGCTCGTCTCGGCACCGAGGAAGCCGTAGAAGCGCTCGAAGCCGACGCCCAGTGGCCACTGGCCGAACGGCCCGGCCGCGGAGTAGTCGGTCTTCGGCGTCATGTGCCACTTGCCGACCGACATCGTGTTGTAGCCGCCGTCCTTGAGGATGCGTGCAAGCATCGCGGCGGACTTGGGGATGCGGCCGGTGTAGCCGGGGAAGCCGAGCGCCGCCTCCTCGGTGACCCCCATGCCGACGGCGTGGTGGTTGCGGCCGGTGTGCAGCGCGGCGCGCGTCGACGAGCACACCGAGGTCACGTGGAAGCGGTTGTAGCGCAGGCCCCGGCTCGCCAGCCGGTCGATGTTGGGGGTCGCGATCGTGGCGCCGAAGCACCCCAGCTGCGCGAAGCCGACGTCGTCGAGCACGACCATGACCACGTTGGGCGCGCCGACGGGTGCCACGGCGTACTCGACGAAGCGTGGCTGGGAGTCGGCGACCCGCGAGCTGATGACCTGGCTGTCCATGGACGGCACCGTAGTGGCGCCGCGCCGATCCTGTCAGCCGACTGACAAGATCGGGTAGTCCTCAGAGAAAGGCGTCAGCCGTCACCGGGAGGTCGCGCACCCGGACCCCGGTCGCGTGCCAGGCGGCGTTCGCGATCGCGGCCGCCGTGCCGACGATGGCGATCTCGCCGATGCCGCGGCCGCCGAACGGGGTGGACAGGGTGTCGGACTCCTCCAGCCACCGGGCGTCGAGGTCGGGAGGCACGTCGGCGTGGGCGGCGACGTGGTAGGTCGCGAGGTCCTGCGTGACGACGTGCCCGAACCTCGGGTCGCGCACGCCCTCCTCGTGCAGCGCGGCGGACAGCCCCATGAGCAGGCCGCCCAGCAGCTGCGAGCGGGCCGTCATCGGATTGACGATCCGCCCGACTGAGTAGGTGCCGTGCAGACGCGACACCCGCACCTCGCCGGTCCAGCGATCGACCCGCACCTCGGCGAAGACGGCGCCGAACGAGTGCAGGGCGTGGCCCGCCATGTCCGGGTAGGACTCGGTGGTGGTCTGGGTGTGCAGACCGGGAGCGGGCTCCGGGCCGTGGTCGGCCCGGAACTGTTGCGCGGTCTGGACGATGGCGGTGCCCCACGAGCCGGTCCCGGACGAGCCTCCGGCGACGGTCGCGGCCGGGAGCGAGGTGTCGCCGATCGCGAGGTCGATCGCGCTGACGGGGACGTCGAGGGCGTCGGCGGCGATCTGCTGCAGCACGGTGCGGGCGCCCGTGCCGATGTCGACCGCGCCGATCCCGACGGCGTACCGGCCGCCGGTGCGGGACTCGATGCGAGCGCCGTTGCCGGGCATCCACAGGGTCGGGTACGTCGCTGCCGCCACGCCGGTGCCCACGAGCCAGTCGCCGTCGGTCGTCGTCCGCGGCTCCGGAGAGCGCCCGCTCCAGCCGAAGCGCTCCGCGCCCTGCTCGAGGCACTCCACCAGGCGGCGGTCGTTCCACGGATTGCCGGTCTCGGGGTCGGTGGCCGGCTCGTTGCGCAGCCGCAGGTCGATCGGGTCGACGTCGCAGGCGACGGCGAGCTCGTCCATCGCGACCTCGGTGGCGAAGGTGCCCGGCATCTCGCCGGGCGCTCGCATCCAGGACGACACGTTGATGTCGAGCGCCGCGGCGCGGTGGGTCGTACGGCGAGCCGGGGCGGCATACATCATCCGGGAGATGGTCGCGGTCTGCTCGACGAACTCCTTGACCGCCGCAGAGGGCGCGACAGCGTCGTGCTCGATCGCGAGCAGGCGGCCGTCGGGCTCGGCCGCGAGACGGATGCGCGAGCGCGACTGGCTCCGGTAGCCGGTCATCGCGAACATCTGCTGACGCGTGACCGCGAGGCGCACCCACCGGCCCGGCACCGCCATCGCGGCCAGCGCGGCAGCCACCTCCGGGGAGTGGGGGAGGCCCTTGCTGCCGAAGCCGCCGCCAACGTACGGCGCCCGCACGCGCACCTGCTCGACCTCGAGGCCGAGCATCGGGGCCAGCGTCGACGCGACCGCGTGCACCGCCTGGGTGGAGTCCCACATGGTGAGCACCTCGCCGTCCCAGTGGGCGGTGGCGGCGTGCGGCTCGAGCGGGTTGTTGTGCTCGTAGGGGATCGAGTAGTCGCCCTCGACGACGACCGTGGCGCCGGCCCTGGCTGCGTCGACGTCGCCGTCCGACCAGTCGGTCTCGTGGCCGGCGTTGACCTCCTCGGGGGCGTAGAGCTCGGCCTCCTCGGAGTCCAGGTCGGCGACGTGGTCGCCGGCCTCGACCTGCACGTGCACGAGGCGGGCGCCCTCGCGGGCCGCCTCGGCGCTCTCGGCGAGCACGATCGCCACGATCTGTCCGCGGTAGTGGATGCGGTCGTCCTGGAGGATCGCGAGCTCGCCGTCCCCCTGCTCGCCCGTGTCGTCGAGGCGGCGCGCACTCTCGTGGTCGACGACCGACACGACGCCGGCAGTGGCGAGGGCCTGGGTGGCGTCGACGCGCAGCACGCGACCCTTGGCCACGGGGGCGCCGACGAGCCAGGCGGTCAGGTGCTCGGAGACACCCTCGTCGGGGCCGTGCTCGACGGCGTACCGCGCGTGGCCGGTGACCTTGAGCGGGCCGTCGACCCGGTCGTGGTGGGCGCCGACGGCGCGGGTCTCGATGGGGCGGGCGATCATGACGTGGCCTCCGAGAGTCGGACGAGGGCGCGAGCGGTGATGCCGGTGAGCATCGCGACCTTGTAGTCGCTGTCGGGTCCGGTGGCTGCTGCGCGCAGCTCCTCGGCCGCGGCGTCGCGCACCCGTTGCTCGTCGAGCGGACCGTCGCGCAGGAGGTCCTCGGCGGTGCGGGCCCGCCACGGCTTGTGCGCCGCCCCACCCCAGGCGATGCGTACGTCGGCGACGCGGTCGCCGTCGAGCTCCAGGGCGGCGGCCACCGACACCAGCGCGAAGGCGTACGACGCCCGGTCGCGCGCCTTCTCGTACGTCGACGTGCGTGCGGCGCCCGAGCGGCTCAGCTCGACGGCCGTGATCAGCTCGCCGTGCGCCAGGGTCGTGTCACGCTCCGGGTGGTGGCCCGGGAGGCGGTGGAGGTCCTCCAACGGGATGCGTCGCTCACCCTCGGCGCCGAGGACGACGACCTGGGCGTCGAGCGCGGACATCGCGACCGCCATGTCGGAGGGGTGCACGGCGACGCAGGCCTCGCTGGCGCCGAGCACGGCGTTGTAGCGGCCGTAGCCCTCGATCGCGGAGCAGCCGCTGCCGGGCTCGCGCTTGTTGCACGGGGTGGTGGGGTCCTGGAAGTAGACGCAGCGGGTGCGTTGCAGCAGGTTGCCCGCCGTCGTCGCCTGGTTGCGGATCTGGCCGGAGGCGCCGGCGAGCAGTGCCCGGCTGAGGGCCGGGAAGTCGGAGCGGACGACCGGGTGCGCGGCGAGGTCGCTGTTGCGGACCGCGGCGCCGATGCGCAGCCCGGTCCCGGTGTCCTCGACGGTGTCGAGCGGCAGGCGGCTGACGTCCACCAGTACCTCGGGGGTGGTGATGCCCAGCTTGAGGTGGTCGGTCAGGTTGGTCCCGCCGCCGAGGTACTGCGCCCGCGGGTCGTCGGTCACCGCCTCGACCGCCTCGGCCGCGCTCGTGGCCCGCACGTAGGTGAGCTCCTTCATCGGGCACCGCCCGTCCCGTTGCCCGCCTCGGCGTGGACCTGCCGGACCGCGTCGAGGATGCCGGCGTACGCGCCGCAGCGGCAGAGGTTGCCACTCATCCGCTCGCGGATCTCGTCGTTGCTGAGGTCGATCAGGGCCTCGGGGTCGAGGTCGGAGGTCACGTGGCTGGGGTGCCCCTGCGCCGCCTCCTCGAGCATGCCGACCACCGAGCACACCTGTCCGGGCGTGCAGTAGCCGCACTGGTAGCCGTCGTGGTCGAGGAAGGCCTGTTGCACCGGGTGCGGCTCGTCCATCGAGCCGAGCCCGGAGGCGGTCACGACGTCGGCACCCTCGTGGGCGACCGCGAGGGCCAGGCAGGACAGGCTGCGGCGTCCGTCGAGCAGCACGGTGCACGACCCGCACTGCCCGTGGTCGCAGCCCTTCTTCGGGGCCGTCACCTCGAGCCGTTCGCGCAGCGCGTCGAGCAGGGACGTTCTCGAGTCGATCTCGACCTTGCGGGCGACGCCGTCGACGGTCAGGCGGAGAGTAGGCACGCATCCACTGTGGCGAGCAGGTGCCGGGCTCGCGTCGACCCTGCGGGTGAGAGTGGAGGACCGCGTCGTCGGATCCGGCGCCGGTTTCACGCCGCGCCCGGTCGGTCCGTATAGTTCCCCACGGTCGTCGGTCCCACGGACCGACGCCGGCCGCCTTAGCTCAGTCGGTAGAGCGAGTCACTCGTAATGACTAGGTCGTCAGTTCGATTCTGACAGGCGGCTCACGTATAGGCCTCTGACCAGCAGTGATGCGGTTGGAGGCCTTGTGCATTCAGAGCCACTTGGCCTCAACTCCGGTAAAACTCCGGTGAAACTCCGCGCTTCGCCGTGGAGGTCGTCAGTTCTTCTCGGTCCTAGGTGAGCCCAGGTGCGAACGTCTGCTGAAGCGGACTCGTTAGTGCCCGTCCGTGAGCAAATTCGAACCCGAGGCCGACTGCGGTCGCACCCTCGACGACATCACCCATGACCTAGAAGTTTCCGACGACGTCATCACCCGACTCGAGCTTCTCCGCGAACTGCACGACTGGCTCGAAGCCGCCCAGACCGTGGCCGTCGGTTTGGCGATGGCACAGCGGTACACCGGGAAGGAGATCGGCGCGGCTCTGGGCGTGTCGCAGCAAGCGATCTCCAAGCGGTATGGGTGCGCGAAGGACGACGAACCGGGGGAGCCCTCGCCACAGCGGGAGAAGACTCCACGGGCCAAACAAGGCCTCATGAACTACGGCACGGATGGCGAGTACGTCGGGTACTCGATGCCAGTCTCTGTCGACAAGCTGCCGCCTGTGGGCGACCCGCGAGAGGCGCGTCCGCGTCGTTCCCGCGGCAGGATCCGACGGATCCTCGCCCGCGGCACCACGGACCCAGCCGATCCCTTGGACGGCTAGGCCAACAGCCGGGAACAACCCGAGTTGTGCGCCTACAAGCGGGGTTGTGGCCCAGGCGGGGAACGCCGACCGGACGGTCGGCTGCGGGCGCCTCCCCAATGACCGCGGGAGGTCCCATGAAGCGCAGCCGATCATCTTCTGGGCGCCGGCACCGGTTGCAGTGATCAATCACCCAGGGAAGTCCGACCCTCTACAGAACCAGGGCGATTCGGCCCCTTCGGTGGACGAGTCAGAGGTGTCAGGGTCGATGGTTGCGAGTCTTTCACCGGACCGCGCAGGGCCTGGACTCGCGATAGATGGGTATTCCGCATCTGGTGCAGAGCGATCAGGAGGCAATCCCCGCCTTGGGGAGCGGGGTGAGGCCAAGGTATCCGCAGCCTCGCAGCCATCACGAACACCCATAGGCATCTAGGCACACGCCCCAGCAGGCCCAACCTCGGGCGAACGTCTGACCCGCAGACGCGCGGTGAGAGCGACAGCGGTCACGCGGAAGACAGTGATCGTGCATCGGACCCGCCACGCAGTATCGCGTCGCCGTCGTACGGTGACCACCTTGAACGCGAGCACGCGCTATCAGCGCGTGCCCTGCCATGCTGGCCTGGTGCAGCGTCTTGATGTGACCGACCTGGTTGACGGCGCCGCCCGCCTCGAGTTGTCGTCCAACGGAGTGGTCGAGGAGCCCGTTGTTGCGGTCGACCTGGACGGTGCCGACTGGTCGCTCGCCCCGCGCGTGATGGTCATGCTCGCCGCGCAGCGCAACAAGATTCTGATCGGTGTCGCCAGCTCTCCGCTGCCGCCTGCGGCGCGCGAGCTGATGGAGGCGTTGGCGTTCACGGTTGCTCCAGGAGGTCCCGGACAGTCGTGGATCGATGCCGGCTCGACCGGCGACGTGGTCTTGGAGCAGGTCGGCTCGGTGGTGGCGAGCGCGCCGCTGGCGGCGCTCACGCTCCGAGACCTTCTCGACGTGACGTCGTCCTGCTCGGTCGAGCACGGTCTAGTCGCTGAGTCGTTGGCCTACTCGACACTGCTGGCCGGACCGGAGTTCGGCCAGTGGCGTACGACGACGCCTCGCCGCGAGGTCCCGGCAGGAGACATCCCGGTTCTGGTGAGCCGTGAGGGGGCAGTCCTGCAGGTCGTGCTCAACCGGCCGGCGCGGCACAACGCCTTCGGCCACGAGGTCCGCAACGGGTTGCTCGAAGCGCTCGAGGTAGCGCGCCTGGATGACAGCATCGCCCGAGTCGAGCTGTCGGGTGCGGGTCCCTCGTTCTGCAGCGGTGGTGACCTGGACGAGTTCGGCACGACGCCGGACGTCGTGACGGCCCACGTGGTGCGCCTGGCTGCGAGCGCGGGGCTTGCGGTGCACCGGCTGCGCGACGTGGTCCGGCCGGTGCTGCACGGTGCCTGCATCGGTGCCGGCATCGAGGTGCCGGCGTTCGCGGCGCGGGTGCGGGCCCGACCGGGTACGTCATTCGCCCTGCCGGAGACCGGTTTCGGGCTCGTGCCCGGAGCCGGTGGCACGGTCAGCGTGACCCGGCGGATCGGCCGCTGGCGCACGGCGTGGCTCGCCCTCACCGGTCACCGGCTCGACCTCGATCGAGCCCTGGCTTGGGGGTTGGTCGATGAGCTCGTCTGAACGAACGACGGACAGTGGCCCGGAGGGTGCCCTGCGGGACTGGGCCGCGTCGGGCGCGATGGCTCTGACCGGGTCGCCGGACGGTCCGCCCCGGGCGGCGCCGGGCCGCGCCGCGAGCCTGGTCCGTGACGCGGTGCAGCGAGTCGTCGGGTACGAGATCTCAGGCCTGCTCGGTGAGCGGGCGGCGTACGCCGGGCTGCGACGCAACGCTCCGTGGTCGTGCGGCGGTGCGGCGCGGACGCTCCCGACCGCGGACGGGCACCTGGTGCTGTCGATGCCGCGCGCCAGCGACCGGTCGCTGGTGCCCGCGCTGGTCGAGGAGGACCTCGGGGACGACGTGGACCCCTGGGAAGCGGTCGCCGGCTGGGCTGCGGCACGCCCTGGCGCCGACGCCGAGGAGCGGCTGCGGCTGCTGGGGATGGCTGGGGGAGTGGTGCCCGCCCAGCCGCCGACGGACCGGCCGCCCGTGCTGACGTCGGTCCTGGGGCAGCGTCGTACGACGGAGCGGCCGCTGGTGGTCGACCTGACCAGTCTGTGGGCGGGCCCGCTGTGTGCCCACCTGCTGGGACTGCGGGGGGTCGAGGTGGTCAAGGTGGAGAGCCGCTCGCGACCCGACGGGGCGAGGTCCGGGCCTCCTGCCTTCTTCGAGCTGCTGCACGCCAGGTCGCGGAGCCTGGTCCTCGACCTCGACGCCGAGCTCGATACCCTCCGAGCCCTGGTGGCGCGGGCGGACCTCGTGCTCGAGGCCTCACGTCCCAGGGCGCTGAGGCAGCTCGGGCTGGTAGCGGAGGAGGTCGTGGCCGCGGGAACCTCCTGGTTGTCGATCACCGCGCGTGGACGGAACTCCGATGCCGTGGGCTTCGGCGACGACGTGTCTGTCGCCGGTGGATTATGGCTGCGGGAAGGGGCGTGCCCCGTGCCGGTCGGTGACGCGGTCGCCGACCCCCTCGGTGGTGTGACGGCCGCGCTGCACGCGGTCGAGGCGATGGCCTCGGAGGACGCTCGGCTGGTCGACGTCTCGATGCTCCACGTCGCCGCCGAGGCCGCGTCCGGAGCCGGGGCCGAGCACGCCGTACGTCAGCGTGACGACGCCTGGTGGGTCGAGTGTGCCGACGGTGAGTTCCCGGTCGCCGATCCGACGAGGCGCCGGTGAGGACCACGCTCCTGACGCGGGTCGAGGTCGCGGGGCAGCTGGTCGACGTACGGCTCCGCCGTGATCGCATCGTCAACGTCGAACCGAGACTGGCTGCCGAGGAGTCCGACGAGGTCGTCGACGGGGGCGAGGCAGCGCTGCTACCGGGGCTGCACGACCACCACCTGCACCTGTTGGCGCTCGCCGCGGCTCGTGCCTCGGTCGATTGCCGCGACGGGCTGACCGCGCTGGCTGCGGCGCCGGGCGACGGGTGGGTTCGCGGAGTCGGCCTCCCCTGGTCGCCCGACCGGCACGACCTCGATGCTGTGCAGGCCCGTCGTCCGGTGCGGGTGCAGCACCGCAGCGGCGCCTTGTGGGTCCTCAACTCGGCGGCCCTGGCGGCGGTCGACCACGTGCTCGACGACAGTCCCGACGTCGAGCGCGACCCGTCGGGTGCGCCGACTGGTCGGTTGTGGCGCTACGACGACCGGCTCCGGCCGGCCCTGCCGCAGACCGCACTCGACCTCGGTGCCCTGGGTCGCGAGCTTGCTGCGTTCGGCATCACCTCGGTCACCGACGCCACCCCTGACCTCGAGGGCTTCGAGGGCCAGGACCTGCTGCCCCAGCGGATCTGGTTCCTCGGGCGACGCAAGCTGCTGCTCCGCGACCACGACCTGCCCTCCTTCGATGAGCTGTGCGCGACGATCGCCGAGCGTCATGGCGCAGGGGAGCCGGTGGCCGTGCACTGCGTGACGCGGGAGTCGTTGCTGCTGACGCTCGCGGCTCTCGACGAGGTGGGCAGGCTGCCAGGTGACCGGATCGAGCACGCGGCGGTGGTGCCGCCCGGCGTGACCGAGCGCCTGCGCGGCCTGCGCGTGGTGATGCAGCCGGGCTTCCTCGCCGACCGGGGCGACGACTACCGCGCCCGGGTGGACCCCGACGACCTGCCGCACCTCTACCCCTTCGGAAGTCTCCTCGCGGCGGGGGTCGACGTAGCGGCCAGCAGCGATGCGCCCTACGGCCCACTCGACCCCTGGGCCGTCATCGCCGCAGCGCGCGACCGGCGCACGGGCTCCGGAGTTGTGCTGGGTGAGGCCGAGCGGGTGGCCGCGCGGGTCGCCCTGGCCGGCTACCTGACCGACGAGCACGGTGGTCCACGGCGGGTGCGGCCCGGAGAACCGGCCGACCTGGTGCTGCTGTCGACGACCCTCGACGAGGCGCTGGCCGTTCCTCGCCACGAGGCCGTCCGAGCGGTCTGGTGTGGCGGGGTGAGGTCGCGCTGAACTCCCCGGTGGCCGTCCGGGTGCCACACCCCAGTGGCGCGCATTTGGCGCTAACGTCAGTAGATAGTTGAAGCGCATAACAGTCATGATCGCTGAACACTGGGGCCGCTCACGAGGCAGACCCCGTTGCGATCCCTCGATTTCTGACGATATCGTCGGATGAAAGACAGCGAGCTCTTCGCACCGAAGGAGCTGCTGCACGGGTATGGGAGAGCCGCCATCGACATTCGTGAGATCAACCGCCGTGTCATCGCCCAGTTTCGCGCGGGGGAGGAGGTCGAGGGCATGCAGCGCGACGACCTGTTGCTGCTGACCACGACCGGCGCTCGCTCGGGCGAGCCGAGGACGAGTCCGATGATGTTCCACCGCGAGGGCGAGCGCCTCTTCGTGATCGGCTCCGCCAACGGGGCTCGTCGCGACCCGAGCTGGTGCCACAACCTGCGAGCTCGACCGGCGGTGACCGTGGAGATCGGACGCCGGGCCTACCGTGCCTCGGCCGTCGTGCTTGAGGGGGCGGCGCGAGCAGGCGCCTGGTCGTCCATCACCGCGGCACACCCGTTCTTCCACGACCATGAGGCCTCCGCCGCGCCTCGGGTCATTCCCGTCGTCGAGCTCGTCCCGCACGAGGAGTCGCACGAGGATCAGCGGTAGCGGACCAGGCCTTCCTGCATTGTGGTGGCGCACAGCTGGCCGGCCTCGTCGTACATTTCCCCATGGCACAGGGCGCGGCCGCGTCCGGCCCATCGTGACTCCTGGTCGTAGCGAAACCACTCGTCGACTCGTAGCGGCGCATGGAACCAGATCGTGTGGTTGATGGTCGCGAACGCGATCCGCTCGTCCTGCAGGGTCAGCCGGTGCGGACCCAGTGCAGTGGCCAGCAGCAGCATGTCGCTGAGGTAAGCCACTCCTGCATCCCGCAGGACGGCCTCGCTCCCGATTCCCTGGCGGGTCCTGGCCCAGACCTGCTGTCGAGCGGGCACCGCGACTCCCCGCATGGCGGGCACGCGGACCGGAGGATAGGGGAAGCGCAGCTCGACGTCGAGGAAGTCGGCGAGATGGTCGGCCCACGCACGGTTGACAGGGTCCGCGGCGAACAGCTCTCCCGGTGCGGAGGAGTCGAGCGGAGCAGGTCCGTCGTGGAGCTCGGGCTGGTGCTCGGGTCCTGCGGCCGGCGCCTGGTAGGAAGCCGACATCGCGAAGATCGCGCGGTCCCCCTGCCGCGCCTCCACCCGACGAGCGCTGAAGGAGCCCCCGTCGCGCACGTCCTCGACCTCGAAGTCGATCGGCAGGGTGGTGTCACCGGGCAGCAGGAAACTCATGTGGGCGGAGTGGAGGGAGCGATCATCCGGCACCGTGCCTCCGGCCGCGCAGATCGCCTGGGCGGCGACCTCACCGCCGTAGCTGCGCCGTGCCGGAGGGGGCTTCGTCTGGCCGCGGAAGGTCCGGGGCGCGACCTGCTCGAGAGCGAGTAGTTCGTGCAGGTCGGTGGGTGGCATGCGCATCAGTATCGGGGCGAGCCGGCCCGCGGCGTCCCTGGGTCCATGTGGCCGTCCCGTGGCAGTGTGACCGGCATGGGCCTCGTGGACTACTCCTTCGCCGATGACACCGCACGCATAACGCTGGTCGACCCCGAGCGCGGCAACCCGCTCCACCCAGCGTCGGTTCACGAGCTGCGTGGCTCCGTACGTCGTGCGCGCGCCGACCAGGCTCGGGTCATCGTGCTGGCCGCCACGGGTCGTTTCTTCTGCGTCGGTGGCGACCTGCCGGCCTTCGCCGGTGCTGCCGACATGGGTGAGCTCGTCGACGACCTCGCGGCGGAGCTGCACCAGGTGATCTCCGAGCTGGTGCGCTCGGAGGCGATCGTCGTCTCGGTGGTGCAGGGAGCGGCGGCGGGGGCCGGGTTCCCACTGGCGATGGCGGCCGACCTCGTGGTGGCGGCCGACGCGGCTTCCTTCACCTGTGCCTACACGAAGGTCGGGTTGAGCGTCGACGGGAGCACCAGCCTGCTCGTGCACAGCATCGGACTCCACCGAGCATTGCGTCTGGCCCTCCTCAACGACACGCTGACAGCAGCGGAGGCACACCTGGCCGGACTCGTGGCGAGGGTGGTGCCTGCCGCCGAGCTGGACGCCGCAGTCGACGACGTCGTCGCGCGAGTGCTCACCAGCGCACCGGTGGCTCTCGCGCTCACTAAGCGGCTCCTGCGCGACGTGGCCGAGCCGGCGCCCGAAAGTGCGATGCGGCTCGAGGCCATCGGCATCCGCGCGGCGGCGACCACGTCGGACGCACGCGAGGGCGTCAGCGCGTTCGTGGAGAAGCGGGCGCCCCGCTTCGGTCCTCAGCAGCACTGACCTCAGGCTAGGCACTCGCGGCAGGCGTATCCCGCTTGACTTGACCGTCACGTGGTCTTCGGATGCGGGCCAGAACCGGCGTCTCAGCATGCCTATTTGACGTCGCGAGCACGCCCGCATCTGCGTTGTTGAGCGGCATTGCGACCCAATTGGGAGTATTGCTTGACGAGAACGTCAAAAACGTGTGACTCTGCTCACGCTCGATCTCTCGGGCGAGTGATCCTTCGCCAGCACGTCACATGACTTTCCGTTGAGGAAGCAAGGGAGCCCCCGATGAAGAACCGCACCAGGCACGCAGTCGCAGTCGCCGCACTGACGCTGACCGCCGGCTTGCTCACCGGCTGTGGAAACGACGGTGGTGCCGATGGCACCGACCCCGGTGACGGCAGCGCGAGCAGCGGCGAGCCCACCATCAAGATCATGAACATCGGGCCGACCGGCACTCCGGCCACGAACTTCGCCACCGACACCGTCGCCCAGGCCTACATCGACCAGCTCAACGCCGAAGGCGGGATCAACGGCGTCGACGTCGAGATGGTCTACTGCAACGAAAAGTACGACCCCAACGAGGCCACCGCGTGCGCCCGTGAGGCCGTGCAGGAGGACGTCGTCGCCCTTGTCGGAGGCTTCGCCGGCTTCGAGGAGGAGGTCCTCAAGGTCATCGAGCCGGCCGGGATCCCATGGATCGGCGCTCCGTCGTCCACCCCAACGGCGTTGACGAGCGAGCTCTCGTTCCCGGTCTGGGCAGGGGCCCTGGGCTACGTCTACCTCGGCGGCGTGGCAGCCCAGACCTGTGAGTCGCCGACACCGGTGATCCTCGACACCGCCGCCGCCGCAGGGGTGCTCGCATTCGGCGAGAGCGCGCTCGCGGCCGCGGGCAAGTCCTTCGCCGACCCGGTCAAGGTCGCCCAGACGACCGTCGACTTCACGCCGATCGCCCAGGCCCTCGACGGCGCCGACTGCGCCTTCACCGCCCTGCCGACCTCCATGTACGCGCCGCTCGTGGCTGCCATGGACCAGCTCGGTGTCAGCTCGCGCATCCTGGCGCCGGCAGCGACCTTCGACAACGCCGTGGTCGACAGCTTCGGCGAGCAGCTCGAGGGATCGGTCATCTCGGGCAACTTCCCGACCCTGGACGACCCGGCCTGGGCCGATGCGGTGGCCGCGGTGCCGAGCGACCTCGACTTCAGCGGTGAGGTCCTCCAGCTCACCTGGGTGGCGATGAAGGTGTTCAGCGAGGTGGTTGCGACCATCGACGGCGAGGTCACCGCCGAGTCCGTTGCCGAAGCCATGAGCGCGGCCTCGGCGGTCGACACCGGCGGCATCACCCCGCCCATCGACTTCACCACTCCGCTGCCCGTGCCGCCGCTAGCGCGCACCTTCAACACCACGGCGGTCCCGAAGACGGTCAGCGGCGGCGAGCTGGTCGCTCAAGGCGACCCCGTCGACCTGGGGCCCGCCATCGCGGCGGCTCTCGGCGGCTGAGGCCCGCGCCAGCACACCAAGGAGCTCCGACGACGGCGGGGTCACCTGACCCCGCCGTCGCCGGCACCATCCGCCCAGTCAGCAACAACCGTGGGAGTCGCAGTGGGACCGAGTCACGTCACGAACCCGCCCGAGGAGCTCAGCACGCGTCGCCCGGCGCCCGTGGCGATCTCGACCGACCACCTCGTGGTGCGCTACGGCGCGGGGAATGCGGCCGTGCACGACGTGAGCCTCGAAGTACGCCGCGGCGAGGTCGTCGCGTTGCTCGGGGCGAACGGCGCCGGCAAGACCTCGACCATCCACGCGTTGGCCGGAGAGGTGCCGGCCGCCGGCGGCACGGTGCTGGTCAGTGGAGAGAAGACCTCGGCACCGCTCCATCGGCGCGTGCGGCAGGGCATCGGGTTGCTGACCGAGGAACGCTGCGTCTTCACCGGCCTCACGGTCCGCGACAACCTCCGCCTGGGACGTGGAAGTGTGTCGGATGCCCTCGACCTCTTCCCCGAGCTGCACGACCACCTCGACCGTCCGGCAGGATTGCTGTCAGGTGGTCAGCAGCAGATGCTCGCGCTCGGCCGGGTGCTGGCGGCACGGCCGTCGGTGCTGCTTGCCGACGAGCTGTCGCTGGGTCTGGCACCGGTGATCGTCCAGCGGTTGCTGAAAGCCGTGCGCGCTGCCGCTGACAGCGGGGTTGCCGTCCTGCTCGTCGAGCAGCACGTCCACC
Organism: Nocardioides sp.; assembly: GCF_029937575.1. GTDB lineage: Bacteria > Actinomycetota > Actinomycetes > Propionibacteriales > Nocardioidaceae > Nocardioides. The sequence continues at coordinate 28,354 of NZ_JAPYPS010000013.1, forward strand.
TGGCCATCGAGGCGGCCGACCACGTCTACGTCCTGCGCCGCGGCAAAGTCGTCCACGACGGGGCCGCCGCACCCTTGCGCGGTGCCCCCGACGCCATCGCCGAGCTCTACCTCGACCGCGCCGAGGAGCGTGCCTCATGAGTGACTTCGTCCAGTTCGCAGCCCTGGGACTGGGGTTGGGATCGGTCTACGCCCTGCTCGCCGTCGGGCTGGTGCTGATCTACCGCGGCTCGGGAACCATCAACCTCGCTCACGGGCACTTTGCCGTGCTCGCCGCCTTCCTTTTCGTGGAGCTGCGCGACAACCGGGGCCTGAGCACCGCCGTGACCCTGGTCCTGGTCGTCCTCCTCACGGCCGCGGTCGGCGGCTTGGTGCAGCTCTGCGTGATGCGGCCCTTGCGCGGGGCCAGCCCGATATCGCGGGTGATCGCCACGCTGGGGGTCCTCACGGTCGTCAACGAGAGCCTGGCTCTCGCGTTCGGTGCCGAGCAGCAGGCGACCGAGCCGCTGCTGCCCACGGAGACCGTGCAGGTCGCGGGCGTCGTCCTCGGACGGCAGTCGCTCTACCTCGCGGTGATCGCCGTGCTCGTCGTCGCCGCACTCGTGGCGAGCTCCCGCACCCGCTTCGGCCTGGCACTCACCGCCTCCGCCGAGAACCCCCGCGCGGCCCGCGCCCTGGGGTGGTCACCCGAGGTCCTCGCGATGGCTACGTGGATCGTCGGCGGCGCGCTCGCCGGCCTCGCCGGGTCCCTGGTCTTCTCCACGACCTCCGGCTACTTCACGCTGGGGGGGCTCTCGCTGCTCATCGTCGGCGCGCTGGCAGCGGCTCTGTTCGCCCAGTTCAGGTCCTATCCGATGGCGCTGCTCGCCGGGTGGCTGCTCGCGATCGTGCAGAGCGAGGCCACGCAGTACACCGACATCACCGGCGTCTCCGACGCCATCCCGTTCATCGCGATCGTGGTGATGCTCGTGATCCGGGGGCGCGGTCTCCCGGTGCGCGGCACGACCGCCGACCGGCTCCCGAGCGTGGGCAACGGACGGGTGCGGGCGGTGCCGGCACTGGTCGCGACCGGGCTGCTGGTCCTCCTGATGCAGACCACCTGGAAGCTGGACTACGACCTGCTCCAAGCGATCGTGGTCTCGATGTCGGTGGGGATCGTGGCACTCTCCATCGTCGTCCTGACCGGGTACGCCGGGCAGCTGAGCCTGGCCCAGATGGCACTGGCGGGCGTCGGCGCCTACGCCGCGGGCCGGCTGGTCGACGCACAGGGCTGGACCTTCGGACCGGCGTTGGTGGCGGGAATCGTCGCGGCCGGACTGGTCGGTCTCCTGCTCGGCCTCCCGGCCCTGCGCACGCGCGGGGTCAACCTGACGGTGGTCACGTTCGGGCTGGGCTTCGCCGTCTACGCCGTCCTCTTCAGCAGCACCGAGCTCACGGGAGGAACCGACCAGACACAGATTCCCTTCCAGACCCTGTTCGGCCTCGAGATCGACCCCGTCCTCCACCTGCACACCTACGCCAGCGTGTGCGTGGTCGCTTTCGCGCTCGTCGCGCTGCTCATCGCGAACCTGCGTCGCGGTCGCGTCGGGCGCCGGCTGCTGGCCGTCCGCGTGAACGAGCGGGCGGCGGCCTCCATCGGGGTGAGTGTCTTCGCGGCCAAGCTCTATGCCTTCTCCCTCGCTGCCGCCATCGCAGGACTGGGTGGGGTGCTGCTGGCGTTCTCGTACTCCACGATCCTCTATGCCAACCTGTTCGGGCCCTTCTCCTCGATCAACGTGATGACGGTGGCCGTGGTCGGGGGCGTCGGATACGCCCTCGGGCCCGCACTCGGCGTTCCGCTGGTCACGGGCGGGGTCGGGACCATCATCGCCGCGCAGCTCTCCGAGAGCATCGATGCTTACGTCCCGCTCGCCGGTGGCGTGATCCTGATCCTCTTGCTCATCGCCAGCCAGAACGGCGCTGCCGCAGCCATCAGCGCAGCCATTCCCGCCCGACTGCGCGCCTGGAGGTTGCCGCTCGGGGGCCGCCTGGTTCACGAGGTCGCGACACCTCGCCAGGTCGAACCGATCGAGTCGCACTCACTCACCGTCAGCGGCGTCGTCCAACGATTCGGTGGGGTCACCGCCCTCTCGGAGGTGTCCCTGTTCGTGGAGCCCGGCAAGGTGCTGGGCCTCCTGGGACCCAATGGTGCCGGCAAGACCACCCTCGTCGACGTCGTCACGGGCTACGCCAGCCCGGCGCAGGGACGTGTGCTGCTCGGGAAGAACGACATCACCTCGTGGTCTGCGACCAAGCGGGCGCGCGCCGGCCTCGGCCGTACCTTCCAGAGCCTCGAGCTCTTTGACGATCTCTCGGTGCGCGAGAACCTTCTCGCCGCCTCGGACCAGCGCGACGCGCTGGGCTACGTCACCGACCTGTTCTGGCCGGGTCGCGGTCGACTCACCACCACGGCCGCGGCTGCGGTGGAGGAGCTCGGTCTCGGCGACGTCCTCGACAAGCTCCCCACCGAGCTCTCCTACGGGCAACGCCGCCTGGTCGCCATCGCTCGGGCCGTGTCCACGCGGCCCTCGGTCCTCCTCCTCGACGAGCCGGGAGCGGGCCTCGACGAGTCCGAGACCGCTGAGCTGGGTCACCTGATCCGGCGTCTGGCCCACGAGTGGGGCATGGGAGTTCTGCTCATCGAGCACGACGTCGCGATGGTGCTGCGGACCTCCGACGACGTGGTGGTGCTCGACTTCGGACGCACGATCTTCACTGGTGCGCCCGGCCGGGTCAGCGACGATCCGACCGTGCGCACCGCCTACCTCGGCCTCCCGGCCACGGCAGACGTCTGACGGCCCCCGACGAGGCCCCCGACGAGGCCTCCGACGGGGCCTCCGACGGGGCCGCCGACGGGGCCTCCGCGTCAGCGGATCAGGAAGTTCGCACGGCGACGAACAACCCGTGGCTCTCGGCGCACACCACGTCACCGTGCCGGATCTCTCCGCGCATGACCCGCTTGCGGCCGTCCTCCGAGTCCAGCCACACGGCCAGGTCGAGGGGGACGTCGCCTGGCGTCGGGTTGCGGTAGTCCACGTGCAGGAACGCCGTGCGGGACCACGGCCGCCCCCCAGCGCTGCACAGGAGTCCGAGCACCTCGTCGAAGACCAGAGCCACGGCGCCGCCGTGCGCCACCTCCCCGCCGAGGTGGAAGTACTCGGTGAACGTCACCGTCGCCTCGACGCGGTCGGCGCTGACGCGATCGATCGTCAGGGGCGGCACGAGGGTCTGGCCACGGTCCGGCAACCCGAGCTGTCGTGCGAAGGGTGCAGGTCCCACGCCCGCCGAGGCTCGGAGCTGCTCGCTGATCGTGCTCAGGCTGTCGGTGAGCTCGAGCATCGTGGCGCGATCCGGCTCCGCGTCGACGATCGCGTCCTGGACGCTGCGCAGCGAGGCGAGCAGGTCGCCGTACGCCGTCACGTCGGAGGGGTCGGTGAGTGGCTCGGTGTCCGGGACCCAGCTGGAGTCGGCGAACGGTGCGGCGGCGGTCATGCCACCTCGATCACGACGGCGCCGGCCTGGCCCCCGCCCGCACACATCGCGGCAACCGCGATGCCGCCGCCACGGCGGCCGAGCTCGTGGGTGAGGGTGGTGAGCATCCGGGCGCCGCTGGCAGCGACCGGGTGGCCGAGGCTGCAGCCGCTGCCAAAGACGTTGACGCGGTCCTCGTCGATGCCATGGACGCGACATGCGGCGAGCGGGACGGAGGCGAAGGCCTCGTTGATCTCCCAGAGCTCGACGTCGGCCATCGTCAGGCCGGCGCGGTCGAGGATGAAGGGGATCACGTCGACGGCACCCATCCCGGTGCGTGACGGGTCGACACCGATGGCCCCCCAGGCACGGACGTGAGCCAGGGGATCGAGCCCCTCACGACTGGCGACCTCGGAGCTCGTCAGGGTCAGTGCCGCCGCGGCGTCGTTGACGCCGCTGGCGTTGCCGGCGGTGACGCTGAAGCCATCGATCTCAGGGTGCAGCGGCTTCAGGGCGGCGAGCTTGTCCAGCGTGGTGGTGCGCCGCGGGCCCTCGTCGACTGCGAACTCGACCACGGACCCGTCGGCCTGAGGCACCTTGACCGTGACGATCTCGTCGTCGAACGTGCCGGCGTCGATCGCCGCGACGGCGCGCATGTGGGAGCGATGGGCCCAGGCGTCCACCTCGTCGCGACGGAGCCCCACCTCGATCGCGGGGGCCCAACCGGTCGTGATGGTGACGTCGTCGCCGGGACCCTCGGCGTACGGGTACGTCGGCGGGATGCCGACGCGCGGCTCAGTCGATCCGGGGACGCGCCAGTGCATGGTGGGCATCATCGATGTCGACATCGCGCCGCCGGCGACCACGACACGGTCCATCCCGGCCCGGATGCTCGCCGCGGCGTTGCCCACCGCGGTCAGGCTGCCCGCGCAGTGCCGGTTGACGGCCTGCCCGGGCACCCGGGTCAGACCGAGACCGACCGCGGCGTGGCGAGCCAGGTCGCCACCGCCGTAGAGCGACTCGGCAAGGATCACGTCGTCGACCAGGTCCGCCGACAGTCCAGAGCGGGCGATCGCCTCGCCGACAGCCACCTGGGCGAGGTGCTCGGCGGAGGTGTCCCGCAGAGTTCCCTTGAAGGCCACCCCGATCGGAGTTCGTACGGCACTGACGATGACGGCCTCGGACATGCGAGCTACCTCTTCCTGGGGTGGGTGCGTGATCGCGCGGCGCGTCTCAACACCACGGGCACCTCCAGCATCGCTTCAATTGACGGTATCGTCAACTATGGCGCTTCCGCGGCAATAGCAGCCACGATCTGTTGAGCCGTGGAGCCCGTCGTGAAACCGCTGAACCGCACCGATCTCTCGCGGAACTGCCACCGGCCCTCCGCGTGCACCAGGTGGTCGCGGTAGGTGCCCCAGTGGTCGATGCCGTGCGGGGCGAAGAAGGCGAAGACGCTGCTGGCGGTGGCGTGGTCGTCCTCGACCTCGACCAGTCGGGAGCCCACGTGGTGGAAGCCCGGAAGGAGACGTCCTGCCTGTGCCATCTGGGTTCCTTGCTCCGTGGCGAAGGCCATCACCCCGGCGGGCCCGACGAACGCCCGGCCGGCCACCCGTAGGACGCCGTCGTCGGCGAAGAGCGAGGCGAACTCCTCGACGCGACCGGCGTCGCCGTAGGCGGTGTAGCGCGCCAGCAGGTTCTCGATCTCGCAGCGGGGGTCGGTCATCGCAGTGTGACCAGGTGGGGGCCGAGGCGCTCCAGCTCCTGCAGGCAGTCAGCCATCGACCGCGATGCGCACTGCCAGGTCAGCCATCCGACGCCGGCGTCGCGAAGCGCCGGGGTGTGGCGCTCGAGGTAGGACACCAGCGCGTCCGCGGTCCCGACGCCGTACGGGGCGAAGCAGACCTCGACCTGCTCGTCGCGACCCAGCTCTCGGCGTTCGGCCTTGATCTCCGTCACGCCGCGGGCGAGCTCGTCCACCGAGGACAGCACGTCGGTGCCCGTCACTGCCGCGGAGGCTGCACCCTGCTCGAACGGCATCCACCCGTCGGCGAGCTCGGCGACGCGTCGTCGTGCGCGCCTGCTGTTCCCGCCGATCCAGATGGGAGGCCCTCCGGCCTGCGCCGGCCTCGGCAGCATGACGTGGGAGTCGGTCGAGCCCGTGGGTTGAAAAGGCTCACCTGACCACGCCGTGCGCAGGTTGGCGATGGCAGTGTCGAAGCGAGCGCCACGTCCGGCGAAGTCGGCCTCGAGGGCCGCGAACTCGGAATCCACGTAGCCGGCACCCATGCCGAGGACGACCCGACCGCCGGAGAGCAGGTCGAGGCTCGCAGCGGCCTTGGCCGTGACGTAGGGGCTGCGATAGCCGGCGATGGCGAGGTTGGTCAACAAGGTGGTACGACGCGTGCTGGCGGCCATGAAGGCGAGCCCGACGAACGGGTCGAAGGAGTGGTGGCCGCCACGGGCCAGCCACGACTCGGCCGGAACGGGATGGTCGGTCGTCGACACGGCAGCGAACCCGGCCGCCTCGGCCGCGGCGGCGAGCTCGCCGAGACCTTCGGTCCCGGTCCACTCCGCGTAGTGCTTCACGGCGCGGGTCGGCATTTGGAAGTTGATCTGCATCGAGGCTCCTCATGGGTCACGACGAGCGCGACCGCCTCCACCGCAGTGGTGGAGGCGGTCGCGAAGGGTGAGGTCAGGACGTCCGCGGGAAGCGGAAAAGCTCGCGGGCGTTGGTCTCGGCGATCTTGGTGACGACGTCGTCGGGCACGTCGGCCAGGACCTCGCCGGCGCGCTTGCGGCTGTTGGGCCAGTTGGAGTCGGAGTGGGGGTAGTCGATCTCGAGCATCACCTTGTCGTGACCGATGAGGTCGAGGTTCTTCACCCCGAACTCGTCGTCGATGAAGCAGCCCCACAGGTGCTTCTTGAACAGCTCCGAGGGTCGGCTGTCGAAGTCGATGTTCTTCATGTAGTGCCGGTGGCGCTCCCAGACGAAGTCGGACCGCTCGAGGATGTAGGGGATCCAGCCGATGCCACCCTCGGCAAGTGAGAACTTCAGATTGGGGTGCCGCTGCAGCGCACCGGAGAAGAGCAGGTCGACCGTCGTCCACATCAGGTTGCTGGAGAACAGTGTGATCGCGACGGCGAACGGGGCGTCCGGCATCCGCATCTGTCCGGGCACGGCCTGCATGCCGGAGAAGGAGAACCCGGGAACGTACCCGGAGGAGCCGAAGTGCAGGGAGAGCACCATGTCGGTCTCCTCGCAGGCCCGGAAGAAGGGGGTCCACTCCTCGCTGTGAAAGCTGGGGAGGCCGAGCGGGACAGGGCTGTCGGGGAACGAGATGGTTCGCGACCCCATGGCCGCGGTCCGGTAGACCTCGGCCGTGGCGAGCTCGATGTCCCAGATCGGGACGATGCTCATGGGGATGTAGCGGTCCGGGTAGGCCTGGCACCACTCCTCGGCGTAGTAGTCGTTCCATGCCTGCACCCCGAGGTGGGCGAGCTCCTTGTCCTCGGCGCGGAAGAAGACGCCACCGCCGAAGCCCGGGAACGACGGGAACAGCATCGCGGCCTGGACGCCGTCGAGGTCCATGTCCTTGACGCGGGCGGCCGGGTCGTAGCACCCGGGGATCATGTCCTCGTAGCGAACGGGGTCGAGCCCCCACTCCTCCGGCGGCTTGCCGGCGACCGCGTTCAGTCCGACGGTCGGGAAGACGTTGCCGTCGTAGACCCAGATGTGCTTGTCGTCCTTCTCGATGATCCGCGGGCCACGCTCCTTGAACTTCTCCGGCAGACGGTCCTGCCAGACGCGGGGGTGCTCGATGAGGTGGTCGTCGACCGACACGATCTGGTGGTGCTCCTGCAGCGGCATGGCGGATCCGTCTCCCTGGATTGATGGGTGGATGTGCTGGACATGTGGTGTGAGTCACGTCCACCATAGAGGCAGTTGACGATTTCGTCACCTACCCGTCAGGATTCTCTCCAGGAGGCTGCGATGAGTGAACCGACCCCGGTCGAGCGCGAGGACGAGGACGACCACGACCTGCTCACCTACGGCGAGGCGGGCTTCCGCCTCTACGAAGCAGTACGTGACCAGCGAGCCCTGGTACAGCGGCTTCGCGAAGCCGGGTCGCCTGGGATCGACGCAGCCGAGGCGCGTTTGAGCGGCTTGCAGGAGGCGGCCGACCGCAACTCTCGCCAACCGATCAACGACGAGAACTTCGAGCGGTTCTTCGGGTACCCGGGGTTCGCCAAGCGCAATACGAAGGGTCAGGACTGACGACGGTGTCAACTTCGCTGGACGTCGCCCCGGGGCCGGTCTCGACGCTCGATGAGCTGCGCGGGGAGGTCCGGGCGTTCCTCGCCGGCCAGACGTTCACCCCGCGGTGCGACCCCTGGGTGCGCGGCTTCGACCCGGGCTTCTCCCGAGCCGTGGGGGAGCGGGGCTGGATCGGGATGACCTGGCCGACCGAGCGCGGAGGTGGAGGCTCCTCGAACGTCGAGCGGTGGGTGGTGGCTGAGGAGTTGCTGCGCGCGGGCGCGCCGGTGGCCGGCCACTGGACGGCCGACCGCCAGACCGGCCCCTCGTTGCTCCGCTTCGGCACGCCGGCCTTGCAGGCTGAGCTGCTCCCCGCAATCCGGCGTGGGGAGGTCGTCGTCGGGCTCGGGATCAGCGAGTCGGAGGCCGGCTCCGACCTGGCCGCCCTGCGCACCGGCGCCAAGCGTGTCGACGGAGGGTGGGAGATCAGCGGCACCAAGATCTGGTCGTCCTCGGCTCACCACGCCACGCATGTCTACGTCTTGGCTCGCACTGACTCCTCGGGCTCACGGCACGACGGGATGACCGAGTTCCTGATCGACGCCGGCGCTGCGGGCCTGGAGGTGCGCCCGATTCTGGACCTCACCGGCGAGCACCACTTCAACGAGATGTACTTCGACCGGGTCTTCGCACCCGACGCGCGCGTCCTCGGCGAGGTCGGTGCCGGCTGGAAGCAGATCACCGACCAGCTTGCCTTCGAGCGCGGCGGGCCGGATCGCTACCTGAGCACCTACCCGCTGGTGCGCGCCATGCTGCGCCGGCTGCGACGTGCGCCGGACCGGGCGGCTACCGAGCGTCTGGGGGCTCTCACCGCTCGGCTGCTCGGGCTGAGACGCCTCGGGCTGGAGTTGGCCCACGAGCTCGACTCTGGCCGGGCGCCGAGCCAGAAGGGGGCTCGGCTCAAGCTGCTCGGCACGCTCTTCGAGCAGGACGTAGTGGAGACGGCGCGCTACGTCCTCGATGTCTGCGGGGCCGAGCCTGAGGACCTCGCCCTGTTGCACGACGCCATCCAGGTGGCACCCGGAGCGACCATCCGCGGCGGCACCAGCGAGATCATGCGCACCGTCGTGGCGAGAGCAGAGGTCGGCCGATGACCTGGAGTGCTGACCTGGCGCCGGTGGTCGACGACGTCCTGTCCGCCACGCCCCGCGAACGGCTCTGGGAGACCGTCGTCGACCTCGACTGGACCACCGTCGGCGTCGACGAGACCGCCGGAGGCGCCGGAGGCGACGTGCGCGACCAGGCGGAGCTCGCCGGGGGCGCCGGGCGCCACGCGATCGGGATCCCACTGTGGGAGACCGCTCACGCGGCGTGGGCGATGACCCGAGCAGGGCTCGAGCTGCCTGAGCGCGGTCAGCCTGCGGTCGTGGTGACCGACCCCTCCCGCGCGGTCGCGTGGGGCGATCACGACACCGTGGTGTTGCTGGTGCACGCCGACTCGCTCATGAGAGTCCCGGCGCGATGCAGGATCGCACCCGATTCCGCAACCCTGGCGGGGGAGCCCGCCGGTCTCCTGGACCTCGACGCCGCGGCCCCGGGCGACATCGGCGGCGTGTCCCTCGATCCCGCTCTGGCCGAGGAGATCCGGGGCCGTGGGGCTCTGCTGCGGGCCGCAGCCCTTCACGGTGCGATGCACTCAGCCTGTGAGCTCACCCGCGAGCACGTGCAGAGCCGCGAACAATTCGGCCGTCCACTCGCCTCGCACCAGGCCGTCGCCCACGCCCTCGCGACCATGGTGCTCGAACGTGACCGTGTCCGGGCCGGCATCGACGAGGCACTGGACCGCGGCGGGCCGGGACCGGCTGAGGCGGCGCGCGCCGCGGCAGCAGCAGCGGCAGGTCAGGTCGCCTCGGCCGCCCACCAGCTCCTTGGCGCGATGGGAACCACCCGCGAGCACTCCTTGCACCACTTCACCCGACGGCTGTGGTCGTGGCGTGACGCCGACGGCAGCCAGCACACGTGGGAGCGGCGGGTCGGAGAGCGCGCGCTGGCCGGGGACGACGACGACGCCCTGTGGAGTCTGGTCACCGGTTGAGCCGGACCTGCCTCGAACGCTGCAGCGGACGCAGCGAGATCTTCGCGTCCTACGTCATCGACCAGCGCGAGACCGACGGCCCCGACGGCTACCGGCGCCGTCTCGACGAGGCCAAGGGCGCACTGCCCGACGACCTCGCGATCTGGAACCACCAGGTCTTCGTCGACCCGCCCGCGCTTGCGACGTGGGCTGACCGACCTGTGCCCCCTCAGGATCGGCTCTGACCATGTCGTCAGCACTGCGGCAGGGCCTCCCGGGCTCCGACCTCACCGGCGCCTTGAGATTCACCTCCCGAACTACTTGGCAGTTTCGTCAAGTTTGGCTAGTGTCCTGAGTCACAGGTGACCGAGACGTCGCCTCGGCCATGCGAACCCGGCGCAACGGTGCGTCGACCGACCCAAAGGTGCCTGACATGAACACAGAGCAGACCCCGTCCCCCGTCCTCGACGGAATCAAGGTGGTGGAAGTCGCCGCCTGGACGTTCGTGCCGACCGCCGGCGCCGTGCTGGCCGACTGGGGCGCCGACGTGATCAAGGTCGAGCACCCCGAGACCGGCGACCCGCAGCGTGCCCTGATCAGCTCCGGCGTCGTGGCCGGCGCGGGGTCGGTGAACCACTTCGTCGAGCAGCCCAACCGCGGCAAGCGCAGTGTTGGCATCGACATGCGGACCCCGGAGGGCCTCGAGGTGCTCATGCGCCTGGTCGAGACCGCCGACGTCTTCATCACCAACATGCTCCCGAGCTCGCGCAAGAAGCTCGGGATCGACGTCGACGCGATCCAGGCCCGCAACCCGAAGATCATCTACGCCCGGGGGAGCGGTTACGGACCCCAGGGGGACGAGGCCGACCGGGGCGCCTACGACCTCGCCGCCTACTGGTCGCGCGGCGGCATCGCAGACGGCTACACGGGCATCGGTGCGGAGTACCCGCCTGCGCAGCGGCCTGCCTTCGGTGACCTGTTCGGCGGGTTCGCGATCGCCTCGGGCGTCGCCGCGGCTCTGTTCAAGCGGGAGCGCACCGGCGAGCCGTCGGTCGTCGACGTCTCCCTGCTGCACCTGGCGATGTGGCAGGTCTCGACCGACATCGTCGGCGCCGGGGTGACCGGCTCCGCCATCCCCAAGTTCGACCTGGCCGACATGCCCAACCCGGTAGCCAACATCTTCCGCACAGGTGACGATCGACACGTCTCGTTCGTGCTGCTCCAGGCGGACAGGTTCTGGGAGGGCTTCTGCACCCGGATCGGTCGACCCGACATGGTCGCCGACGAGCGGTTCAACGGGATGGGGCCGCGCTTCGTCAACCGGGCAGAGTGCATCGCCGAGATCCGCGGCGAGTTCGCCAAGCACCCGCTGGAGCACTGGGAGAAGGCCTTCGCCGACTTCGATGGAGTCTGGGACGTCGTCAAGACGCCGGTCGAGCTGCACTCGGACCCGGCTGCGATCGCCAACGGCTACCTGCCCCAGATCGACTCCGGCAACGGTGACACGTTCGCCTTGGTCGACAGCCCGGTCCAGTTCGACCTCCGACCCAACGCCAAGACTCGTGCCCCCGAGCACGGTGAGCACACCGAGCTGGCCCTGGTCGAGGCGGGCTACGACTGGGACGAGATCGCCGAGCTGAAGAAGACCGGCGCCATCCGATGACGGTCCCGTCGGAGGCGAGCGTCGAGGTCGACCCGCACGCGGCCGCCGTTCACGCGGTGCTGCACTGCAACTTGAACAGCCTCGACGCCGCTGGCGCAGCCGCCTTCTGGGAGCAGCTCGCCTTCACCCGGCGGATGCGCAACCAGAGCGACGACACCGATGCCCGGTTCCTCGGACTCGGGGAGCACACCGCCTCCGACACCTGGTTCATGTACGACGTCCGCGGACCGCGCGCGGCCCCGGCGATCGAGATCTGCGAGTGGACCGACCCGCCCGTCGAGCCGCGGACGCCCGGAGAGGCCGCCCGCGCGGTGGGCTTCACCGGACTCGGTGTCCGCGTCGCCTCGCTGGGCGAAGAGACCGGGGACTCGGCCTACGTCAGTGAGCAGCCGCGGCACGCGGCCTGGGTGCGTGGGCGGCTGCGCCAGGCCCAGCACGTCGCCGCACCCGACGGCGTGACGGTCGAGGTCGTCGAGATCGACCCGCCCGCGGGCGATCCGGAGGACCAGGGCGCGGCCTTCTCGCACGCGCGCCTGCGCTGCACCGATCTCGAGGCCAGCGTCGCGTGGTACGAGCGACTGGGGTGGCGCGTGGTCGAGCCGAGCGAACCTCGCGTCGACGGGGTCTCGCTCGTGGTCGACGAGGACCCGACCTTCTCCTTGGAGCTTGAGGTCGACCCCGACGCGGTGCCCTCGACGATGCAGGCCAACACGCAAGGGGTCTTCCGCATCGCCCTCGGGTGCGAGGACGTGCCCGGGGCGGTGCAGCTGCTGCGGGCCGCCGGCGTCGAGGCGCCCGACGCGGTTTTCACCGCGATGCCGGACGTGCCGACCGGCGGCTTCAGTGTCGCAGTCCTGCGTGACCCCGACGGCACCATGGTCGAGCTGGTCTCGCGCCCCCGCGCGGAGGTGCGCCGACCGATGGAGCCTGCCGGATGAGCATCTCCGTCGCCGAGCGCGCCGAGCTGCGCGAGGTCGTGCGCCAGCTCGTCGAGAAGCGCTCCTCCGAGCCCGACGTACGCCGGGTCATGGCGTCCTCGACCGGCCACGACGTCGAGCTGTGGGCCACCATGGCCGGCGAGATCGGTCTGCAGGGACTGGCCGTTCCCGAGGAGCACGGCGGCGCCGGTGCCGGCTGGGCCGAGGTAGCAGTGGTGATGGAGGAGCTCGGCCGTGCACCGGCCTGTGTCCCCTTCCTGGCCACGGTCGGCTTGGCGCTCCCTGCACTACTCGCCGCCGGCGGCGAGGCCACGCGGTGGCTCCCCGGGATCGCTGACGGCACCCTCGTCGCGACCGCCGCGGTCTTGGGCGCACCCCGAACCGGACCCGACGACGTGCCGGTCACGGCCGAGCGGGTGGGGGGTCAGTGGTTCCTCAGCGGCACCGAGCGCTACGTCCTCGACGGCGGCGGCGCCGACCTGGTGCTGGTGCCAGCATGCAGCGGTGACCAGGTGGGGCTCTTCGCGCTCGAAGGTGGCCGAGGGCTCAGCGTGGAGACGGTGCGGACCTCCGACCAGACCCGCCGCTTCGCACACCTCACCTTCGACCACGCACCGGCCGCTGTGGTCGGCGCCGTCGACGACGGGCTGCAGCTGGTGGACCGCGCCCGCGAGATCGCCACCCTGTTGCTGGCCTGGGAGCAGGTCGGCGGTGCCAGTGCCACGCTCGACATGGCCGTCGCCCACGCCCGCACGCGCCACCAATTCGGCCGTCCGATCGGTTCCTTCCAGGCCGTCAAGCACCTGTGCGCCGACATGCTCGTCGCCATCGAGACGGCCAGGGCCGCCGCCTGGGGCCTGCTGCGATCGGTCCAGGCCGAGGCCGACGACCTGGGCCTGGTCAGCGCGATCGCCCGCACGGTGTGCAGCGAGCGCTACGACTTCTGCGCCACCACCAACGTCCAGGTGCACGGCGGCATCGCCTTCACCTGGGAGCACCCCGCCCACCTGCACCTCAAGCGGTCCCGTGGCTCCGCCGTGCTGCTGGGCTCCGCGCTCGACAACCGTGAGCTCCTCACCGGCCTGGTTCCGGTGCTCACCACCACGAAAGGTTCCGGCTGATGACTCAAGTGCCCATCGCTCCCGATCTGTTCACCTGGCCCTCGGACGACCCCGCCCTGATCGCAGGTCGCTCCTCGGACGGCGTGCTCGTATTCCCCTACCGCAAGCAGAAGCTCGTCGAGGGAACTCGCGAGGAGCTGGAGAAGGTCGAGCTGCCCCGCCACGGCACCTTGTGGAGCTTCACCACCCAGCGCTTCCGGCCGCCCGCACCGCCATACGCCGGCGCTGACGACGCCGAGAGCTTCGAGCCGTTCACGGTGGGTTACGTCGAGCTGCCCGACGCCCTGCTGATCGAGGCGCGGCTGACCGAGCCCGATCACGAGAAGCTCTCGATCGGCCAGGAGATGGAGCTGCGGATCGTGCCCTTCGGCACTGACGCCGACGGCAACGAAACGATGATCTACGCCTTCGCGCCGGTCGGCGCCGCGGATCGAGGAGCGAACTGATGAGCACCCCCGACGTCGCCATCATCGGCACCGGCCTGCACCCGTTCGGCCGCTACGAGGGAAAGTCCGCCTTGCAGATGGGGGAGGACGCGGTCATCGAGGCCCTCGCCGACGCCGGCGTGGCCTGGGAGCAGGTCCAGGCCCTGTGGGCCTCCAGCATGGAGGTCACCAACCCCGAGGCCATCCTCGGTCTCCTCGGTCGCACGGGCATCCCGGCACGTGCGACGTTCACCGGCTGCGCGTCCGGCGGCACCGTGCTCGCCCAGGCCGCCAACGCGATCCGCATGGGTGACGCCGACATCACCGTGGCGGTCGGGATGGACAAGCACCCTCGTGGGGCGTTCTCCGCCCACCCGTCGGTGGCCGGGCTTCCCGACTGGTACGGCGAGGCGGGGTTGTTCCTGACGACCCACTTCTTCGGCCTCAAGGCCAACCGCTACCTGCACGACCACGGCATCAGCCACGAGACGCTGGCCCGGGTGGCGGCGAAGGCGACGCGCAACGGCGAGCGCACCCCGCACGCGTGGCGCCGCAAGCCACTCTCGGTCGAGGAGATCATGGCCTCGCCGGTGCTGAACTACCCCCTGCGCCAGTACATGTACTGCAATCCCGACGAGGGCGGTGCCGCGGTCGTGCTGTGCCGCGCCGACCAGGCACACAAGTACACCGACACGCCGCTGTACCTGCGTGCCAGCACGCTGTTCAGCGGCCGGGACGGCGCCTTCGACCTCCTCAGCCCGTCCCTGCCACTGGCGGCCCAGCCGAGTCCCACCGTGTTCGCCTCGCAGGCCGCCTTCGAGCAGGCCGGCCTCGGGCCGAGCGACGTCGACGTCATCCAGCTCCAGGACACCGACGCCGGCTCGGAGATCATCCACATGGCCGAGAACGGCTTCTGCGCCGACGGCGACCAGGAGCGCCTGCTGGCCGACGGGGAGACAGAGATCGGCGGGTCGTTGCCGATCAACACCGACGGTGGCCTGATCGCCAACGGCGAGCCCGTCGGCGCCTCCGGGCTACGCCAGGTCTACGAGCTCGCCAACCAGCTGCGGGGCCGCTGCGGCGAGCGGCAGGTCAGCGACGCCAAGGTGGGGTACGCCCAGCTCTACGGATCGCCGGGCACCGCAGCCGTCACGATCGTCTCCACCTGAAGTGGATATGCAGACCGCCGAGTCGTTCCGCTCCGAGCTACGCGAGTGGCTCACGCAGGCGCCGCGGCCCGAGGGGCTGCACGACTACGGTCCCACCCCGCTGGACACCGACATGGTGGCCGCCCGCGCATGGCATGCCCAGCTCGCTGCGGCGGGCTACGCCTGCCTGCGCTGGCCCGTGGAGCACGGTGGGCGGGGTGCCTCGGTGGCCGAGCAGGCGATCTTCGCCGAGGAGACGGCTTACGCCGACGTGCCACGCCAGCTCAACATCGTCGGGCCGGACCTGGTCGGTCCGGTGCTGATGCGCTACGGGCGCCCGGACCAGCAGGAGCGCTACCTGCCGCGGATCGTCAGCGGCGAGGACATGTGGTGCCAGCTGTTCAGCGAGCCCGACGCCGGCTCGGACCTGGCGGGCGTCCGCACCCGCGCTCGTCGCACCGACAGCGGTTGGGCAGTCGACGGTCAGAAGGTGTGGACCAGCGGGGGAGCCAGCGCAGAACTCGGCATCCTGCTCGCCCGCACCGGCGGTCCCGGGCACGGCGGGCTGTCGGCGTTCGTGGTTCCGATGCGTGCCGCCGGGGTCGAGGTGCGTCCGCTGGTGCAGATCGACGGGGAGAGCAAGTTCAACGAGGTCTACCTCACCGACGTGCGTCTCGACCACGACGCCCTCATCGGCGACGAGGGCCAGGGCTGGGCCGTGGCGATGACCACCCTGGGCAACGAGCGGCTGTCCTTGGGCGCGAACGCCGTCGGGATGTTCCGGGCGCTCGACGACATGGCGGCCGCCGCGGGCGAGCGCGGCCGCCTGGGCGCGGCGCAACAGGCCTCGCTCACCGACCTGTGGGTCAGGACATGGATCCTGCGCACGACCTGGGAGCGCGCGATCGCCGAGGGGGCCGAGCCCGGGGACGCCTCGTTCTCGGTGCTCAAGGTGATGGCCTCGGAGACCTACCGCGACATCGGTAACGCCGGCGTGGAGATGCTCGGTCTCGACGCCCTGGTCAGCGAGGACCACGAGCCGCTCGTCCAGCGGATGCTCGTGGGGCACGCCCAGACCTTGCTCGGTGGCACCAGCGAGATCCAGCGCAACATCCTCGCCGAGCGCCTGCTCGGTCTGCCTCGCGAGCCCCAGCTCACCCGATGATGGCGGAGCAGTGAGCCTGGCCGCACTCCTCACGCCGGGGTGCCGCGTCGCGGTGGCGGACGGCCTCGGCGCGCCGCGCTCAGCGTCGGCCGAGCTCAGCCGGGCGGCCGCCGGGGTCGGTGGTGTGCAGCTCGTGCTCGGGTGGCTCCCGACACCCGACCCCGACCTCGACCTGACGTCGTACCACGACGTAGCGGCCCTGATGGGCGGCTGGGGCATGCGGGACGCCATTCGCGCGGGCTACGCGCGCGGCATCCCTGTGCGCTGGTCGCAGGTGCCCGGCTTGATGCAGGGCCGCCTGCGGCCCGACATCCTGCTCGCCGGAGTCGTCCCCGCCCGCGACGGTGGCCTGACCTTCGGTTCTGAGGTGTCGTGGATGCACGCCGCGGTCGCCGCGGGCGCGCAGGTCGCAGCGGTCGTCCACCATGGCGCACCCCGAGCGTACGACGGTCCGTCGCTGCCGGCCGAGCACGTCGTGGTCGTAGGGGAGTCGAGCGTGCCGCTGACCCCGTTGGGCTTCACCGCGCCCGACGACGTCCACCGCGAGGTCGCCGACCGGGTTGCCGGTCTGGTGCCGGCGGGCGCCCGGATCCAGGTCGGGCCAGGAGCGCTGGGCAGCGCGATCATGGCGGCGGTGACAGTGCCGGTGCGCGTGGACTCCGGGTTGCTCGTCGACGGGATCCTCGACCTCGAGCGGCGCGGTCTCCTGCTCGGGACCCCGATCGGCACCTACCTGGCCGGCGGCGAAAAGCTGCTCGCGTGGGCTGACGGCCGCGGCCTGCTCCACCCGGTCGAGCACACGCACGACCCGACCAGACTGAGCACCGGGGAGCCCTTCGTCTCGATCAACACCGCGCTCGAGATCGATACCCAGGGCAACGTCGGGATCGAGGGTCCCCCCGACAAGCCAGTGGCGAGCCCGGGCGGGCACCCCGACTACGCGGCAGCCGGAGCCCGATCCGCCGAGGGGCTGTCGATCATCGCCCTGCCGACCGCCCACCGGGGCCGGCCGGCGCTCGTCGACCGGCTCTCGGGGCCGGTGACGACGCCCGGTCACGACGTCGACGTCGTGGTCACCGAGCGAGGCACGGCAGACCTCCGCGGTCTCGACCGAGTCGGCCGGTCGCGGGCGCTGACCACACTCTGGGAGTGACCCGCGTCAGACGCCCCAGCGCTCGAGCAGGCGCTCGTAGTAGACCGCCGGTCCGCCGAACATCAGCTGGGACACCTTGGCCCGCCGGAAGTAGAGGTGGGCCGGGTGCTCCCAGGTGAAGCCGATGCCACCGTGCACCTGGATGGTCTGCTGGGCGATGAACATGAACGCCTCGGAGCAGACGGCGTGTGCGACTGCTGCGGCCTCGCCCGCGGGGGGTGCGTCGGGCAGGCCGTCGACGGCGCGGGCGGCCTCGGTCGCAGCGGCTTCGGCGACCTCGAGCCGGGTGAACATGTCGGCGCACATGTGCTTGACCGCCTGGAAGGAGCCGATCGGTCGCCCGAACTGCACACGCTGGCGGGCGTAGGCCACGCTCATCTCGAGGCAGGCGCGGGCCGCTCCGACCTGCTCGGCAGCCAGGGCGGCGGTGGCGCGGTCGAGCAGGTGCTCGAGGGCCGCGGTGCCGTTCCCCGGCCGACCGAGGGCGGCGGCCGGCGTCCCGGTCAGGGTCAGGCGGCCGACACGACGGGTCGGGTCCAAGGCCCTGAGGCCGGTGACCTCGAGGCCGGCCGCACCCGACTCGACCAGGAACAGTCCGGGTCCGTGCGGAGTATCGGCGGCGACGACGTAGAGGTCGGCCCCCACGGCGTCGAGCACGAGAGATTTCTCCCCGTCGAGGGTCCACGAAGCCTCCCCGTCCTCGCGGGCGCGAGTCGTGAACCCGTGGGTGCGCCACTGGCCGTCGGTCTCGATGACCGCGAGCGTCGCGAGGGTGGTGCCTGCGGCGATTCCGGGAAGGTGCGCGGCCATCGCGGACTCGTCCTGGGCAGCGAGCAGCGCGCCAGCCCCCAGGACGACCGAGGAGAAGAACGGCCCTGGCACGAGGGCACGGCCGAGCTCACGCAGCGCTACGCCGAGCTCCACCTGACCGAACCCGGCACCCCCGTGATGCTCGGGCACGGCCAGCGACTGCACCCCGACCTGATCGGCGAGCTGACGCCACACGCTCGCGTCGTAGCCCAGGTCGGACTCCATCACCTCGCGGACCCGCGACTCGTCGGACTTGTCGGCGAGCAGGGACCGCACGGAGAGCCGCAGGTCCTCCAGCTCCTCGGCGCCGGCGATAGCTGTGGTGGTCACGGTCATGACTGCTCTCCCGTCGGCGCGCGGAACGGCGCTTTGGTGTCGGTGCCGGGCTCCTTGGGGAGGCCCAGGACGCGTTCGCCGATGATGTTCTTCATGATCTCCTCGGTGCCGCCCAGGATGCGCAGGGCCGGCGTGCCGAGGAGCAGCTCGTTCCACGAGAAGGTTCCCCAGTCGCCGGTCTCGGCGATCATCCGCGGGCCCACCATCTCTGCGGCGAGGTGGGAGGCGGCGGCCAGGTTGTGGGAGAACATCAGCTTGCTGGCTGATGCCTCCGGTCCCGGCGCGCGCCCGTCGAGCAGGGTGCGCAGGGACTGCTGGTTGAGGTAGCCGGTCGCCGTCAGGTCGGCCAGCACCTCGGCGAGCCGGCGTCGCGCTGCGGCGTCCCGGGACAGCCCCATCGCCTCCAGCATCGCCGTCAGGTAGGAGCGTGAGACCGCCCGCTCGACCGGACCGGCACCTTCGCCGCCGACACTGGCCCGCTCGCTCATCAACGTGGTCATCGTGACCCGCCAGCCGTCGTCGACCTCGCCCAGGCGGTGGTCGTCGGGGACGCGGACGTCGGTCAGGAAGACCTCGTTGAACTCCGCGCCGCCGGTCATCTGGCGCAGCGGCCGCACCTCCACCCCCGGCAGCGACATGTCGACGAGGAAGGCGGTGATCCCCCGGTGCTTGGGCTGCGACGGGTCGCTGCGACAGACCGCCATCCCGAGCTCGGCGTGGTGCGCTACCGAGGTCCACACCTTCTGGCCGTTGAGCACCCACTCCTCGCCGTCGCGCACAGCCCTGGTCGCGACGTTGGCCAGGTCGGAGCCGGCGCCGGGCTCGCTGAACAGCTGGCAGGCGATCGCGTCCCCGCGGAACATCGCAGGTAGGTAGCGCTGCTTGATCTCCTCGCGGGCGTGGGCCAGGATCGTGGGCCCGATCATGCCGAGCCCGATGAGGGAGATCACGCCGGTGTCCGGCACGTCGTACCCCGCCTCGAGCTGGTCGTACACCAGGTCGTGCAGGGGGCTGAGCGCGCGGCCGCCGTACTCCGTGGGGCCCGTGATCCAGCCGAATCCGTGTTCGTGGCGGGTTCGTTGCCACGCCCGCGCCGCGTCGACCTTCGCCTTGTCGACCTCGGGCGGTTCGTCGCCGAAGTAGGAGATCCGGTCCTCGCCCTCGCCCCAGACGACGCGGGCAGTACCGGTGGGCCGCCGGGTGGCGTGCTCGTCGAGGAACGCGCTGGCCTCCTCGACGAAGGCCTCGATCGAGGACGACGAAGCGGTCGGGGACGACGAAGCGGTCGGGGAGGCCGGGGTGGCCGGTGTGGCAGGTGCGGATGCTGTCATGACGTGTCGCTCTCGCTCTCAGGTGGTGACGACGGGGTGCAGGTCTGCGCCGGCGAGCGCGGCAGAACCGACCTCGTCGGCAAGTCGGAGGTGGCCGCCGAGGAGGGCGTCGAGCGCCGCACCCCGGCTGACGTAGCGGTGCATGTCGCTCTCCAGCGTGATGCCCATCGCACCGAGCACCTGGACCGTGCGGCGCAGCACCGTGGACTGGGTCGCACCGGCGCGCAGCTTGGCGACCGTCGCTGCCCAGGCGGCAACGTCCTCGGCGGCACTCCACGCCACGTCCAGGGTGACCCGGGCCGCCTCGAGCGCGGCATGCGCCTCGGCGAGCTGGTGTCGCACCGACTGGAAGGACCCGAGCGGCCGGCCGTACTGGTGACGCACGCTGGTGTGTGTGACCGCGAGCTCGAGGGCTGCCGTGCACACGCCGATGATCTCGGCGGCCAGGGCGCGTCGACCAGTAGCGACGGCGCGTTCCCATGCGGCGCCGACCGGAACGCTGTCGGGCTGGAGCGCGGCGCCGAGGGTGACGAGCTGCCAGCCCGAGCCCGGGTCGAAGCCGCCGGCAGGACGGGTGACCAGCGAAGAACGCTCGATGGTTGCCAGCACGACGCCGTCGGGGGTCGCGCGAGGCACCACGACCACCTCGGCCGTCGAGGCGAGCAGGACGCCCGTCGGACCTGGGTGCGAGCCGAGGCGTGGGTGGGGTAGCAGCAGGGTGTGTGTCCCGGGGGCGTAGCCCGGGAGCTCGGCCAGCATGGTGTCGGCCAGCAGGCCGCTGGAGGCCAGGGCTCGTCCTTGTTCGCCGAAAAGCACGGTGGTGGCGATGGACGGGTCCTCCTCGAGGACCTCGGCCCAGCCCAGCTCGTCGAGCGCTGGGGCCACCGGCCGTCCTGTGGCGAAGACTTCGCGCAGCGAGCCGCGCACAACCTCGACGGTGGCGTCGTCCAGGCTCATCGCGACGACTCCTGGGGCAGGCCGAGCACGTGGTCGGCGAGGATGGTGCGCTGGACCTCAGCGGAGCCGCCGAGGATCGTGGAGGACCGGCTGTACCACCACTCGGCTCGCCAGGCTGTGGAGTCGAGTGCGTGCGGGTCCTGGGGATCGGCCAGAAGGAAGTCGGCGCCGAGCGCGTCGCGGGCCAGGTCGTGCAGACCGGTCTCGACCGTGGCGAGGAGGATCTTGTCGACACTGGCCTCCGGCCCGACGGTGTCGCCTGCGGCGAGGCGGCGGATCGTGGCGGCCGAGCGCGAGCGGAGCGTGACGATGTCGGCGTACGTCGACCCGAGACGGCTCGTGGTCCCGTCCGGCAGCGGGGTGCCCGACGAAGCCAGTCGGTCGCGCAGGTCGCGCAGTCGCCGCAGGGCGATCCCGGCGCTCTGCCAGGCGAACATCGAGCGCTCGAACTGCAGGAGGTACATCGCCACCGCCCAGCCCTGGTCCTCTGCACCGATCGCTCGCGAGAGGGGCACGCGGACATCGTCGAAGAAGACCTCGGAGACCTCCTCCTGGCCACTGGCCAACGCAACCGGACGTCGGGAGACACCGGGCGCGTCGGCGTCGATCATCAGCATGGTCAGCCCGCGGTGGCGCGCCTCCGGTGTCCCGGTGCGCACCAGGCACACGAAGCGGTGGGCCGTGGCTCCGAAGCTCATCCAGAGCTTCTGACCGGACACGACGTAGTGGTCGCCGTCGCGCCGTGCCCGGCACCGCAGGGCGGCCAGGTCGCTTCCCGCCTCGGGCTCGGAGAAGCCCTGCCCCCACCACTGCGCGCCGGTGAAGAGTGCCGGCATCACCTCCGCGGCCAGGGTGGGGGCGAAGTGCACCACCGGGTTGCCCAGCGTCTCGAGCACCAGGCACTGGTCGGGCACCGGGAGTCCGGCGCTCGACAGCTCGTCGTAGAGCGCGGCGCGGTGGCGGGGGTCGCCGCCGAGTCCGGCCGGCTCGGGCCATCCGTACCGCGTCCAACCGCCGTCGTCGTGCAGGGCTCGCAGGAGGGCTGCGTGGTGGTGGTTGCGCTCCGCGACCGTCATCGGCTCGTGGCCGCGCCACCGGTCGTAGTCCGCTGAGTTGTCGGCCAGGTGCTCGCGCAGGGCCAGCGCGTAGGCAACGGGGTCGACAGCGAGCTCCGCGGCTCGGGGGCCGAGAGGTGCTGTCGAGGTGCTCATGCCGAGGCCGCGCTCTTCTGCTTGCTCCGCTCGAGGAACGAAGTGACCAGAGCCTGGTGCTCGGAGGTGTCGAAGGACTTGAACTCCTCCGACAGGGCGTACTCGATGACGCCGCTGATCGCCCGCTCCAGGTGCATGTTCAAGGCTCGCTTGGTGCTCTGGATCGCCTGCGGGGGTTGGGCCGCGAGCCGCTCGGCGACCTTCACGGCCTCGGCGAGCAGGTCGGCGTCGGGCACCATCCTCGTCGCGAGGCCCAGCTCCACCGCGGTGGCGGCTGGAATGCGCTTGCTGGTCAGCAGGTATTCCTTGGCGCGCAGCATGCCCATGAGGAGCGGCCACGTGGGCGCCCCGCCGTCGGCGGCGGTGAGCCCGACACCGACGTGCGGATCCTGCAGGAACGCCGACTCGGCGATGAGGACGACGTCGCTGCTGGCGGCGAGATTGCACCCCAGTCCGACGGCAGGCCCGTTGACCGCCGCGACCAGAGGCAACGGGAACGCGAGGATCTCGCGAAGCAGCTGGCCGGCGCCGTCGATCTCCTTCTGCCGGCTCGCCGGGTCGTTCCACAGCTCGACGAAGTGCTCCATGTCACCACCGGCGCTGAAGGCGCGGCCGGCTCCGGTCAGGACGACGGCGCGTGCGTCCGGGTCGGCTGCGAGATGCTTCCAGACCCCGATGAGCGCTCCGTGCAGGGCCTCGTTCGTGGCGTTCATCGCCTCGGGGCGGTTGAGTGTCACGAGGCGCACGGCGCCGATCTCCTCGATCAGCAGCTCGGGTGCGAAGGGGTGATCCATGAGTCCTCCAAAAGGTGGCCGCGGTCACGGCGTGAGTCGCAGTCCAACGTCAATTGACGAATCTGTCAAGTGACGTTAGCGTCCGATCTGGAAGCACTCGACCGGGTGCGATCCGGTCGAGACGAGGGAGCCGAGCACGTGAGCGTTGGGGTGAAGGTCGAAGCGGTCGCCGATCCCGGGACGACGCACGGCCTGCTGGCCGGTCGGGTCGTCCTGGTGACGGGCGGTGGTCGCGGTATCGGGCGCTCTCACTGCCTCGAGCTGGCACGACACGGCGCCACGGTCGTGGTCAACGACCTCGGTGTCGGCCTCGGCGGGGAGGACTCGGAAGAGGATCCCGCGACCGAGGTCGTGTCCGAG
The DNA here is from genome assembly GCF_029937575.1 of Nocardioides sp. Taxonomy (GTDB): domain Bacteria; phylum Actinomycetota; class Actinomycetes; order Propionibacteriales; family Nocardioidaceae; genus Nocardioides. The sequence goes on from NZ_JAPYPS010000013.1 coordinate 51,607, forward strand.
ATCGAGGCAGCCGGTGGCAGCGCCATCGCGGTCGGCGGCTCCGTCAGCGACTGGACGGCGATGGCAGACCTGGTCGGCCACGTCGTGGCGAACCACGGGCAAATCGACGCTGTCGTCAACAATGCCGGGATCTTGCGCGACAAGACCATCACCTCGATGGACGAGCGCGACTGGGACGCCGTCGTCGACGTCCACCTCAAGGGCACTTTCACGCTGACCAAGCACCTGTGCGACCACTGGCGCGCCGAGCACCGGGCGGGGCGCCCGGTCGCTGCCCGGATCGTCAACACCACCTCCGGCACCGGGTTGGCCGGCAACGTCGGCCAGGCGGCGTACGGCGCCGCCAAGGCCGCTATCGCGAACCTCACCATCACCTCGGCCCTGGAGGGCACCCGCTACGGGATGACCGCCAACGCGATCTCGCCGGTCGCCGCGACGCGGATGACCGCGAGCGTAGGAATCGACGCCGGCGGCCGCGATGGCTTCGACCGGCTCGACCCTGCGAACTCGTCCCCGGTGGTCGCCTGGTTGTGCTCGGAGCAGTCGGGATGGCTCACCGGGCAGGTGCTCCGCATCGACGGTGGCACCGTCCACCCGGTGCGCGGATGGTCTGTCCAGGAGGGCTATCGGGCCCAGGGTGGGTCACGTCTGGAGGCGCAAGAGCTCGACGCCGGCCTCCGTCGCACGCTCGGCGTGCTGCCCCCGGGCCTCGCCGGCCTCGTCGCTCCGGGCGGTGCCCGATGAGTCACCTCGCCGCCCTCGGCACCTACCTCCCCACCTGGGGCGAGGAGCAGGATCGCCGACCCGGCCCCGACGAGGACGCGGTGACCCTGGCCGTTGCAGCGGGCCGCGCAGCCCTCGGCTGCCTCGACGAGCCGGACGTCGACCAGGTGGTGCTGGTCTCACGCGACCTGCCGCTGCTCGAGGGTGGCAACGCCGCGGCGCTGCTGGCGGGTCTGGGCCTACCGGCGGACCTCCCGGTGACCGAGCAGGTGGGCGGGTGCCCTGCCACGCTCGACGTGCTCACCGCCGCGGCACCGGGCACCCTCGTCCTGGCAGCCGATCTGGCACCCGCCGGGGCAGCGGCCGCCCTTGTGGGTGCCGATGGGCTCGAGGTGCTGCCGTGCGCCCGTCGGGTGGGCAGCTTGCCCGTCCAGAGTCGCGGCAGGGACGGTGTCGCGCGCGACTACGAGGACGCCCGGCTCGGCTGGGACCGTGGCGGCTTGGCCGCGGTGAGCGCCCTCGATCTTGCTGAGAAGCCGGTCGTGGTGGCCGGCGCCACTGCTCGCCAGGCCGGTGTCCTCACCCAGGGACCTGCCCCCGCGCTGCCGGTCACCGGTGCCAGCGCTGCACTGTTCGCGCTCGCCGCGCTCGCCGACCTCGGGGAGACCGGTGTCGCAGTCGCCGTCGAGCAGGCCTCCGCCACCGCCGTACGCACCGGCCGCGGCACGACCCGCCTCTGCCTGGCCCGCGACGAGCCAGCCGCGCAGTCACCTGCCACGCTGCGTGAGACACCCGGCCCCGAGATCGCGATCTCGCTGGCGGCCTACGCCCGTGCCTTCGACGCCAAGCTGCGGTGGGAGGCCGGCGCGTGCGACGCCTGCGGCACCCTCGCGCTCCCGCCCCGGCTGCGCTGTCTCGAGTGCGGCTCCGAGGAGGGATGGTCGCTCGCCCCGCTGCCCCGCACCGGCTCGGTCTACACCGCGGTCACCGTGCACGTCCCCGTGCCCGGGCTGCCGACGCCCTACTCGTTGGCGATCGTCGAGCTCGACGGGGTCGACGTCCGCGCGCTGGTCAAGGTCACCGGTGCACCCGCCGGTGGCACCGCGATCGGCGACCGAGGCCGCCTGGTGCTGCGCCGGGTGGCGCTGCGATCGGGCATCCCCGACTACGGCTACGCGCTGCTGCCCATCGACACCGATCCGACAACGGAGGACATCTGATGAGGCGCGTAGCGATGGTCGGGGCTGGGATGACCGAGTTCAAGGAGCACTTCGACCTCGGCATCAAGGAGCTCGTACCGATGGCCGTCTCCGAGATGGCTGCCTCGGTCGACAAGGGCCTGGACCGCTCCGACATCGAGGCGGCGTGGTTCGGCGAGCTCACCACCAGCGACGGCTTCCCGGCCGGCATCCTGGCCGACAGCTGCGGACTGCTCGACATCCCCGTCACCCGGGTCGAGAACGCCTGCGCGACCGGCAACGACGCCGTGCGCAACGCGATGTACGCCGTGGCATCGGGCATCGTCGACGTCGCCCTGGTCGTGGGGGCCGACAAGGTGCGTGAGTCGTCCTCGCGCAGCACGTTCTGGGAGTGGGCGGCGCTCACGCGCGACGTGGCGTGGGACTATCCCCTCGGCCTGGTCGCGCCTGCCAACTTCGCCCTCCACGCCGCCCGCTACCTGCATGAGTCGGGCGCCACTCGTGAGCACATGGCGATGGTCGCAGTGAAGAACCACCGTCACGCCCTGACCAACCCCAAGGCGCAGCTTCGCTTCGAGATCACCGTCGAGCAGGTCCTGCGCGCGCCGACGGTGGTCGAACCGTTCGGCCTCTACGACTGCACGCCGCAGAGTGACGGCGCCGCTGCGGTCCTCCTCGTCTCCGAGGAGGTGGCCGACCGCTACACCGACCGGCCGGTGTGGGTGCGCGGCGTCGGGCTCGGCCTCGACCGGGTGATGCACCAGCACAAGCAGGACATGACCTCCTTCCCCCCGACCGTGAAAGCGGCCCGGGCCGCCTACGCGATGGCCGGGATCGGGCCCGCCGACATTGACGTGGCCGAGGTGCACGACTGCTTCAGCGCCGTCGAGCTGATCAGCTACGAGGACCTCGGGTTCTGTGACAGGTTCGGTGCGGCCGCGCTCGTCGAGAGCGGCGCCACGACGTTCGAGGGGAGTCGGCCGGTGAACCTCAGCGGTGGGTTGAAGGCCAAGGGGCACCCGCCGGGTGCTACGGGCGTCTCGCAGAACGTCGAGCTCTTCGAGCAGCTTCGTGGCGACGCGCACAACCAGCTCGACACACCGACGTACGCGCTCGCGCACAACATCGGCGGGCCGACGGCCGTCTCCGCCGTGACGATCCTCAGCACGGAGAAGGACTGATGGCCCAGACCTACACCCGCCCCGACTTCCGGCTCACCCCTACGCCCGAGGGCGATGACGTCGCCTTCTGGACCGGCGGCGAGGACGACCGGCTGATGGTCCACCGGTGTCGCAGCTGTGAGCAGTACTTCCATCCGCCGGCGCCCGCGTGCTTCCGGTGCCGCAGCCGTGACGTCGCCTCGGAGCCGGTCAGCGGACGCGGCCGGGTCGCCACGTTCACCGTCAACCGCCAGCCGTGGTTGCCGACCCTTCCGCCCCCCTACGTGATCGTGCTGGTCGAGCTCGAGGAGCAGCCCGACGTCCGGATCTTCAGCCAGCTGGTCGACGTCGACCCCGCGGAGGTCCGGATCGGCGACGAGGTCGAGGTGTTCTTCGAGCACTGGGCCCCCGAGGGCGGCACCGAGGTGTGGCTGCCGCTCTTCCGCCCGGTGCCGCCCTCGGTCGACGCGGCGACGGTTCCGGGGGAGGAAGCATGAGCGGCGGTCCCTTCGACGGCAAGGCCGTGATCACCGGCGCCGGCAAGTCCCAGGTCGGCCGCAGGCTGATGCGCGGCGGTCTCGACCTGACCCTCGAGGCATCTCTGCGGGCGATCGCCGACGCCGGGCTCACCCCCGACGACATCGACGGGGTCGCAAGCTACCCCGGCCCCGGGGCGCCGCAGCGGGGCTTCTCCGGCGCCGACGTGCACGAGGTCCGCAACGCCCTGGGCCTGCGGACGTCGTGGTACATGAGCGGGATCGAGACTGCCGGGCAGATCGGGCCCGTCATCGAGGCTTGCATGGCGGTCACCCTCGGCTTCGCCAACCACGTCCTGGTCTTCCGGTCGGTCTGGGAGTCCACCGCACAGGCGGATGGCGGCCGCGCCTCGGTGCTCTTCGACGGGGGGAAGCTGCCCCCGCACATGGCCTGGACAGCCCCCTTCGGTGCGCTCTCGCCGGCCAACTGGCTCGCCCTGCCCGCGCAGCGCTACATGCACGACCACGGCCTCACCCGGGAACACCTGGGCACGGTCGCGCTGACGGCGCGTCGCCACGCGGCGCTCAACCCGGACGCGGTCTTCCGTGACCCGCTGAGCATGGAGGACTACCTCGGTGCGCGGATGATCTCCGAGCCCTTCGGTCTCTACGACTGCGACGTGCCCTGTGACGGGGCCACCGCGGTGATCGTGTCGAGGCGTGATGCTGCGGCCGGCTTGCCGCGGCATCCGCTCACCGTCGAGTCAGCTGGCACCGGCATGTTCGAGCGCGCCACGTGGGACCAGCGGATCGATCTGACCACGATGGCCGCGCACGACGCGGCCGCCACGCTGTGGGACCGGACGACGCTGACACCCGCCGACGTGGACGTGGCCCAGCTCTACGACGGTTTCACCTTCTTGACGGTGCAGTGGCTCGATGCGCTCGGCTTCGCCGCGCACGGCGAGGTCGGCGCACTCCTCGAGGACGGCGCACTCCTCGCTCTGGACGGGGACCTCCCGCTCAACACCTCCGGTGGGCAGCTCTCGGGTGGCCGGCTCCACGGGATGGGCTTTCTCCACGAGGCGTGCGTGCAGCTCTGGGGCGAGGGCCAGGAGCGCCAGGTTGGGGGTGCGGTGGGGTCACGTCCCGACGTCGCGGTCGTCGCCGTCGGTGGAGGGCCTGTGGCCGGGGCGATGCTCCTGAGTCATGGCTGAGCCACGCATCGACCTCACCGACGTGAGCTCGGCCGGTGGCGCGCTCGTCGTCCCAGGCCTGGAGGGCCTCCGTGGGATCGTCGGGCGCGAGCTGGGCCCGACCGCGTGGCTGACGGTCGACCAAACGCGCATCGACGGCTTCGCCGACGACACCATGGACCACCAGTGGATCCACGTCGATCCGATCCGTGCGGCCGAGGGCCCGTTCGGGGCGCCGGTCGCCCACGGGCTGTTGACGCTGTCGCTGGTGCCGTACTTCGTCAACCAGCTGCGACGCTTCGACGGGGCATTGATGGGAGTCAACTACGGGCTCGACCGGGTCCGGTTCCCCAGCCCGGTCCTAGCCGGTAGTCGGGTGCGAGCCCGGATGACCGTGACCGGGCTGGACGAGCTGTCGTCGAGCTCGGCTCAGTTCGTGACCCGGGTCGTTGTCGAGGTCGAGGGCGGCGCCAAGCCTGCGTGCGTCGCCGACCTGGTGTCGCGCTATCACTTCGAGGAGAGTCGATGAGCGAGTCGACCAGGGGTTCGTGGCCGTGGATGATCGAGGCCGACACGGTGCTTCAGCTGCTCGAGCGGCGGGCCGCGCTTACGCCGGACGCCCTGGCTCTCCTCGACGAGGAGGGCCGGAGGGTGACCTGTCGGCAGCTCCTCGGCATGGTCGAGCAGTACGCGGCGCTGCTCGCGGAGCTGGGGATCGAGTCCGGGACCCGCGTGGCGTGGCAGCTCCCGACCAGGATCAGCACGTACGCCGTCATGCTCGCGCTGCGTCGGCTGGGCGCCGTGCAGGCGCCCATCATCCCGCTCTACCGCGAGCGTGAGGTGACGGCCTGCCTCGCGGCGGTCGAGGCCGAGCACTTCCTCGTGCCCGGCACCTGGAAGGGACACGACTTCGTCGCCATGGCGGAGCGTCTGGACCTCCCGGAGCGCGTGCGCCCCCGAGTGATCGTCATCGATCTCGACCCGACCGGCGCCGATCACGAGGTGGCCACGGTGACGACACCGGCGGCTGACCCCGACGACGTCCGGTGGATCTATTTCACCTCGGGCTCCTCGGGCATGCCTAAGGGAGTGCGTCACACCGACGACAGCCTGCTGACCGGCGGCCTCGGCTTCGCCGGGAGGGGGCGGCTCGGAGCCGAGCCCGACGAGCTCGCGGCTGCCGCGTTCCCCATCGCCCACGTCGGAGGAGTCCTCTACCTCATCGCAGCGCTCGGCGGTGGCTACCCGATCCTCCTCCAGGAGGCCTTCGTGCCGGGGCCGGCGGCGGAGGCGATGCACATGCACGGCGTCACCGTCACCGGAGGCGCTCCTCCCTTCTACCAGGCGCTCGTGGCCCTGGCGCAGGACGCTGGCGTGCAGCCGTTCCTTCCGTCGCTGCGCGTGCTCAAGGGAGGGGGCGCGCCCTGCTCGGTCGAGCTGTTCGAGCAGGTGCGTGACGTCCTCGGGACCGTCGTGGCCCACGACTACGGGATGACCGAGGTCCCGATGATCGCGGCAGGTGACCCGCACGACCCCGGTGACCTCCTTGCACGGACCGATGGGGGCGTCGTGCCTGGGAACGAGGTGCGCGCAGTGGGTCCCTCCGGTGAGCCGCTGCCGTCTGGCGAGTCCGGTGAGCTGCAGGTCAGCGGACGGGGGGTCTGTCGTGGTTACCTGGATCACTCCGAGACCGAACGCGCTTTCACCGCCGACGGTTGGTTCCGCACCGGCGACCTGGGCATCGTCCACGACAGCGGTCACGTCGAGGTGGTCGGACGGTTGAAGGACGTGATCATCCGCAAGGGCGAGAACCTCGTCCCGTTCGAGATCGAGCTGGTTCTCGGCACCTTCCCCGGTGTGGCCGAGGTGGCAGTGGTAGGGCTGCCCGACGAGGAGCGCGGCGAGCTCGTGTGCGCCGTCGTCGCCGTCCGTCCGGGCCACCCCCGTCCGAGCCTGGTCGACCTCGCCGAGCACCTTGCCGCCGCGGGACTCATGCGGCAGAAGTGGCCCGAGCGGCTCGAGGTCGTCGACGAGCTGCCGCGCACCGGTCTGGCGAAGGTCGCCAAGGCCGAGCTCAAGCGCCGGTTCGGCGCTCCTGAAACTCCTCCGGCGACCGTCGGAGCAACCGAGAGGAACCACGCATGAAGCTGACTAATACGTCGACCATCGTGACCGGGGGTGCCGGCGGCCTCGGCGAGGCCGTGGTGCGTGCCGTCGTCGCGGCCGGCGGGCACGCGGTGATCGCTGACCTGGCCGACGCCAAGGGCGAGGCCCTCGCCGTCGAGCTCGGCGACGCCGTTCGCTACGTGCGCACCGACGTGCTCGACGACGACACCGTGCGGGGCGCCATCGCCGCCGCTGGCGAACTGGCCCCGCTGCGGTACGCCGTCACTGCGCACGGTGGGTGGGGGGTGGCGGAGAAGATCGTCCAGCGCGACGGCTCGCCCGCCGGGCTCGAGGGCTTCACCAAGACCCTCGATCTGTATCTCACCGGCACCTACAACGTCCTACGCCTCACGGCCGCTGCGATTGCGACGAGCGAGCCGGACACTGAGGACGGTCAGCGAGGCGCTGTCGTCACTACGGCCAGCATCGCCGCGTACGAGGGTCAGATGGGTCAATCGGCGTACGCCGCTGCCAAGGCCGGGGTCGCCGGCCTCACCCTGGTGGCGGCTCGCGACCTCGCTGCGGTCGGCATCCGGGTCGTCTGTATCGCCCCCGGCACGATGCGGACCCCCATCATGGAGTCGGTCGGTGAGGAGATGATCGAGAAGTTCGGTGCGGCAGTGCCGTTCCCGAAGCGGTTGGGCCGTCCTGGCGAGTTCGGCGACCTCGCCGTGCACGCCTTGACCAACACCTACCTCAACGGCGAGACCATCCGACTCGACGGGGCGCAACGCTTCCAGCCGCGTTGAGGGACCGGTCGGCCGACTGCATCATGACTGGTCGTGGTCGCGGCCGCCGAGGATGTCCATGATCGAGTGGGCGATGGTCAAGATCATGTCGTCGTCGCTGACCGGCAAGGCCTGGGCGCGCACGAAGAACCAGGAACGGTCGAGCATCGCGATCACCATCAGCCCCAAAGCCTCGGGTGCCGGGGTGGGAGAGGGTTGGCGCGAGCGAAGCGCCACCCCGAAGAGGAACGCGGCGCGCATCTGCATCCGGCGGGCCTGCTGCCGGTAATCGTCCTCCCCGTCCTTGGGAACGAATTGGCTGGCCGAGAACACGAATGCGCCGTGGCGGTCCATGTACCGGAAGTATTGGTGCACCCAGTCCACGATCTCGTCGAGCTGCGCCGGGCGGCTGATCCGGTCCCACTCGCCGAGCACCCCGAGGATGTCGGCGTAGGCCGACTCACCTAGGACATTCGCGATCGCGCGCTTGTCCTTGAAGTAGGTGTAGAAGCCAGCACGCGAGATCCCGCACGCGTCGGTGATGTTGTTGATGCGGGTGCCGGCATAACCGCGTTCGAGGAAGAGCTGCCGAGCCGCATCGATGATGGTCTGGCGTGTGCGCAGCGCCCGCAAGCCGAGGCCGCCGTCCTCGTCGTCCGGTTCGACGGCGGGGGGGTCGGTCGCGTCGACGTCGGGATGGGGGGCAGCGTCCTCCGCAGTCTCGCTGGTGGTCATGGTCCTCGATCCGGTGCGCGCAGTGGCTGGTCGCCACGCCTGGTCATGTGTCGACCCCATGTTATGTGACGGGTTCGTTGACGCTCGTTCAGATCGTCGAACCGGCCCGATGGCAGTCCTCCAGTGTGGTCACAGAAGTGGGCGGACCGGCTTTGTTGACGCTTTCGTCAAACACGTCTAGGTTGAGGGCTCCAACGACTGCGCGACCGCGAGAGGAACGGGTCATGACCACGTTCACCGATGTGCCGATCTTCGATGCCGACACCCACATGTACGAGACCACCGAGGCGCTCACGAAGTTCCTCCCGGAGAAGTACAAGTCGGCCGTCCAGTTCATCCAGGTGGGTCGTCAGACCCGCATCTCGATCCTGGGCAAGATCCGCGACTACATCCCCAACCCGACGTTCGACAGGGTGGCAGCGCCCGGCGCCTGGGAGAAGTTCTTCGCCGGCCAGAACGAGGAGGGGCGCTCCCTGCGCGAGATGGCGGTGGAAAAGTCGATGGACTCGATCCCAGCCTTCCGGGAGCCGGGTCCACGCCTGGAGGCGATCGACGCCCAGGGCGTCGACGAGGCCATCGTCTACCCGACGCTGGCCAATCTCGTCGAGGCCTCGGCCAGCGAGGACCCCGAGCTCTGCTCGGCGATGATCCACGCTCTCAACCGCTGGATGCTCGAGACCTGGGGATTCACCCACGCCGACCGCCTCTTCATGACCCCGGTGATCAACCTGGGCCAGCTCGACGAGGGCCTGAAGGAGCTGGAGTACGTTCAGGAGAACGGTGCGAAGGTCATCTTGATCAAGCCGTCGCCGGTCAAAAACTGGAAGGGCTGGCGCTCGCCCGCACTGCCCGAGTTCGACCCGTTCTGGCGCGAGGTCGAGGCCAGCGGCATGCCCGTCGTCCTGCACGCAAGCCAGCCGCCGCTCGACTCCTACATCAACATGTGGGAGCCGCCCAACAGCCAGGTGTTCACCGAGATGAGCGCCTTCCGCTGGATCGCGCTCGGCCACCGCGAGATCACCGACATGTTGACCAGCCTCATCACCCACGGCACCCTGACGCGCTTCCCCAAGCTGCGTATCGCCAGCGTCGAGAACGGCAGCTCGTGGCTCCACCCGCTCTTCGACGACTTCGAGCTCTACTACAAGAAAATGCCGCAGGCATTCCCCGAGCACCCCATCGACGTCTTCCGTCGTAACGTGTGGATCAGCCCGTTCTGGGAGGGCTCGGTCGAGGACGTCGTGGAGACCGTCGGCTGGGACCGCGTCATGTTCGGCTCGGACTTCCCGCATCCGGAGGGCCTCGAGGAGCCCAAGGGGATCTTCCGTTACAACGAAGAGGACCTCAGCGAGAAGCGGATGTACGACTTCATGGGTGACAACGCCCGGCGGTTCCTGGGTCTGCCCGTGCGCAACCCCGCCGAGATGGTGCCCGCCTGATGAGCGCCGGACGCACCATCTTCGAGACCGAGCACGACGACTTCCGAGCGCTGGTCCGCGAGTTCATCGCCCGCGAGGTCGCCCCCCACGCCGAGGAGTGGAACGACGCCGGCATGGTCGACAAGCAGGTCTACAAGGCGGCCGCGGCGGCTGGTGTCATGGGGTTCAACGTCCCCGAGGCCTACGGAGGCCTGGGCATCGACGACTTCCGCTACAACGCCATCGTTGCCGAGGAGATGAACATCGCCGGTTCGGGCGCCAACGGCTTGGCCCTGACACTCATCAACGACATCCTCGCGCCCTACCTGCTCCGCCTCACCACCGAGGAGCAGCGCGAGCGTTGGTTGGGTCCGATGGCCTCCGGCTCGCTGCTGTTCTCGATTGCGATGAGCGAGCCCGGTGCCGGCAGCGACCTGGCAGGGGCTCGCACCTCTGCGGTGCGCGACGGCGAGCACTGGGTGCTCAACGGCCAGAAGACCTTCATCTCCGGCGGCCTTCTCTGTGATGCCGTCGTGGTCTTCTGCCGCACCGACCCGGACGCCGGCCACAAGGGCTTCAGCCTGATCGTCGTGGAGGACGGCACCCTCGGTTTCGAGAAGGGCCGCAAGCTCGACAAGATCGGCCTCAAGAGCCAGGACACTGCAGAGCTCTTCTTCGCCGACTGCCGGGTGCCGGTCACCAACCTCCTCGGCACCGAGGGCATGGGCTTCCGACACCTGATGGAGAACCTCCCGGCCGAACGGCTCTCGATCGGCGTCGGGGCGGTCGCCGGCGCGCGCCGTACGTTTGACGACACCGTCAAGTATGCTCACGACCGACAGGCCTTCGGGCAGTCGATCGGGTCTTTCCAGGCCAACCGGTTCATGCTTGCCGAGATGGCGACCGAGCTCGACATCGCTCAGACCTACATCGACGACTGCATCCGACGAGTGCTGACCGACGATCTCTCCGCCGTCGACGCGGCCAAGGCCAAGTGGTGGTGCACCGAGCTGCACAAAAAGGTTGTGGACCAGTGCCTGCAGCTCCATGGAGGATGGGGCTACATGCTCGAGTATCCGGTGGCCCGCGACTACCAGGACGTCCGCATCTCCACGATCCTCGGTGGCACCACCGAGATCATGAAGGAGATCATCGGACGGGACCTGGGGTTCTGATGGGCTCGGAGGACGCCGTTCTGACCGAACGACACGGCTCGGTGCTGCTGGTCACCATCAACCGGCCCGACGCCCGCAACGCGCTCGATGGTGCGGTCGCCCTCGGAGTGGCGGCCGCGATCGACGAGCTCGACGCCGACGACTCGCTGTTCGTCGGGGTCCTCACTGGGGCCGGCGGGACCTTCAGCTCCGGGATGGACCTCAAGGCCTTCCTCGCGGGCGAGTCGCCGCTGGTGGGCGACAGGGGACTGTGCGGCATCACGATGGCCCCACCCCGCAAGCCGCTGATCGGGGCGGTCGAGGGGTGGGCGGTCGCCGGAGGCTTCGAGCTGCTCCTGGCTTGCGACATGGTCGTCGCCGCCGAGGATGCCCGCCTCGGGGTGCCGGAGGTCAAGCGCGCCCTGGTCGCAGGAGGTGGCGCCGCCCTGCACTTGTCGCGGCGACTGCCGCTGGCCATCGCCCTGGAGCTGTTGCTGACCGGCGACCCGATCACGGCCTCGCGGGCCGCCGAGCTCGGGCTTGTCAACCGGGTGGTGGCACCTGGCGAGGCCGTGGGCGCTGCCCTCGAGCTGGCCGGTGTGGTCGCGGCGAACGGACCACTGGCCGTCGCGGTGACCAAGCAGATCGCCCGTTCGGCACCCGACTGGAGCTTCGAGGAAGGCTGGAAGCAGCAGGAACCGCTCATGATGCCGGTGTTCTCCTCGGTCGACGCCCGCGAGGGTGCGGCTGCGTTCGCGGAGAAGCGGAGTCCCGTGTGGACCGGCGCGTAACAACTCAACGATGAGAACCGAAGGAAGTGCAACCATGAAGCTCAAGGTGGGCCAGGCCCTTGTCAGCGTCGTCGACGACACCGCGGTCATCGCGACCAAGGTGCCTGACGGCGACGTCGTACTTACGTGCGGCGGCGCGCCGTTGGTACCCAAGGGATCCGAGGTCACGCCGGCCGACGCCGATCCGGCGCACCTGCAGGGCAGCCTGCTGGGCAAGCGCTACGTGGACGCAGACGGCACCGTCGAGGTTCTCTGCACCAAGGCCGGACCTGCTTCCCTGGCCCTCGACGGTGTCCTCCTGGCCACCGCCGAAGCCAAGGCGCTGCCGTCCTCCGACTGAGACGGGAGTCTTCGATGAACCTCACGATGTTGCTCGACATGGCCGCCGACGGATTCGGAGACCGTGTCATCGCCGGCACCAGGGCCAGCGGGCTGACCGCCGTTGCGCTACGCGATGCCGCTCAGCGCGGGGCCCGTCTCGTCGCCGATCGGGGGGCGGACGCGATCGTCTACACCGACGTCAACGGATTGGGCTTCCCGGTCGCGATGTTCGCCGCAGCCTACGCCGGTGTGCCGCTCGTGCCGCTCAACTACCGGCTCGGCGCCGAGCAGTTGGACGCACTGCGCGCCCGGCATCCCGGAGCGTTCGTCGTGGGCCCGGGGGCCGGTGCGCTGCCGGCGCAGGACTGGCTGGACGTCACCACCTCCACCGACCCGTTCGACGCCGTCGAGCCCGGCTACGAGGACATTCCGGCCGTGGTCATCTACACCAGCGGCACGACGAGCGAGCCGAAGGGCGTGCTGCTCAGGCACAGCAACCTGGTCTCGTACGTCTTCGGCTCGGTCGAGTTCGCCTCGGCGGGTGATGACGAGGCCGCCCTGATGAGCGTGCCGCCGTACCACATCGCCGCGGTGGCGAACGTGATCACCAGCCTGTACGCCGGGCGCCGGCTGATCACCCTGGAGCGGTTCGATCCCCAGGAGTGGCTCGCGCTGGTCCGCTCGGAGGGAGTCACCAACGCGCTGGTGGTGCCGACCATGCTCGCGCGATTGCTCGACGTTCGCGGCGACCGCTCGCTCGGACGGTTGCGGACGCTCGCCTACGGGGGCGCGCCTGCCCCATCGTCCGTCGTGCGCAAGGCGCTGGAGACCTGGCCCGACCTCGACTTCGTCAACGCCTACGGACTCACCGAGACCAGCTCGACGATCGCGGTGCTCACCCCGCAGGACCACCGCGACGTACTAGCGTCGCAGGACCCGTTCGTCCGGGCGCGGCTCGGCTCGGTGGGCCGTCCCCTGCCCGGCGTCCAGCTCGAGATCCGTGGGTCGGACGGCGTGCCGCTGGGTTCTGGTGTTCCGGGACGGATCTGGGTCGCGGGGGACCAGGTGTCGGCGGAGTACGCCGGCAAGGGTCGCCAGGTGGACGAGCGCGGCTTCTTCGACACCCGCGACGAGGGCTTCCTCGATGAGGACGGCTACCTCTTCATCGGCGGTCGGACCGACGACACGATCATCCGTGGGGCCGAGAACGTCGCACCGGCGGAGATCGAGGACGTGCTGATGCGGCACCCAGCGATCGCCGATGTCGCGGTCGTGGGGCTGCCCGACGAGCAGTGGGGCCAGCGGATCGTTGCGGCCGTGGTGCTGCGAGAGGGCCAAGAGGTCGACCTGGAGCAGCTCCGCGAATTCGCCCGGTCCACGCTGCGCGGGAGCAAGACCCCCGAGGAGATCGTGATCTGGTCCGACCTCCCCCGCACCGAGACCGGCAAGCTGGTGCGGCGTCACGTCGTCGATCGCTTCGGCGCTCCGGTGTGAACGCGTCCCCGTTCTACCCCGCCATCCAGGAGTCCTCGTGAACGCGCCGCTGATCGTCGTCGTCGGAGCCGGCCCCGGGGTCAGCGGGTCCCTGGCCCGCCGCTACGCCCGTGATGGGTATTCCGTTGCGCTGGTGGGCAACGAGGAGGCCCCGGTGCGGGCGCTGGCCGAGGAGCTCGAGGCGGGCGGCACAGCGGTGCAGTGGGCGGTGGCCGACGTCACCGACACCACGGCTGCGGCAAGCGCCATCACCGACCTCGCCGCCCAGGCCGGCCGGGTCGACGTACTGCACTTCAACCCCAGCGCCTTCCGGCAGAAGGACCCTCTCGAGCTGCAGGTCGACGAGCTCCTGGCCGACGTCGCGTTGGGTGTCGGTGCGTTGCTGACCGCGGTGCAGGCGGTGCGGCCATTCATGTCGGCCGGGGCGCGTGTGACGGTCACCGGGAGCATGGCTGCGGACAAGCCGTGGAACCAGGCGGCGTCACTGGGGGTGCAGAAGGCCGGTGTGCGCAACCTGGTGCACAGTCTGGACACGAGCTTGGCGCCGGAGGGGATCCGGGCGGTGTCGGTCACGGTGCGAGGCATGTTGTCGGAGGAGGGCGCCTTCACTCCCGATCGCGTGGCCGAGGCGCTCTATGCCGCAGCGTGGCAGGACGAGGACGCGTGGCGCACGGAGATCTCCTACGAGGGGTAGTCACCCCCGCGGGGCCGCCGCGACGATCGCCCGTTGCGCGCCGCTGAGACGAGTGCCACAGTAGTTACTGACCGTACGGTCGGCAATTCTCGATGGCTCATGCTCGGAGGTGGCTGGTGACGACGTCGTCCCCAGAGTTGGCACGCGACGTGGGCGAGCCGAGCGAGCCCGAGGCCCTTCGTGCCGCCTTCGACCACACCATCGAGCGGCATGATCGCATCGAGTCGCGCGACTGGATGCCGGAGCGGTACCGCTCGACGGTGGTGCGCCAGGTCGCCCAGCACGCGCACTCCGAGATCATCGGGATGCAGCCGGAGGGCAACTGGCTGACGCGAGCGCCGTCGTTGCGACGCAAGGCGATCCTCCTCGCCAAGGTGCAGGACGAGGCCGGACACGGCCTGTACCTCTACTCGGCCTGCGAGACGCTCGGTGTCTCGCGCGACGAACTGACGGAGAAGCTGATCGAGGGTCAGCAGAAGTACTCCTCGATCTTCAACTACCCGACGCTGTCGTACGCCGACGTAGGCACCATCGGGTGGTTGGTCGACGGGGCGGCGATCTGCAACCAGGTCCCGTTGTGCCGTACGTCGTACGGGCCCTACGGGCGGGCGATGATCCGGATCTGCAAGGAGGAGTCCTTCCACCAGCGACAGGGCTTCGAGCTGTTGGCGACGATGATGCGCGGCACCGCGGAGCAGCGCGCAATGGTGCAGGAGTCGGTCGATCGGTTCTGGTGGCCGGCGCTGATGATGTTCGGTCCTCCGGACGCCGACTCGCCCAACACCGAGCAGTCGATGGCGTGGGGGATCAAGCGCGACACCAACGACGACCTGCGGCAGAAGTTCGTCGACATGTCGGTGCCCCAGGCGCAGGCCCTCGGGGTGAGCCTGCCGGACCCGGATCTCGTGTGGAACGAGGCGCGCGGCCATCACGACTTCGGCCAGCCCGACTGGGAGGAGTTCAGGGCCGTGGTCAAGGGCGGGGGGCCGTGCAACGCCGAGCGCATCGCGCATCGGCGCCGCGCCTGGGAGGAGGGGGCCTGGGTGCGGGAGGCTGCCACGGCCTTCGCCCGTCAGCAGCGGGAGGAGCAGTCATGACCGATGTCCGGGACGTCCAGGCCGAGTGGCCTCTCTACGAGATCTTCGTGCGGGGCAAGCGCGGCCTCAACCATGTGCACGTCGGGTCCTTGCACGCCGCCGACGATGCGATGGCGCTCGGCAACGCGCGCGACGTCTACACCCGTCGCAACGAGGGCGTGAGCATCTGGGCGGTGCGTGCCGACGCGATCGCGGCCTCCAGTCCCGACGAGAAGGACCCGCTCTTCGCGCCGGCCGGCGACAAGGTCTATCGGCACCCGACCTTCTACGCCATCCCCGACGACGTTCCCCACATGTGACGGAGGCGGCCATGACCGATCGCGAGAGCGTGTACGACGGACTGCTGGGCGAGGACACCTCCCAGTGGGCGTTCGGGACGTCGTTCGAGGACCCGCTTGCCGGCGTGGACACGACGTTGCCCGACGGCGTCGACGCGGCGGTGTTGGCGGCGTACTGCCTGATGCTCGGCGACGACGCGTTGATCTACAGCCACCGGCTGGGCCAGTGGGCCAGCAACGCCCCCGACCTCGAGGACGACATCGCGTTGTCCAACATCGCCCTCGACCTCCTGGGACAGGCCCGGTTGCTGCTGGGTCGCGCCGCGGCGGCCGATGCCGGTTGTGTGCCGGTGCTGCCCGAGGGTTCGCCGGTGCCGGCCGAGGACGCGCTCGCGTTCTTCCGCGACGAGGGAGCGTTCCGCAACGTGCGGCTGGTCGAGCCCGACGACGTGGGCGGGGCGGGCGGCGACTTCGCCGTCACCATCGCCCGCCTGCTCCTGTTCTCGTGCTACCGGCTCGCGCTGATGGAGCGGCTGCGCTCGAGCCGCGACCCGGTGCTTGCTGCGGTCGCGGTCAAGGCGGTCAAGGAGCTGACCTACCACCGCGACTACGCGGGGCGTTGGTTCCTCACCCTGGCCCGTGGCACCGAGGAGTCGCGCCGTCGACTGCTCGCGGGCCTGGCACTGGTGTGGCCGCTGCACGACGAGCTCTTCGGCACCCATCCGGTCGAGACCCTCGTCGCCGAGCAGGGTGTCGGGGTAGACCCGTCGACCCTGGCCGCCGAGGTCGACGTGGTCCTGGAGCAGGTGTTCTCGGTCAGCAGCATCGACCGTCCCGCGGTGGCGCAGGTCGGACCGGTGGCCGGTGGGATGGGTCGCGAGGGGCGCCACTGCGAGCAGATGGGCCGGCTGCTGGCCCAGATGCAGTCCGTGGCCCGCGCGCACCCGCTGGGGCTGTGGTGAGCACGGCGACCCAGACCCCCAGGATCCCGGCGTACGACGTCGCGGCGACCGTCACCGATCCCGAGCTCCCGATGCTGACGCTCGAGGACCTGGGTGTCCTGCGCTCGGTGGAGGAGCACCACGGGACCGGAGGTCCGGGGAGCCCGGGAGACCGGGTCGAGGTGGCGATCACCCCGACCTACACCGGGTGCCCGGCGATGGCCTCGATGCGCGACGACCTCGTGCACCGTCTGCACGGTGCCGGGTACGACGACGTACGCGTGCGGGTGCAGCTGAGCCCAGCATGGTCGAGCGACTGGATCACCGAGCGCGGCCGCCGCGCCCTTGCCGAGGCCGGCTACTCGACGCCCGGGCCGGCACGCCACCACGCGGGCGACGCCCCGGTCGCTCTCAACCTGTTGCCCACGCGCCGCGCGATCACCTGCCCGCGGTGCGGCTCCGCCGACGTCGAGTTGACCTCGGAGTTCGGGGCGACGGCGTGCAAGGCGCTCTACCGCTGTGCGGCCTGCCTCGAGCCGTTCGAGCATGTCAAGGAGATCTGATGACCCCCCTGACAGACCTCACCCCCGAACGCTCGTCGCGGCGCGCCTTCCATCGACTCACGGTCGCCGAGGTTGAGCACCTCACCGACGACTCCGCCGCGATCACCTTCGCCGTGCCCGACGAGCTGCGCGAGGAGTTCGCGTTCGGCGCCGGGCAGGCGCTGACCCTTCGCCGGATGGTCAAGGGGCAGGACCACCGCCGCACCTACTCCATCTGCGCACCAACCGGGGCGAGCCCGCGGGTGGGCGTGCGCGAGATCCCCGACGGGCTGTTCTCGTCGTGGCTCGTGCGCGAGGTGCGTCCCGGTGACGCGATCGAGGTGCAGCCACCGACGGGCGGGTTCGGCGCCGACCCGGAGGCCGGTCGCCGTCACCTGTGCATCGCCGCGGGGTCGGGCATCACCCCGGTGCTCTCGATCGCGTCCTCGGTCCTGAGACACCCCGAGACGGACGTCACCCTGCTCTACGGCAACCGCACCAGTCGCAGCGTGATGTTCGCCGAGGAGCTCGCCGACCTCAAGAACCGCTACCCGGCGCGTCTCGACCTGGTGCACGTGCTCTCACGCGAGCCCCGCGACGTCGAGCTCTTCTCCGGCCGACTCGACGTTGAGCGGCTGCGGCGGCTGCTGACCGCGCTCGTGCCGCTCCACGGGGTCGACCACGTGTGGTTGTGTGGCCCGTTCGGACTGATCGCCGATGCACGCGTGGTCCTGACCGACCTCGGCGTGGCCGAGGGCCACGTGCACCACGAGCTGTTCTACGTCGACGAGCCGCCGCCCGAGATCGTGCGCGAGGACCCCACGGACACGCTGGCCGCTGAGGACGCGAGCGCGGTCACGGTCGTGCTCGACGGCCGCACCACCACGACCCCGACGTCACGCGCCCAGAGCATCCTCGACGGCGCCGCAGCCGTCCGGAGTGACCTGCCCTTCGCCTGCAAGGGCGGGGTCTGTGGCACCTGCCGGGCGCTGGTCACCGACGGCGAGACCGACATGCGCCGCAACTACGCCCTCGGCGACGACGAGGTCGAGCGCGGCTTCGTCCTCACCTGCCAGACCCACCCGGTGAGCGACAGCGTCACCGTCGACTTCGACGCCTGACCACTACTCGGGCTGGGTGACGGCGATCCCCTCGAAGGCCATCGCGGTGATGGCCTGGGCGATGGCCTGTTGGGGGACGGGCCCGTCGGGGCGGTACCACTCGATCAACGAGTTGACCATGCCGAAGAGCAGCCTGCTGATCAGCTCCGGCGTGATGTCGGTGCGGACGGCGCCCTCGGCGACCGCTGCGGTGACCAGGTTCGAGAGCTTCTCGTCGAGCAGGCGGCGCCGCTCGAGCGCCACCAGCTCGACGGGGCTGTTGCCGCGCACGCGCAGCAGCAGCGTCACGGCGGGGAGGTGGTCGACCAGGATGCGCACCGACTCGTGCACCAGCGTGCGCAGCCGGCTGTCCGCGGTGCCCGAGGCGCTCGGCTCCACGGCGGCGTCGACGACCGCGGTGAGCTCGTCGAGCGCTTCGTCCAGCGCGGCCGCGAGCAGCTGCTCGCGGCTCTCGATGTGGTGGTAGATCGCCGACTTGGTCAGCCCCAGCTCCTTGGCCAGGTCGGTCATGCTGGTGCCCTCGTAGCCCTGACGGTTGAAGAGCTCGATGGCCCGGCGCAGCACCGTGGCCTGGTCGTAGCCCGGCCTGCCCCGCCGTGGAGCGGGGGTGTCGTCGGTCGGGTCGGGCACACCCGATCGTCCCACGGTGCGCGGCCTCGGGCTCCTGAGGTGGGCGGGGGGACACTGGTGGCATGGATGCATCGGCTCGGCTCAGGGCCGAGCGCGCCCGCACGCTGCGGCGCCTCGCGACCCTTTCCGACGACTACGCCGAGGTCGTGGCTGCCTCGCGCGACACCAACGCGGACGACGAGCACGATCCCGAGGGCGCCACGATCGCGTTCGAGCGCTCCCAGATGGGCGCGCTCGCCGCTGCTGCTCGCGCCCACCTGGCCGAGGTCGAGGCCGCCGAGGAGCGTCTCGCGTCCGGGACGTACGGCGTGTGCGAGCGGTGCGGGGAGACGATCGGCGGCGAGCGGCTCGCCGTACGACCTGCGGCACGGCGATGTGTCAGGTGTGCCGGGCAGCGCTGAGGTGGCTCAGCAGTCCCTGGCAGTAGGGTGAACCTGCGTCTCGTCCAGATGAAACCGAGTACCAGGGAGTAACCATGAGCAACGCCGTCGGCGACACCGGCACCACCGGCGCCAGTGCGAGTGACATCGAGAAGGTCGGAGTCGTGGGCTGCGGGCTCATGGGCGCCGGCATCGCGGAGGTCTGCGCTCGCGCGGGTCAGGACGTCGTGGTGGTGGAGTCGAGCGATGATGCGGCCAAGGCGGGTCGGGCCCGGCTGGAGGCGTCCCTGCGGCGTGCGGCCGAGCGCGGCAAGATCCCGGACGCAGACGAGGTGCTGGATCGCATCCGGGTCGAGAGCGACCTCGCGCAGCTGGCCGACCGCGACCTGGTCGTCGAGGCGATCGTGGAGGACGAGGACGCCAAGACGGCGTTGTTCCGCGCGCTCGACGAGATCGTCACCTCGCCCGAGGCGATCCTGGCCTCCAACACGTCGTCGATCCCGATCATGAAGCTGGCCGTGGTGACCGGCCGGCCCGCGCAGGTGATGGGGATCCACTTCTTCAACCCGGTGCCGGTGCTGTCGTTGGTCGAGCTGGTGCCGAGCCTGCTGACCGGTGAGGAGACGACCGAGCGCGCCCGGGCCTTCGTCCAGGACACGCTGGGCAAACGGGCGATCGACTGCCAGGACCGGGCCGGGTTCGTGGTCAACGCGTTGCTGATCCCGTTCGTGCTCTCGGCGATCCGGATGATGGAGTCGGGCTTCGCCACGGCCGAGGACATCGACGAGGGACTGGTGCGGGGGGCGGCTCACCCGCAGGGTCCGTTGGCGTTGGCCGACCTCATCGGCCTGGACACGACCAAGGCGGTCGCGGAGTCGTTGTACGAGGAGTTCAAGGAGCCGCTCTACGCGCCGCCGCCGCTGCTCGCGCGGATGGTCGACGCGGGCTTGCTCGGCCGCAAGACGGGCCGTGGGTTCTACACCTACCCGCGCTGAGCTCCGGGGGAGGCGACGTCCTGGGGCCCCGACTCGCGGGGCGCGAGGCCGCGCGTGGCGACGCCCTCCAACACCTCGCCGTCGGCGTCGAAGCGCGAGCCGTGCAGGGGGCAGTCCCAGCTGCGCTCCGCGTCGTTCCACCCCACGACGCCACCGAGATGCGTGCACACGCCCGAGACCCGGCGCAGCACACCGTCGGTCGTCGACGTGGCCTCGGGCAGCAGCCCGGAGCGGTGTACCCGTCCCTCGCCCTCGGCGAGTGCCGAGCCGTCCGCGGACAGCAGCGGGCGGATCCAGCCTGCCGTCATGGCGAGTCCCACCTCCGCGTTGGCGCGGGCGGCGGTCAGCAGCCCCCGGGACTCTCGAGGCGACCACGTCGCGAAGGCGCGGGCCCAGCTCGGTGCCTCGTCCGGGGAGGCGGCCAGCACGTGCGCGGCCGCAACGCCGTTGGTCATGCCCCACTTGGAGTAGCCGCCGGCGAACAGGACGTCGCCGCGGCCGGGCAGCAGAGGGCCGGCGTACGGCAGGGCGTGGTGCGGTTGATAGTCCTGGGCCGACCAGGCGTGGGTCTCGACGAGCTCGCCGAACTGGTCGCGGGTCCAGTCGCGGATCTCGTCCAGCCGGCCACGTGGTGAGTGGGCCCGCCCCGTGACGTGACCGTTGCCTCCGACCAGCAGGAAGGGCTCGCCGTCGCGCCCGACACCGTCTCGCAGGGACCGCGTGGGCTCGTCGGTGGACAGGTACATCCCGGCCACCCGGGGGACGTCGCTGCGGAAGGCGAGGCTGTAGGAGCGTTGGGCGGTGACCCGCGCGAAGTACCCACCCCGATCCAGGATCGGGGTGTTGGTGGCGACGACGACCCGGCTCGCACGGGCGGTGCCGGCGCTGGTGGACACGGTCACGGGCTCGTGACCGTGCACTCGCTGCACGCGCGCGCCCTCCACGACGCTGACGCCGAGAGAGGCCGCCTCCTCGGCGAGCGCCTGCAAGAGCTCGACCGGGTCCACCTGGTACTGCTGCGGCAGGTGGACAGCGCCCCGCGTGGGGAAGGGGAGGTCGACCTGGTCGGTCCAGCTCGCGGCCAACCCGGCGCGTACGGCGTGATCGAGCTCGGTGCGGGCGGCGTGCTCACCGGAGGCTGTCGTCGCGTACGTGTAGGCCGGCCGCAGCTGGAGCTCGACGCCCCGCGATGCGCAGAAGTCGCTCACCCAACCTTGTGCCTCGAGGTTGGCCCGGACGTAGTCGCGTACCAGGTCCTGCGAGTGGTGCCGGGCGATCTGAGTGAGCTGGGTGCCTTGCAGGAGGCTGAGCTTGGCGGTGCTCCGGCCCGTCGTGCCGCTGCCGATCCGCCTACCTTCGATGACGAGCACCTCGTGACCGGTGCGGGCCAGCAGGACGGCCGTGGTGAGGCCGGTGATCCCGGCCCCGACGACGACAGCGTCCCACGAGCCGTCGACCCCCGGCTGAGACGAGGCGGTGCGCGCGGTGCCGGCGCCGGAGCGGTCGTGCCACAGCGAGCGCAGAGCCATCGGGTGTCCCTCCAGAGAGTGCGGGCCTCACATCAGCAGTGCTTCACGCTCCCTCGCGAGCCTGGTGCGGAGCGACACCCGGGAGGGTGGTTCTCGTTCTCGCGGGTCATGCCCGCCTGGCGACGCCGTGGACGGCCACTCCGAGGGGTGGTGCCGCGCGACGACGGAGTGTCTAGTTTCGGTCGAGTGACCACCATGCTCCTCCTGCAACCATGACGGGCCCCGCGCCCCAGCACCGGCGCCCACCCGGCGTCAACGACGCCACGGTCGAGGCGCTCGGCAAGGTGAGCGAGGCCCTGGAGGCCGTGGAGGCGGCCCGAGGTCACCTGTACGCCTTCCACCGGCTGTGCGGCACCGCCGACCTCACGCTCGGTGAGGGAGTCGACCTGCTGCGCGAGGCCGGGCACGAGCAGCACGCGGCCCGGCTCGGCGACGAGATGGTGGGACGCAACATTCTGGAGGGGCGGTGGAGCTTCCAGGTCGTCGAGGAGTACGACGACTCCTACTACGGCCCGTTCAAGCAGCTCGAGGCCGACCTGCGCAAGGCGCTGGTGGAGGGCAAACGGCACCTGTTCGAGGCGGAGATGAAGGAGCGTCGCCGCACGCGCGGACACCCCCACCATGGCGCGGTACCCGGTGAGACCGGTGAGACCGGCGAGGCCGGAGAGACCGGCTGAGGCTCGAGGCGCGCTCCGCCCCGATGCCCTGAGCCCGCCCTTTCCGTGGCGCTCGGAGCGACGGCCCGCCCTCATTGCATAGGCATACGTCTATGCTTCATGGGGCGCAACCCCTCTGTTCACCTTCCATTTACATAGACCTTCTTCTATCAATCCCGTTCGAGACATCAATTGGTGGCTGCGCTCCGCAGCCTGATCTAGACGGGAACTAGCCGCATGTTCACACGTGTGACACGCACCGCCGCAGTCGCCGGCACCTCGACCCTCCTGCTGGCGCTGGCCGCCTGCGGGAGAGGGGACTCCGAGAGCGCTGGCGACAGCGTCTCGGGATCCGTGGCCGTCGACGGCTCCTCCACGGTCTACCCCATGAGCAACACCGCAGCCGAGTTGATCCTCGAGGACTTCCCCGACATCCAGGTCTCCGTCGGCTTCTCCGGCACCGGCGGCGGCTTCGAGAAGTTCTGTGGCGGCGAGACCGACATCTCCGACGCCTCGCGCCCGATCAAGGACGAGGAGGCCGCCGTGTGTGACGAGGCGGGCGTCGACTTCACCGAGCTGCTCGTCGCCACCGACGCCCTCACCGTCGTCGTCAATCCGGACCTGGCCGTCGACTGCCTCACGACCGACCAGGTGATCTCCTTGTTCGGCCCGGGCTCGGAGGTGGACAACTGGAGCGACCTGGACCCGAGCTTCCCTGACGAGGGGATCACCGGCTTCATCCCCGGCACCGACTCCGGCACCTATGACTACATGGCTGCCGACGTCGTGGGCGACGACTCCGAGGCGCTGCGCGAGGACTTCGAGTCCTCGGAGGACGACAACGTCCTGGTCCAGGGCGTGGCCGGCACCAGCGGTGGAGTCGGCTTCTTCGGCTACACCTACTTCGAGGAGAACGAGGACAAGCTGAAGGCGCTCAGCATCGACGACGGTGCCGGGTGTGTCGCCCCGTCCGCGGAGACGGCGCAGGCCGGCGAGTACGCCCCCCTGGCCCGCCCGCTCTTCATCTACGTCAAGAACGCGTCGTACGCCGACAACGCGGCGACGCAGGAGTACGTCGACTACTACATCGACAACCTCACCGCGATCGCCGAGACCGCACAGTTCATCCCGCTCAACGACGAGGACTACGCCGGCACGCAGGCGGCCGTCGAGAGCCTCGGCTGACGAAGTTCCTCGGACGCGAAAGGCTCCCATGAGCTCGCACGCACAGGCAGGCCCTCCCTCCGGGGCGGGCCTGCCTGGCCCCCGTTCGCTCGAGCATCGCCCGCGGTACGGCGAGGCCGTCATCAAGGCGCTGCTGCTCGTCGCCGCCATCACCTCGGTGGCCATCACCTTCGGCATCGTCGCCGCGCTCATCGAGCCGGTGGTGCAGTTCTTCAGGCAGGTGCCGTTCAGCCAGTTCTTCGCCTGGGACGACATCGGCAGCACCGAGGTCCGGCCGGCGGTGCTGCCGCTGGTGCTGGGGACCTTCATGGTCACCGCCATCGCCCTGGCGATCGCCGTACCTCTCGGCCTGGGTGCCGCGCTGTACCTCGCCGAGTACGCCTCGCCCCGCGCCCGCAAGTGGCTCAAGCCCACCGTGGAGCTCCTCGCGGGCGTGCCTTCGGTGGTCTACGGGTTCTTCGCCGTCTTCTTCGTCACGCCGGTCGTCCTCAACGGCTGGTTCGGGCTCGACGTGAACTTCACCAACTCCCTCTCGGCGGGCGTGGTGCTCGGGGTGATGGTCATCCCGACCATCGCCTCGCTCTCCGAGGACGCCCTGTCCTCGGTGCCACTGGCGCTGCGGCAGGGGTCGCTGGCGATGGGGGCCAACCGCATGCAGACGACCGTGCGTGTGGTGATGCCGGCCGCGTTGTCCGGCATCGCCGCCGCGGTCGTGCTCGGCATGTCCCGAGCCGTCGGCGAGACCATGATCGTCGCCCTGGCCGGGGGGTCCGCCAAGAACCTGTCGCCCGACATCCGAGAGGGACACCAGACCATGACGGCGTTCATCGCCCAGACCGTGCAAGGGGAGAACCCCGTGGGATCGGTCGGCTACAACATGCTCTTCGCCGTTGCGATGCTGTTGTTCCTCATCA
>NZ_JAPYPS010000014.1:0-40142 GCF_029937575.1 Nocardioides sp.
GGACAACCGGGCCAGGTCCGCACTCAACCGGGTGATCGCGGCCTCGGTCTCCTCGCGTTCAAGGACCACGCCGGTGCCTCTTTGATCTGGTCGAGCCCGGCTTCGAGCAGGTCGAGGAAACCGAGGACGGGGTGTCCTGTCCCGGTGCCGTCGAGGTGCCTGCTCATGGGACCACTCAAGCACCTGCCACCGACATCGCCGGACGCCCAATCTGGCTCAACCATGCGGGTTGTGGACACCCCGGTTGTGCACAGGCTGTGGACGATTCGTGGGCAGATCGCGCTACGCGTTGCGCGTCGGGAGGAGGCGGTCCATGGTCACCGATAGAACGTGAAGATCGTCTGGCCGGGCACCAGCGGCTCCGGCGCCACCACGAGCCGGTTGACGCCGACCCGCATGCCCGTGCCCTCGATCCACTCCACGCAGGAGAGCTCCTCGAAGCCGGCCTCGGTGAACCACCGTCGGATGTCCGGCACCAGGTCCAGGTCTTGGACGCCACGCGTCCAGATCACCGTCGCGCCGGGTGCGCAGAGCTGTCGGGAGGTGTGCGCGAGGCGCTCGATGTCCTCCGCGGAGATGTTGCCCATGATCCCGCTCAGTAGGACGAGGTCGGCCGGGACCAGACCCTCGTAGGTGTCGGTGAGCCCGGCATCGGCATGGACGACGTCCAGGTCGACGCCGAGGTCGGCGATCCGGTGGCGGGAGACGTCGTTGTTGGCGGCCTCGATCTCCACGAGGGCACCGCTGACCCGCGCCCGATCGGCGGCTTCGGCCTCCGCCAGTACGCCGAGGATGTCGTGCCCCTGCCCGGCGCAGACGCTGAGGACTCGCACCGGACCGGTGGTGCTCGTCAGCCAGTCCCGGATGGCTCCCTGGACCAGGCGCAATCGCGCCGACAAGTCGGAGCCGGGGTCGTCGTACGCCGCGTGCCAGCGCACGTAGTCACGCACCATGCAGACCGTTCTACCCCCGCGGGGAGCGCTACACCAGACCGTTGAGCACCTCGGTCATCTGCTCCTCGGTCTTGGTCCCGATCCGCTCGAAGAGCAGCTTCATGATGGGCTCGGCGATCTTCCCTGCCCCCTTGGCCTCGATGACGGCCTCGTAGGTGACCTCGCTCCCCGCGCCACTGGCGACGACCGTGATCGTGTCCACGGTGGTGGCGGAGTCGTTCTCGCCCTTGAACTCGACACTCCCGCCGGTGAGCTTCGTCAGCTCGTAGGTGAGCTCCGTCTCGATGCCTGCGATCTTCGATACGTTGTGGAAGGTGGTCCCGACCTCGATGGGGCCGGCGCCCTCTCGCGTGCAGGACTCCGTGCCGGGGTCCCACTCCTCGGCGTGGCTGAAGTCCTTGAGGTAGTCGATGACGACGTCGGGGGCCGGGTGGACGTGGAAGGTGCGACTCACGGTAGGCATGCGAACACGCTACGAAGGAAGCTCCGGGCGGGCCTCACCCGTGAGGGGACGTACCTCCTCGCGGTCCGGGTCCCACCGCCGCAGTCCGGTCAGGACCAGCTCCTCGTCGCCCGACCCCACGGCGTCGACCGCGTCCTGCAGCTGCTCGCGCCAGACGCGCCGCCCGAGGGTGGCGTGCGGAAGCCAGCCCGGGTGCTGGTGGCCGGCGGTGACGCCGCGCAGCCGGAGGACCGCCGCCATCACGTCGTCCGGCACGTCGACGACGCGTGCCCACCCCAGGCAGGACGGGTCGATCAGCCATGCAGAGACCGTAACCGCACTAGGCTCACCCCCATGGGCCTCATCGACTCCTGGAGCGTCGGCGAGCACACCGCCGACGGCAAGACGTTCCCGACGTACCGCAAGGGCACCGGACCGGGGGTGGTCGTGATCCACGAGATTCCGGGACTCACCGATGCGGTGATCGGCTTCGGCGACGAGATCGTGGAGGCCGGCTACACAGTGGTGATGCCGCAGCTGTTCGGCGAGCCGGGGATGAAGCTCGCCTCGCTCGCGACCGCCAAGTCCATGGCCTCGATCTGCGTGCGCAAGGAGTTCACCAAGCTGGCGACCCGGGAGACCACCCCGATGGCCGACTGGCTGCGCAGTCTTGCCCGCGAGCTGCACGGCGAGCTCGGCGGACCCGGCGTCGGTGCCCTCGGCATGTGCTTCACCGGCGGATTCGCGCTCGCCATGATGGTCGACGAGTCCGTCGCGGCTCCTGTGCTCTGTCAGCCCTCGACCCCGTTCCCGGTCGGCAAGAAGCGCGCTGCCGACCTGAACCTCTCCCCCGCCGACCTGACCAGGGTCAAGGCTCGCGCCGCCGCGGGCTGCGAGGTGCTCGGGCTCCGCTTCGTCGGCGATGCCGCCGTCGGGACGCGTTTCGAGACCCTCACCTCCGAGATCGGGGACGCGTTCATCAAGGTCGAGTTCCCCGGCAAGCAGCACTCCACCCTGACCCTGCACCGCCAGCAGGAGGGCGTCGATCGGGTGATCTCGTTCTTCGACGAGAAGCTGGCCGTCTGAACGGCGCAGCACGCTCGGGCGAGAGCATCGACGACTACGCCCGCGCCAGGTGGAACGACCTCGTCCGCACGGCTCTCTGTCTCGGCGACCACGTCCTCGATGCTGAGGGCGCGGCCCAGGACGCCCTGGCCCGGTCGTGGTCACGCTGGCCCGCCGAGCACCGCTCGGGCGACGTCGACGTACTGGTGTACGGCGAGCTGTTGGCCGCCCGCGCCACCCGCGGGGGCGGCACCACCGCCAGTGACAGCGAGGTCGCCCGCGTCCTGACGGGCGGGGCCGGACTCGGTCCGCACCAGGTCGAGGACCTGACGGGGACGACCGCCGACATCGCCGAGTCCTGGGGCCCCGAGGAGTGGGACAGCCTGTACGCCGCCCCCGCGCCGATCGCCGAGATCCGTGGCGTGGTGGCGGCGCGACGGCGCAGACGCATCCTCGCGACCCTCGGAGCGGCCGCGGTGGTCGCGGTGGTGGGCTTCGTCCTCGTCGTCTCCGGCGAGGACGCACCCGGACCCGAACCGGACCTCCCACAGGTCCCCAACGCGATCCCGCTCGCCTGGTGGAGCGACGACGTCCTGCATCTCGGACGCGTCGAGGTCGAGACCCCCGGTCTCGAGGCCCTCGCGCAGGCGGGCAGCGACCCGTCGTACGCCGTCGTGTACGGCGACACCCTGGGCCAGGTCGTGCAGGTCGAGGCCGACGGGAGCAGCGCGGCGGTCGGGATGGTCGAGCCCGGTGAAGCCGTGCTCGGATCAGAGCAGGGACGGGTGGCCTGGGTCGACCGCTCCAGCGGCACGCCCGACCTCGTGCTGTGGGACGCCGCCGACAAGACAGCAGTCGCCTCCCTCGACCTCGCGGCCTCGCATGCGGGGGCGGACGCGGTGCTCGTCGGCTTCGACGGCGAGGCGGCCTACCTGCGTACGTCCGACGGTCTGACCGACGTCTGGGTCGGTGAGGGCGACAGCGCACCGGTGGACCGTCGAAGTCCCTACGCCACGGTGTCACTGGGCGGTCGTGACCTGTCCCCGGACGCGCGTCTGCTGGCGCAGTGGACACCCGGTGAGTCCGGGCTGGTCGTGCGCCCATCCTCCGAGCCTGGTCGGGGGCGGCCGATGGACGTGCCCGGCACACGGGTCCTCACGGCGAGCTTCGTCGACGACGTCCGGCTCGTCGTCGTCACGACCCGCACCTACCTGCTGGGCCGCGACTTCAACGACGGGGTCACCCAGTCGGGTCGCTTCCCCGTGGCGGACCTGGTCACGTGCGACGCGAGCACGGGTGACTGCGAGACGTCGCAGCGTCGGGTGGAGGACGTCGAGCCGTCTGACCCCCGGTCCGGGATCGTCCTCGCCGAGCGATGACGGAAGAATGGCGTGGGTGACCGATCTCAGCCTCGTCCTGCTGGCCGCGCTCGCTGCTGGACTGGTCTGCGCGGTGATCCGGCTCCCCCCACTCGTGGGCTTCCTGGCGGCGGGTTTCGCGCTCAACGCCGCGGGAGTGGACGAGCTCGAGGGGCTCGAGACGTTGGCCGACCTCGGCGTCGCGCTCCTGCTCTTCGGGATCGGGCTCAAGCTCGACATCCGGATCCTGGGGCGCCGCGAGGTCTGGCTGACGAGCGTCGCCCACCTCGGCGCGTCGACGGCGTTGGCCTGGGCCTACCTCGGCGTGATCGCCCTGGTCGGCGCCGGCCTGCTGGCCGACACCGACTGGCGCTCACTGCTCGTCGTCGCCTTCGCCCTGTCCTTCTCCAGCACCGTGCTCGTGGTGAAGGCCCTCGAGGAGAGCGGCTCGGCGCAGTCGCGCTTCGGGGTGACCGCGCTCGGCATCCTGATCATCCAGGACATCGCCGCAGTGATCTTCCTGACCGCGGCCAAGGGCTCGCCGCCGAGCCCGTGGGCGGTCCTGCTGATCCTGCTGGTCCCGGCCGCTCTCGTCGTACGTCGGGTGCTCGCCCGGATCGACCACGGCGAGCTGCTGCCGCTCTTCGGTCTGGCGCTGGCCCTCGGGCCCGGCTACGCGCTCTTCGAGGCGGTCGGGCTCAAGGGTGACCTCGGCGCGCTGGTCATCGGGCTGCTCCTGGCGCCCGAGCCGCGCTCGGCCGAGCTGGCCAAGACGCTGTTCTCCGTCAAGGAGCTCCTGCTCGTCGGCTTCTTCCTCTCGATCGGCTTCACCGGGCTCCCCTCCGGCGGCGACCTCGCCCTCGCGGCGCTGCTGGTCGTGCTGGTGCCGTTGAAGTCGTGGGGCTTCGCGCTGCTCCTGCGGCTGCAGGGCATGCGGCACCGGACGTCGGTCAAGGCCGCGACGGTGCTGGGCAACTACTCGGAGTTCGCGCTGATCGTGGCGGCCGTCGGAGCCTCGTCCGACCTGATCGACGAGCAGTGGCTCGTCGTCCTGGCCACCAGCGTCGCATTCAGCTTCCTGCTCTCGGCACTGCTCAACGGCCGCACGGAGTCGTTGGTCACCGTGGCCGAGAAGCGCTGGCCCACCCAGGACTCCGACCGCCTCCACCCCGACGATCGGCCGATCGACGTCGCGCACGCCGACGCGGTCGTGCTCGGCATGGGCCGGGTCGGCTGCGCGACGTACCACCAGCTGACGACGGAGTACGGCCTGCACGTCATCGGCATCGAGAGCGGCGAGGACCGCGCGGCGGAGCTGCGCGCCGAGGGCATGGACGTCATCGTGGGCGATGCGATGGACCCCGACCTCTACCACCGGTTGACCCGGACCAACGAGATCGACCTGGCCGTGCTGGCGATGCCTTTCCACGGTGCCAACCTGACCGCGATGCGGTTGCTGGAGGGCCGGGACTTCGCCGGGACGGTGGTGGCGGTGGCGCAGTACGACGACGAGGCGACCGAGATGCGCACGCACGTGGACGCGGTGCTCGGGCTCTACGACGGCACCGGCACCGCGCTGGCCGACAACGCCGCCGAGCTGGCCGGCTTCACCCGACGGGAGTGACCTCGTCGCCGATGGCGATGGAGCCGCCCTCGAGCACCCGGAACACCGATCCGCCCCGGCGCCGCAACGCCTCCTGGGCACCGCGACCGATCGTGTCGTCGAGCAGCTTGCAGGGTGCTGCCACCCGCACCACCTCCAGGAGCACGTCACCGATCCGGACGTGGGATCCCGGGTCGCGCGGCACCACCCCGTCGCTGATCGTGATGTTGCGCCGGGTCAGGTGGGCGGGCACCTCGGCGCCGTAGAGTGCGGTCGCCTCGGCCAGCGCCGCAGCGCTCTGCACGGTGACGTGGCGGTGCTTGGTGCCGTGGTAGCGGTCGCCCACGATCCCCTTGCCGGCCTCGACCTCGATGTGGTCGACGGCGCGCATGGGGAGTCGGGTCGCCTTGGCGATGTGGAGGCAGAGCACGCTCGTCACGGCGTCAGGCTAGGGCTAGGCGACGCGGGTCCAGACGCCTGGTTGGCGTTGGATGAAGTGGTCTCGGGGGTTGCTGCCCGGTGGTGCGGGGGCGCGGGAGTCGTAGGAGGCTCCGGTCGGAGTCGTGACCCGGGTTGTGTGGGGCTCGATCACGTCCTCGGAGACCACCTCGTGGGTGATCCCGGGGTCCTGCTTGGTGTAGTTGCAGGCCTCGCAGAGGCCCTGACCGTTGTGCAGGCTGGTCTCGCCACCCTCGGCGGCCTCGTGGACGTGGTCGAGGTGACGGATCGGGGCATCGCACCACGGGGTGCGGCAACGGCGATCGCGCACCTGGATGAACTGACGGAGCCGGCCGTGGAAGACACGTTGGGTCGACTCCATCGCGACCAGGTGGTCGGTGTCGGCGAACAGACGCCGGATCACGGTCCGCGTCCGCGGCGAGGCCAGAATCAGCTCGCGCGCGACGGTGGCCGGGATCGGACCCAGACCCGGGACCTCGGCAGGCTCCGTGCCGCCCGCCAGGAGCGACTCGACCGGCACGACCAGGTCGATGCGGACCGGCACCGAGTCGGCCACGACCTGGCCGGTGAGGCGCTCGACGAACAGGTCGGCCTTGATCTGCGCCCGGGTCCGCTCATCGCCCTGCTGCTTGAGGAGGTCGGCCCGCTCATCGAGGGAGGAGACGATCGCGGCCATCTGCCAGTCCGCGATCACCCCGGTGACCTCGCCACACCCATCAGCACGGGTGCGGGACTCGACATGACGGGCCTTATGGGCGCGTTCGCGCTTGCGGAGCGCTGCGGCTTCGTCGATGCGCAGCACGATCCGCCGTGCAGCGTCGGCGATGTCGCGGTCTCCGAGGGTCGGGTGCTCCAGCAGGTGATCGGCGATCGCAGCATCCGCCGCACGACGGTCGGCCAACGCGAGGTCGGCGGTCTCGTTGACGATGATCTCGGCGCGCCGTTCGTTGAGGTCGCCCGACTCGAGCAGTCCGAGAACCTCGGGGTGGTCCTCGACCAGCCCGCGGGCGAGCTTGAGGAACCTCGCGCCCCGGTGGGGCGACTCGTGACGCGCCAGGCCGACCTCGGTGGCCATCGCCTTCTCGCTGGTCGTCGGCCGCACACCGGTCTCGTCCAGCCGTGCGGTCAACCGCGCCTGTCGCGCACACATCGCTGCCTTCAGCCGCTCGATCTCCTCCAGCTCCGCGACACACTCCACCGCCGTGTCGGGGAGCGGGTCGACTGCGAACATGTGTTCGATTATACACAGAACGCTCGCCTCTCGCAATGACGCGCTCCCCGTTGGGGATGACATCACGTCAGACTTTGGCCGACGACGGTTCGTGAACGTCCCGGCAAGGAGCCTTGGCGGTGGAGGACCTGGATCGGGTGCCGCCGGCCGAGCGCAGGCTCTACAGCCATGCCCGGCTGTCGACCGCCCTTTGGACCACAGCGACGCAGTGGAGTCCAGCAGAGTGGTGTACGACGACCTGAGTGAGCGTGCCTCCGACGTAGGCGCGGCTTTGCGCCCAGAATGACGTGGGCTAGGGCAAGCCGCGATCGGCACCAGGTCGCACAAGAAGCCGCCACTGACGGACACGACCCCTAGACTCCAACCTGCGAGGCTAGAACGACGGGAGGTGGATCGTGGCCGGCTCAGGTGAGCACGTTAAGGCGCTCGTGCGTAGTCATGCGAGTGGGGACGACGAAGCCTTCTATTCCGTCGCCCTTCAGGTGGCTGCCCAAGCGGCCCGGCAGGGTCACCACCGGCTCGCAAAGGACCTGAAGACGGCAGTCGAAACGTCGCGATCTTCTGGGACCAAGAAGGTCACATCCATCGCCCAGCCTCGGGGCGACCTCTCTGACCTTGTCATCGCGTCACACCCGACCGTCAGTTTGAAAGAACTCGTCCTGCCTGACGAACTCGCGTCGCACGTGCAACGCATCCTGAGCGAGCAGCGGCAACGTAAGAACTTGCTTGACCACGGCTTCGAGCCCTCCCACCGGCTTCTGTTCGAGGGCCCTCCCGGTACAGGCAAGACCATGACGGCAGCCGTGCTTGCTCATGAGCTCTCGCTCCCGCTTCTGACCATTAGGTTGGACAGCTTGATGAGCAAGTTCATGGGGGAGACCGCGAGCAAACTTCGAGTGATCTTCGAGGCCGCCGAAACTCAACGCGCCGTCTACCTTTTCGACGAGTTCGACGCGCTAGGTGGCGATCGCGCGGGGAACGACGTCGGCGAGGCGCGGCGCATCCTCAACTCCTTCCTCGTCTTCTTGGAGAACAGTTCCAGCGAAAGCCTCATCGTCGCCGCCACCAACCACCGGTCGATCTTGGACAAGGCTCTCTTTCGGCGGTTCGACATGGTCCTTGATTACGCGTTGCCCGATGCTAGACAGGCCGCAATAGTCATGCGAGGCCGTCTTGGCTCGATCGCAAAGGGAGTCCGCTGGCCGTCGCTTGCCGAGAACGTGGCCGGACTCTCACACGCTGACTTGGTACGCGCGGCAGAGTCTGCTGCCAAGAGCGTCATCCTGTCGGGCGGTAGCAGAGTGACGGTTGACGACATACGCTCAGCGCTTCGGTCACGCCAGGCAGCGAGTCTTGGCTGAGGGCCGCGAGCACCTCAGCCACCTCCTAGTTGAAGATCGCTCTAGCTACGAGGAGTTCCGCCGCCGGGGTGGAGGAAACGCTCAAGCGCGGCCAGTTGAGGACCGAGCCGGACACGGGCGTGGACGCGTCACCGAACTGCAGGCAGCGTTCGCACGTGCCGACGAGGAACGCGCGCAACTGACCGAAGAAGAGTTACGCGCGCTCGGAACGGTCGTCACTTTGGAGGGAGACGACCCGGCCTACCCTCTGAAACTCGACAGCCTTCAGCAACTCACAGCGCACCGCGACCCAAACAACAAGCGACCGAAGTGGCTTCTTCTGTCCGTTCTCCCAGCCAATGCCTTATTGGACCTTCCCGAACGCGCCACAGTCTGGGTTAGCGACGAGTACCGGACGAAGTTTCTGCAGCTCTTCGAGGACTATCTGGCGAAGGAGACCTCGAGCGGAAATCCGCGCAACAACTCCCTTGTCGCCAACATTGCACGAATCCGCTCGACAATTCTCCAGGATCTGTGGCAGTCCGAAGGATCGCCCCCAGCAGTCGAGCCAGTGTGGTGGGAGATCTGGTTACGCCCGAGCGACGATGGGCCCGATCTCCTGCGCCAATTTGCGCAGTCCGCTGATCTGGATGTCTCTGCGCGACTGCTCCGTCTCGTCGATCGAGACGTCATGTGGGTCGAGTCGACATGGGCACAGCTCGAGGTTCTGCCCTTCACAGCAGTGCCGCTCGCTGAGATACGCCGTCCCGAGTTCGTTGACACGATTCAAGATCTCTCCGCTGACGAGCAGGCTGAGTACGTCCAGGACTTCGCGAGTCGCCTCGAGCCGGCCGACGAACTGCAACCAGCCGTGTGTCACCTCGACACTGGGGTAGCTAGGACGCACATCCTTATCGAAGGTTCGCTCGCCCCTCAGGATCTACACTCTGTCCTGGGTGCCAGTGGATTCGACCAGCCCGGCCATGGAACAAAGATGGCCGGGATCGCGCTCTTCGGCGCTTCGGTTGACCAGCACCTGATCGGGTCCGATCAGGTGAAGCTTCGACACCGTCTCGAGTCTGTTCGCATACTCCCCACGAAGAATGAGAAGCCCCACAACCCCCTCGCCTACGGTGATGTGACGGCGCAGGCGGTGTCCCTGCCCGAAATCGCCTCCAACCGGCGGCGCGCTTTCTGCATGCCGATCAGCACCACAAGCGACACCCCTGGAAACCCAGGACAGCCGACCTTGTGGTCGGCGACGATCGATGCTCTTGCGGTCGGCTCAAGCGTCGTCCGAGATGGAAACGAGCTCCGCCTCCTTGCGCCCCCCGATGCCAACGCTGCTCGCCTGCTTGTCGTCTCAGCAGGAAACGTTGACACGTTTGTAACCGATCACTTGGCCGAGTCCGACACCTCTGCCATCCGCGATCCTGGCCAGGCGTGGAACGCCCTCACTGTCGGCGCTCACACCGAGCTGGTGACACCGCCAACCGATCCGGCCTTCGCTGGATGGTCGGCAGTTGCTGATTCCGGCGATCTCTCGCCACACAGTCGCACGTCGCTTCCATTCGGCCCCCGGCCGTGGCCAATCAAACCCGACATCGTGATGGAGGGCGGCAACGTCCTGCACGACGGCGCTTCCATGTTTGAGCCCAATCACGCCGCAACATCCCTGCGGACCACCGGACACGAGAACGATCAAGCGCTCGTTTCCGCTAACGCAACTAGCGCAGCGACTGCACAGGCTTCCCGACTTTCCGCTTTGGTCATGGCGACCTACCCCGAGTACTGGCCCGAGACGGTTAGGGGCTTGATCGTTCACGCTGCTGAGTGGACCCCCGCGATGCAAGCTGAGATCGACCGTGCGCGTGCGCGGGGCCGTCAAGCACAGCAGGTGCTTTTGCGGCGCTACGGCTGGGGTGTGCCGACGGAGGAGCGGGTTCTCTTCTCGTCTGATCAGACGGTCACCTTAGTGGTGCAGGACGAATTCATCCCGTTCGACGGAGCCCA
Source organism: Nocardioides sp. (assembly GCF_029937575.1). Taxonomy (GTDB): domain Bacteria; phylum Actinomycetota; class Actinomycetes; order Propionibacteriales; family Nocardioidaceae; genus Nocardioides. Next base: position 10,465 of record NZ_JAPYPS010000014.1, read on the forward strand.
GTTCACGGTCCCAGCATTCCGCCTGCATGACCTTCCGTGGCCAAAGCAAGTGCTCCAAGATCTGGGCGCGGCCTCGGTGGCCCTGCGCGTCACACTTTCGTACTTCATCGAGCCCACGGCTTCTCGGCGGGGCTGGAGGCAGCGGTACAAGTACGCTTCGCACGGCCTTCGATTCGAGTTGCAGGATCCGCTTGAGTCAGAGAGCCAATTCATTCAGCGGGTCAATCAAGAGGCCCGAACCGAGGAAACAGGAGGTCGCCCTACGGGAGGCCAGGTGTCCTGGACCGTGGGACCCAATCAGCGGAATTACGGATCTCTGCACCAAGATATTTGGGAGACGTCGGGGGCCGAGCTCGCCAGTACCGGAAGGCTGGCGGTGTACCCGGTCGGCGGTTGGTGGAAGAACAACAAGACGCGCGACCGGATCGATCGGCCAGTGCGGTATTCCCTAGTTGTTTCTCTCAAGACAGATGCAACAAACGTCGACCTGTATACGCCTGTCGCGAATCTGCTCCGCGTCCCCGTCGAGGTCGTGGTCGAATAGGACGAACGGCTTTCGACTGGTGGCTTCATTCGCGGTCGCTTCAACGCGGAGGTCGGTGCGGGACGACACCTACCGTCACGCGCAACTGCAACGACTTCCTCCGGAACGCTCGGACATCGCGCGCGAGTTGACCCGGGATCCCTTCGTCGGCACGCCATACCGCCGCGCGCACCTTTGACGCTGGGTCTGCCGCGAGGCGACAGCACACCGCGAGCGACAGTGGGCGCCTGAGGCCATCGATCTGAGCCTGCGCTTGCTGCACGCATAGGCGAATGCCGGACCTAGCCCATTCCACCGCGTATGCGCGCGTTGTCAGCACCCTCGCCCCGACGCACACCAAGCATCCGCCAGCCGCCGCCGTCAGCCGGCGCGGCCGGTCGCGGTCTTCGCCGCGGCGCCGAGCATCCGGACGAAGCCCGGCCAGGCCCGTGGCGAGAGGGCGGTGGAGGTGACGGTGCGGGTGCGGGTGGTGACCGGGGCCGGGTCCTGCTGGAAGCGCCGTTCGAGCCAGGTCAGCATGGTCGGCAGGCCCAGGATCATCAGCGAGATGTGCTCGCTGAGCCGGTCCCGCACATAGCTCACCTCGACGCCTGCCTCGACGTAGCGGGCGACCTGACCGTCGACGTCGGCGACGTCGATGATCTGGTCGTGCACCGACTGCAGGACCAGGACGGGACACTGCGGAGCGGCGACGCCGAGGCGGAGGTCGTCGAACACCTCGATCACCTCGGGCTCGGCGAGCACGTCGGCCAGGGGTGGGTCGACGAAGTCGTCGAAGTCATCGAACGCATAGCGCACCACGGCTTCCACCGTCGTCATCTCCTGCAGCCGGTCGAGGCGCCGGATGCCGTCGGCGTGCGTGTGGCGGCGCACGATCTCGCCGAGGCCGGGGTAGGCGTGCCGCAGGCCGGACACGACCAGGGCCGGGAGGCCTGCGTTGAGGCCGCCGTTGAGCTTGATGAACGCCTCGCCGGGGTCGCCGACCGGTGAGCCGAGCACGGCCCCCACGATCGGGATCTCCGGTGCGTAGTCGCGCGCCATCTCGGCCGCCCAGGCCGAGGCCATGCCACCTCCCGAGTAGCCGATCAGCCCGACCGGCGTGTCCCGGGTCATCCCGGTCGGTGGGTACGCCGTGGCCGCGCGGATCCCGTCGAGCACGCGGTAGCCCGGCTCCCGCGGCGCGGCGAAGTAGCCGTTGCGTCCCTCGTGGTCGCAGAGACTCACGACGTACCCCTTGTCCAGCAGCCCGGCGATGATCATCAGCTCGAACTGCGGCAGGGCGCCCCACGCCCGGGCACCGGGGCGCAGGGCGTAGGAGGGGAAGCACCGGTCGGACACGGCGTCGATCGCGCACTGGTAGGCCACGAGCTGCTGGGGACGCTTCGGGTCGTGCTCGCGCGGCACGAGGACCGTCGTGACGGCGACCTCGGCACGTCCGTGGAGGTCGGTGCTGCGGTAGGCCAGCTGCCACGCGGTCAGCCGGCGCTGCGTGACGAGCCCCAGGAACGCGACGCGCACCTGTCGGCTGCGCACGATCGCACCGGGCACGAGTCGAGCGAGATCGTCCGGCGCGTCGTAGAACGGGTCGTCTCCCGGTCGTGCCGGCCTACGTGTCGTGCGCTCGTCGGTGTGCGGGACCGTCCAGTCGAACGCGTGCTCACTCATGTCTCATGGTCGCACCCGGTTACCGGTGGGTATCAACTGCGTCATGTGGCGGCCAGCGCCAACGCCACCAGCGAGACCGTCCACGAGACGAAGCTGCCCACGAGGAAGTACTCGGTGACCTCGTGGATGCCCGGGCCCGTGGTGCCGTCGGCGCGGGTCGACTGCAGCTCGGGGAAGCGGAGCAGCCCCTTGGCGGCGATCACGATGCTTGCGGCGGTCACCTCGCCGGCCAGGCCGAGCCCGACGATCAACAAGCGCTCCATCGGGCCGAGCAGTCGCCCGCCCTTGAGAGACGGGCTCGGGCCGGTGGTGGAGCGCAGCGGGTGGGTGGTGCCGCTCGCCCCGAGGACCAGGCGCACGATCACGTTGCCGGTGGACAGCTGCACGAGCAGAACGCCGCACAGGAGGAGCGCGCGCTCCGGGGCGAGCTCGGAGAGCAGCGGCAGGGTGGACTCGCGCAGCACCTCGCGCAGCAGACCACCCTCGGGATCTCCGCCAACCGAGGCCAGCAGAGCCAGCACCAGCACACCACCGAGGACGATGAGAGGCACTGCGAAGCGCTGGCTGCCGAACCCGTAGGTGACGCTCTCGCCCCACAGCACGACCGCGCCCGCGACGAGCACCAGCCCGAGCACCGCCAGCACTCCGAGCCCCGCGACACCGGAGAGCAGGCCCAGCAGCACGACGGTGCCCGCGGCCACGCCCTCGGCCAGCCGTGGGCGTCGCGTCCAGGAGAACGCGAGGTCGCAGGTCCCAATGCCGACCAGCAGCAGCCCCAACCAGATCACGCCGTGCACCTCATGCCATACACCTCATGCCAGAGCCTCCATCCACTCGCTCATGCTCACGACGACCCCGATGCCACCGTGCCGTACCCGCTGCGAGATCGCCGAGGCGGAGACACCCTCCTCGTCGGCGATCTCCCGCTGGGTCCGCCCGGACAGCAGACCACGCAGCACCGACAGGGCGCGATCGTCCATCCGATCGACCAGCTCGTCGCGGGCCAGCAGCGCCGCCTCGACTGCCCCGGTCGGCTCGTCCGGGTTCGCCGAGCGGTACGCCGTGCGCGAGGCGCCGGTCGCGGCCCGCTCGGCGCGCTCCTCCGCCGCGTCGATCGCGGCCCGCGCGGCCCACCACCCGGGGCCGTCCTCGATCCGGGCCTCCTCGTCCAGGACGGCGGTGGCCCCGCGCGCGATCCCGTGCCGCACGTCGTACGTCGGGAGCAGCGCCAGCCGCAGGGTCAGCGTGATCGCGGTCGCGGCCCCGAGGGACGGCACGGTGCCCTGGTACTCGTCTCCCACCGTGATCCGCAGGTCGGTCCCCCAACGGCCGTTGACCTGGCCGAGCGCAGCAGCGAGACTCCGGTGCAGGCCAGGACGGTCGGCGACGTCACGGGAGCCGACGAGGTCGCCGATCACGACGACCGGGCCTGCCGGCTCGTTCTTCACGTCCATCACATGAAGAGCATACCTTCATTTTCAAATAATGAAGCCATCTACTTCAGGTAGTTGGAATCAGGCCGATTGGAATCAGGCCGACAGGATCAGGCCGCTCGTCGGCACCCCGGTCCCCGCCGTGACCAGCACGTGCGACGACGCCGCGGCCTCGACCGGGTTGACCGACGTGCCGCGAATCTGGCGCACGCCCTCGGCGATCCCGTTCATGCCGTGGATGTAGGCCTCACCGAGCTGGCCACCGTGGGTGTTGAGCGGGAGCCGCCCACCCACCTCGATCCCGCCGTCGGCGATGAATCCCGGCGCCTCCCCGCGCCCGCAGAAGCCGAGCTCCTCGAGCTGCATCAGCACGTACGGCGTGAAGTGGTCGTAGAGGATCGCCATCGGCATGTCGTCGGGCGAGAGCCCGGACTGGCGCCACAGCTCGCGCCCCACGACGCCCATCTCGGGGATCCCGATGTCGTCGCGGTAGTACGACGTCATCACGAACTGGTCGGCGCCGCTCCCCTGGGCGGCCGCCGAGATCACGGCCGGCTTCTGCCTCAGGTCGCGTGCCCGCTCGGCCGAGACGACCACGATCGCCTGCGCACCGTCGGACTCCTGGCAGCAGTCCAGCAGGTGCAACGGGTCGACGATCATCCGCGAGGACTGGTGGTCCTCGATCGTGATCGGCTTCTCGTAGAAGAAGGCGTTCGGGTTCGTCGCCGCGTGCCGACGGTCGGCCACGGCCACCGCCCCGAAGTCGGCCGACGTGGCGCCGTACTCGTGCATGTAGCGCCGCGCCTGCATCGCGACCGTCGCGGCCGGCGTCCCGAGGCCGAACGGGTAGCTCCACGCGTTGTCGAGGCCGTTGGTGTTGACCTGGGTGGCCGCCGCGACAGAGAACTGGCCGAAGCGGCTCTCGGATCGCTCGTTGAAGCCGCGGTAGGCGACCACGACGTCGGCCACACCAGTGGCCACCGCCATCGCCGCCTGCTGGACGGTCGCGCAGGCGGCTCCCCCGCCGAAGTTGATCCGGCTGAAGAACCGCAGCTCCGGCAGCCCGAGCTCGCGGGCGACCGCGATCTCGGAGGAGGTGTCCATCGTGAACGTCGTCAGGCCGTCGACGTCGGAGGCGCTCAGCCCCGCGTCGGCCAGCGCGTGCTGGATCGCCTCCACCGAGAGCTGGAGCTCGGAGCGCCCCGAGGCCTTCGAGAACTCCGTGGCGCCGATGCCCGCGATCGCGGCCTGCCCGCCGAGGCTCCCCATCACGCACCCACCCGGACCTTCACGGTCCCGGTGACGTGGTTGCCCAGCGAGACCGCGCCGGTCACGGCGATGGTGGCGACACCGTCCTCGACCGCACCGACCTCGCCGGTGAACGTGAGGGTGTCGTAGGGGTACGCCGGTGCTCCGAGCCGGATCGCGATCCCGGCGATCTCGCCCGCCTGCCCCGTCGCACCCGTCCAGTCGGTGACGTAGCGCTCGACCAGGGCGGTCGAGGTCAGGATGTTGACGAAGATGTCCTTCGACCCGGCGGCCTGGGCGATGTCGCGGTCGTGGTGCACGTCCTGGAAGTCACGGGTCGCGATGGCGGTGCTGACCACCAGGGTCGGGGTGATCGGGACCTCCCAGGTCGGGATGGTGTCTCCGGTCCTCATGCTCGCCTCCAGATCGGCAGGGTCAGGTCGTCGTCGATGCGGTTGAAGTCGACCTGTACGGCCATCCCCACCTCGACGTCGGCGATCTCGTCGTCGGGGACGTCCACAAGCTCGCCCAGCATCCGCAACCCCTCCTCGAGCTCGACGAGCACGAGCACGATGGGCAGCTCCTTGCCCGGGACCGGCGGGTGACGGTGGACGACGTAGGAGAAGACCGTGCCGCGGCCCGAGGCCACGACGTGCCCGCGGTCGAAGGCGCCGCAGTCGGGGCAGGTGGGGCCGGGCGGGAAGCGCAGCGACGCGCAGGCGTTGCAGGACTGGATCCGCAGCTCACCGACTGCGGTGCCGTCCCAGAAGAACTGGGAGTCCCGGTTGACCATGGGTCGGGTGAGGCTCATCCCTGCGCCTCCTCGGCGGCAGCGCCCTTCGGCACGAACTTGAGCACCCGGAAGAGCATCGTCGCCACGACCTCGCTGGTCCCGTCGGAGCGGGCGGCGTACCAGGTGTTGCGCGACGTCACGAAGTAGCCGACCCCCATCCCGGTGGTCTTCGGCCCCACCACCGAGTCGAGCGCGGTGGTGACGCGGACGTGCTCACCCACCTTCAGGGTGCGGTGGTACTCCTGCTCGCAGTTGGTGCCGAGCACGGCCGTGTAGCCGGCCTCGGTGAGCACCTTCATCATCCCGTGCAGCGGGTCGTCGGCCGGCGGCTTGCCGCCCTGGCCGTACATCGTCCACACCTGGGCCATCGAGGGCGGAGCCTCGCCGGCCTTCCAGCGCGGGTCGGTGTTGCCCATCGCCTCGAGCCAGTTGTTGATCGTCGGCTGGTTGACCGGATCACGCGCCTCACGCTCGGCCGCCTCGCCGAGCGCCTTGATCCGCTCGGCCTCGGCCATGATCGCGTCGTGCCCCGACATCGAGGTGGGCCCGCTCATCGCGGCACCCGCGGCAGTGCGAGGCCGAACATCGCGATCAGCTCGCGCTGCACCTCCTGGACGCCACCACCGAAGGTGAGCACCAGGTTGCGCTTGATCTGGGCGTCGAAGTAGTCGACGAGTCGCTTGGTCTCCGGGTCGGCCGGGTCGCCGTAGCGGTGCACGAGCCCGATCAGGTCGGCGGCCACGTGCTGGACCTGGTCGGCGGCGAAGACCTTCGACGACGAGGCGTCGCCGACCGAGACCTCCCCCACGGCGGCTGCGCGGGCGACCTCCCAGTTGAGCAGCTCGTTGACCCGGAAGATCGCGGTCGCGCGACCCATCACCTCGCGTACGTCGGGACGGTCCATCACCCCGGCCGCCGTCGCCCACGTCGCGACCCGGTCGCGCAGCCCCTCGATCCGCCCGGCCGGACCCAGCATCACGCGCTCGTGGTTGAGCTGGGTGGTGATCAGCTTCCAGCCCTGGTTCTCCTCGCCCACCAGCATCTCGACCGGCACGCGCACGTCGTTGTAGTACGTCGCGTTGACGTGGTGCGACCCGTCGGCCGTGATGATCGGGGTGAACGAGTAGCCCGGGTCGGTGGTGTCGACGATGAGGATCGAGATGCCCTTGTGCTTGGGCGCGTCGGGGTCGGTGCGCACCGCCAGCCACACGTAGTCGGCCTGGTGGCCGCCGGTGGTCCACATCTTCTGCCCGTTGACGACGTAGTGGTCGCCGTCCCGTTTGGCGCTCGTGCGCAGCGCGGCCAGGTCGGTGCCGGCGTCCGGCTCGGAGTAGCCGATGGCGAAGTGCACGTCACCGGCCAGGATCCGCTGGAGGAACATCTCCTTCTGCAGGTCGGTGCCGTAGCGGATCAGGGTCGGCCCCACGGTCTGCAGGGTCACGGCCGGCAGGTGCACGTCGGCGTGCTGGGCCTCGTTGGCGAAGATCGTCTGCTCGATCTCGCCGAGCCCGTGGCCGCCGTACTCCTTCGGCCAGCCGACACCCATCCAGCCGTCCTCGCCCATCTGGCGCACGATCCGCTGGTAGGTGGGTCCGTGGCGGTCGCGCCCCATGTCGACGTGCTGGTCGTCGTCGGCCAGTCCGTGGAAGTAGGCGCGGATCTCGGCCTTCAGCTCGCGCTGGGCGGCGCTGAGCTCGAGGTTCTTGCTCGCGGAGTCCTCGATCGACACGTCGCCGGCGTGGGTGCCGAAGGCGTGCGCGATGTCCTTGGTCCAGGAGAAGTAGTGGTGCAGCGGGTAGGTCTCGTCGACGCCCATCCCGCCGTGCAGGTGGTGGCAGATGTGCAGGACCCGCGGAGCCTCGGTCGTGACCCAGTACGCCGCGACGGCGAGGTCGTCGGTCGCGTCGAGGTCGACGGAGACGCGCCAGGCGGCGTTCTCGGCCGCCAGGTCGATCGTCCGGGCGCCGATGTAGATGTCGGCGGCCTGCATGGCCACCGCCTGGAACTGCGCGAGCGACCGGCCGAACTGCGTGCGCTCCTTGATGTACGCCGCCGTGAGGTCGCGCGCTCCGGCGACCACGCCGGCTGCGGTCAGCGCCAGTCCCGTCGTCGCGAGGTCCGTCAGGCGGCGTGCGGCGCCCGGCAGCAGTGCCTCGGCCGGCGCGTCCTCGAGCACCACTGTGTGCGTGGTCAGCCGAGCCGAGGAGCCGGACTCCAGCAACGTGACGCCGGGCCCCTGCGGGTCGACGAGCACGACCACCGCGTCGTCGCCGTCGCGGGCCGTCACGAGCAGACGTCGCGCCTGGTCGGCGTAGGTGACGCCGACCTTGCGGCCGCTCACCGTCCCGTCGCGGTAGGTGCTCGTCGGCAGCGTGCGGTCGCCCACCCCGCGTCCGACCTCCCGCACGGCCGGGGTCAGGATCAGGTCGCCGCTGGCCACGCCGGGCAGGAGGGCCTCCTGCTGGCTCGCGGTCCCGTGCGTCGCCAGGGTCAGCACCCCGCAGCACAGCGTCTCCCAGGCCGGCAGGTGCAGGGCACGCGTGCCGGTCTCGCGCAGCAGCACCCCGACCTCCGGCAGGCCGAGCCCCTCGCCGCCGTACGCCTCGGGGACGGGCAGCGACAGGAGGCCGGCCGAGGCCAGTGCCTTCCAGTCCGCGTCGCGGTCCAGGGCCTCGCGGGCGACGCTGCGGACGGCGTCCAACGCCTCGTCGCGCTCGGTCGAACCAGCGTCGTTCACGGTGTATCCGTCCACTGCCACAGGTGCTCCTCGGGGTGCTGTCATCCACGCCGTACCGCGAAACTGTAACCTGTTCTAGTCCGGGGCGGCCATGCCCACCGGCGTGGAGACGAGTCGAGAGGCGGACCGATGAGCAAGTCGAGCAGCCTGTCCCCCGTGACCATGCTGCGCAACCGGGTCTACGTGCCCTTCGTCCAGATCCCGCCAGGCTCCCTCGTCGAGCTGCCAGGACGCGGCACGACGTACGTCACCGACACCCCCGGGCCGGACGAGCACTCCCCGACGATCGTGCTCCTCCATGCCCTGGGGTGCACCGGCCTGCTGACCTGGTTCCCGGCGATCGACGCACTGTCGCGTCGCTTCCGCGTCGTGACGCTGGACCAGAGGTGGCACGGCCGGGGGATCACCGACGACGACTTCTCCCTCTACGACTGCGCCGACGACGTCGCCGCCCTCATCGACGAGCTCGACCTGCGCGACGTCATCGTCGTGGGCTACTCGATGGGCGGTGTCGTCGCCCAACGCGTGTGGCGCCAGCACGGCGACAAGATCCAAGGTCTCGTGCTCTGCTCGACGACGGACAAGTTCCAGCTCAACCTGGTCGAGCGGGGCTTCTTCACGGGGATGGGCACCACCATGATGGGCCTGCGTGGCCTGTCCCGCTCGGCGACCATCACGCGCGCCGCCCGCGCCGCGGCGTCGGCTGCCGACCTGGCTCCCACCGACATGGGCGAGTGGGCGCTGGCGGAGTTCAGGTCGACGAGCCCGTGGGCGGTCGGTCAGGCTCTCGCCGCCCTGGGTCGTCACCACTCACGCCCGTGGCTCGGGCGCATCGACGTCCCGACGGCCGTGGTCGTGACCACCAAGGACCGCGTGATCCCGGCCGCCCGGCAGCACGCCCTGGCCCGCGCGATCCCCGGCGCGACGGTGCACCTGGTCGAGTCCGGGCACGCGGCGTGCGTGCTGGAGTCGGAGAAGTTCGTGCCCGCACTGCTCGAGGCGGTTGCCACGGTCAACGCGCGACGCCGGGACTTCCAGCGCCGCTGAGCCGGGCCGCTACTCCTTCTTCGCCCGAGTGCTGGGAGCGCTCCGGATCGGCGTGGCCGTGGCCTCGAGGTTCCTCACGGCATCGCGCAACCGCTCCAGCTCGAGGGGGAAGTGCCGCACCAGCGCGTCGACGTCGGGCATCGACTCCCGACAGGCGATCACCCCGACGTGCACCTTGCCGTCGTTGGAGGCGACCGTGATGTTGAGCCCGGCTCCGTGGAAGACCGGCCCGAGGGGATGCATCGCGGAGATCCGCCCGCCCATGAAGTAGAGCGGCATGGGCGGTCCCGGGACGTTGGAGATCACCAGGTTGTGCACGACCGGGTGCTTCTCGGCCAGGCGCAGCCCGGCGTAGGCGCGCACCGCGAGCCCGAAGGTGCGCGGCACCGCGAACTCCGCCCAGTCCTGCAGCGAGTCGGCGCTGATCGCGTCGTGGTGCTCGCGAGCGTTCTTGTTGGCCGCCGCCATGTCGCCCAGCCGCTCGAGAGGGTCCTCGGTGTCGGTCCCCAGGCGAGCGAACAGCGAGGACACCTTGTTGGCTCCCCCGGTACGGCGTGAGTGCTCACGCACCGAGACCGGCACCGAGGCCAGCAGCGAGGCCTCCGGGAGCTCACCCCGCTCGTCGAGGTAGGCACGCAGCGCACCTCCCGAGACGGCCAGGACCACGTCGTTGACGGTCGTGCCCGTCGCGGACTTGACCGAGCGGATGTCGTCGAGGCTCATCTCGCACAGACCGATCGTGCGATGGCCGGTGATCGTGCCGTTGAAGGAGGTGCGCGGGGCGGTGAGAGGCGCAGCCATCGCTGTGCCGGCACGGGCACGACCGATCGTGCGGGCGACGGTCCGACCCGTGGGAGCGAGGATCTTGGCCGCGTGCACGGGCAGCGACAGCTTGCTGGCCACGGCGCGACCGAGCAGCTCACGCGCGCCGACGTCGCGTCCGTGCTCCGCCACCGGCGGCGCGAGCGGCGCCTGGTCGGCCTCGAGCGAGCAGAGGTGGGAGAGCAGGTTGGAGCCGGAGACCCCGTCGACGGTGGCGTGGTGCATCTTGAGGAACACCACGACCTTGCCGTCGTCGTAGCCCTCGATGATCCACATCTCCCACAGCGGCCGCGAGCGGTCGAGCGGCAGTCCGGCCAGGTGACCGGTCAACGACGTGAGCTCGCGGTACCCGCCGGGCTGAGGCAGCGCGAGGCGGTGGACGTGGCGCTCGATGTCGAACTGGCGGTCCCGCACCCAGATCGGATGGTCCAGGCCGAGGGGCACCCGGCGCAGCTTCTTGGTGAAGGCCGGCACGTCGCGCACCTGCTCCTCGATCGCGGACTGCATCGCCTCGAAGGAGTACGGCGTCGGCATCGTCGAGGGATCGACCACGATGACCCCACACACGTGCATCAGCTGCGCCGGCGTCTCGAGGTAGAGGAAGCTCGCATCGAGCCCGGACAAGCGATCCATGAATCCATCCTCAACGTGGTGCGGCACCGACGGCCAACTAGAACATGTTCTATCTGCTCAACGACGACCGGGTGGCGGGGGTCACGCGTGACCGGCGTCTCAGTCTCACCCACCTGCCGCGCGGACACACCCGGTAAGACGCTGGCCTACATTCGAGGCATGGGATTCCGACGCCGCCAGCTCGTCACCGCAGCGCTCACCGCGAACGCCCTACGCCCGCTTCCGGGCTTCCGCACCGGGATCCCCGCATTCTTCGCCGGGTGGCTGAGCGGTGAGCTGGCGCCGCACCTGCTGGCCGCCACCGCCGTCGACTCCCTCGCCCACGCCACTCGCCCGAACGGCGGCCGTCGTGACCGAGCCGGGCTCGCGCTGGCCGGCGCCAGCGCTGCCGGGCTCGCCCTCCTGGTCGCGCAGAGCCGCCGCAGTCAGCAGATCGCCGAGGGGGCACTGGCCGAGGCACTGGGCGCCGACTACCAGGACGCGCTGGACGCCCGACCGACCCCCGCGGAGCTCGCCATCCCCTGGCGCTCGCTGGTCAACCCGTTCCGCAACCCCACGACCGACGTCGTGGTCGAGCGCGACATCGCCTACAACGACCGCGGCAGGCGGGGCTTCCTCGACGTCTACCGGCCGGCGGCCGGCGCCAGCAACGCTCCCGTGCTGCTCCAGGTGCACGGGGGCGGGTGGACGATCGGCAACAAGGACCAGCAGGGCCTGCCCCTGATGAAGCACCTGGCCGCCAAGGGATGGGTGTGCGTCGCGATCAACTACCGCTTGGCGCCGCGCGATGCCTTCCCGGCCCACATCATCGACGTCAAGCAGGCGATCGCCTGGATCCGAGAGCACATCGCCTCGTACGGCGGGGACCCGACGTACCTCGCGATCACCGGTGGCTCTGCCGGCGGTCACCTGTGCTCCCTGGCGGCGCTGACCGCCGACGACCCGGCGTGGCAGCCCGGCTTCGAGGACGCCGACACCTCCGTGCAGTGCGCCGTGCCGCACTACGGCGTCTACGACTTCGCCGGCGCCAGCGGCCTGCGCAGCGCCGAGCTGATGCGCGACCGGTTCCTGGCCCCGCGCGTGCTGAAGCGGACCTTCAGAGACGACCCGGCGGCGTTCGAGGCTGCCTCCCCACTGCTCCGGATCACCCCGTCCGCACCGGACTTCTTCGTCCTGCACGGCTCGCACGACAGCCTGGTGGACGTGCGCCAGGCCCGTCAGTTCGTCGAGCGTCTCAAGGAGACGTCCGAGCAGAGCGTGGTCTACGCCGAGCTGCCCGGCGCCCAGCACGCCTTCGACGTGTTCCCATCGATCCGGTCGGCGCACGTCGTGCGCGCCATCGACCGCTACCTGCACTGGCACTGGAACACCTGGCGGGCGGGTCTCGACCACGAGGCCGAGCTCAGCGAGGAGTCCCAGAACCCGGGCTGATACCCCCGGCGGTTTGCCCTCGCAATGCCGGGACCCGTGCCAGACTTTGCCCATGGCAGCGGCCCCGCGCATCTGCGCGGCGCTGGCCGCGGTCTTCGCGCTGAGCGCTGCCTCGGTCGCCTTCTCGCCTGAGGGCTCCGACGTCGCGGCCTTCTGGCCGGCCGCCGGTGTCGGCTCCGGGCTCCTCGCCCTGAGTCCCGTGCGCCGCTGGCCGCTGCTCGCCGCCGCTCTCGTCGTCGTGGCCGCGGCGGCCAACATGGTCAGTGGACGAGAGCCCGGGGTCGCGCTGCTGTTCGGGATCGCCAACACCTCGGAGAACCTCGTCGTGGCCGTGGCGCTGGGGGCACACCGGGCCCGGCCCTGGTTGCGCACCCGCGCAGATCTGGGTCGGCTGATCCTCGCCGGCCTCCTCGGGGCGATCACCGCAGGCGTGCTGGCCTCGGCCACCGTGGTGGCGCTGCGTGAGGGCACCTTCGTCCAGGTCGCCTCCAACGTGGCGGCCTCGCACGCGGCGTCCGAGCTCCTGGTGCTCCCCATGCTGCTCGTCCTGTGGGACCCACGCTCGCGGCAGCCTCACACCTCGGCGCCGCTGCTGCGCGTGGTCATGGCGGGGGCGGCCCTTGCCGCGTTCGCCGTCGTGCACCTCGACGGTCAGGAGCTGCCGCTCGCCTTCCTCCCGTTCCTGTTCCTGGTCGCGTGCGCCCAGCTGCTGTCCCTGCGCGGGCTGGCGGTCGTCGCCCTGGGCTGCGGCTTCGTGGTCACGATCCTCACCGCGTACGGCGGTGGCCCCTTCGCGGCAGCCGGGCTCGAGGCGAGCACCGTCGGAGCCCTCGTCCAGCTCGACCTGGTCGTCATCGCCCTGGTCTCCTACCCGCTGGGGATCGCCATCGCCCAGACCGCCGCCTCGACGGCCGCCGTACAGCGGGAGCAACGCGCCCTGCGGGCGGCCTTGGAGCGCGAGGAACGAGCCGTCACCCGCCTGCACGAGATCGACCGGGTGCGCTCGGAGTTCCTGACCACGATCAGCCACGAGCTGCGCACGCCGCTGGCCAGCGTCCTCGGCTTCACCCAGATGCTCGCGGACGGCGACGTGGGAGCGACCACCCCCGAGCAGGACGCCGTGCTGCGCCGGATCGATCGGGGCGCCCACCGACTGAGCGGGCTGGTGGACAACGTCCTGTCCATCTCCCGACCCGAGGCCGTCGAGGCAGTCCCCCAGCGGCACACCCCCGTGGAGATCGCGACCGTGCTGGAGCACGCCCTCCAGGCGATCGAGCACCTCGTCTGGGATCGAGAGCTGGACCTGCGCGTGGGCCCCGTGCGGGACGGCACCCTCGTCGTCGGGGACGCCGAGAGCCTGGAGCGGGCGGTGGTCAACCTCCTCAGCAACGCCGTGAAGTTCACCCCCGACGGCGGCCGCATCGACGTCAGCACGGAGGTGCTGGAGGGGCCGGCGGGCAGGCAGGTGCAGGTCGCCGTCCGGGACACCGGGATCGGCATCGCCGCCCGTGACCAGGAGTCGCTCTTCGAACGGTTCTTCCGCGCTGAGGCGGCCGTCGCCGCGAGCGTCCCCGGCACCGGCCTCGGACTCAGCATCGTCAAGGACATCGTCGAGGACCACGGAGGCACCGTGACGGTGATCTCCGCCCTGGGCGAGGGCACGACGGTGCTCCTGCGACTGACTGCGCCCTGAGCTGAGTCAGGAGCCCGAGCGTCGCTCAAGCTCCACCGCGAGCCTGCTCACGCGCGAGAGGATCTCGTCGACACGTTGGGCCACCCCGACGGCGGGGCCGTCCTGATCCGCACCCGAGCCGGGGCGCATCAGCCGCACCGCGAGGTGAAGGGCCGTCAAGGCGTTGTTGAGCTCGTGGGTGACGTCGCCCGTCCCGAGCGCGCCGATCCTGGCCACCTCCTCCCCAGAGTCCTCGGTCGCGGTGTCGGCCACCGGCCCGCCGCCGGCAACCTCCTCGGCGATCCAGCGATAGCCCGACCCACTGTCCGTGCGCAGGAAGCGCGGGTTCGTCGCGTCGTCCCCCAGCTTGGCTCGCAGGGTGCGGATGTGAGCACGCAGCGCCGCGCGGGTCTCGTCGCCGTACCTGTCGTCCCACACCTCGGCCAGGAGCCAGGCGTGCGTCAGCAGGCGCCCCGGTTGGGAGACGAACACCTCCAGCAGCCGCCACTCCTTGGGGGTCAGCCTGACCTCCTCGTCCTCGACCAGCACCAGCCGCGCGCCCAGGTCGACGGTCAGCGTGCCGTAGGTCAGCACGAACGAGCGCTGCTCCCCCGAGCTCTGCGCGCGACGCAGGAGCGCCCGCAGCCGGGCCACGAGCTCCTCGATCCCGAAGGGCTTCTGCAGGAAGTCGTCGGCGCCGGCGTCCAGGGCCTCCACCCGTCGTCGCTGGTCGCTCACGCCGGAGAGGATCAGGACCGGCACGTCACTCCACGTGCGCAGCCGTCGTACGACGTCGACGCCGTCCTCGTCGGGCAGCCGCAGGTCAAGCACGACCACGTCGGGCTCGGCGATGGCGAGCTGCTCGACACCCGAGGTGGCGTCACCCGCCACGACGGGCTCGAAGCCCTCGCGCAGCAGCGCCGAGGTCAAGGCCCGCGTCAGCTGCACATCGTCGTCGATGACGAGCACCCGGGTCATGGCGCGAGCATAGGCCAGCCGGCCTTCACAGGATCCTCACGCCGTCCCCTGCTGCACTCACGTTCCTCTGCCGTCCGCGGTGGTCGTCGAGTGCGCACACCGGCGCTCGTCAGCGGAGCTCGAGCAGGGCTGAGATCCGCGCGAGCAGGACATCGCTGTCGAAAGGCTTGATCAGGTAGTCCGTCGCCCCTACCGCCAAGCCCTCGGCCACGTGGGCATCCTGGGTGCGCGCGGTCAGCAGCAGTACCGGCAGCGCGTCGTACGCCGGATCGGCGCGCAGCTCGCGAGTCACGGCGAGGCCGTCGAGCTCTCCGGGCATGGCCACGTCGAGGATGGCCAGATCGACGCCACCGCTCTCCCGCAGAGCCGACAGCGCGGCAGCGCCATCTCTCGCCATGACCAGGTCGTACCCGGCAGCGCCGAGCAACATCTCCAGCAGCACGTGCACGTCAGGGTCGTCCTCGGCGATCAGGAGCCGTGGCTGCCGCCTGCTCTCCCGCTCCATGGGAGCCACGGTAGTCCCTGCCCGGCCCCAGCTCCCGACACCACGCACAGCTCGACTTCACACGGTCTTCACGCCTGGTCGACCGAGCCGCACAACGTCCTCACGCCCACCCGAGAGCGTGGAGACCAGGAGGTAGTGATGACTGCACAGCAGACCGGGGAGCGTCGAGCTCGACAGGGACAGGCCGCGGCGAGGGAGTTCGCTCGTGACGAGCGCGAGGCGACGTACGTCGAGCTCGTACGGGCGGTGAGTCCGCGCACATGAGGATCGATGCATCGTCCGCCGTGCCCGGATGCGGGAGCGCCTATCGATTCCAGCTCTTCGTGTCCGGTTCCTCTCCACGGTCCGCCCTGGCCCGTGCCAACCTCACGAGGGTCTGCGACGAGACGGTCCCCGGGAACTACACGATCGAGGTGGTCGACGTGCTGCTGCGCCCCGACCTCGCCGAGGAGTCGTCGATCCTCGCCACGCCGCTGGTCGTCCGAGTGAGCCCGCATCCCCCACGACGCGCGGTGGGGGACTTCACCGACCTGGAGCGGCTCGCCGCCGCCATGGGCCTCTGCCGCACTCCGCAGGCTGAGAGCACGCGATGACCGCCGAGATCATGCCGACGCCCGTCTCCACCGTCGTCAAGGTGCCCACGGGCCAGCCGGGCCTCGACCAGATCCTGCCCGGCGGGATCCTCATCGGGAGCATTCGCGACCACGACGAGGCAGCCGTCTTCGTCACCTGCGAGGAGATCGAGATCGTCTCGCGGATGTTCGATCCCAACGGCGGACCGGACTCATGACGCAGCTCGACGGACGCAGGAGCCTGTCCCCCACCAGTCTGATCCAGGTGGAGCGGCGGCTCAGCGGTGTGCTGATCGTGGACGCCGACGGCATCGTCCGCCACGACAACCTCGCGGCGCGCCACCTCATCGGCACGGATGAGCGCACGCTGGTGGGACGGTCGTTCGGGCTACCGATCGGGGAAGGGGTCGCCCAAGTCGTCGAGATCGTCGACCGCGAGGGCGTCGTCCAGTCGGTGGACATGCGGGTCGCTCGCTACGCAGGGAGCGACTTCGCCGGCGCCGAGGTCTGGGCGGTCACCCTGCGCCCGAGCGCCCCCCCGACCGTCGACACCACGTCCGTGGACGACCGACTCGCGCGTCTCGACGATGCCATGTCGGTGACCTACCACGAGCTCGGCAACGCGGTGGCCGGGATCTCGGCAGGACTGACCGTGCTCCGCGAGGCCTGGGCCGGCCTCGAGGACGCCGACCGTCTGGAGCGGGTGACTCGGATCGAACGCGCCGCCAGCGGGATGACGATGCACCTGAAGAGCTATCTCGATGCGAGCCGCATCGAGAACGGGGTCTTCGAGCCTCGTCCCGCCCCGCACCGCCTACTCGACCTGGTGCTCGAGCACCTGCCCGACCTGGGTGCCCACGCCGCCGACGTCGAGGTCCAGATCTCGGCCAACGCCACCGTCGACGTGGACGAGACCCACTGCTGGTCGATCCTGAGCAACTTCATCCACAACGCCGTCACCCACGGCGGCCCCCCGATCGTGATCCGTGCCGCTACCGTCGGCCCGGAGACACTGATCGTGGTGAGCGACAGCGGGCCCGGCGTCCCGGCCGGTCATGTCGGTCGACTCTTCGAGCGCTTCGGCACCGCCGGCGAGGCCAGCCCGGCCGCGGGCAGCGGCCTGGGACTGTGGATCGCGAGCACGATGGCGGCGGCGTACGGCGGTCGCGTCTGGTACGAGCGCAACTCGCCCACGGGCTCGCGCTTCTGCGCCCGCCTTCCGTCGGCGCACCGGGACGAGAGGCTACCGGCCTGACGATTCAGCGAGGCAGCCCGAGAATCCTCTCTCCCGCGACGTTCCTCAGGATCTGAGTGGTGCCCCCGGCGATCGAGAGGCAGCGGGTGTTGAGCATCTCCCAGACGTCGGCCCGCAGCTGGTCCGAAGGGTTCACGATGCCGTCACCCTGCAGCTCCACGACCAGCTCGGAGCCGTCCTGCCGGTTGCGGACCCCCAGGAGCTTGGCGACGGCGGACTCCGCTCCTGGCCCGTGACCGGTCAGCGAGCGCAGGACCGTGCGGACACCGAGGAGCGAGCAAACGGTGGCCAGGGCGACCGAGTGGCCGACCCGGACCTTCTGGGCGGCACTCAAGGCACCCGACGTCGCCAGGTCGACTGCTCGCTCCGTGCTCTTGCTCAGCCTGCTGGTCGCCATGGCCACCCGCTCGTTGGCCAGTGTGGTGCGCGCGAGCCTCCATCCGTCGCCCGGCGAGGCGACCAGGCAGTCGTCGGGCACGAACACGTCGTCGAGGAAGACCTCGTTGAACAACGCCTCCCCGGTGATCTCGCGCAGGGGCCGGACGTCGATGCCCGGCGAGTGCTTCATGTCCACCAGGAAGTAGCTGATCCCCTTGTGCTGCGGGACCTCCGGGTCGGTCCTCGCCAGGCAGATGCCCCAGTCTGCCCGCTCGGCGACCGACGTCCACACCTTCTGCCCCGACAGCCGCCAGCCGCCGTTCACCTTCTCCGCCTTGGTGCGCAGCGACGCCAGGTCGGAGCCGGAGCCCGGCTCGGAGAACAGCTGGCACCAGACGAGGTCGCCCAGCAACGAGGGGCGCACGAAGCGCTCGCGCTGCTCGTCGGTGCCGTGCTCGAGGATGGTCGGCAGCGCCCACCCGGCGATCACGATGTCGGGACGGGTCACACCGACGCGCGCCAGCTCCTGGTCGATGACGACCTGGCTGACGGCGTCCGCCCCCAGCCCGGCCGGTGCCGGCCAGTGCGGCACCAGGTAGCCCGACTCGACCAGTGCAGCCCGCTGCTCGTCCGCGGGCACGTCGGCGATCTCCTCGACGCGGGATCGGATCGCCGAGCGCACGGCCTCGTCGCGACCCTCGAGGTCGACGTCGACCTGACGGCGCACGCCGCCGACAGCCCGATCGGTGAGGCTGAGCGCGGCGGCGTCGGGGTCGCCGAGCAGCGCCCGCAACGACAGGGCCCGTCGCAGGTAGAGGTGGGCGTCGTGCTCGTAGGTGAAGCCGATACCTCCGAGCACCTGGATGCAGGTCTTGGCGTTGGCGACCGCACCATCGAACGCGATCGTCTGCGCGACGTCGGCGGCGAAGGCCCACTGCTGCTCGGTGCCCGAGCTGGCGCAGGCGACGTCCCAGGCGACGGCGGTGACGGACTCGGCCGTCTCGAGCATCTCCGCACACAGGTGCTTGACCGCCTGGAAAGCCCCGATCTTCTGGCCGAACTGCTCGCGGACCTTGGCGTGCTCGACGGCCGTGGCCAGGCACCAGCGCGCGATCCCGGCGGCCTCGGCCGCCGCGAACGTGATCGCCGTACGGCGGACCAGGTCGACGCTCAGTGCCGGCACCACCGTCGCAGCGTCCGCGGCGCCGCGCGACAGCTCGACCGATCCGAAGCGGCGCGACAGGTCGAGCCCCAGGCCATGACCGACCGTCGCCGCCTCGACCGGCACCAGTGACCAGGAGTCGTGCGCATCCGGGAGCAGCAGGTGGGTGGCCGACGGGGTGTCCCACACGGAGCCGAGGGACGGGTCCAGGCCCAGGCCGACGACGACGGTTCCGTCGACCAGTCCGGCGCCGATGCCCTCGACGGCGCCGAGCAGGTGGCCTGCCACCGCGGCACCGAGGATCGGGCCGGGCACCAGCTCGTGCGCGCAGGCTTCCAGCGCTACCGCGACGTCCAGCGCCGTGCCGCCACCGCCCCCGACCTGCACCGGCAGCCCGATCGACGTGACCCCCATCTCCGCGGCGGCCTGCCGGGCCTCGGCGAAGGTCGCACCCGGGTCGGTCTCCGCGGCGCGGCACACGTCCACGCCGCCCAGCGACGATCCCCACTTGCGCAGGCTGGCTGCCAGCTCGACGTGCTCGTCGGTGATCCCGATCGACATAGACCCATCCTCAAAACTAGAACGTGTTCCAATCCTACTAGGATCGGTGCGTGTCCGACATGCCTGCCGACCTGCTCGCCCACGCCGACGCCGCGAAGGGGTTCATGCCCGCCGACGAGGGAGCCCTGCTCTACCGCGTCGCTGCCGAACGCGCGCCCCATGGTCCATTGCTCGAGGTGGGCTCGTACTGCGGGAAGTCGGCGATCTACCTGGGCGCGGCGGTGCGCGCGGCAACGCAGGCGGGCGCGGTGGCGGGAGTCGCCTTCACCGTCGACCACCATCGCGGCTCGGAGGAGAACCAGGCCGGGTGGGAGCACCATGATGCGTCACTCGTCGACCCGGCGACCGGACTGATGGACACCCTGCCCGTCTTTCGACGCACCCTCGCGCAGGCCAGGCTCGAGGACGCGGTCGTCGCGCTGATCGGTCGCAGCACCACGATCAGCACCCACTGGCGCACTCCCCTGAGCCTGCTGTTCATCGACGGGGGGCACGCCGAGGAGCACGCTCAAGGCGACTACGCCGGGTGGGCGCCCTGGGTCATGCCCGGTGGGTACCTCGTCATCCACGACGTCTTCGAGCGCCCCGAGGACGGCGGCCAGGCGCCGTACCACGTGTGGCAGCGTGCCCTCGCCGGAGGCGCGTTCGCCGACGTCGAGACCGTGGGTTCGATGCGGGTGCTGCGCCGCGGCTCAGGCGAGGCGGGCGACCTCGTCGGGTGAGGGGCACCCGCACTCGAGCGCGATCTCGGCGAAGTGCGGCGCGAGTGAGGTGCCCCGCATGATCCCCGACCCTGGCGAGGAGTGACCATAGGTCTCCCCCAGCGCATCGACGGCGAGGATGACCGCCGCAGCGGTGTACGTCGTGTGCTCGACCGGCCAGTAGACGTCCTTGATCTCGCCTTCGTAGACCCAGCCGGTCCAGTAGGCGCCGTCCTCACGGTCGCGCATGATCTGCATGTCCGAGAGCAGCTGCAGCGCCCGTCTGTGGTCGCCACAGGCGTCCAGCGCCATCGCGAGCTCGCACGTCTCGGCGCCGGTGACCCACGGGTTGGTGTCGACGCAGTGGATGCCGAGACCGGGCACGACGAAGTCGTCCCAGCGGGGCTCGAGCAGCTCGAGCGCCTCGGGGCCGCGGATCGCGCCGCCCAGCACCGGGTAGTACCAGTCCATCGAGTAGGTCGACTTGTCCTCGAACAGGTCACTGTGCTGACGGATCGCGTGGCCGAGTCGACCACCCGCGAGCTCCCACTCGGGCTGCGGGTCGTCGAGGAGCTCGGCGAGAGCCACGCCGGCGCGCAGCGACTGGTAGATGCTCGAGGAGCCGGACAGCAGGGCGAAGTCCTTGGTCGGGGTCCAGTTGATCCCGCCGAACGGCAGCTGCTGCGAGACCACCCAGTCGAGGCCAGCACGCACCGAGGGCCAGTGCCGGACGACGTAGGCGATGTCGTGGCGCACCAGCCAGTGGTGCCAGATGCCGACCGCGAAGTAGGCACTCATGTTGACCTCGCCGCGCTCGTCATCGACGGCGCCGGCCACGATCTTCATCGGCCAGGATCCGTCGGCACGCTGCATCGTCGGCACCCAGTCGTAGGCGCGCTCGGCAGCCTCCACCTGGCCACCCACCAGGAGCGCCATCGCGGCCTCGACGTGGTTCCAGATGTCGACGTGCTCACCGACGGTCCACGGGATGGCCCCGCACGGCTCCTGCATGGACGCGATCGACGTAGCGGTGAGGGCGACCTGCGCCTCCGTCAGGACGTCGCGGACGTACGGCAGGGGCTCGGTCATCACGCGCCCCCGAGGGGCTTGCGGAAATAGAGCACCATGGACTTGCCGATCATCGGGTCCAGGACCTTGCCCGCCAGCCGCAGTGCCAGCGGCTGCTTCATGATCTCCCAGACGAGGAGCTTGTGGTACGCCTTGGCGAGCGGGTGGTCGTCGTTCTCGACGCCGACCGCGCACTTGATCCACCAGTACGGCGCGTGCAGGCCGTGGGCGTAGTCCTTGCCCTCGAACTCCATCGCGTCGCCGGGGGTGCCGTCGTTGAAGCGGCCCGCCTTGGTGACCTTGTCGATCAGCTCGTGGTCGGTGTAGATCCGGATGTGTCCACCCTCGGCGTTGTGGTAGTCGTCGCTGAGCTTCCAGTTGACGACCTCGGGCAGCCAGCGCGGCACCGAGACGGCCAGCATCCCGCCGGGCCGCAGCACCCGCACGAGCTCCTTGATCGCGTCGACGTCGGCGTGGATGTGCTCGAGCACCTCGGCCGCCACGATCCGGTCGAACTCCCCGTCGGCGAACGGCAGCGCCAGCGCGTCGCCCTGCTTGATGTCGGCCTCGGCGCCGGCCGGCACCTCGCCGGCCTCCTTCATCGCGCCGAACAGCTCCAGCACTCCGGCGAGCTCGTCGGCGTCCATGTCGAAGGCGACGACGTCGGCGCCGCGGCGGTACATCTCGAACGCGTGGCGTCCGGCGCCGCAGCCCATGTCCAGGACCCGGTCGCCCGCGCGCAGGCCGAGTCGGTCGAAGTCGACGGTGAGCATCAGATGGTGTCCTTGCTGGTCGGTGCCGGGGGGTGCTGGTGGAAGTCGGCGATCACGCTCTCATACGCCGCGGCGACCTTGACCGCCACGGCGCGCCAGCTGAACATCTCCTCGACGCGCTGCCGTCCGGCGGCACCCATCCGGGCTCGACGCTCGGGGTCGTCGAGCATCAGCTCGAGCGCCCTCTTGAGCTCACCGACGTCACCGGGGGTCACCAGATCGGCGCAGAGCCCGTCGGGGCCGACGACCTCGGGGATCGCGCCGGCGCGCGAGACGATGAGGGGCGTGGAGCACGCCATCAGCTCGGCAGTCGGCAGCGAGAACCCCTCGTAGAGCGACGGGACGCAGGCGACCTCGGCCGAGCCCATCAGCGTGACCAGCTCCTCGTCGGAGATGCCGCTGACGAAGCGCACGTGCGGCCCGATGCCGAGGCGCTCGATGACCTTCTCGGTGCGACCGCCGGGCTGGGGCTTGGTCACCAGGACCAGCTCGGCGTCCCGCTCGGTGCGCAGCTTGGCGAAGGCCTCCAGCAGCGTGACGATCCCCTTCATCGGGGCATCGGCACTGGCCATCGCCATGATCCGTCCGGGCACCCGGGGAGTGCTCGGGGGCACGAACATGTCGTCGACACCGAGCAGGATGACCTGCATCCTGGCGGGGTCGACACCGAAGTCCTTGGCGATGTCCTTCTTCGACGTCTCCGACGGCGTCATGATCAGGCGGGCCTGACGCGCCACCCGGGCCTGCATGCGCAAGAAGCCGTACCAGCGACGCAGCGTGAGCTTGCGCCAGGGGTTGCGGGTCTGGCTGAGGTCGATGCGGCGGTCGAAGCTGATCGGGTGGTGCAGCGTCGTGATCAGGGGCAGGCCATAGCCCTCGATGTCGAGCATCCCGGTGCCGAGCACCTGGTTGTCGTGGGCGATGTCGAAGTCACCGGCGCGCTCCTTGAGGGCACGCGAGACGCGGCTGCTGAACGTCTTCGGCTCCGGGAAGCCCGCCAGGCACATCGTCAGGAACTCCTCGACGTCGATCCGGTCGCGGAACTCGCGGAGCTTGGGCACCCGGAACGGGTCGGGCTCGCGATACAGGTCCAGGCTGGGCAGCTTGGTCAGCTTCACGCCGTCGTCGAGCACCGGGTAGGGCTGGCCGGAGAAGACCTCCACGGAGTGGCCGAGGGCGGTCAGCTCGCGACTGAGGTGTCGCAGGTAGATCCCCTGCCCGCCGCAGTGGGGCTTGCTGCGATAGGAGAGCATGGCGATGCGCATCCGGCGCGACCTCTTTCGTCTCGGTTTCGTCGTACGGCATCGGCGGTGAGACGCGCCGGGCCGAGCATCTCGGGGAATCAGGCTGGGTAGTCTGGCTGGGTCAATCTAGAACGTGTTCCTATGATGGACCACCGATTGGTAGCCTAGCCGGGTACTCGGCTCCCTGAGACAAGTCTTACAGCATCCGCACCTCTCTACCCACCGTCTTCCCACAGTCCCCGGCGCATTCACCTCGATCTGCAACGACGCAGCGTGCTGGTGGCCTTCCATTCTCGTGAACCCATGGAGGTCCCGATGAGCACCACCAACTCGCTGACGGTCGAGGAGCTCGGCTCCGCGGCGCAGCGCGATCGTCGCAAGCGGATCCTGGACGCCACCTACGAGCTGGCCTCCGACGGCGGCTTCGACGCCGTACAGATGCGCGCGGTGGCCGACCGGGCCGAGGTCGCCCTCGGCACCCTCTACCGCTACTTCCCCTCGAAGATCCACCTGCTGGTCTCCGCACTCGCGCGCGAGTTCGACCGCAACGAGGCGATGCTCAAGGAGATGGGCCCGATCCCCGGAGGCACCGCCGCCGAGCGGGTCATCTACATCATGAAGCGCACCACGCGCGGGCTCCAGGGCGACCCCAAGCTCACCGAGGCGCTCACCCGCGCCTTCATGTTCGCCGACTCGTCGGTGGCTGCGGAGATCCACACGGTGGGCATGTCGCTGACCACCATGCTGACCCACGCGATGCACTCCGGTCAGCCCACCGAGCACACCGAGCCGACGGCGGAGGACATCGCCATCGCGCGGGTCATCGGCGATGTCTGGCTCTCGGCGCTGATGGCGTGGGTCACCGGACGCTCGACCGCCGCCGAGACCGGCGCCCACCTCGAGACCGCGGTCGGTCTGCTGCTGCGGGACTGACTCCCCTGTCCTCGGCGCCGTGCGCCGTGCGCCGTGCGCCGTGCGCCGTTCACCGGCTGGCCGGTGAACGGCGCACTTGGACGATGACCGGACATCGTCCAAGTGCCGGTTTCAGCGGCCAAGGCGGCGCTCGGGCCTCATCCGACTACCCAGGAGTGGTGCACAGGTCCTGGAGGCGTGGTGGTCATCCACAGGTCGATGAGGATGGCTACGGCACAGCGGCCGTTGTCGGGCACCGTCGACTCCATGATCGAGAACTTCATCGACGACCGTGGAGTCCTGCTTCGCCGCGACGTGCTCGCAGCGCTCTTCGACGACCGGCCCATCAGGCGCGCCGTGAGATCGCAGCAGCTGACGCGCATCCGGAGCGGCGCCTACTGCCTCACCGCGGTGTGGCAGGCGGCAGACCGTGCCGAGCGGCACCGACTGACGTCACACGCCGTACGACGGCGGTACGGCGACGACGTGGCGAGGTCACACGCGTCCGCGCACCTCGAGCTGGGTGGACCAGACTGGGGGATCGACCTCCGGAACGTCCACCTGACGAATCTCACCGGGATCGGGGAGCGAACGCAGTCCGGCATCGTTCACCACCGAGGCGTCACCCGCGTCGGCGACGTCACCCGCCACGACGGCAGCTGGCTCACCGCGCCGGTGAGGACGGCCCTCGACACCGCCACCCTGGCCCCGCGAGATCCCGCGGTGTGCGTGCTCAACTACTACCAGCAGCGAGGGCTCGCCTCACGTGCTGAGCTCGAGCACGGTATCGAGCAGATGAAGGAGTGGCCAGCATCACTAGGCCTGCGCCTCAAGCTCCGGCTCAGCAGCGAGTCCTGCGAGTCGGTCGGCGAGCAGCGGACCGAACTGATGTGCCGTGACCAGCGCATCCCCATGCCGATCCCGCAGTACGAGATCTCGCACCCGAGCGGGCGCCTGGCCGGCCGAGTCGACTTCGCGTGGCCGTGGTTGGGGAAGATGATGGAGTTCGACGGGGACGCGAAGTACCTCAGCCTGCGCCGTCCCGGCGAGACGATCGAGCAGTGCGTGATGCGCGAGAAGGCACGCGAGGACCTGCTCCGTCGGCTCACCGGGTGGCAGCTGATCCGCGTCATCTGGGCCGACCTCGATCGGCCGGGCGTGACTGCGGCGATGATTCGTGACTTCCTCGGGTATCGCGCGGCCTGAGGACATGCGACCGGGGTTGGACGACGAATGGTGCACCTGGACGCTGTCCGGACATCGTCCAAGTGCCAGTTTCACCGGCCGGCCGGTGAACGCGACCCCGGGCCGCTCACTCCAGGAACGCAGCCGTCGTACCGCCCAGGTCCATGGGAGGCAGCCCGAGCTTGCGGTGGTCCCACGAGCGGGTGCGCTCGGCGTCGAGTCGTACGACGACCCGGTTGCGCGCCATCACCTCGACGAACGGCTTGAGGTCCTCGGTGTACGGCGCGTTGTAGCGCTCGAAGATCCGCACGCAGACGTCCCAGACGACGGCGTCGTCCTCGATCACCACGCCGGCGCCCTCCAGGGACACCCCGCGGAGCTGGTCGTAGGTGTGGCCGGCCTCGGCGAGGAAGCTCATCCGCGGGTCGCGGCGCAGGTTGACGACCTTCTGCGACTTGGCCTTGGTCTCGATCCAGACGTGGCCCTCGTGCCAGTCGTACCACATGGCGACGAGGTTCATCCGGCCCTGCAGACCGACTGTCGCGACCGTCGAGGAGCGTTGCTGGGTCAGGAAGGCGTCGACCTCGTCGTCGCCCATCACGATCTTGCCGCGTTCGTTGGCCATGCGTCGGAGCCTCTCAGCCGCCGAAGCCGTGGGTGGCGGTGACCCCGCCGTCGATCGCGATCTCGGCGCCGTTGATGTACGACGCCTCGTCGCTGCCGAGGAACACGTAGAGCGGAGCGACGTCCTCGGGGTGGCCGACGCGCCGCAGCGGCACCTTCGAGGCGCCGTACTCCATCGCCACGTCGCCACCGTGCACGCGCGTCATCGGGGTGTCGATCATGCCCGGATGGACCGAGTTGACCCGGATGTTGAAGCGACCCAGCTCGTGCGAGGCGCCCTTGGTCATGCCGCGCACGGCGAACTTCGTGCCGCAGTACGCCGTCAGGTTCGACATCCCGCCGAGCCCCTCGGTGGAGGAGGCGTTGATGATCGCGCCGCCGCCGAGCTCCTTCATGTTGGCCACGACCGCCTTCATGCCGAGGAACGGGCCGAGCTGGTTGACCCGGAAGAGCAGCTCGTACTCGGAGGCCGGCATGTCGGCGACGGTGCCGAAGCGCAGGATGCCGGCGTTGTTGGCCAGGACGCCGACGAGGCCGAAGCGCTCGTTGGTGTCGGCGACCAACGACGTCCAGGCGGCCTCGTCGCCGACGTCGTGGTGGGCGAAGTGGGCGCTCTCGCCGAGCTCGTCGGCCAGGGCCTGGCCCTCGTCCTTGGCCACGTCGGCGATCACGACCTTGGCCCCCTCGGCGACGTAGGCGCGGCTGATGCCCGCGCCCTGACCCATGGCGCCACCGGTGACGATGGCGACCTTGCCGGCGAGCCGACCTGTACTGGCACTCATAGGGACAACCTCACACTGTCAGCTTCATGATGGAGTCGGCGGCGAAACCGACGGCGGGGTCGCGGTCGGCGAAGAAGCCGCCGAGCTGGGAGTCGAGATCCGCAGCGGTCCAGGCCGCTCCGGCCTTGTCGAAGCGCTGCTCCACGACGGGCGCCGCGACCAGGGCGACCATCCCGCCGTACACGACGAAGACCTGGCCGGTGATCGCCTCGGCCGCGGGAGATGCCAGGTACGCGACGAGTGGGGCGACGTGCTCGGGCGAGTAGGGGTCGATCTCCATGCCCGACTCGTCGTCGCCGAAGACCTGGGCCGTCATCGCGGTGCGAGCGCGCGGGCAGATCGTGTTGGCGCGCACGCCGACCTTGCCGAGGCCCCGGGCCGTCGACAGGGTCAGCGCGGTGATGCCGGCCTTGGCCGCGGCGTAGTTGGCCTGCCCGGGCGAGCCGCCCAGGAACGCCTCGGAGGCGGTGTTGACCACACGCGCGTAGACGGGGGCGTCGAGCTCCTTGGACTTCGCGCGCCAGTACGACGCGGCGTTGCGCGAGAGCAGGAAGTGGCCCCGGAGGTGGACGTGGATGACCGCGTCCCACTCCTCGTCGCTCATGTTGAAGATCATCCGGTCGCGCGTCATCCCGGCGTTGTTGACCACGATCTCCAACGACCCGAAGCCGTCGACGGCCGCGGCGATCATCGCGTCGGCGGTGGCCCGCTCCCCCACGTCGCCCTCGACGACGGCCACCTCGGCGCCCAGGCCCTTGAGCTCGTCGGCAGCCTCGTCGGCGGCGCCGGGCAGGTCGTTGAGCACGACCCTCGCGCCGGCCTTCGCCAGGGCGACCGCCTCGGCGCGGCCGAGGCCGGCGCCGGCGCCGGTGACGATGGCGACCTTGCCGTCCAGGTCGGTGTCACTCACGCTCAGTCCTCCAGCTTGATGGCAGCGCGCGGGCAGGCAGCCACTGCACGCTTGACGTCCTCGAGGGTCTCCGGCGTCGTCTCCTCCGCCTTCACGACCAGGAAGTCGTCGTCGTCCAGCTCGAAGACCTCCGGGGCCATCGCCTCGCACAGCGCGTTGGACTCGCAGAGGTCGAAGTCGACCTTGATCTTCATGGCAGCACCCTTTCGTGGTGAAAAACTGGCTAGGGACCTTCGGAGGAGTGTCCCGGGAAGACCTTGGCTCCCGGGTCGATGGCGACCGTGGCGTTGTTGACCGCCGTGGCGGCCTCACCGAACCCGACGGCGATCAGGCGCACCTTGCCGTCGTACTCGGTGATGTCGCCGGCGGCGAAGACCCGCGGCAGGTTGGTCTGCATGGCCGGGTTGACGACGATGTGGCGCTTGACGACCTCGATGCCCCACTGCTGCAGCGGCCCGAGGTCGGCGATGAACCCCAGCGCCGCGACGACCGCCTGGCAGGGCAGGGTGGTGGTCTCGCCGCCGACGGTGACGTCGACGGCCTCGACCCTGCCGTTGCCCGTGATGGCGCTGACCTCGGCCTTGGTGATGATCCGCACCGAGGAGTCCCGCACCTGCTGCACGGTGCGCTCGTGGGCGCGGAAGGCGTCGCGGCGATGCACGAGGGTGACCGACGAGGCGACCGGCTCGAGGTGGACCGCCCAGTCGAAGGCGCTGTCGCCGCCGCCGACGATCACGACGTCCTTGTCGGCGTACGGCGCGAAGCTGGGCACGAAGAACTCGAGGCCGCGTCCCAGCCAGTCGCCCTGCGCCGGGAGCGGCCGGGGGCTGAACTTGCCGATCCCGGCAGTGACCAGCACCGCCCCGGCGTGCACCTCGGTGCCGTCGTCGAGCCCGACGACGACGCCGTCGTCCTTGCTCGTCAGCTCGGTGGCGGTGCGGTCCAGGAGGTACGTCGGGTCGGCGGTGGCAGCCTGGGCGACCAGACCCTCCACGAGGTCACGCCCCTTGACGCTGGGGAACCCCGCGACGTCGAGGATCTGCTTCTCCGGGTACATCGCGGTGATCTGCCCGCCCAGCTCCGGCAGCGAGTCGACCACACCGACCCGATGACCGCGGAAGCCCGCGTAGTAGGCGGCGAAGAGTCCGGTCGGACCGGCTCCGATGATCAGGATGTCTACCTCGACGAGGCGTGGGGAGGACGTCACGAGCGCGATCCTTCCCCTTCCGCCACCGCCCCTCAACTGGAACGTGTTCTAGTTTTGCCGGAACGCTATCCGGCGCGGGTGGTGATGTCCAGCACCGGACGCACCGACGTCGCTACTTCGCCTCGAGGCGCGAGACGAGCCAGCCGTCCTCGTTGCGGAGCATCGTGACGGTGACGCGGTACTGCACCGGGGTCACGGCACTGTCCTGCTTCGCCGTGGTCTGGGTCAGGAAGAGCAGCGCCTCGACCTCGTCGGCCGCCGCCCGCACCACGCCCTGCGCGGACACGTCCACCGTCACCTCGGTGCTCGCTGCGAGGAAGTCGTCCTTGATCTCGGCCTTCGTGGCGGCGTACTCCTCGGCGAAGGAGTCGGTCATCATCGCCGTCGCCGACTCGACCTGCTCGTCGTAGGCCTCCGGGGACGACGACGAGGCCGACAGGATCGTCACCGCCGCAGCCGCAGCCTGGTCGACGACCGAGCGCACCGTCAGCTCGCTCAGCTGCACCGGTCGCTCAGCGCTCGGCGGCACCGCCGTCACCTCGCCCGGGTCGTCACGGTTGAGGATCACGACCACCTCGACGAGGGCCAAGAGGACCAGGACCACGATCGCGACCAGCAGGCCCCGGGCCGTCCGCGAGAGCCCCGCGGTCGGCTCCGGCGCAACGGGATCGATCTCGTCGTCCAGCGCCGGCGGAGTCGGGGGCGTCGAAGCCGGGGCCGGGGGCGCGACAGGTCCCGTCCCCGCCACGCGACGCGGACGCGACGCAGGAGTGCGGGAGCCGGGGGTACGAGACGCCGGGCCGGGACGGCGGGGCTTCGGGGGCGTCATCCGACGA
>NZ_JAPYPS010000014.1:40242-75582 GCF_029937575.1 Nocardioides sp.
GGGGGTACGAGACGCCGGGCCGGGACGGCGGGGCTTCGGGGGCGTCATCCGACGAACTCCAGGTCGTTGGTCAGCCACCGGTCGTCCTCCCGGACGAGCTTGACCAGGATCCGGAAGTTGCGGGCCTGGCCCCCCTCGCCGGTCTGGGCGTTGCTCACCGTGCCGTCGGTGGCCACCAGCACGGTGGCGTCGTCCTGGTCGATGCTCGAGACCGCCGAGCTGACGACGGTGCCGGTCAGCACGGACTCGAACTGGGTCACCAGGTCGACCAGGCTCTCCGACGAGGCGTCGTACTGCTCGAGGAAGGTGCCCGTCGCCGTGCCGCGAACCGCCTCGAAGCTGGCCTCGGGGTCCTCGTAGTCGATGTTGACCAGCGCCAGGGCGGTGGACTCGGCGGCCCGCAGCGCCTCGCCGTAGCGCTTCTGCTCGGCGGCGGACGGCGCGACGGTCTGGGGGCTCTCCCGCTCGGTCCGTGCGTCGCCGCGGGCCTGCTGCACGATCACCACGCCACCGACGACGCAGCCGCAGGCGAGCAGCAGGGCCACGACGTAGAGGACGGTCTCCAGCCGGGCGCCGGTCGAGAGTCGGCTCATGGGCTCGCCACCGGTCCCACGAGCAACCACTTCCACGAGTCGTCGCCCAGGATCGACAGGTCGCCGGCCTGCTGCACGCGCACGGGCGAGCCGTCACCCGCGATCGCGCCGTCGACCAGGCCCGTCGCCGGGTCGTACGTCGAGGAGTACGAGCGGGCGGGCGACGGGTTGTTGCGGGTGCCCGGGACGTTGGGGGTGCCGCGCTGGACGAACGGCGCTCCGCTCTTGCACTCGGCCGGGAAGATGGCCGCGTCTGTCAGCTCGTCGCCGCGACGCCACTCGCTGCGCGGCTTGTAGCCGTCGGTGCACGGCGGGACGCTGTAGTCGAGCTGGAGGTTGACGTGACCGAACCCGTCGGGTGGCGATCCCGTGAAGCCGCCGGCGATCACGCGGGGGAAGGTCACCAGGAGCTGCTCGACCCCTTCGATGTGGGAGACGACGACCTGGTTCACGGTGGTCAGGTCGCTCAGCAGGACCGGCAGCGTGGGCTCCAGGTCGCGCAGCAGCCGGGTGACCTGCCGTGCGGTGCCGGGCGTGTCGTCGAGGGTGCGGCGCAGGTCCGCGTCGGACGCGCGCAGGGCGTCGGTGAGGTCGGCGAGATCGGTCGAGAACGATGTGATGTTGTCGCCGACATCGCGCTGGGTGCCGACGACGGTACGAGCGGTGTCGAGCAGCCGGATGGTGTCGTCGGTGGCGGTGATCGCCTCGTCGATGAAAGCTCCTCCGTCGTCGATGAGGCGCTGCAGTGGCCGGCCGGTGTCGGCGAACATGTCGCCGAGCTCGCGGACAAGCACCTGCAGGGCTTGCTTGTCGACCGAGTTGACGAATCCGTCGAGCTGGACCAGGAGGTCGGCCTCGTCCACCGGGAGCGCCGTCGCATCGCCGACGATCAGGTCGCCGTCCTCCGCAAAGGGGCCGCCCGCGTCCGGGGGCTCGAAGTCGAGGTACTGCTCACCCACGGCCGAGAGGTTGTGCACGAACACCTCCGAGTCGAGCGGGAGCTCGGTGCCCTCCTCGACCGCGACGTCCACCACGACTCCGGCGCGCGTCACCGTCATCTTGTCGACGGTGCCGATCTTGACACCGCGGTAGGTGACCTCGCTGCCCTCGAAGAGGCCTCCGGACGCCGGCAGCGCGACCTGCACCGTGTAGCCGCGTCCGAGGACCGTGTCGACGAAGCCGAGGTAGGACGCGGCGACGTAGACGATGCCCACCGCCGAGAGGATCACGAAGGCAAGGATGCGTCGCCGTACGGCAGCGATCATGAGGCACCCCCCAGGAGGGACGTCGTGTCCGCCGGCGGGCTGGGGTCACCGCTGGCCAGTCCGGCACCGTAGCGCCCCAGGCCCAGGGATCCCAGCCCCCCGCTCAGCCCCTCGGTCAGTCCCGGGAGGAGTCCGCCGACACCGTCGAGCAGACCCAGGGCGAGACAGATCCCGTTGCGTCGGTTCTTCGGCTTCGCGCACTGCTTGACCAGCCGCGGCAGCAGGTCGGCCGAACGCAGCACCTTGCGACACGCCTTCGAGTCGATGCCCCCGCTGGTGAGGCACTTCAGGACGAGGTTCACGTTCGGCAACCCGGGGATCTCCGGGAGGGGCAGGTCCGGGAGGTCCGGGAGGTCGGGCAGCGGCAGGTCGGGAAGGCCGGGCGAGAAGAAGTTCTCCAGGTTGATGTCGGCGCGGATCGAGGTGTTGGCATAGTCACCGCGCACGATCTCGGAGGCCTCCTTGGGGAACGGGAAGCTCACCAGGAGGTTGAGTCCGGGCGCCAGCGAGTCGCCCGCGTCGCTCAGGTTGTCCAGCACCGGCTCCAGGTCCCGCAGCTGGGCCAGCAGGTCGTCCTTGCTCGCCCGGATGACGCGAGTGCCGACGGTGCCCAGACGGTCGAGGGAGGCGAGCATCGTGACCAGCTCGTCCGTCTGGTCGTCGAGCACGTCCACCGCCGGACCGACCACGTCGAGGGCGCCTTGAATCGTGTCCTTCTCCTCGTTCAAGGTCTGCGAGAGGTTGTTGAGCGACTGCAGCGCGCGGATGATGTCGAGCTTCTGGTCGTCGAGGTCGGAGACCACCCGGTCGAGCGTGCCCAGCAGTCCTCGCAACTCGTCGGTGCGACCGCTCATCACGTTGTTGAGCTCCTCGGTGATGGTGCCCAGCTGGGCCACCCCGCCGCCACTGAGGAGGGTCGACAACGCCGCGAGGACCTCCTCGACCTCGGGGTTGCGTCCCGTCCGGTCGAGCGCGATGTTGTCGCCCTCGCCGAGCTGGCCCTGGGGGGCCTCGCCGGTGGGCGGCTCCAGGGCGACGTACTTCTCGCCGAGCAGGCTGACCTGGCGGATCTCGGCGACGACGTTGTTGGGCAGCACGACGTCGTCGCGGATGCGTAGGGTGACCCGGGCGTGCCAGCCGACCCGGTCGACCTCGATCACCTCGCCGACCGTGACGTCGTCGACGAAGACCGGCGAGCGCGGCACCACGTTGAGGATGTCGTCGAAGTCGGCGGTGACCTCGTAGGCCTCGTCGGCGTCCACCGGGGACCCCGGCAGCGGCAGGTCGTAGGCGCCGTCGAAGTCGCAGGCGGTCAGACCGCCCGCGACCAGCACGGTGGCCACCAGCGTGGTCAGGGCGCTGGCGAGGGAGCGTCGCACCATCACCGCCCACCTCCTGAGAGGAGGCCGGCCAGGTCCGGCGGCGTCTCGGTGGTGAAGGCCCCGGAGACGGCCTGCGACACCCGGGCGGGCGCGCCCTCGCGGACGGGCCGGCGGGCCCCGCCCGGCCGGCTCACGTTGTCCCCGGTGCCGGCGCGGTTGTCGGTCTGCGGCCTTCCGGCGGCCGGCGGGATGCTGGGCAGCTGGTCCTCGAGCGGCTCCAGGAGCGCCTCCAGCAGCTCGCACGCCAGGGTCTTGCTGACCTTGGGCAAGCTGGACTGCTGGATGATCGAGCAGATGAAGCCGTCGGCGTCGAAGGCGTTGCCGGTGACGCCGATGCGCGAGCCGATCGAGCCCGACTCGACGTTGAAGGCCAGGAAGAGGTTGCCCATCGCGACCGGCGCGACCTCCAGGGCGGTGTCGAGGCTCTGCTTCTCGGAGGCGATCGTGCGCACCACCCGGGTGAGCTTCTCGACGTCGGTGACCAGCGCCCTGCGGTTGTTCTTCACGAAGCCCTTGACCGTGCCTACCGTGTCCGAGACCGCCGCGAGGACGGCTTGGAGCTCCTGGCGCTCGCCGGAGAGCTGAGCGGCGACGTCCGCGAGGTCGGCGAAGAAGGCCCGGACGAGCCGGTCGTTCTCACCGAGCGTCTCGGTGAAGTCGGCCAGCTGGCTGACGGTGGCGAACAGGTCCCCCGAGCTGTTGGAGAAGGTGCTGGCTGCCTCGGAGAGGTTGCGCAGCATCTCGTTGGCCTGCTTGCCCTGGCCGTCGAGGGCGTCGGCACCCGCTGTCACGAGGTTGTTGAGGGTGCCGTCGGCGTTGACGCCGTTCGGCCCCAGGGTGGCGGTCAGCTCGTTGAGGCTGGAGTAGATCCGGTCCAGCTCGACGGGGACCGCGGTCTCGGGCAGCGGGATGTCGGCGCCGTCCGCCATCGTCGCTCCCCCGGTGTAGACCGGGGTCAGCTGCACGAAGCGGTCGGCGACGAGTGTCGGGGTGACCACGACGGCCTGCGCGTCACTCGGCAGGTCGAGGGCGCCGTCGTACTCCATGTCGACGCGCACGGACCCGCCCTCCGGGGTCACCGCCGTGACGCTGCCGACGTTGACGCCCAGGATCCGTACGTCGGTGCCCTCGTAGACGCTGACGGCACGGGAGAAGTGGGCGGTCACGGTCTTGGGGCCCACGTCGTCGGCGCCACGCACCAGGACCACGCCCATCAGTCCGAGGGCGAGGACGGCGACCAGGGCATTGCGGAAGGTCACGAAGCGCTTCATCCCAGGCCTCCCGGGTTGGGCAAGAACTCGCCCGTGGGGATCGCCAGGAGGTTGACGGCATAGGCGTCGAACCACGGCCCGGTGCCGATGATGTTGCCCAGGATGGAGACGTAGGGCCCCAGCGCGTTGAGGGTCGCCTTGAGCTCCTCCTCGCGGGAGATCAGCGTGTCGAGCAGGTCGTCGACCTGACGCAGGGCCGGCCGGATCTGGTCCTGGTTGTCCGTGGCGACGCCGCGCAGCTCGACCGCCAGCTCGCGCGCGTTGACCAGGAGCCGGTGGATGGCAGCCTTGCGCTTCTTGAGCTCCTCGAAGACGAGGTCGGCACTCCCCATCAACGTGACGAGGTCCTCGGAGCGAGCCGCGAGGACCTCGGTCACGCCGCGTGAGCTGCGGAAGAGCCGCTGGAGCTCGGCGTCGCGCGAAGCCACGCTCTCGGAGAGCCGCGAGATCCCCTCGAAGCTCGCCGTGATCTCCGGGGCCGCGGAGTCGATGGTCTCCCCGAGCACGTTGAAGGCCTGCTTGAGCTGGTCGGTGTCGATGGCCTCGGTGGTCGTGGTCAGGTCGCCGAAGACACCGATGATGTCGTAGGCCGACTCCGTGCGATCGAGCGGGATCGCGACCTCCGGGTCGAGCTCCCCCGCGCCTGCGGGATCGACGTTGAGGTACTTCTCGCCCAACAGGTTGAGGACCTCGACCGAGGCCGACGTCTCCGACCCGAGATCGACGCCGTTGTCGACCTCGAAGGTCACGATCACGCGGTCGCGGTTCTCGGGGTCCAGCTCCACGCCGCTGACTCGACCGGAGCGGATCCCGCCGACCTGCACGACGTTGCCCCGGTGGATCCCGCTGGCATCGCTGAACTCGGCGGTGTACGTCGTGCCGCCGAAACCGGGGAAGCGGGAGAGGTTGAAGGTCGCCGCCATGATCAGGGCCATCACCACCAGGGTGATCGCCCCCAGGCGCAGCACACGGGCCTCGGAGACTCTCACCGGTTGCACCTCGGCGCCGTCGAACGGAAGTCGAGGTTGTTCAGCTGGTCGTTGAGGTCCTTGATGATGGGCAGACCGCTGATGATGGGGAGCTTGATCCGCCCCGAGAAGCCGCAGATGTAGTAGTTGTACCAAGACCCGTAGGTGCCGGTGCGCGTCTGGTCGGTCATCGACTCGGGCAGCCGGTCGAAGATCTCGACCACCAGGTCGCGGTTCTTGGGTTTGTTCAGCAGCGTCGCCAGCCGGCGCAGCTGGGCGACGTCGCCCTTGACGAGTGGACGCGCGTCCTTCAGCAGGTCCGAGAGCACGACGGTGAGGTCGGAGATGCTGTCGAGCGACGACCCGATCGTGTCGCGGTCGCGTGCGAGGTCGACCATCCAGTCCTTCAGCTCGACGACCAGGTCGTCCAGCTCCTCGTGGCGCTCGTCGACCGTCGTCAGGGTGGTGCCGAGGTTGGTGACCACGTCCCCGATCAGCTCGTCGCGGTCGGCCAGGGTGGTGGTGAGCGACGCGGTGCTCTCGAGCAACGACCGGACCGTGCCGCCCTCCCCCTGCAGGACCTGGATCAGGTTGAAGGTGAGCTCGTTGACCTGCTGGGGCTGCAGTGCCTGGAAGAGCGGCTTGAAGCCGTTGAACAGGGTGGTCAGGTCGAGGGACGGCTGGGTCTGCTCCATCGGGATGGTGGCGCCGGCCTGCAACTGCTCGGCCTCCTTGTCCACCCCCTCCTCGAGTGCGAGGTAGCGGTCGCCGACCAGGTTGAGGAACCGGATCTCGGCGCGGGAGGCGGTGGTGAGCGGCACCTCGGCCTTCACCCGGAACGTCACGAGCGCGTCCCCGTTGTCGGTTCCGGTGTGCTCGACGCTCTTCACCTCGCCCACGCTGACGCCGGCCACCCGGACGTCGTCGCCCTTCTTCAGCGAGCTCGCGCTGGTGAACTCGGCCGCGTAGGTGCGTCCCTCACCGAAGCCGAAGTTGCCCATGATCACGGCCAGCAGGCCGGTCACCAGGACCGAGACCACCGTGAAGATCGCCAGCTTGATGCCGGCACGCACGGTGACGGCGTCACGGGTGTTCACGAGTCGTCACCCCCGCCCCGGACCACGGGTCCGTACAGCAACGACCCGAGGGAGCCGTAGGTCTCGGGGGCCCGGCCGCTGCGCTCGGCGAGCAGGGCGTTGAGCACCTGCTGCTCACCTTCCGTGCCGGCGTACCCGCTCGACATCCCGACGCCGAAGCCCGACTGGCGAGCCCAGTCCGGAGCCGTGCGCGGCAGCGGCAGCCCGGGGAGCAGGTCGTCGAGATCCGGGATCAGCACCGGGAGGTCGCTGCGCGGTGGGTTGTCGTCGATGTCGGTGCCGTCGTCGAAGGACTCC
Organism: Nocardioides sp.; assembly: GCF_029937575.1. Lineage (GTDB taxonomy): Bacteria > Actinomycetota > Actinomycetes > Propionibacteriales > Nocardioidaceae > Nocardioides. The sequence goes on from NZ_JAPYPS010000014.1 coordinate 47,116, forward strand.
GGTCCGATCGGGACCGGCGGCTTGGGCAGCCCCGAGCACCACGGACCGTGACCCAGCTCGCCGTACACCGGCTTGTCGTCGGGTCCGTAGGCCTCGTACTGCGCGGAGCCCAGCTCGATGTACTGCTTGACCTCGTTGCCCTCGAACGTCTTGGCCAGGATCGGGGCGTAGCGCGCGGCTCCCTTGAGCAGGCACGGCAGCTCCGGGGAGTACGTCGCCAGGAGCTTGAGCACGGGGGCGCCCACCTCGCCCACCCGGATGAGCGCCGACTCGTTGTCCCTCAGGACGCGGGTCGTCGTGTTGGACAGGCCGGTGAGGTCGCTGAAGAACACGTCCAGCTGCTCGCGTTTCTGCAGCACGGTCTTGGAGGTGACCGTGAGGTTGCCCAGGACGCGCAGAAGATCGGGTGCGGCGAGATCGTAGGTGTCGGCCACGTCGGCGAGTGCGACGAGGTCCTCCTGCAGCGTCGGCAGCGAACCCTCGATATCACCGAGGTAGGTGCCGAGGTCCTCGAGCGTCACGCCGAGCTGGTCCCCGCGCCCTTCGAGGGCGTTGGCCACCGCGCTCAGGGTCATGTTGAGGTCGGCCGGACGCAGCGCCCGGAGCAGGGGAAACAGGTCCGCGAGGATCTGGCTCAGCTCGACGTTGGTCTCCACCCGGTCGGTGGGGATGACGGCGTCGGGAGCGAGCGCGGCGACGGACGGGTCGTCCGGGGTCACGAAGGAGACGTACTTCTGACCGAACAACGTCGTCGGGAGGATCTGGACGGCGACGTTGGCCGGCAGCTCCTTGGCGGCCGCTGGCTCCAGGGCCACTCTGATCACGGCGTTCTCGCCGTTCTGCGACACCTCGCGGACCTGTCCGATCAAGACCCCGTTGCGGCGGACGTCACCGAACTTGGTGAGTTGCAGGCCGGCGCGGTCGGCCTCGATCGTGACCATCGTGACGTCGGCGAACTTCTTGTCGTAGATCGCGATCGAGAGGTAGACGAGCAGGGCGATGCTCGTCAGGAAGGCCACTCCCGCCACGAGCAGACGGCGGTGCTCCCGGGGGCTGTCGTGGTGGATGTTCACCAGCATCGGCATGCGGAGTCCACCCCCTACCCGGTGATCCGCACGGTGGTGGTCGAGCCCCAGATGGCGAAGCTCAGGAAGAAGTCCGCGACCACGACGGTCACGATGCTGGTCCGGATCGCCTGCCCGACGGCTGTGCCCACGCCGGCCGGACCGCCGCTCGCGGTGTAGCCGTAGTAGCAGTGGATCAGGATGATCGCCGTAGCCAGCACGAGCAGCTTGGCGAAGGACCAGAGGATGTCGATCGGCGGCAGGAACTGCAGGAAGTAGTGGTCGTAGGTGCCGCTCGACTGGCCGTAGATGTAGACGGTGATCAGCCGCGGCGAGAGGTAGGAGGCGCTCAGCGCGACGACGTACAACGGGATGACGGCGATGAAGGCCGCGATCATCCGCGTGGTCACCAGGAACGGCAGCGACGGGACGCCCATGACCTCGAGGGCGTCGATCTCCTCCGAGATCCGCATGGCCCCCAGACGTGCGGTGTAGCCGCACCCGACCGTGGCGGCCAGGGCGATCGACGAGATGAGCGGTGCCACCTCGCGGGTGTTGAAGTAGGCGGAGATGAACGCGCTGAACTTGGCGACGCCGATCTGGCTGAGCGAGGCGTAGCCCTGGATCCCCACCTCGGTGCCGGCGAAGAACGCCAGGAAGGCGATGACGCCGACGCTGCCGGCGATCAGGGTCAGGGCGCCGGTGCCGAAGGTGACCTCGGCCAGGGTCTTGGTGATCTCCTTGGGGTAGCGACGGATGGCCCTGGGGGTCCAGGCCAACGCCTTGACGTAGAAGAGGAGCTGGTCGCCGTAGCCCTCCAGGGTGCGGCGCCTGCCGTTGACGAAGGAGCTTCCGAGCTGCGTGATGGTGGCCATCAGATCCCCGGCGGCGGAACGACTTGGAAGTAGATCGCGGTGATCACGGCGTTCATGAAGAACAGCAGCATGAAGGCGATGATCACTGTCTCGTTGACGGCCCGGCCGACGCCGCTGGGCCCGCCTCCGGCGTTGAGTCCCTTGTAGGAACCGACGACTGCGGCCATCGCGCCGAAGATGACGGCCTTGACGATGGCGATGTAGAGGTCCGAGATGGAGGCGAGAGCGGTGAAGTTCGCCAGGAACGCACCGGCCGAGCCCCCCTGCACGATGACGGTGAAGAAGTAGCCGCCCCCGATGCCGGCGCCGATCACGATCCCGATGATCATCAGCGCCACGAACATGGTGGCGACGACGCGTGGGGCGACCAGCCGCTCGAGCGGATCGACGCCGAGGACCTCCATCGCGTCGATCTCCTCGCGGATCTTGCGGGAGCCGAGGTCGGAGCAGATCGCGGAACCGGCGGCACCGGCGATGATCAGCGCCGCCGCGATCGGTGCGGCCTCGCGCACCACCGCGAGCACGGCGGTCGCGCCGGCGAAGGACTGGGCGCCCAGCTGTCCGGTGAGGTTGCCGACCTGCAGCGAGATGACGGCGCCGAAGGGGATCGACACCAAGATGGTGGGCATCAGGGTCACGCTCGTGATGAACCACGCCTGCTCGATGAACTCGCGGAACTGGAAGGGCTTGGTGAAGATGCGCTTGGTCACGTCGACGGTCATCGCGGCGATCTCGCCAGGACCACGCAGGACGGACACGGCCGTGAACGCCATCGGCCACCTCCCCCCGCTCCTGTGCGCCAGCTCCCATGAGCCCGGTCCCATGTGATGCCGGCCACGACGATAGAACGTGTTCTCGTTTTGGACAACGAGACGTGTCTTAGCCCACTGTGGGCCGCCGTGGTGTAACACCGCGGAAACAGGCTAGGTCGCCGCGGTCGCCGAGGTGCCAAAATGGCCGGACTGCCACGATGGCGGCCGGACCCGACGCGCTGAGGAGACGACACATGACCGCGAGCCTGTGGCACTCGCTCTCGCACGACCCCCGTGTCGCTGCCAACGCCGCGTTGCGCGCTTCCGACTCCGACCGCGACCTCGTCAGCGACGTCCTCGCCGCGGCCTACGCCGAGGGCCGGCTGGACCGCGAGGAGCACGACCAGCGCGCCGAGACCGCGGCCGCCGCGCGCACCCTGGGCGAGATCCCGCCCATCGTCGCCGACCTCGTGCCGGAGACGACCCCCTCGAAGGCCATCGACCCGATCGCCGGCGCGAGCCCGGCTCAGCTGCGGCACCGAGCGGACGTGGCTTGGCAGGAGCGCCGACGCAGCGCCGTGTTCGGCTTCGTGGCGCCGACGGTGGTGTGCTGGGCCATCTACCTGGCCGTCAACGGCGGCTTCGACGCCTTCATGTGGCCTCTGATCGTGATGGCGGTGACCGCGGTCAACCTCCTCAAGACCGTCTCCAGCGGCGACGAGATCCGTCGCGAGGAGCTGCGTCGGTTGGAGAAGCAGCAGGCGAAGGCCCAGCGCAAGCGTGGCTGGCTGCCGTGAGCGACTCCCCGAGGCGGGGGTGCGTCGGGGCCCGACGGCACCAGGACGGATAATCCCCGACAACCCCGCCAGCCCCACGCGCCACCCCCAGGAGGAGTCCACGATGCAGCGACGTCGTCTCGCCGTCGTGTCGGTCGTCGCCGTCGTCCTGGGGACGTCAGCCTCTCTCGGCGCAGCCCCTGCGTCCGCGGAGCCCGACCTGCCTCCACGGGGCACGGTCTGGTTCGGCCCCTCCCTCGACTGGAGCAACGACTCGGCTGCCGCCTACCAACGCCGGCTGGGCGCGGAGGCCTCTCTCGTCGGGGGGTCGATCGGCTACCCGCTGACCCCCACGTCCCAGGTGCTGCTCGAGGACCTCTCACGCCAGTCCGCCGGCGTCGGCGCCGTCGCCGTGGTGACCCTCGAGCCGAAGACCCTGACCGGGCTCACCCAGGACGACGCCGAGTCGCTGGCCGGCACGCTCGGCGCGGCGACGGCCCGTGACGGCAGCTTCCTGATCGTGCGGTTCGCACCTGAGATGAACGGCTCGTGGGCGCCCTGGGGCCAGCAGCCCCTCGCCTACATCGACGCGTTCCGCGCAGTGGCCGAGGCCGTCCACGACAGCACCGACGCCGCTCGGATGTTGTGGGCTCCGTCGTACGGCGGCGGCTACCCGTTCTCCGACGCCGTGAACTCGACGACCACGCTGGTGAACGAGGCCCCGCCCATCGATGCCGAGACGCTGCCCTACCTCGACACCGACGGAGACGGCGAGGTCACCTCCCTCGACGATCCCTACGGGCCCTACTACCCCGGAGACGACTTCGTCGACTGGGTCGGCCTGACGATGCTGCGCTACGGCGTCGCACCGACGTTCGGGGCCAACTCCTACCCGGAGGCCGGCGAGCTCGACGACCGGTTCAAGGAACGATTCGGGTACGACGACGACAGCCGACGCTCGACCTTCTACGTGCGCTTCGCCGGTCAACGCAAGAAGCCCTTCCTCCTGACCACCGGTGCCATGCACCAGACCGGCGCTGAGGGCTCCACCGAGGGCGTCCTCAAGCGCGCCTGGCTGCGCCAGGTCGTCGGCGCCGTCGCGTCGCGACCACGGCTGAAGGCGGTGCAGTGGCTGGAGGAGGTGCGCGCGGAGCCGGCCGTGGGCGGCACCACGTCGTCGCAGCTCACCGACGACCCGGCGCTGGCGAGCACCTCACGAGCCGTGCTCGACCAGGGCGCCATCGCCTTCGGACCCCTCGACGGCATCGGGACCGGCTCGGCCGACGCATCGACGAGCGACCAGCCGGCCCTCAACGCCGATGAGCAGGCTGACGGTGATGGGTCCGGCGGCGGATGGGCGAGCTTCTTCGGCGGCGTCCTGACCGCCCTCGCGGTCGTGCTCGTGGGCGGCGTGGTGGCGCTGCAGGTGCGCCGTCGCCGCCTGGTCCCGCCCTGGCTCAGGTGACGCTCAGCGCGGCTCAGGTCATCGGGACACCCGACTCCAGGGCTCGGCGATCGATGACGGCGCGGGCACGTCCTCGGTAGCGGACGATCTGAGCCACACCCACGGCCCACAGCACGTACTGTGCGCTGAGTGCCCACCGAAACGCATCGGGGCTGTAGTCCGTGGAGTCGCCCGGTGTGCGCCAGTCGAGGATGAGCCCGATGCTCAGCACCAGCACGAGGCTGGCTGCGAAGCCGGCCTGGTTGATGATTCCGGTGGCGCTGGCGAGCCGCTCCGCGGGGTTGGACGTGCGCGCGAGGTCGAAGCCGATCATCGACGCGGGTCCACCGAAGCCGATCACCTGGGTCAGCACGACCAGGAGCCACAGCGGCGCCTGGCCCGGCCACGCGAGGACCGCCGTCCAGACGACGACGATGGCGGAGACGATCACCAGCACCACCGAGGACCGGTGCCACGGGTGTCGGCCGATCAGGAGTCCCAGCAACGGCCCGGAGTAGATGAAGGCGACCACGATCAGGGTCAACAGCGCCCCGGCGCTGGCCGAGGATCGACCCTCGCCCTGCACCAGGAAGGGGTAGCCCCAGAGCAGTGCCATCGCGGTCGCGCTGAACTGGGTGGTGAAGTGCATCCAGAAGCCCAGGCGAGTCCCCGGGTGCGCCCATGAGGCGGCGAGGCTGGTGCGGATCCCTGGCCACGACATCCGCGGGCCGGGGATCCGCCGTCCCTCCGGCGCGTCGCGCACGACGAACACCAGGCCGACAGCCAGGACGACGCCGAGCGACGCCGTGCTGAGGTAGGCGGCCGTCCACCCCACCTCGCGCAGGGCGATCGTCATCGGCACCGCCGCGACCACCGCCCCGAGCTGACCGACGGTCCCGGACAGCTGGGTGAAGATCGGCACCCGGCGCGGCGGGAACCACCTGCTGACCAGGCGCAGCACGCAGATCCACGTCATCGCGTCGCCCATGCCGACGAAGGTGCGCGAGACCAACGCGACGGGGTAGGTCTCGGCGAGCGCGAAGCCGGTCTGGGCGAGCGTGAGGATGACGACACCGCTGAGCATCACCGCTCGCGGCCCGTAGCGGTCGACGAGCAGCCCCACCGGGATCTGCATGCCGGCGTAGACCAGGAGCTGCAGCATCGCGAAGACCGCGAGCTGGGAGGCCGAGATCCCGAAGCGCTCGGAGGCTGCCAGGCCGGCCACGGCCAGGGAGCTGCGGTGGAAGATCGCCAGGAAGTACGTCGCCAGGGCGACGCCCCACACGGCGTAGGCCATCCGGCCACCCAGCTGCGACGTCACGGACCGAGGCTAGGGCCTCACTTGGTCGCTTCCATCATCTGGCGCAGCTCCTTCTTCAGGTCGTTGATCTCGTCGCGCAGTCGAGCCGCCAGCTCGAACTGCAGCTCGGCAGCCGCGGTGCGCATCTGGTCGGTGAGGTCTTGGATGAGCTGGGCCAGCTCGGAGCTCGGCAGCCCGGCCAGGTCCTTGGCGTGATGGCCCGCAGCCTTGTCGCCCAGGACCGGGACGGTCTGGCGTCCCTTGCCGGTCGCCTTCACCCCGCCGGCGCGGCCCTTCGCCTCGGTGCCGGCCCAGGTCTCGAGCAACGCCTGGGTGTCCTCGGAGTCGCGCGCCAGCATCTCGGTGATGTCGGCGATCTTCTTGCGCAGCGGCTGCGGGTCGACCCCGGCCGCCTTGTTGTAGGCGATCTGCTTCTCGCGCCGCCGGTTGGTCTCCTCGATCGCCTTCTCCATGGACGGCGTGATCTTGTCGGCGTACATGTGGACCTGGCCCGAGACGTTGCGCGCGGCTCGACCGATCGTCTGGATCAAGGACTTGTCCGAGCGCAGGAAGCCCTCCTTGTCGGCGTCCAGGATCGAGACCAGCGACACCTCGGGGAGGTCCAGGCCCTCCCGGAGCAGGTTGATGCCGACCAGGACGTCGTACTCCCCCATCCGCAGCTCACGCAGCAGCTCGATGCGACGCAGGGTGTCGACCTCCGAGTGCAGGTAGCGGGTGCGGATCCCGGCGTCGAGCAGGTAGTCGGTGAGGTCCTCGGACATCTTCTTGGTCAGGGTCGTCACGAGCACCCGCTCGTTCTTCTCGGCACGGGTGCGGATCTCGTGGATGAGATCGTCGATCTGACCCTTGGTCGGCTTGATCACCACCTCGGGGTCGATCAGCCCGGTCGGGCGGATGATCTGCTCGACGACGTCACCCTCGACCTTGTCGAGCTCGTAGTTGCCGGGCGTGGCCGAGAGGTAGATCGTCTGGCCGATCCGCTCCAGGAACTCCTCCCAGCGCAGGGGCCGGTTGTCCATCGCGCTGGGCAGCCGGAAGCCGTGGTCGACGAGGTTGCGCTTGCGAGACATGTCGCCCTCGTACATGCCACCGATCTGGGGCACCGCCACGTGGGACTCGTCGACGACGACGATGTAGTCCTCGGGGAAGTAGTCGAGCAGGCAGTTGGGGGCAGAGCCACGCGTGCGGCCGTCCATGTGCATCGAATAGTTCTCGATGCCCGCGCAGGAGCCGACCTGGCGCATCATCTCGATGTCGTACGTCGTGCGCATGCGCAGGCGCTGCGCCTCGAGCAGCTTGCCCTGGCGCTCCAGCTCGGCCAGGCGCTCCTCGAGCTCGGCCTCGATGCCGCGGACGGCCCGCTCCATCCGCTCCGCGCCGGCGACGTAGTGGGTCGCCGGGAAGACGTAGAGCTCGGAGTCGTCGGTGATCACCTCACCGGTGACGGGGTGGAGGGTCATCAGGCGCTCGATCTCGTCACCGAAGAACTCGATGCGGACCGCGTGCTCCTCGTAGACAGGGAAGATCTCGAGGGTGTCGCCGCGCACCCGGAACGTGCCGCGGGTGAAGCTCATGTCGTTGCGGGTGTACTGGATCTCGACCAGCTGACGCAGGATCGAGTCGCGGTCGCGCTCCTCTCCCACCCGCAGCCGCAGCATCCGGTCGACGTACTCCTGGGGGGTGCCGAGGCCGTAGATGCAGGAGACGGTCGAGACCACGATGACGTCGCGCCGGGTCAGCAGCGAGTTGGTCGCCGAGTGCCGCAGCCGCTCGACCTCCTCGTTGATCGAGGAGTCCTTCTCGATGTAGGTGTCGGTCTGGGGGACGTAGGCCTCGGGCTGGTAGTAGTCGTAGTAGGAGACGAAGTACTCGACGGCGTTGTCCGGGAAGAGCTGACGCAGCTCGTTGGCGAACTGAGCAGCCAGCGTCTTGTTGGGCTGCAGCACCAGCAACGGACGCTGCACCTGCTCGGCCACCCAGGCCACCGTGGCCGTCTTGCCGGTGCCGGTGGCGCCCAGCAGGACGACGTCCTGCAGCCCCGCCTGGACGCGGTTGGTGATCTCCTTGATCGCCGCCGGCTGGTCGCCGGCAGGCTGGTAGTCGGAGATGACCTTGAAGGGGGCCACACGGCGTTCGAGATCGGTGACGGGGCGCATGCGTCAAGCCTACGGTCGACCACCGACATCGCCGGATCAGCGGCCGGACCTCGCGTCAGAGCAGACGTCCGAGCGGCCGCAGGAACGCCTCGGTGAACTTGCGGTGCAGGTCGCGGGTCTCCCACTCGAAGCGGGTCAGCGGGGCGCAGTTGGTCTCGTCGGTGAGGAAGATCTTCTCGAGCATCGCGGCGAGGCCCGGGTCGATCACCTCGACGTTGATCTCGTAGTTGCCCTGGAGGCTGAGCCGGTCGATGTTGGCCGTGCCGACCGTGGTCCAGGTGCCGTCGACGGTGGCGGTCTTGGCGTGCACCATCGCGCCCTTGAAGCGCAGCACCTTGACCCCGGCATCGAGCAGCTGGGCGAAGTAGCCGCGCGAGACCCAGTCGGCCACGACGTGGTTGGACTTCAACGGCAGCAGGAGCCGCACGTCGACGCCGCGGCGGGCGGCGTCCTTGAGGGCGTCGACGAAGTCCTGGTCCGGGAGGAAGTAGGCCTGCGTCATCCACACGTTGCGGCTGGCCCGGTTGATGGCCTCGATGTACATCGCCCTGATGGGGAACATCCACAGGCGCGGGACGTTGCGCTGCACCCGGATCTTCGACTCCCACGTCGACGCCGTCTCCAGCAGCAGCGGTCGCTCGCTCTTGCGGATCCGGCGACGACGGTTGAGGTTCCAGAAGTCGGCGAAGGCGCGCTTCAGGTCCCACACGCCCGGCCCCGTGATCCGCACGTGCGTGTCACGCCACTCGGTCTCGTAGGCGTCGCCGATGTTGTAGCCGCCGACGAAGCCGACCGAGTCGTCGACCACGAGGATCTTGCGGTGGTCACGGCCGTAGCCGCGCAGGTCGAAGAAGCGCCACCCCGCGGCGTACACGGGGTAGCGCAGCACCTTCATCGTCGAGGGGAAGCGCTTGAAGACCGGGGAGACGACGAGGTTCGCGAAGCCGTCGTAGATGCAGTAGACCTCGACACCGCGGTCCGCGGCCTCGGCCAGGGCTCGCTTGAACCGCTCGCCGGTGGCGTCGCCCTTCCAGATGTACGTCTCGAAGAGCACCTGCCGCTTGGCGCCCTCGATCGCCGCGATCATGTCGTCGTACAGGTCGCGACCGTAGGTGTACGTCGTGACGGTGCCGTCCCCGACCGCGACCTCGGTGGGTGGCGTCGTCGGGAACGCCACCGGCTTCTTGCCGCGGCGCCGGTAGGAGTCCACGACCGACATCGTCACGGCGATCAGGACCTGCAGTCCGAGCACCGTCAGCAGCACGCGCCGCAGCAGGCGGATGCCCCGCTCGACGTACCGCTTCCGACTCACGGGCTCAGAGTAGTCACGAGTCGGGAGCGTCACACTCCACGGTGCGAGATGGGCGCGGCCGAGCCACCGAAGGCGCGTTCAATCGGTCCATGACCCTGATCACCGAGCGCTCGCTCGACGTCGGCTCCGGTCGACGCTGGTCGATGCTCGCAGCGAGCACGCTCGCCCAGGCGTCGACCGCCGTGATGGCGCACGGTCCCGCCTTCCTCATCCCCGCCCTGGTGCAGCAGGAGGGGTTGTCGCTCGCCGAGGCCGGGGTCGTCGCTGCCGCCCCGACACTGGGCGTGATGCTCACCCTCGTCGCGTGGGGCCTGCTCACCGACCGACGTGGCGAACGGTTGGTGCTGCTGACCGGACTCGTGCTCACGTCGCTCGCCGGCCTGGCTGCCGTGGTCTCCCCGGGCGTCGGGTGGCTCAGCCTGGCCCTCTTCCTCGGCGGTGCCGCCGCGGCCAGCAGCAGCGCCGCGAGCGGGCGCGTCGTGGTCGGCTGGTTTCCCCCACGGCGGCGCGGCCTCGCCATGGGGATTCGGCAGATGGCCCAACCGGTCGGCGTCGGCGTCGCGGCGATCTCGATCGCTGTCGTGGCCGATGTGCACGGGATCCACGCCGCGATGTGGGTCCCCACGATCGCGACCGCCCTGGCGGCCGTCCTGGTCTTCGTGGTCGTCCTCGACCCGCCGCGTCCCGACCCGCGTGAGGTGCCGTCGGCCAACCCCTACCGGGGCAGCTCCTTCCTGGCCAGGATCCACGGTGTCTCGGTCCTGCTGGTCGTGCCGCAGTTCGTCGTGTGGACCTTCGCACTCGTCTGGCTCGTGCAGGACCGCGGCTGGTCCCCCGGAGCAGCGGGTGCCCTGGTCGCCCTCGCCCAGGTCGGAGGAGCTCTCGGGCGCATCGCCGCGGGTCAGCTCTCCGACGTCGTCGGGTCGCGGATGCGGCCCCTGCGGTGGGTGGCCACGGCAGCGGCGCTCACGATGGCTGCGCTGGGTGGCGCGGCCGGCCTCGACTGGGCGGTCGCGGTGCCCCTGATCATCCTGGCCACGGTGGTGACGGTGGCCGACAACGGCCTGGCCTTCACCGCGGTGGCCGAGCGGGCCGGCCCGCACTGGTCGGGACGCGCGCTCGGGATCCAGAACACCTCGCAGTTCCTGACCAGCGCCCTGGTCCCGCCCCTGGGCGGGCTCGCCGTCACCCACGGCGGCTACCCGGCGACGTTCGCGCTGGCGGCGCTGTTCCCGATGGTCGCGATCGCGCTGGTCCCGGTCGACCAGGAGCCTGCGTTGAGCTAGCCAGCCGCGACGCGACGAGACGAGAAAAAGAGGACGACCCGCTCAGAGCGCTTCCCCCCGGAAGCGTCGAGCGGGTCGGTCCTTGATTCCCCCCTGGAGACCCGGGCGTCGGCTCCGTCATCCCCCCAGATGCGGGGCCTGCCTCGGGTCAGCGTCCTCGGGGCCTTGCGTCCCCTCCGACAACCACGACACTACGAGCCCCACCGCCACGAACGGGCAACTCCAGATCCACGGTCCGCCCAGGTCTGGGTAACAGACCCGTCCCGGCGCGAGGCAGCCCGCTACTGGGCGAGCAGGTCGTTGACGGCGACCTGGTCGACGAGCCAGCGGCCGTCCTGGCGCACCATCTGCATCGACACGCGCGGCTGGTCGAGCTTGCTGCCCTGCTGCTTGCGCGCGGTGATCTCCTGGTCGACGAAGAGCAGCACCTTCACGTGCGTGGCGTCGATGACCTGCGGGGCCGCGTCCACGACGGTCCCGCTCGCGCTCGCCTTCAACGACCGGATCACCGCGATCGCGTCCTTGCTCGCGCCCGCGAAGTAGGTCTGGAACTGCTCGGTGCCGGCGTCCTCCACCCAGGTGAAGTCCTCCTCGACCGTCGAGAAGTCGTACGTCGTCATCTGCTCGACCGCGGAGCGGGCTGCGGCCTCGGCCTCGGACCCGGCGGCCAGGAGGGTGGCGGCCTCCCCCGCCTCGGCGCCGCCCGAGCCTGCTCGCGTCGAGGCAGGGGCGTCGTCGCGATCCACCCACAGGAGTGCCACGGCGACGAGGGCGGCCGCGAGCGCGACGGCCAGGACGGCCTCCAGGCGACGCGGGCCCGTCATCGCGGCACCGGGCCGGGAGCGTGCGCGGCGCCGCGCTGCAGCGTGCTGAAGGAGGCCGAGCAGCGCCCGGTCGTCACGATGGGACGACGATCGACGTTGCGGGGGCTGCGGCGGCTGATGCCGTAGTCGCAGCGCGGGTCCTTGTCGCCGATGATCTTCAGCCGCAGCCGACCGTTGCGCACCTGGTCGTCGAGGACCGAGAGCCCGGGACCGTAGTTGCGCAGCAGCGCACGCAGGTGGGGGTCGTGGGCGACGATGATGTCGGTGAGGCTCACGCCCACCGAGAGGAAGTCGGGCAGCACCTCACGAGCGTCCTGCACCAGTCCCTCGAGGCGGCGCAGGCGGGCCGGGGTGTCGGCCAGCAGCCGGTCCAGCTCGGGGTCGTAGTCCTCGAGGAACGCCGCGAGCTCGCGAGCGTCGTCGCCCAGGTCCTGCAGCTCGGCGCGATTGTCCGGAGCGATGTCCAGGGCCACGTCGGCGCTCTGCAGGAGCCGGAGAGTCTCGGGATAGACGTCGTCGAGCTCGTCGATCAGCACGCTGCCCTCGTCGACGAGTCGTCCGAGGTCGTCCCCGGTGTCCTCCAGGGCGGTGCTGAGCTCGACGAGCAGGGTGCGCAGCTTGCTGTCGTCGACCTGGCGCAGCACCTCGTTGATCGCCACCACCGTGGACCCCAGGCTCTTCGGGATGTCGGTGGACTCGGCCGTGACCACGCTGCCGTCCTCCAGGTAGGGACCGCTCTGCGAGGTCGGCTGGAAGTCGAGGTACTGCTCGCCGACCGGTGACAGGCTGCGTACCTTCGCGGCCGAGGACGCCGGCACCTGCTCGTCGGAGGTGAGCGAGAGGGTCGCCACCACGCCACGCTCGCCGATCGAGATGTCGGTGACGCGGCCGATCTTGACGCCGCGGTAGGTCACCGCCGAGCCCTCGAAGAGACCTCCGGCCGCCGAGAGCTCCACGGTCACCTCGTCGGGACGGGACAGCAGCGGCTGGTCGAGCACCTCGGCGAAGAGGTAGGCCAGGCCGAGGACGAAGACCAGAGCCACCCCGAGGGCGCTGAGGTAGAGACGAGACGAGAACAGAGCGCGCAGCGTGCTCATCGAGCACCACCTCGGACGAGACCGTCCAGGGTCAGCCCGTCGAGAAGACCTCCCGGCAGGTCGAGCTCGGGCACACCGGGCAGCGGCAGCTCCGGCAGGTCCGGGAGGTCGGGGAGGTCGATCCCCAGCTGCTCGAGGATGCCGGCGAGGTCGGGGGCACCGATCCCGTCGAGTCGTACGGCGAGCGAGATCGAGACGTAGTCGCCGGGCACGATCCCGTCGACGGCGTTGCCGAGCTTGATGAGAGCGTCCAGGGACAGCGGGTACGTCGCCCGGTTGCCGGCGAACTCGGCCAGCACCGGAGTCGCCTGGTCGAGCACGCGCAGGAGGTCCGTGCGGGTACGAGCGACGGTCTCCTCGGCCGCGCCGGAGAATCTCTCGACCTGCTGCAGGAGCGTGGTGAGCCCGGGGGTGTTGCGGCGAAGCACGGCCGCGGCCGGCTCGATCTCCCGCACGGCGCGGTTGATGATCCGCTCCCGCTGCTGGAGGGTCGAGGAGACCGAGACCAGGGAGCGCAGCGCCCGATCGATGTCCTGGGTCGTCGCGTTGGCCTCGACCAGGAAGTCACGCGATCGCTCGAGCAGGGATCGCGCGGTGTCCTCACGACCTCCGAGCACGGTGTTGAGCTCCTCGGTCACCGTCTGCAGGTCGCCGAGTCCGCCGCCGTTGACGAGCAGGCTCGCCTGGGACAGGGCGTCCTCGACCGTCGGCGCCGTCGAGGAGTCCTCCAGGGTGATCAGTGCCCCGTCCGCGAGCGTAGGTCCCTCGCTCGGGTTGGTGACGTCGACGAACAGCTCCCCGAGCGGCGTCGTGTAGCGCAGGCGTGCCGTCGCACCGGCGCGCAGCACCGCGTCGGTGCGCACGAGCATCTCGGCGCGCGCGTGGAAGTCCTCCACGAAGACGTCCTGGACCTTGCCGCTGTCGATGCCGTTGACCTTGACGGTCGCCCCCTGGGCAAGGTTGAGCGCCTCCTGGAACTCGGCGTCCACCCGGATCGTGTCCCCGGACACGCCGGTGCCCGGCAGCGGAAGGTCCCCGAGCGTGGTGCTGCAGGCGGTCAGCGAACCGAGGCCGACGGCGAGCAGGACGGCGACCAGGGCACGGAGGCGGAGGCAGGAGGTCGTCATCGTCGGCCCCCTGACGGCCGATCCGTCGGATCGGTGCCCGAGATGAGGTCGCAGAGCCCCAGCGGCAGGCTCTGGCAGAGCTGGTCGATCTGGTCTCCCAGAGGGAGCAGGGCGGTCGGTGGGACCCGGACCGGGATCCGGTCTCCGTCGACGGCGAGCTGGAGGTTCTCCAGGGCCAGCGGGAAGACCTCCAGGATCTCGGCGAGGTCCCGCTGCCGGCTGAGGATCGTGCGCATCACCTTGCTGCCGCCGTCGACGACCTCCACGATCTCGTCGCGATGGTCCACCGCGAACTCAGCGACCGTGGTGACCGCGTCGTCGAGGGCACGCAGGGCCGCTCGGAAGTCGAGCCTCTCGTCGTCGAGCAGGTCGACTGCTTCGCTCACCTGGCCGATGAACCTGCGCGCCGTCCGGTCGTTGGCCGCGATCGTGGCCACCAGGGTGTCGAGCGAACGGATCGTGGCGCTGAGGTCCTCGCGCTGTCCACTCACGCTGCCCACAGCGTCAGCCAGGTCGGTCACCGTGTCGCTGACCAGCTGGCCACGCCCGTCGAGCGCCCGTGCTCCGGAGTTGATGAGGCGACGGATCGCCTTCTTCGACTTGCCAGAGCCGGCGATGCCGGTGGCGAAGGTGTTGAGGGCACCCAGCACCTGGTCGAAGTCCACCGGGGTGCGGGTGCGCTCGACGGGGATGACGTCTCCGTCACCCAGGGTCGGGCCCGAGTCGCAGACCGGGGTGAGCTCGACGTACCGATCGGTGGCGACCGATCGCGCCACCACGACGGCGCCGACGTCGGCCGGCACGTCGTGCTCGTCGTCGACCTCGAGGGTGACCTTCACCCGCTCACCCTCCGGGTCGATGTCGGTGATCTTCCCGACGGTGACGCCGAGGATCCCCACGTCGTTGCCGACGAAGAGACCCGAGGTGTCGGGGAAGTAGGCCGTCACCGTGATCCGACCACCCCCGACGACGCCGGGCACGCAGCCGCCCGTCAGGACGGACAGCCCGATCAGGGTCGCCACGAGGAGCAGGCGTACGGGGACGCGGTTCATCGGCAACCCTCCAGCTTGCAACGAGCGTCGTCGGCGAGCAGCGCGGGGTCCTCGGCGAACAGGTCGGCATACGGGCCGTTGCCGGTGGCGTTGGCGATGTACCGGAAGGCCGGGGCCATCACCTCCAGCACGTCGCGCAGCTGGTCGTCCTGCTGGTTGAGCGTGTCGAGCGCCTGGTCGAGGTCCTGCAAGGTGGGACCCAGCTCCGCGTCGGTCTGCTCGACGATGGAGCGCAACGCCTTCGAGAGCGACGTCGTCTCGACGAAGAGACGGTGGATCGCCGTACGGCGGGAGGTCACCTCCTCGGCGACCAGGGTGGTCGCCTCCATCAGCTCGACGATGTCTCCCGAGGAGTCGGAGAGCTGGTCGGTCACCCCGCGGGCCGCGCGGAGCAGCTCGGTGGTCTGCGCGGACCGTCGCGTGACGAGCTCGGAGAGCTCGGCCACTCCCTCGAGCGCCGGCCCGACGTCGTCGGCCGACGCACCGAGGGTCTTGCTGGCCTCGCTCAACGCCTCGGCCAGCACGACCGGGTCGAGCTCGGCGAGCTTGGTCGTGCCCTGCTCGAGCACGTCCTGGAGGTTGTAGGGCACCGAGGTGCGCTCCAGGGGGATCCGGCCGCCGGCGAGGTCGCCGCCACCTGCCGGGTCGATCTCCAGGTAGTGCGTCCCCAGCAACGTGGCGACCCGCACCTCGGCGGTCGTCGACGAGCCCAGCTCCATGTCCTGGTCGATCTCGAACGTGACCAGGACCTGACGATCCTGCAGGTCGACGCCGGTGACCTCGCCCACCGACACCCCGTGGACCTGGACGTCCTCGCCGGCCCTCAGGCCCGCGCTGTGCTCGAGCACCGCGGTGTAGGTGCTTCGGCCGAACGAGACCACCGAGAGCACCACGATCAGCGCGAGGAGGAGTCCTCCGACGAGGATGGCAGCGAGACCCACGCGCAGCGGGTCGCGCGACGAGAGGGCCTTCATCGACAGGCCTCCGACCACGGGCCGTCGGGGCCGGCCGGGTTGATCTCCTGGCCACCGACCGACAGGAGCACCGAGCAGGGATAGACGTTGAGCGCACTCTCGTAGGAGCCGGCGCGGCCGAGGGACTCGAAGATGAGGCCGAAGGAGTCGATGGCGTCGTTCAGCTTGCCGCGCGAGGCCGCCACCTGGTCGGCGACCTGGCGGAGCTCGTCCACGGCGTCCACCGCCGGTTGACGGGCGTCACGCAGCAGTCCCGAGGTGGCGCCGACCAGCCTGCTCACGCCGTCGATCGAGGACCCGATGGCCCTGCGGTCGCGCGCGAGCCCGGTCATCAGTGCCTTCAGCTCGGTGATCGTCGAGCTGAGCTCGGTCCCGCGACCGTCGAGGTTCTGCAGCACCGGGGTCAGGTTGGTGAGCACCGCGCCGTACAGCTCGTCGCGCTCGGTCAGGAAGCCGGTCAGCTCGGTCGTCTGCTGCAACAGCTGCTCGACTGTGCCGCCCTCCCCCTGGAGCACCTGGACCATCGAGGTCGCCAGCCGATTGACGTCCTCGGGCTGCAGCACCTCGAACAGCGGACGAAATCCGTTCAGCAGGGCCGTCAGGTCGAAGCCGGGGTCGGTCATGCTCGTCGGGATGCTGGTGCCGGCCTCCAGCTCGCCGCCTCGGTCGTCGTCCTGGACGAGCGCCAGGTATCGCTGGCCCAGGAGGTTCTGGTAGCGCATCACGACGCGGGTCGTGCTCAGGATCGGCTGATCGTCGGAGAGCTCGAAGCCCACGAGTGCGCCCTCGTCGGTGACGTCGATCTCCGCGACCCTGCCGACCCGCACGCCGGCCACCTTGACGTCGTCGCCCACCCGCAGGCCGCTGACGTCGACGAACTCCGCGTCGAAACCCCGTGAGTCCTCGCCGAGCCCGTTCAGCATCGTGTTGACCAGCAGCAGGAGCAGCACCAGGCTCGCTGCCACGAACGCGGCGAACTTGATGCCGATGGCGCCGAGCCCCTTCACGAGCCACCACCCGCCAGGCCCCGCAGGCTCGCTCCCTGCAGCCGCCCGTAGTCGGGTCGGTCCGCGGGCGTGTAGTAGTCGGGCGCGTCGAGCTCGATCGTCCCGTCGGCCTGCAGGAACCCCTCGCGGATCGCGGTGGGCAGCTTGTTGGCGACCGCGATGTTGGTGGAGATCGCGTCGGTGATCCCGGCCTTGCGGTTGTCGAAGAGGATGTCGAGCAGGACGGCGCCGTTCTCGAGCATCCGGACGAGCTGACGCGTGTTGTCGTCCAGGAGCCGTTGGCCGGTGCGGGTCAGGGTCGTTCCGCCGGTGATCAGCGCCGTGATGGAGGCGCGCTGCTCGACGATGGTGTCGAGCGTGACGAGACCGTCCTGCGTGGCGTCCAGGAAGTCGGGAGCCAGGTCGTCGACGAGCTCCAGGTTGTCGGCGAGCTTGCCGAGGTCCGAGCGGACCAGGGGCAGCTGCGGAGTGAGCCGGGCGAGGTAGCCGTCGGCGAGGTCGATGATCCGGCCGATCTCCTCGCCGCGACCCTCGAGGGCCTGGGCCGCCGACGAGATCGCCGAGGCGAGCTCGGCCGGCCCCAGCGCCGTGACCAACCGGTCGATGTCGTCGAGGGCCTGCTGGAGCTCGAGGGTGTCCTGGTCGAGGTCGGCGGGGATCTCGGCGCCCTCCTGCAGCATCGTGGCGGAGGGGCCGCCGTGCACGACGAGGTCGACGAACGTCGTGCCGAAGACCGTGGCCGGCAGGATCCGGGCGACGACGTTGTCGGGCACGTCGCCGAGCGAGTCGGGGTCCATGGCCAGGCCCAGCCGCACGTTGCCGGTCTCGCTGCGCGCGATCTCGGAGACGCGGCCCACGATGACGCCGGCGATCTTCACGTCCGAGCCAGGGCGCAGGGCGCCTCCGGCGTTGCGGACCTCCGCCGACACCTCGGGGTCGCCCCCCAGGCCACCGGTGGTGCGCAGGTAGGCGAGCACGAGCAGCAGCACGAGGCCGAGCGTGACGCCCATCCCGCGCCTGGCGAGGTCGATGCGCCGCAGCTCGCGCCGTGGCGCGTTGCGACGTCGTCCGGGGATCAGTGCCATGTCGTCTACCCCGAGACCCGGAAACCGGGGTCGCCACCCCAGAAGATGAGGGTGAGGATCATGTCGAGCACCACGACCACGACGATGCTGGCTCGGATCGCCGCACCCGTCGCCTCACCGACCGACTGGGGACCCCCGGTGACCTTGAAGCCGTACCAGCAGTGGATGAGAGTCACCGCGATCGCGAAGATCAGGATCTTGACCACCGACAGGAAGACGTCGCGCCCCTGGATGAACGTCGAGAAGTAGTGGTCGTACTGCCCTGCGGACTGGCCGAAGAGCACGACGACGGAGACCTGCGAGGCGACGTAGGAACCGATCAGACCGATCAGGTAGAGCGGCAGGATGGCGATCATGCAGGCGACCACCCGGGTCGTCACCAGGTAGCGCATCGGGCTGACCGCCATCACCTCGAGCGCGTCGACCTCCTCGTGGATCTTCATCGAGCCCAGCTGCGCGGTGAAGCGGCACCCCACTTGCGAGGCGAGGGCCAGTGCGGCGATCAGCGGCGCCAGCTCGCGGGTGTTGGCACTGGCGGAGATGAAGCCGGTCAGCGGCGCCAGACCCACCAGCTCGAGGCCGTTGAAGCCCTCGATGCCCAGCGAGGTGCCGGCCGAGATCGAGAGCAGGATCATCACGCCGATGGTCCCGCCACCCACGACGAGCGCGCCGCTCCCCCAGGCGATGTCCTTGAGCTGGCGCAGCATCTCGGCCGGGTAGAGCCGCAGCGTGGACGGGACGTTCTTCAGGGTGGTCGCGGCGAACGAGGCGAAGGAGCCCAGCGACGCGAAGGCCTCGAGGAAACCGTCGGTGGTGCCGATGACGAGGTTGCCTGCGCGGCGTCCGGTCTTCATGCGATTCCCCCGGTCATGCGATTCCCCCGGTCATGCGATTCCCCCGGTTCATGCGATTCCTTGGGGCACGAGCATCACGTAGGCCTGCGTGATGGCGACGTTGATGACGGCCAGCAGGATGACGCTGAGCACGACAGCCTGGTTGACGGCATCGGCAACGCCCTTGGGTCCGCCGGAGGCGCTCAGCCCCTTGTGCGCGGCCACGATGGTGGCCACGAAGCCGAAGATGAGGGCCTTGAACTCCGCCAGGAAGAGGTCGGTGGGCTGGCTGAAGCTGACGAAGGAGTCCAGGTAGGCGCCGGCCGAGATGGAGCCGTTGCCCACGTTGAGGACGAAGGCGGTCACCATCGCCGTCATCGCCACGATCACCGTGAGCAGCAGGGAGACGACCAGCGCCGCGACGACGCGCGGCGCGACCAGGCGCTGGACGGGGTTGATGCCCATCACCTTGAGTGCGTCGATCTCCTCGCGCACGGTCCGGGCCCCCAGGTCGGAGCAGATCGCCGACCCGACGGCCCCGGCGATCATCAACGACACCACCAGGGGCGCTCCCTGGCGCAGCACACCGATGCCGTTGACGGCGCCGCTGAACGACGTCGCTCCGATCTGACCGGCCACGGCTCCGATCTGGACCGAGGTGATGACGCCGAAGGGGATGGCGACCAGGATCGTCGGAAGCAGCGAGACGCGAGTCATGAACCACGCCTGGAGCAGGAACTCCGACCAGGAGAAGCGCCGCGCGGCGATGTCGGAGACGGCAGCGACCGACGCCTCGATGCCGAGCACGACGATCTTGCCGGTGGTGACCACGCCGTCTCGCGCCCGGCCGCCGAACGAGCCGAGGCCCGCGCGCGAGCCCGCAGCGATCACGCTGAGGGCAGGGCGCGGTGAGGCTTCGGACGTGGGTCCCATGAGTCCCTCGTGTCGGTGGTCTGTGCGGCGGGGAGCAGGAGTAACTGTTACTGGGTGTAACAGGTATCACATCGAGGGGGCGGCCGGGAGAGGTCGACGTCACAAACTTTGGGTATGTCGACCTCGTGAGACCCTGCGCAGGCAGGTCAGCGGATCCTGCCCGGCAGGTGGGTGCGAGGCGCCATCCGCGGACCGTGGCGAGGGCGGTGCAGCCCGCCCGCCGCCACGAGGGCAGGCACCCGGCCGCGCTGCGGTCGGTAGGGCTCGAGGTAGTCAGCCAGCTCGTCGTCGTCGAAGGGCGTGCCGGTCAGGGCCCACCCGACGTCCTTGGCCACGTGGTAGTCGCCGAACGAGACGGCATCGGGGTCGCCGAACGCCCGGGACCTCACCTCCGCACTGGTCCACACCCCCACGCCGGGCAGGCTCCGCATCCGGCGGTCGGCCTCCTCGGGGACAACCGAGGCGAGCCGCTCCAACGTCTCGGCCACGCGAGCGACGCTCACGACCGTGCGGGACCGGGCCGGGTCGATGTGCATCCGCAGCCACTCCCACGACGGCACGGACCTGAGGCTCGCCGCATCGGGCTGCACCCACAGCTTCAGGTCGGCTCCCGGCCCGGGCGCGCGCTCGCCGTACCGGTGCACGAGCATCCGGAAGCCGGCGAACGCCTCCTGTCCGGTGACCTTCTGCTCGATGATCGCCGGCACCAGTGCCTCCATGACCAGACCGCTGCGGCCCAGACGGAGGTCGGGATGGTGGCGCCAGACCTCCGCGAGAAGCGGGTGACGCGGCTCGAAGCCCTCCCAGCTGTCGCTCGCTCCCAGAAGGTCGGGCACCGACGCCAGCGCCCACTGGGCGCCGCTCCCCCACGCCTCGGCGTGCACCTCGCCGTCGCGTGGCCGGGCAGCGACGGCGAGGGTCGCCGTGCCGTCGGGGGTGCGCAGTCCGCGCCAGATCCGGTCCGTGCCGGCCGCCGACTCGCGCCGGTACGTCGGGTCGCCGCCACCGTGGCGGTGCTGGGCGAGCATCGCCGCGACCTGGCACGGCCAGTCCGGACGCCACACCCGCGTGGCACCGGTCGAGGTCATGCCGCGATCGTAGTGACGGGTCCCGACAGGAACCGTCGGGACCCGCCTGGACAACGAGAACACGTTCTAGTTGGGTGGCTACCCTGCTGCCATGACGTTGCAGATCTCCGACGGCTCCCGAGTCCGCACACTGACCCTGGACCGGCCCGATGCCCTCAACGCCTTCAACGAGGCCTTGTACGACGCCACGGCGCAGGCGCTCCTCGACGCCGCCGGGGACCCGACGGTCGCGGTGGTGCTGCTGACCGGCAACGGCCGCGCGTTCAGTGCCGGGACCGACCTGCTGGAGATGCACCAGCTCGCCACCGACCCCGACTTCGAGCGAGGCACGCACGGGTTCCTCGGCCTCCTCGACGCGCTCGTCGCCTTCCCCAAGCCGCTGATCTGCGCGGTCAACGGGCTCGGCCTGGGCATCGGCGCCACGGTCCTGGGCTTCGCCGACCTGGCCTTCATGTCGTCGACGGCGCGCCTGAAGTGCCCCTTCACCAGCCTCGGCGTCGCCCCCGAAGCGGCATCGTCGTACCTGATGCCGCTGCTGCTCGGGCGCCAGAACGCCGCCTGGCTGCTCCTGTCCGCCGAGTGGGTCGACGCCGAGCAGGCACGCGAGATGGGCCTGGTGTGGCGGGTCTGCGAGCCGGACGACCTGCTGGCCGAGGCGCGGCGCCACGCAGAGGTGCTGGCCGCACGGCCCATCTCGTCACTGGTGGCGGTCAAGCGAACGATGACCGAGCCGCTGAGGTCCGAGATCGCCGCGGCCCGAGAACGCGAGAACGCGGCCTTCGCCGAGCTGATGGGCGGCCCGGCCAACCTCGAGGCGCTGGCCGCCTTCGCCGAGGGACGCGAGGCCGACTTCACTGCCCTGCCGCCCGGTTGGTGAGCGCGACCCGCCCGCGATGCCTATAGTGCTTCGTGTTGGAACGAATCGATTTCATGGGGAGACGAGAAGGCGATGAGCAGCACCGTGCCCGTCGAGCGGCGCGCGCGACTCGACCACGAGACGGTCGTGCTCGCGGCCGAGGCACTCGTCGACCGCGAGGGCTACGACACCCTCTCGATGACCCTGCTGGCCGCCGAGCTCGACACGCGGGTCTCCTCGCTCTACAACCACGTGGCCAACCTGGAGGACCTGCGCGCCGAGATCCAGGTGCGGGCGATGGCCCTGATGGGCCGCCACGTCCAGCGTGCCGCCATGGGCCGCGCCGGCGCCGACGGGATCGAGGCGCTCTGCTACCAGCTGCGCGACTTCGCACGCACCTACCCGCAGCGCTACGCCGCGATCACCCGCGCACCGATCGACCGGGACGGCTTCTTCGACGCTGCCGGTGAGGTGATCGAGGCCTTGGGCGTGATGGTCCGCTCCACGGGCCTGCCCGAGGACGACATCCTCTCGACGGGCATGGCCGTCTTCAGTGCCGTGCACGGCTTCGTCTCGCTCGAGGTCAGCGGCTACTTCGGCGGGATCGACGACCTCGAGCGCGTCTTCGAGCAGGTGGTGCGGGGAGCCGTCGCCGCTGTCGTGCTCGACTCCCCGCCCACCTGACCCTGCTGGGTCAGCGCCTGGGTCAGCGGGGCTCGGTGACCTTCAGGTCGAAGCTCGCCCCGGCGCCGTACAGGAGCAGGAAGCCGCTGTAGACCGCCCCGGGCGGGATCGTGATGGTCTCCCCGCTGAGGGCGAAGCCGCCGCCGGACATCGGCGCGCAGTCCTCGTCGTAGAAGTAGAGCATGAACTCGCCGATCGGCACCGACACGTCCAGCGTGGCCGCGTGCCGTCCGTCGCCGGCTCCCTTGGGCAGTCGGTGCATGAAGGCGTCGACGCCGTTGGCCGTCGGCAGGCCGGGGCACGTCCAGCTCAGCTCCGTCACGCCGGGGCGGTAGGGGTCGAGGCCCAGCAGGGAGCCCTGCGCGATGTTGCCGACCGTGGCGGACCCGGACAGGGTGACCGGCTTGTCAGGCTTGGGCAGCTTGGGCTTGATGCCGTTGGCCTTGCCGAACACCTGGACCTCGGACACGATCGCGGTCGTCGTGATGCCGCTGTCGCCGAACGTCTTGACGGGTACGGCGCGGACGAACCTGGCCTTCACGGACTTCTTCAGCCGGTAGGTCTTGAGGTTGAGGT
This sequence comes from Nocardioides sp., assembly GCF_029937575.1. GTDB lineage: Bacteria > Actinomycetota > Actinomycetes > Propionibacteriales > Nocardioidaceae > Nocardioides. The sequence continues at coordinate 70,238 of NZ_JAPYPS010000014.1, forward strand.
CAGGGGCCGCGGGTCGCGGCTGGATGAACCTGAAGGAGGCGACCTTGGCGGTCTTCCACTTCTTGCCGTTCATGGAGGTCTGGACCTTGACCTTCTTGGCCGCCGAGAAGCGTGGCAGCCCGATCGGCTTGAGCACGCTGACCGCCACCTGGTCGATCTTCGACTTCTTCTTGAGCTTCACGGTCGCGGACCGGGCCTTGGCCTTGTTGTAGGCCTTGCCCACGGACGCGGTCTGCCACGACGTCGTCTCGGTGTCGTCGAAGGCGTTGGCCGCAGGCAGCGCGGCCATCTCGCTCGTGGTGCCGACGACCTTGGCGCCCGAGAAGCCCGAGGCCAGGTTGGGTCGCAGCTTGATCGTCCTCCGGAGCGTCTTGCCCTTGCTGATCGGCACCCGGAAGCACTGGATGCCGTAGCCGGGAGCCTGGATGGTGAGGGTGTAGGTCCCGGCCGCGAACGCTGCGCTGCCGCGCCCCGACTTGTTGGTGGTGAAGATCGGGGTCGTCCGGCCCTCGAACAGGCCACCGAGCACCCGGGCCCCCTTGACCGGTCCACCGGCCGAGGCGTTGACGAGCTTGAGCGACAGCTTGCCGTTGAGCGACTTCCTCGGCACGTCGAAGCCCGGCTTGGGGGTGGTGTCGTTCTCACCATCCGTCTTCGCCGAAGCGCCGAACCCTCGCTCGGCGAAGGCGTCCCAGATCAGGTCGGTGTACTTCTTCTTGTAGCGCAGCTCGCCGGCCTTCACGATCGCGTCGCGCATGTCGAGCATCGAGGGACTCGGCGGCGAGATCGGCATCGCGTCCATCACCAGGTGCTCGGCGATGTCGGAAGCCTTCTTCTGGTTGCCACCCACCGTCTTCAGGATCTGCGTGCGCAGGGTCCACAGCGCCGCAGTCCAGATCTCGCCGTCGGAGTGCACCTCGGGACCGCTCATGTCGTAGCCGTAGTCGCCGTACGTCGCCGGGCTCTTGGCGTAGTTCCAGTTGCGGATGCCCCGGTCCTGGTCCCCGACGTACGCCGCCACGACCGCGGTGCGGGTCAGGCCGCGACGGAAGAGGTCGTTCATGGCGAACCAGTCGCCCCAGCCCTCGCCCATGGCGCCGGACTGCGTGCCACCGAGTGAGCCGAGACCGCCACCGCCGACGTAGCGGTTGGAGAGTCCGTGGCTGTACTCGTGCTGGATGATCGAGGCGTCGAAGTCGCCGTCGGCGATGGGCCCCTCGAAGATGTCGTCGACGAACTCCCACAGGTACATGTTGGTGAACCCGGGGATGCCGTCGGGCAGGGTCAGCATGTTGGCGTTGTTGCGGCCCAGCGGCAGCACGGCCTCGGTGAGGTTCAGGGCCCCGGACTGGGCGCCACCGAAGATCGGGTCGGCCGGCAGGCCCGTCGTACCGGGCTTGTTGACGAGCTGGAAGTTGCCCCCGCTCTCGGTGAAGCCGAACTCGTAGTACTCGTCGTGGATCCGGTTGTGGTGGTAGAAGAGGTTGGTGGCCGCGGCGTTGGCGTCCGGCTGGTACCCGGTGAGCGAGCCGCCGGACTTCTGCCAGCTGTTCTTGAAGTCGTAGCGGAACGACCCGTCGAGAGCGATCGGCCGGTTGTACTGGTCGACCGCGACGAGCGGCACCGTCCACGCGATCGCGGTGTTGGCGTTGTTGCCAAGGGTGGTGATGCCCGGGAGACCCACCAGTCCGGTCGGGTCGAGCCAGCCTCCGGGCGACTGCTGCGTGGGTCCGAAGCTCTTCGTGACCAGCTTGCCGCCCTTCGCGGCGCCCGGGTAGTTCTCGAAGACGTCGCCCTCGGACTCGTGGGCGACCAGCGACTTGCGGAAGAGCGGGTCACCGGTCGCGGCATCCACGATGGTCACCCACGCCTCGTCCAGACCCCTGATCGCCAGCACGGCGTAGGCCGCTCGCCCACCGTCGGCGGTGGGGAACGCGATCTTGCGGACAAGCTGGTTGGGGCCGAGCACGCTGCCGGCGAAGACCTGGTAGCCCCCCATCACCTCTCCGGTGGCCTTGGCGAGGAACCCGGACCCGGGCACGAGGGTGTCGATGACCGAGGTCAGCGCCTCGGCCGCAGTCAGGTCGAAGCTGCCAAGCAGCTTGCTGGTGCGGACCGGGTCGCCCGAGTAGGACACGACCCGGCCGGCGCGGTCGACCACGACGGTGAGGATGCCGCCGATGCCGGCGCTGAAGCCGCCGAAGCTCTGGGAGAAGCTGAGCACTGTCGCCTTGATGCCGGGCAGCTCGTGGTTGCGCTCGACGCTGAGCGCCGCCATGTCCTGGGCCGTCAGCCCGAACAGGGTCGAGTTGTCGCGCAGCCACGCCTTCGCGATGGCGAGGGGTGCACCCGACGTCGGGCCGGTCAGCGCGCCGCCGGCGACCGAGACCGTGCGCGGCGTGCCACTGCGGTTCCAGGTGGCCGTGGCGCGCGAGATCCTGGCCAGCGCCTGCTTCTGGGCGAGCGTCGGGAGGACCGTCGCAAGCGCCTCGCGGGAGTCGAACGCCATGTCCGCGAGGCCGTCGCCCGCAGGCGGCACGGCGGTGTCGGAACCTCCCAGCAGGGCGGGGCGGGTCGGCGTGGGGGCCGACGTCTGAGCCACTGCGCCCGTCTGGGCCAGGGTGGGGAGGGCCAGTGCTGCTACCGACAGGACTGCTGCGGCGGAGAGTCTCGAGCGGATCACGGGTTACCTGTCATCTCGGGGCTTGGGTGGGGTGTCGCGTGGGAGAAGCGGGGAGCAAGGGGTGATCACCCCTCTTAGGTGCTCAACGACGTCGTACCGCTGGGGGTACGGCCGTGTTGAATACAGCCATGTTGCTTCTCGACGTCGTGCACGTGTCGGCAGCCGTCGCCGCGACGCGTTCCCGCAAGGCGAAGGTCGCCGCCATCGCCGACCTGCTGGCCCGAGCCCGCGACGACCAGGACCCGGATGCCGCGGTGGAGACGGTGGTGGCGTTCATCGGTGGGTCACTGCGCCAGCGCCGGACGGGTCTGGGATGGAGGGGACTCTCCGCGTTGCCGGCGCCCACTGATGAAGCAAGCCTGACAGTGGCCGGTGTCGACGCCGCTTTCGAGGCGTTGGCGGCGATGTCGGGGCCCGGGTCGCAGGCGGCTCGAGCCGAGGCGGTGGCCTCGCTCTTCGCTGCTGCCACAGCGGAGGAGCAGCCGTGGATGCGCGGCCTGGTGACCGGCGAGGTGCGCCAGGGTGCCTCCGACGCACTCGTCCAGGAGGCGTTGGCGGTGGTCGCGGAGGTGCCGGTGACGGCCGTACGCCGCGCTGCGATGCTGGCGGGATCGACGCTGCCGGTGGTGCGACCTGCCTTCGACGGCGGGGTGACGGCGTTGCAGGAGATCGGACTCGAGGTCGGGCGCCCGGTCCTGCCGATGCTTGCCTCCTCGGCCAAGACGATCGGCGAGGCACTGTCGAAGGCGGGCGGAGCGGACGGCGGTGCCGTCGCGGTGGACACCAAGCTGGACGGCATCCGGGTCCAGGTCCACCGCAGCGGCGACGACGTGCTGGTGGTGACACGGAGCCTCGACGACATCACCGAGCGTCTGCCGGAGGTCGTGGCGGTGGCCCGAGGCCTGGCAGCCGACTCGTTCGTGCTGGACGGCGAGGCGCTCGCGCTCGGTCCCGACCGGCGACCGCTCCCGTTCCAGGAGACGTCGTCACGCACGGCGCTGCAGCAGAAGTCGGACGTCGTGGTGACGCCGTACTTCTTCGACGTGCTGCACCTCGACGGCCACGACCTGCTCGACTCCCCCGGCCACGAACGCGCCGCCGCGCTCGAGGCCCTGGTGCCCGAGCAGCACCGGGTCGCCCGACTCGTCACGTCCGACGTCGAGCAGGCCGAGACCTTCGCGGCGGCGGCCATCACTGCCGGCCACGAGGGCGTGGTGGTGAAGGGCCTGTCCGCGCCGTACGCCGCCGGACGCCGGGGCGCGGCTTGGGTCAAGGTCAAGCCGGTGCACACCCTGGACCTCGTCGTGCTCGCCGTCGAGTGGGGCTCGGGCCGGCGCCGGGGTTGGCTGTCCAACCTCCACCTCGGTGCTCGCGACCCGGAGCGGCCCGGTGAGCTCGTGATGCTGGGCAAGACCTTCAAGGGCATGACCGACGAGATGCTCGCCTGGCAGACCGAGCGCTTCCAGCAGCTCGAGACCTCGCGCACTGACTGGGTGGTGACGGTGCGCCCCGAGCAGGTCGTCGAGGTCGCGTTCGACGGTGTCCAGCGATCACCGCGCTACCCGGGCGGCGTAGCGCTGCGCTTTGCCCGAGTGGTGCGGTACCGCGACGACAAGAGCGCCGACGAGGCGGACACGATCGAGACGGTTCGCGGCTTTCTCTGAGGCCGGTCAGAGCTCGCGCCGCAGCCAGTCCTGGACGCTCGCGACACGCTGGACGACCGGGTGGAAGTGAAAGACGCTCTCGTGCTGGATCTCCCCCACCACGACGACGTGGCGCAGCTCGCCCCGACACGCGCGGGCAAGTGCCGCCCCCAGCTCGACGTACATCCCCCGCCCCTCGTGCGCGGAAGCGACGACCACGACCGCGTCGGCGGCCAGGACGGCGTCGAGATCCTCCTCGGCAAGGGCAGCCGACTCCACGGGGCCAGGTGCGTCCTCGGTGAGGGAGGTGTCCTGCGTCCAGTCGAGGACCAGCTCGTGTCCGGCTGCGACGACTGCCTCCTGGACCCCCCTCACCGTCGCGATGTCGGCCACCGGTCCCGCCACGTAGATCCTCATGAACCGAGACTCCCAGGCAGGAGCGGGACCCCGTCCGACCGGTCGTGGTCGTGGTGGTCAGGGCCCGGCTCTGGGTCGTTGTCGGATCCATTGGTCGGGTGGTGGGTGGTGGGGTCTGCGGGGTGGTGGTCGGAACTCGGGTCGGGCGTCTGTGGCGAGGCGGACCTGCCAGGTGGTGTCGTGGATGGTGCGGTGGTGGTGGCCGCAGAGCATGACGAGGTTGTTCAGACTGGTGGGTCCTCCGTCGGCCCAGTGGCGGATGTGGTGCGCGTGGCACATCACTGGTGGGCGGGTACAGCCCGGGAACGCACAGTGGCGGTCGCGGGCGATGAGGGCCAGCCAGATCGCGGTGGTGACCAGGCGTTGGGTGCGTCCGACGTCGAGGGGTTGGCCGTGGGTGCCGAGACAGATGGGGAGGATGTCGGCATCGCAGGCCAGGCGGCGGACCGCGGCGTGGGAGAGGCGGAGCCCGTCGTCGGTCATCGCCGGCTGCCCGGTGTCGTCGGAGTCCTGTTGAAGGGATTCGAGGTCGATGAACACGCCCACCCTGGGGCGGGCGCCGTGGGACTCGGGTTGGGCCTCGGTGTCGAGGGAGTGTTGGG
>NZ_JAPYPS010000081.1 GCF_029937575.1 Nocardioides sp.
GGCCGACGACGTGCATAGTCAGGTCGTCTGCAAGCACCCGCGGGATCACGCCGACCTCGGCGTGCAGCGGACGGATGTCGGCCAGGCCGCGACCGTCCATGCGGATCTTGTCGCGCAGGACGCGGGTACGCATGAGGGACTTGGTCAGCGCCTTGAAGGCAGCGCCGACCTCCTTCTCGCGGCCCTCGAACGCATCGCCGAGCGACTCCAGGAGCGAGGCCTTGACCTCGTCCAGGGCGCTCTCGCGCTCCTGCTTGTCGGCGATCGCCAGCGCGGGCGTGGTGCCGGCGGTCGCGGCGGCCTCGACGGCGTCGTACACGTCGTCCTCGAAGTCGAGGAAGACCGGGAACTCCTGGACCGGCTTGGCGGCCTGCTTGGCGAGCTCGGCCTGAGCGTCGCAGAGCTGCTTGATGAAGGGCTTGGCGGCGTCGAGGCCACCGGCCACGACCTCCTCCGAGGGAGCGGTCGCGCCGTTGAGCACGAGCTCGTAGGTGTCCTCGGGCGCCTCGGCCTCGACCATCATGATCGCGACGTCACCGGAGTCGGTGACCCGACCGGCGACGACCATGTCGAAGACGGCACCCTCGAGCTGGCTGTGGGTCGGGAACGCGACCCACTGGCCCTCGATGAGAGCGACGCGCACGCCGCCCACGGGGCCGGAGAACGGCAGGCCGGAGAGCTGGGTCGACATCGAGGCCGCGTTGATCGCGAGCACGTCGTAGGGCTGGTCGGGGTCCAGCGCCATCACGGTGATGACGACCTGGACCTCGTTGCGCAGGCCCTTCTTGAAGGTCGGGCGCAGCGGACGGTCGATGAGACGGCAGGTGAGGATCGCGTCCTCACCGGGACGACCCTCGCTGCGGAAGAAGGAGCCGGGGATCTGGCCCACGGCGTACATCCGCTCCTCGACGTCGATCGTCAGGGGGAAGAAGTCGAAGTGGTCCTTGGGGTGCTTGCCCGCGGTGGTCGCCGAGAGAAGCATGGTCTCGTCGTCGAGGTAGGCGGTCACCGAACCGGCGGCCTGACGGGCGAGGAGCCCGGTCTCGAACTTGACGGTGCGGGAGCCGAACTTGCCGTTGTCGAGAACGGTCTCGACGGCGGAGATGACGGGTTCTGTCACGTTGATCTTTCTGTTCGCGGTGCGATCCGCGAGGTGCCGCGCACGTGCCCTGCATCTGCTGGGCGGGGGCCGATCTTCGATCGAGGCCCGCGCTGCGCACCGCGCAGCGAGAGCCACTACCGAGGACCGGGCCGGACGGTGGCGCGGATCGCTCCTGTGAGTGAGGTATTCAGTTGTGTGCGGTTCCGAATGTAGTGCCCACGAGAAACAGCGAAGGGACCCACCCGATGGTGAGTCCCCTCGTCGATGTCAGCGGCGCAGACCGAGACGCTCGATGATCGAGCGGTAGCGGTCGATCTCGTCCTTCTTCAGGTAGTTGAGAAGGCGCCGGCGCTGACCGACGAGCAGCAGCAGACCACGACGGCTGTGGTGGTCGTGCTTGTGCGTCTTGAGGTGCTCGGTCAGGTGGGCGATGCGGTGGCTGAGCAGCGCGATCTGCACCTCGGGCGAACCGGTGTCGCCCTCGGTCGTGGCGTACTCGGCGATGATCTTCTTCTTCGTCGCTGCGTCGGTTCCGATCGACATGGCGGCTCCTTCTTGGTTCACTCGTTGCGCGGCGCACCGGGGCCTGTTCTCCCGGGCACTCTCGATCCGCGGCCGTTGCACGGCGGGTATCGGGTGGATCTGGGTCGTGCTGTCGCCCTACGGGCAACCGCGCAAGATTAGCGCGGGTCCGGGGCGCACCCAAAACGTCGCCGTGCCTCGACCTCGCACCAACGTCGGCGTCGCGTGTGAGCTTGCGCCGCCGCTGACGGCGTCACTCGGGGCTCACCCGGCGGCACCGACCCCGAAGTCCTGCTGACCGACCGGTCCCGATCGAGACCGGCTTCGGGCGCTGCGCCCATGTCCCGCCGGGGGCGGTGCGTGCCACGATGCTCGCGTGGCCCTCACCGAGACGAAGATCGCCGTCTGCAACCTGTGCGAGGCCATCTGCGGCCTGCGCCTGACCGTCGAGGACGGCGTCGTGACGTCGGTCCGCGGCAACCCCGACGACCCGCTGTCGCGGGGCTACATCTGTCCCAAGGGCGTCTCCCTCGCCGACGTCTACACCGACCCGGACCGGCTGCGCCGTCCCGTGCGCCGGGTCGGCGCCGGCGCCGACGCCACCTGGGAGGAGCTCGAGTGGGACGAGGCCCTCGACCTGGTCGCCGAGCGCCTGGCCTCGACGATCCTCGAGCACGGCGGGGACGCGGTCGGCGCCTACCTCGGCAACCCCAACGCCCACTCCCTCGGCTTCGGCACCCACGGCGCCGGCTTCGTGCGCTCGCTGCGCACGCACAACCGGTTCAGTGCCTCGACGGTCGACCAGGTGCCTCACCAGCTCGTGGCCCACCTGATGTACGGCCACCAGCTGATGATCGCGGTGCCCGACCTCGACCGCACGGACTTCTTCCTCGTCGTCGGTGCCAACCCGATGGCCTCCAACGGCTCACTGATGACGGTGCCGGACTTCCCCCACCGGGTGCGTGAGCTGCACGATCGCGGCGGCCGGATGGTCGTGCTGGACCCGCGGCGCACCGAGACCGCCAAGGTGGCAGACGAGCACCACTTCGTCCGCCCCGGCACCGACGCCGCGGTGCTGCTGGCGATGCTGCACGTCCTCGTCGCCGAGGACCTCGCCAGCGCGCCGTCGTACGTCGACGGGCTGGACCGCCTCGCCGACCTGGTCGCCGACTTCACCCCCGAGCTCGCCGAGCGGGCCTCCGGGGTCTCCGCCGAGGCGGTGCGCTCGCTGGCCCGCGAGCTGGCCGCCGCGGACTCCGGCGTGGTCTACGGGCGGATGGGGGTGTCCACGCAGGCCTTCGGCACGGTGTGCCAGTGGGCGATCGCCTGTCTCAACCTGTTGTCGGGACACTTCGACCGGCCCGGCGGCGCGATGTTCCCCGAGCCGGCCGTCGACACCGTCGGTCGCCGCATCGTCGGGCCCGGGCGCTACGACCGGTGGCGCAGCCGGGTGCGCGAGGTCCCGGAGTTCGCCGGCGAGCTGCCCGCATCGGTGATGGCCGAGGAGATGCGCACTCCGGGCGACGGGCAGATCCGGACCCTGGTCACCTCTGCCGGCAACCCGGTGCTGTCCACGCCGGACGGCCCGGGCCTGAGCCGCGCCCTCGAGGAGCTCGACTTCATGGTCTCGGTCGACCTCTACGTCAACGAGACGACCCGGCACGCCGACGTCATCCTTCCCCCGACCTCGGCGTTGGAGCGCGACCAGTACGACCTGGTCTTCCATGGCTTCGCGGTGCGCAACACCGCCCGCTGGACGCCGGCCGTCTTCGAGGCCGGCGACGACCAGCGCCACGACTGGCAGATATTCGGGGAGCTCACGACACGGCTCAACGAGCGCCTCGGCACGCCCCTGGCCGACGAGGCCGCCGCGGCCGCGGCCACACCGCCGGCCGACCTGGTCGCCGTACTCCTGGAGTCCGGCGGACGCACCACGATGGCCGACCTCGTCGAGCACCCTGAGGGCGTCGACCTCGGAGCGCTACGACCCACGATGCCGGAGCGCCTGCAGACCCCCGAGCAGCGGATCGACCTCACGCCACCGCTGGTGACCGACGACCTGCCTCGCCTGCATGCAGCCCTGGCCGCCGCGCGACCGGCCGCCCCCGGCGACGAGCTCCTGCTCATCGGACGCCGGCACAAGCAGGACTGCAACTCCTGGTTGCACAACACCCCACGCCTGACCCGCGGCAAGCCGCGCCACCACCTGCTCATGCACCCGGACGACCTGAGCGCACGCGGGATCGCCGACGGCCAGCGGGTCACCGTGACCTCGCGGGTCGGGAGCGTCGAGGTCGAGGCCAGCGGCGTCGACGACATGATGCCGGGCGTGGTCTCGCTGCCGCACGGGTACGGCCACCAGGTGCCGGGGACCCGTCTCGGCCACGCCTCGACCGTGGCGGGCGTGTCGATCAACGACCTCACGGACCCGGAGCTGCTCGACGTGTCCGGCAACGCCGCCCTGAGTGGCGTGCCGGTGCAGGTCTGCGCCACCTGAGCCCCGGGACCCGGATCGGGCTCGACCTGCGGGTCTGAGCCTCACGGCACCACGCGCCGACTCATCCCAGCAGCGACAGCACCGCAGCTCGCGCGGACTCAGGGTCGGCGGCAGCCAGTGCCAGCTCGGCTGCCTCGCTGCACTGGTCGATGGTGGTCCCGGCGAGGGTGGCTCCGACCGGTCGCGCCGCGGCCGAGGCCATGGACAGCGACGTCACCCCCATGCCCACGAGCACGCACGCCAGCAGCGGATCAGCGGCGGCCTCGCCACAGACCCCCACCGGCTTGCCGGCCTCGCGACCGGCCGCGGCGGTGATCGCGATGAGCTGAAGGACCGCGGGCTGCCAGGCGTCGGTGAGGTGCGCGAGATCTGTCGCCATCCGGTCGGCGGCCATCGTGTACTGGGTCAGGTCATTGGTGCCGATGGAGAGGAAGTCGACCTCCTCGAGCATCCGGTGGGCGAGCAGCGCCGCGCTGGGCACCTCGACCATCACGCCGGCCTTGAGGCCGCGCGAGCGCACCTTGGCGCCGAAGTCGGCGGCCTCGGCGACGGTGGCGACCATCGGGGCCATCACCCAGGTCTCGGTCCCGGTCGTCCGTGCCGCGGAGGCGATCGCGTCGAGCTGGCGGTCCATCAGTCCCGGGTTGCCGAACGACAGCCGCAGCCCGCGCACTCCCAGCGCGGGGTTCTCCTCGCCCTGAAGAGTCGCGAAGGCAACCGGCTTGTCCGAGCCTGCGTCGAGGGTGCGCACGACGACGTGCCCGCGGTGGCCGAAGGCGCCCAGGACCTGCTCGTAGATGGCTGCCTGCTCCTCCACGCTCGGCTCGACGCTCTGGTTGAGGAAGCACAGCTCGGTGCGGAACAAGCCGACGCCCTCGACGGGTGCGGTGGCCGCGGACGTCGCGGACTCGCCGTCGGCGACGTTGGCCAGGATCTTGACCCCCACGCCGTCGGACGTGCGACCCGGTCCGGTCCAGGCGTCGTGGGCAGCCCGGGCAAGGGCCGCGGCGGCCGACCGCTGCTGCGCGTGGGCCGGGTCCGGGGCCAGCTCGACCTCGCCTCCGGTCCCGTCGACGAGCATGGGGGTGCCCGGCTCGACCTCCATCAGGTCGGCAACTCCGACGACACACGGGATGCCGAGCTGGCGCGCGATGATCGCGGTGTGGCTGGTCGGTCCTCCACGCTCCGTCACGAGCGCCAGGACGAGGGTCGGATCGAGTCCGGCGGTGTCCGCGGGAGCGAGGTCCTCCGCGACCAGCACCGACGGCCGCTCGGGGGTCGGCACGCCGGGCTCGGGCTCGCCCAGGAGTCGAGCCACCACGCGGCGTTCGATGTCGCGCAGGTCGGTGGCTCGTTCGGCCATCAGACCCCCCATCTGCGTGAAGGCCTCGGCGAACTGCTCCACGGCACCGTGAACGGAGGAGAGCAGGTCCTCGTCTGCACGCAGGTTCTTGCGCACAGCCCCGCGCAGGCCACGGTCGGTCGCGAGACCCGCGCTGGCAGCCATCACCTCTGCTGTGTGGCCCGTCGCGCGTGCCGCCTTGTCCTGGAAGCCTGCTGCCACCTGGGCGGCCGCGGAGTCGTAGGCGGCGAGCGCCTCGTCGACGCCGGCGAAGTCCCCGGTGCCGAACGAGGCGAGCGCGGAGGGCGAGACCTCGCCCCGGGCGTGCAGCGCCGGCCCGTAGCCGACGCCGGCCACCACGGCGGTGCCGCGCAGGGTGCGTCGCTGAGCCACGGACCGGGTGCCAGAGCGTTCTGTTGCTGTGTTCACGGTCACAAGATAACCGGGAAAGGCCTTGACAATCAACAGATTCGGGCATAAAACAACAGATACAAAGATTCGAAGGGGTGGACACAATGTACGCCGAAGAACGGCAGCAGGCCATGGCCCGGCTGGTCACCGATCGACGCCGGCTCTCGGTCGCCGCGCTGGCCGAGGAGTATGCGGTCACCACCGAGACCGTGCGTCGCGACCTCTCCGTCCTCGAGCGTGCTGGACTGGTACGCCGCGTCCACGGTGGCGCCGTCCCGGCCAGCGCCCTGGCGAGCGTGGAGTCGGAGCTCGACGAACGCGCCGGCACCAACATCGCGGCGAAGGAGCGCATCGCGCAGGCTGCGGTGGGTCAGCTCCCCCCCGACGGATCCACCGTGATCCTCGACGCCGGGAGCACCACGGCACGACTGGCCAGCGCGATCCCCCCGGACCTGCGCCTGAGCGTCTACACGCACGCCGTCCCGGTCGCGGCCCGTTTGACCTCGCTCCCCCGCGTCGATCTGCACCTTCTGCCCGGACGGGTGCGTCACACCACGCAGGCAGCGGTCGGCGCCGACACCGTGTCGGCGCTCGGTCTGCTGCGGGCCGACGTGGTCTTCCTGGGCACCAATGGCCTGGAGGCCGAGCACGGACTCTCGACGCCCGACTCCGACGAGGCCTCCACCAAGCGAGCCATCGTCGCCGCCGCGCGACGCGTCGTCGTACTGACCGACTCCAGCAAGATCGGCACGGCCGCGCCGGTGCGGTTCGCGCGCCTGGACGAGGTGGACTGCCTGGTCACCGACGAAGGCATCGAGGCCGAGGCCCGACGTCAGCTCGAGGCGCTCGACATCGAGGTGATCGTGGCATGACGGTGGGCCACCACGGGTGCATCGTCACCCTCACCCCCAACCCCAGCATCGATCGGACGCTCGTGCTGGGACAGCCGCTGCGCCGCGGTGCCGTGCACCGGATCGAGGCGAGCGGCTCCCAGGCCGGCGGGAAGGGCGTGAACATCTCGCGGGCCTGCCTGTCGGCGGACGTCGGCACCCTCGCGGTGCTTCCCGCGGATCCGGAGGATCCCTTCGTCCACGAGCTCACCGCCTCCGGCATCCCCAGCAGGCTCACGCCGTGCGACGGACCGGTGCGGGTCAATCTCACGATCACCGAGCCGGACGGCACGACGACCAAGCTCAACAGCCCGGGGTCCCTGGCGAGCGGAGAGGTGCTGGCGTCCTTGGCCGACACCCTGCACGCCCTGGCCGACGAGGCCGACTGGATCGTGCTCGCCGGCTCCCTGCCCCCCGGTGCCCCCCAGGCGTGGTACGCCGAGCTCGTCGGAGACCTACGAGCGCGCACCCGCGTCGCCGTGGACACCAGCGACGCCCCCCTCCTCGCCGTCGTCGAGCACCTCGACACCGCTCCCCCCCACGTGATGAAGCCCAACGGGCACGAGCTCGCGACCCTCACCGTAGGCGACGGCGACCAGCTCGAGGCGGACCCCGTCGCGGCAGCGGAGGCGGCGCGGACCCTGGTCGAGCGAGGCGTCGGTGCCGTGCTCGCCACCCTGGGGGGTCACGGCGCTGTCCTGGTCACCGGGGACGGCGCCTGGCACGCCCGACCTGCTCCCATCGAGGTGGTCAGCACCGTGGGGGCCGGCGACTCCAGCCTCTTCGGCTACCTGCTGGGAGACCTGCGCGGGCTGGCTCCGACCGAGCGCCTCGCCCTCGCGGTCGCCTACGGCACCGCGGCCGCCGGGCTCCCCGGCACCACCATCCCCGAGCCTGCGCACGTGCGACCCGACCTGGTCGACGTGCGCGAGATCGCCATGCACCACACCGCGAGGAAGAGCTACCGATGAGCACGTTGATCACCACCGACCTGGTCCGCCTCGACGCCGACCTGGGCGCCGACAAGCACAGCGTCGTGCGCAGCCTGGCCGCCGTCCTGGCCGCCGCCGGCCGCACCGGCGACGCCGAGCAGGTCGTCACCGACGCACTGGCGCGCGAGGCGAAGTCGCCCACCGGCATGAAGGGTGGCATCGCCATCCCGCACTGCCGCACGGCCGGGGTCGCCGTACCCACGCTGGTGTTCGCCCGGCTCTCACCCCCGGTCGACTTCGGCGCCAAGGACGGACCGGCCGAGCTGGTCTTCCTCATCGCCGCCCCCGAGGGTGGGGACAACACGCACCTGCAGATCCTGACCAAGCTGGCGCGGGCACTGGTGCGCAGCGAGTTCACCGACGGTCTGCGCCAGGCGGGCTCGAACGAGGAGGTGGTGGCGCTCGTCGAGGGCGCGGTGGGCGAGGCTCCCGCTGCGCCGAAGCCCGCCGAGCCCGCCCCGAGCGCGGCGTCCACTCCCCCGACCTCTGCCGCCGTACGTCGCCTGGTCGCCGTGACGGCGTGCCCGACCGGGATCGCACACACCTACATGGCCGCCGAGGCCCTCGAGGCCGCCGCATCGCGCGCCGGCGTCGACCTCCAGGTCGAGACCCAGGGTTCGGCGGGCTCCACGCCGCTGGCCCCCGCGACCATCGCGCAGGCGGACGCGGTCATCTTCGCCGTCGACGTGGGGGTCAAGGACCGAGCCCGCTTCGCCGGCAAGCCCGTGGTCTCGTCGGGCGTCAAGCGTCCGATCGACGACGCCGACACCATGATCAGCGAGGCCCTTCGCCTCGCCGACGACCCCCGGGCGCCCCGTGTCGAGGGCACCGCCGCCAGCGGCGGCGAGCAGGGCGGCAGCGAGGCCACCAGCACGATCGGAGGGACGGTGCGCCGCGTCCTGATGACCGGCGTCTCCTACATGATCCCGTTCGTGGCCGCCGGCGGGCTGCTCATCGCGCTCAGCTTCCTTCTCGGCGGCTACGAGATCGCGCTCGGCTCGACCTTCGACGGGGCGGCCGTCAACACCGCCCAGCACATCGCGGTCAACGCGTCCCTCTTCGACCTGCCGGACACCGCGGCGTACGTCATGGACGGCGCGAGCCTGCCCAACGGCGCCCTGCTCACCTACCTCGCCGCCCTGATGCTCACCCTGGGAGGCGCCGCGTTCGGCTTCCTGGTGCCGGCGCTGGCCGGCTACATCTCCTACGCGATCGCCGACCGACCCGGCATCGCTCCCGGCTTCGTGATGGGGGCGATCGCCGGCACGACCGGCTCCGGCTTCATCGGCGGCATCATCGGCGGGGTCCTGGCCGGCCTGTCGGCTCACTGGATCGCCCGTCGTCCCGTGCCCTCCTGGGCCCGGGGGCTGATGCCGGTGCTGGTGATCCCGCTCGGCGCGACCCTGGCCAGCGGCTTCGTCATGGTCGTCGTCCTGGGACGTCCCCTCGCCGAGCTCAGCGACGCCCTCACCGAGGGCCTCGGCTCGATGACGGGTGGATCGGCCATCATCCTCGGCGTGATCCTGGGGCTGATGATGGCCTTCGACATGGGCGGCCCGCTCAACAAGACCGCCTACGCCTTCGCCACCACCGGGCTCGCCGCCGTCGGCACGGTGCAGGACGCCCCGGAGCTCAAGATCATGGCGGCCGTGATGCTGGCGGGCATGGTCCCGCCGATCGCCCTCGCGCTCGCCACCGTGCTGCGGCCCCGCCTCTTCACCCGCGCCGAGCGCGAGAACGGCAAGGCCGGGTGGCTCCTCGGCGCCAGCTTCATCACCGAGGGCGCGATCCCCTTCGCAGCGGCCGACCCGCTGAGGGTGATCCCGTCGATCATGCTGGGCAGCGCCGTCACCGGCGGACTCTCCCAGGCCTTCGACGTCGGCCTCCGCGCACCTCACGGGGGCGTGTTCGTGCTCTTCGCCGTCGACGGCGTGCTCGGCTTCGTGATCGCCCTGGTCGCCGGTGTCCTCGTGGCAGCGGCGGCGGTGATCGCACTGAAGTCGTTCGCGGGCGAGAGCGCCGTCGCCGTCGACGCCACCGATGTCGACGAGCTCGTCACTGCCTGACCTGCACGTCCCGCACCACCACACCGCATGCCGCGACACGCGCGGCCGCATCAACCAAGGAGAAACCGCATGCCCACCAAGACCGTCGTCGTCGGCTCCGCCGTCGGCCTGCACGCCCGTCCTGCCTCGATCATCTCCGACGCCGCCGCCGACCTGGACTCGGAGGTGCTGATCGGGCTGCCCGGTGACGAGGCCGTCGACGCCGGGTCGTCGTTGCTGATCATGACCCTGGGTGCCGGCCACGGCGACACGGTGGAGGTCTCCGGCGATGTCGAGGCCGACGTCGAGACCATCGCGGCGCTCGTGGCCCAGGACCTCGACGCGGAGTAGCCCTGCCGAGCCCGCCGGGCACGAGCCGCTCGTGCGGTGAGGTCACCACGCGCGACCCGGGCAGGGTGGGCGACGACCGACCGGTCGCCTTCGGACACCTGCTCGACTCAGGCCGACGGTGGGTGCGACGGTCCTGGCGAGCCCGGTCCCCCCGAGGCCTCGCGCAGCGTCAGGTAGACCGCCCGCATCCCGACGGCCCGCTCGAGCTCCTCGGTCACCGAGGCGAAGAACTGGCTGCGGTAGGTGTCGTCGGTGACCGCCGACACCGTGAAGTACAGACCCGAGAAGGCGGCGAGGAAGAGCGAGACCTTCAGCAGCTCGACCGAGGCGTTCGGCAGGAAGGGCAGGGTGTCGACCCCGGGCTGGGCCGTCCACGACTCCTGCACCCCCTCGGTCATCACGAGCGCGCCGAAGACCAGGAAGAAGCCGAAGACGGCCACCGCCAGCAGCACCACCTGTCCGACCTGCACCACGAGCAGCACGAGGATGAGGTTCCAGCGGTCGTAGCCGCGCACGGTCGCCCGCGACGACGGGGTGGCGCCGGCGTCGATCAGTGCCCTCGCCGGGGCGGCCAGCGGGGTGTCCTTGGTGGCGCGCAGGATGAACGGCGCGTCCACGGCGTCGTCGACCCGGTCGACCTCCTCGGGCAGGCGGACGATGAGGAACATCACGGCCAGGGAGAGCAGGAGCAGGACGGTCAGCCAGAGCAGGCCGGGGGCCAGCGCGGAGGTCATCTGCCAGACCTCGGCGTTGATGAACAGGAACGTCACGAACACCAGCAGCAGTGGCAGCGCCCTGCTCGCCATCGGCACGAGCAGCTTGAGGCTGCCGAAGGTCCGCCCCAGTGCCCACAGCACGATCCCACGGGCGTGGAGTGCGGTGAACGCGTAGGAGAGCGCGCCGATCCCCACGGACGAGGCGATGATGGCGGGGATGGAGGACTCCTGGTCCAGCAGCACCGCGCCGTACCCGGCGGCCCCGGCGACGACGAGGATCACCACGGCCGTGGGCAGCATCCGGCGGGGAGTCAGACCTTCGCGCACGGACGCGCGCACCGAGGGCACGAAGTAGGTCAGGCCGTGGCTCAGGAACCAGCGCTCGGCCTGCCTGACCGGGTCGGGCGCCGGGTCCGGCCCGGGCGGCTTGCGAGTCGGCAGGCTAGCCACCGACGAGTCCGCGGGTGCGCTCGACGTCGTCGGCCATCTGGGCCTTCAGCGCGTCGAGAGCATCGGCCCCGGCAAAGGCGACCATGCCGCGCAGCCGTTCGACGAACTCGACCTCGATCTCGACGCCGTACAGGTCGAGATCGGTGCGGTCGAGGACGTAGGACTCCACGCGCCTGCCCTGCACGCCCTCGAAGGTGGGGTTGGTGCCGACGCTGATCGCCGCCGGGAAGGTCTCGCCGGTGTCGAGACGTCGCAGCCGACCGGCGTACACGCCGTCGGCGGGGGCAGCCGTGAGGGCGTCGGTCGGCACGTTGGCCGTCGGGTACCCCAGCTCGCGACCACGTCGGTCACCGCGCACGACCACCCCCTGCACCGTGACCGGGCGCCCCAGGGCCTCCGCGGCGCCGGCGACGTCACCGGCGGCCAGGCACGTGCGGATGTAGGTCGAGGACCAGACCTGGGGCCCGCCGTCGAGCTCCACCCCGTCGGCCTGGAAACCTGACGAGGGGCCTGCCTCGCGGAGGAAGGCGACGTCTCCTGCGGCCTTGCTCCCGAAGCGGAAGTTGGCGCCGACGACCACCGCCCGTGCATGCAGTGCCTCGACGAGCACTCGGTCGACGAAGTCCTGGGGCGACCACTGCGCCATCGCGAGGTCGAAGGGGAGCGCCAGGACGTGGTCGACGCCGACCGCGCCCAACAGCACGGCTCGCTCCTCGAGTCCGGTGAGCATCGACGGGGCGTGCTCCGGACGCAGCACGGCCATCGGGTGCGGGTCGAACGTGACAGCGACCAGTGGTACGTCGAGCCGGTCGGCGGCGGCGCGGGCCCGCGATATGACGGCCCGGTGTCCGCGGTGGACGCCGTCGAAGTTGCCGATCGTCACCGCACTCGCCTGCAGGCTGGGCGGCACGTCGTCGAAGCTGCGCCAGATCGTCACGCGCAGAGCCTAAACCGCGGCGGGGCTGCGCTCGGCAGCGGCGCTCATCCGACGAAGACCGCGACCGCGCGGGCGCGATCGCCCTGCGGCTCATAGAGAGCCAGGAACTCCCCGGACGGGTCGAACAGGGCGGTGAGGCCGGGGATCTCGACGCTCAGCTTGCGGCCCAGCCGGACGTCGGCGGCGTCCGCCTCGTCGAGGTCGACGCACGCGAAGGTCGCGCGGGCCGCCTCGGCGATGGGTAGCACGGCGAAGCCCTCGGCGAGCACGTCCAGGCTTCGCGCGACGGTCAGGTCGAAGGCGCCGACCGCCGTACGACGCAGCGCCGTGAGGTGTCCGCCGACGCCGAGGGCCTGGCCGGCGTCGCGCGCGATCGCGCGGATGTAGGTGCCGCTGGAGCACCGCACCGAGATGTGGACGTCGGGCAGGACGACCTCGTGGACGGTGAGGTCGTGGATGGTCACCGGACGCGCCTTGAGCTCGACCTGTTCGCCGTCACGGACCCGGGCGTAGGCGCGCTTGCCGTCGACCTTGATCGCCGAGACTGCTGTCGGCACCTGCTCGATGTCCCCGACGAACGCCTCCAGGGCTGCCCGCACGCTCTCCTCGGTCAGCTCGGCGACGGCGGCGACGTCCGCCGTCGCGACGACCTCGCCCTCCGCGTCGTCGGTCGTCGTGGCCTCACCGAGGCGGATCGTGGCGTCGTAGGCCTTCTCGGTCAGCATCAGGTGCCCGAGCAACCGCGTGGCGCGGTCGACGCCGAGCACCAGGACGCCGGTGGCCATCGGGTCCAGGGTCCCGGCATGGCCTACCTTGCGCGTCCCCGCCAGGCGACGTACCCGGGAGACGACGTCGTGCGACGTCATCCCGCCCGGCTTGTCGACCACCACGAGGCCGGGGGTGACAGCCTTGCTCACGCCTCTGCGTCGTCCTCGTCGGCGTCGTCGCTGTCGTCGCTTTCGTCAGCTTCGTCGTCTTCCTCGAGGATCTCGCGCGGCTTCTTGTACGGGTCGGCCTCGCCGGCGTACGTCGTGCCACGCTGGGCCGCGACGGCGTCGTCGTGGGCCTTGGCCCGGGCAAGCACCTCGTCGAGCGCGCGTGCCTCGTCGGGCAGCGCGTCGTGGATGAAGGTCAACGTCGGCGCCGTGCGCGTGCCGAGCTGCTTGGCGACCTCGGAGCGCAGGATGCCCTTGGCCGACTCGAGCGCGACCGCGGTGCCCTTCATCTCGTCCTCGCCGCCGAGCACGGTGTAGAAGATGCTCGCCTGCTGACCGTCGCCGGTGAGCCGGACGTCGGTGATGGTGACGAACCCGAGACGCGGGTCCTTGATGCGCCGCTCGAGCATCTCGGCCACGATCACCTGGATGCGGTCGGCGAGCTTGCGAACACGGGGGTTGGCCATGGGACTACTTTCTCAGATCTGACGATGGCGACCCGGTAGGGCTGCGTCAGCCCGCCGAACCGCGAGCGCAGCGAGCCTCGGTTCGGCGGAGCAGGGGAACGGCGAGCCAAGCGTGCACCCGCCCTCCGAGGGCGATGCACCCCGCGGCGGCGCCGCGGGGTGCATCGGGGGGCGATCAGGCCCTCGGGATCTCGCGCATCTCGAAGGCCTCGATCACGTCGCCCTCCTTGATGTCACCGAAGTTGCGCAGCACCAGACCGCACTCGAAGCCCTCGCGGACCTCGGAGGCGTCGTCCTTCTCCCGCTTGAGCGAGAGCAGGTCGAGGTTGTCCGCCACGACCGCGCTGTCGCGCAGGACGCGGACCTTGGCGTTGCGTCGGATCGACCCGCTGGTGACCATGCACCCGGCGATGTTGCCGACCTTGGAGCTGCGGAAGATCGCACGGATCTCCGCCTGGCCCAGGGTCGACTCCTCGAACTCCGGCTTGAGCATGCCCTTGAGGGCTGCCTCGATCTCGTCGATGGCCTGGTAGATGACGGTGTAGTACCGGATCTCCACGCCTTCCTTGTCGGCCATCTCGGTCGCCCGGCCCTGGGGCCGGACGTTGAAGCCGATGATGATCGCGTCGGAGGCTGCGGCCAGGTCGACGTTGGTCTCGGTGATCGCACCGACACCGCGGTCGATGACGCGGATGCCCACGTCGTCGCCCACGCTGATCTGCGACAGTGCGTCCTCGAGAGCCTCGACCGAACCGGACACGTCGCCCTTGAGGATGAGGTTGAGCTCCTGGCTCTCGCCCTTCTCCATGGAGGCCATGAAGTCCTCGAGCGTACGACGCACCCGGCGCTTGGCCTGCATGGCCGCCCGCTCGCGTGCTTCACGCTTCTCGGCGATCTGGCGGGCCATCCGGTCGTCGTCGACGACGAGGAAGTTCTGACCCGCACCGGGGACGGCGCTGAGACCGAGGACCATCGCGGGCCGACCGGGGTCGGCCTCGAGGATCTCGTCACCGTGCTCGTCGAGCATCGCTCGCACACGGCCGTAGGCCGGACCGGCGACGATCGAGTCTCCGACGCGCAGCGTGCCGCGCTGGACCAGGATCGTGGCGACCGGACCGCGTCCACGGTCGAGGTGCGCCTCGACCACGAGGCCCTGGGCGTCCTGAGTCGGGTTGGCGCGCAGGTCGAGCGAGGCGTCCGCGGTCAGGACGAGCGCCTCGAGCAGCTTGTCGAGGTTGAGCCCGGCCTTGGCCGAGACCTCGACGAACATCGCGTCGCCGCCGTACTCCTCGGGCACCAGGCCGTACTCGGTGAGCTGACCCTTGACCTTGGTCGGGTCGGCCTCGGGCTTGTCCATCTTGTTGATGGCCACCACGATCGGGACGTTGGCCGCCTTGGCGTGGTTGAGCGCCTCGACCGTCTGCGGCATGACGCCGTCGTCGGCCGCGACCACCAGCACCGCGATGTCGGTCGCCTGGGCACCACGGGCACGCATGGCCGTGAAGGCCTCGTGGCCGGGGGTGTCGATGAAGGTGATCCGACGCTCGTCGCCGTCGACATCGGTGGCGACCTGGTAGGCACCGATGTGCTGGGTGATGCCACCGGCCTCCTTGTCCACGACGTTGGCGTTGCGCAGCGCGTCGAGGAGCTTGGTCTTTCCGTGGTCGACGTGACCCATGACGGTGACGACCGGGGGCCGCACCACCAGGTCGGACTCGTCGCCCTCGTCGGCACCGAACTCGATGTCGAAGCCCTCAAGCAGCTCGCGGTCCTCGTCCTCGGGAGAGACGACCTCGACCTTGTAGTTGAGCTCCTCACCGAGCAGCTCGAGCGTCGCGTCGTTGACCGACTCGGTAGCGGTGACCATCTCGCCGAGGTGGAAGAGCATCTGCACGAGCGAAGCCGGCTCGACGCCGATCTTGTCGGCGAAGTCGGTCAGCGAGGCGCCACGCGCCAGGCGAACCGTCTCGCCGTCGCCCTTGCGGACGCGCATCCCGCCGATCGTCGGGGCCTCCATGGCCTCGAACTCCTGGCGACGTGCCCGCTTCGACTTGCGGCCGCGACGCGACGGACCACCGGGACGCCCGAAGGCTCCCTGGGTCTGGCCGCGCTGACCGGGACGGTTGGGACGGCCGCCGCTGGGGAACCCACCGGGACGACCGGGAGCGCCGCCACCGGGACGGCCGCCGGGGCCGCCGCGACCGGGTGCTCCGCCGGGGCCGCCGCGACCGGGCGCGCCACCGGGGCC
>NZ_JAPYPS010000015.1 GCF_029937575.1 Nocardioides sp.
CCACCTCGCCCAAGCAACCACTTGACAAGCTATAGAAGCGTCTCGGCGCTGGCGCTCCCCACACCTCGACCGGCGTTGCCCGAACCCTTCTTGCCCTTCTTGCCCTGCTTGCCCTTCAGCTTCTCCGCCTCGGGCTCGGGCGCCGGCTCCGGCGCCGTGGGAGCGACCAGGTCGAAGACCAGGTCGGCGGGCTCCCCGCCGTACGCCGCCGCCGTGACGCGGTAGTCGGCGGCGGGCGCGAACTCCGTGAGCCGAGGGCACCCGGCGTCGGAGCGGCGGGTGTTCCAGCGCAGGTCGTAGGTCGCGGTGACCGCACGCCGTACGACGACGGACTGCTCGGTCAGGGCGCCCGGGCACTCCCGGCTCGCCCAGACCTCGTCGTCACCGGTGGAGATCCGGACCGCGAGGGTGTCGGCCGAGACCTGCCAGGTGCAGGCCTCCGCGCTGATGGTGCGTAGCTTGAGCGTGATCAGGGCCGACCGGCCGGCGACGGCCCGCTGCACGGTCGGGGTGACGGCGATGTCGTCGTCGACGCACTCGCCCTCGGGCTCGGCCAGCGGCGGAGCGGTCGGCAGCACCACGGTCGGCTCGGGCGTCGTCGGCGACCGCTCCTTCGTGCCCTTCTTCTTGCCGGTGCCGGCAGTGGGTCCGGCCGTGGGGGCCGCGGGCGGTGCTGCGCTCTCCTGGTCTGCGCCCACGTTGCTGGCAGTGACGCCCGGGCCCGTGGAGTCCGAGCCACCTCCGACAAGGTTGACCACGATCAGGACCAGGGCGACGACGGTGCCGAGCACGAAGAGCCGACGGCGCCAGTAGACCGCGGGGCTCAGCGGCCTTCCCGTGCCGGACCGGCCGGCACCCGTCGTCGAGGTCATGGAGGCGACGCTAACGACCTGACCCTGCCCGACGGGGGTGCCACTCCGCAGGGACAATCGTCGAGTGCCTCACGCCCTGCATCCCCCGGTCCTGGACTGGTACGACGAGCACGCGCGCGAGCTCCCCTGGCGCGGCCACGACGCCTCGGCGTGGTCGGTGATGGTCTCGGAGTTCATGCTCCAGCAGACTCCGGTGGTCCGCGTGATTCCGATGCACGAGGAGTGGCTGCGTCGTTGGCCGACCCCGGCCGATCTGGCCGGTGCACCCTCCGGGGAGGCGGTGCGGTCGTGGGGACGACTCGGGTACCCGCGCCGCGCGCTGCGCCTGCACGCGGCCGCGGTCGCCATCACCGAGCAGCACGGCGGCGTCGTGCCCTCCGAGTACGACGACCTGCTCGCCCTGCCCGGCGTCGGTGACTACACCGCCTCGGCCATCGCCTCCTTCGCCTACGGCCGGCGCCACGTGGTGCTGGACACCAACGTGCGTCGGGTCTTCGCCCGGGCGGTGAGCGGCGTGGAGTACCCCGCGACCGCGGTGACGCGGGCCGAGCGCGACATGGGGGCGATGTTGCTGCCCGACGACGCACCGACGGCGGCTACCTGGGCGGTGGCGGTGATGGAGCTGGGCGCGCTGGTCTGCACCGCCGTCAGCCCGCGCTGCGCCGACTGCCCGATCCGGGAGCGGTGCGCCTGGCAGCTGGCCGGCAAGCCGCCGTACGACGGTCCTCCGCGCAAGGCGCAGACGTGGGCCGGCACCGACCGGCAGTGTCGCGGCCGGCTGCTCAGCGTGCTGCGCGACAGCGAGGTCCCGGTGACCCGGGCGAGCCTGGACGTGGTCTGGAGCGATCAGTCCCAGCGCGAACGGTGCCTGGCGAGCCTGGTCACCGACCGGCTCGCCGTACGCCTCGACGACGGTGAGCGCTACGCGCTGCCCTGACCCGGGCGTCGCCAAGAATGCGCTGACCCGTCACACATGTGTGACGGGTCAGCGACGATTCGGTCAGGCGAGCTGGGCTCCGCCGCCCTCGGCCTCGCCGCCCTTGCCACGGGGGACGTCGCGAGGTCCCTCGTCCTCGGTGCTGGGAAGGTCGGGGGTGCTGCCACCGATCTCCGCGGCGTCGAAGGGCGGCAGGTCGGGCAGCTCGCCGACCTTCTGGCCCTCGAAGGTGAAGGTCGCGCTCGGACCCTCGCCCTCGACGCCGACCAGCACGATCTGACCGGGGCCCACTTCACCGAAGAGCATCTTCTCGGCGAGGGTGTCCTCGATCTCGCGCTGGATCGTGCGGCGCAGCGGCCGAGCGCCGAGGACCGGGTCGAACCCACGCACGGCCAGCAGGTCCTTGGCGGCCTGGGTCAGCTCGATGCGCATGTCGCGGTCGCGCATCCGCAGCTCGACCGAGGCGATCATGTTGTCGACCATGTGCACGATCTGCTCCCGCGTCAGCGGCGGGAACACGACGATCTCGTCGACACGGTTGAGGAACTCGGGCCGGAAGTGCTGCTTGAGCTCGTCCTGGACCTTGCCCTTCATCCGCTCGTAGGACCCGGCGGCGTCGCCCGACTGGTTGAAGCCGAGGTGGACCGACTTGTTGATGTCCTTGGTGCCGAGGTTGGTGGTCATGATGATGACGGTGTTCTTGAAGTCGACCACCCGGCCCTGGGAGTCGGTCAGTCGACCCTCCTCCAGGATCTGCAACAGCGAGTTGAAGATGTCGGGGTGGGCCTTCTCGACCTCGTCGAAGAGCACCACGGAGAACGGCTTGCGGCGCACCTTCTCGGTGAGCTGGCCGCCCTCCTCGTAGCCGACGTAGCCCGGAGGCGAGCCGAAGAGCCGCGAGACGGTGTGCTTCTCGGAGAACTCCGACATGTCGAGCTGGATCAGGGAGTCCTCGTCGCCGAAGAGGAACTCGGCCAGCGTCTTGGACAGCCACGTCTTGCCGACGCCCGACGGTCCGGCGAAGATGAAGGACCCACCGGGGCGCTTCGGGTCCTTCAGCCCGGCACGCGTACGGCGGATCGCGCGCGAGAGCGCCTTGACGGCCTCGTCCTGGCCGATGACCCGCTTGTGGAGCTCGTCCTCCATCTTGAGCAGCCGCGAGGACTCCTCCTCGGAGAGCTTGACGATCGGGATGCCGGTCGCGACGGCGAGGACCTCGGCGATCAGCTCCTCGTCGACCTCGGCGACGTCGTCCATGTCGCCGGCGCGCCACTGCTTCTCGCGCTCGGACTTCTTGAGGATGAGCTGCTTCTCCTCGTCACGCAGCCGCGCGGCGGCCTCGAAGTCCTGGCCGTCGATCGCCGCCTCCTTGCGCTGACGGACCTCGCCGATCTGGTCGTCGTAGTCGCGCAGGTCGGCGGGCTGGGTCATCCGGCGGATCCGCAGCCGCGAGCCGGCCTCGTCGATCAGGTCGATCGCCTTGTCGGGCAGGAACCGGTCGGAGATGTAGCGGTCGGCCAGGGTCGCGGCCGAGACCAGCGCCTCGTCGGTGATCGTGACCCGGTGGTGGGCCTCGTAGCGGTCGCGCAGGCCCTTGAGCATCTCGATCGTGTGGGCGATCGACGGCTCGGCGACCTGGATCGGCTGGAAGCGGCGCTCCAGGGCGGCGTCCTTCTCGAGGTACTTGCGGTACTCGTCGAGCGTCGTCGCACCGATCGTCTGCAGCTCGCCGCGGGCCAGCATCGGCTTGAGGATGCTGGCGGCGTCGATCGCGCCCTCGGCCGCACCGGCACCGACGAGGGTGTGGATCTCGTCGATGAACAGCACGATGTCGCCGCGGGTGCGGATCTCCTTGAGGACCTTCTTGAGCCGCTCCTCGAAGTCACCGCGGTAGCGGCTGCCGGCGACGAGCGCGCCGAGGTCGAGGGTGTAGATCTGCTTGTCCTTGAGCGTCTCGGGCACGTTGCCCTTGACGATGTCCTGGGCCAGGCCCTCGACGATCGTGGTCTTGCCGACGCCGGGCTCACCGATCAGGACCGGGTTGTTCTTCGTGCGGCGCGAGAGGATCTGCATCACGCGCTCGATCTCGGACTCGCGCCCGATCACGGGGTCGAGCTTGCCCTCGCGGGCGTCCTGGGTGAGGTTGCGACCGAACTGGTCGAGCACCAGGGACGAGGACGGCGCGTCGCCGCCGGCACCCTGGGCGGCGGCCTGCGCGGTCGACTCCTTGCCCTGGAAGCCGGAGAGCAGCTGGATGACCTGCTGGCGGACCCGGTTGAGGTCGGCGCCGAGCTTCTGCAGCACTTGGGCGGCCACTCCCTCGCCCTCGCGGATCAGGCCGAGCAGGATGTGCTCGGTGCCGATGTAGGAGTGTCCGAGCTGCAGCGCCTCGCGCAGGGACAGCTCGAGCACCTTCTTGGCGCGCGGCGTGAAGGGGATGTGACCGGAGGGCGCCTGCTGGCCCTGACCGATGATCTCCTCGACCTGGGCGCGCACCGCCTCCAGGGAGATGTCGAGGCTCTCGAGCGCCTTGGCCGCGACGCCCTCACCCTCGTGGATCAGCCCGAGCAGGATGTGCTCCGTGCCGATGTAGTTGTGGGAGAGCATGCGCGCCTCTTCTTGGGCAAGCACGACCACCCGACGAGCTCGGTCAGTGAACCGTTCGAACATCCGCAACTCCTCTGCGTCACTGGGGTCCCGTCCGCTCCGGGGTGGAGAGAGGGGCACGGGAGGTCTAACCCCGCTCCCAGCCTACGCGTTCCCGTCACAGACGGAACGGCGTCCGCTATCAGCGAACATCACCGGCCAGCCGCCGGCGAGGAACGAGCGGGTGGCGTGGGGCCGGGGAGATTGAGCGAGGCGCGCGAGTGAGGGACGAACTCGCGCCGGCGGCGTCGAGATCCAGCGAGCCGAGAAGCAGCAGCACCGACGAGGCTGACGCGAAGGGTCGTGTGCCCCAGCACGACCCATCCACCGCCCTCAGGCACACGACCCCGCCCCGAGGCGAAGCCACCTCCACCCGCGGGGTCCGGCGCGACGATCGGTGCCCACCTCGCCAGGGCGGCGGCGGCGCGGGGAATGGGCGGCCCGCCCGCCCGGTTGCCCCGCGGTGAGGTCCCCCGCACAGCCGCTCGCCCCGCGCCCCGCGTTCGCCGTCGTCGTGGCCGCGTTCCTCGTGACGATGATCGGCACCACGCTGCCGACACCGATGTACGTCGAGTACCAGGCGCGCTTCGACTTCTCGCTGACCATGGTGACGGTCATCTTCGCGACGTACGCCGTGGGCGTGCTCGCCGCGCTGCTGGTCACCGGCCGCTGGTCGGACGCGATCGGGCGACGCCCGATGCTGCTCGCTGGTCTCGCCCTCTCTGCCGCGTCCGACGTCGTCTTCCTGGCCGCCGACGCGACCTGGGTGCTGCTCGTCGGTCGCCTGGTGTCCGGCGTCTCGGCCGGGATCTACGTCGGTACGGCGACCGCCGCCGTGTTCGAGTCGGCACCGACTGCCTGGCGTCGACGCGCACCGCTGGTCGCGACGGCCGCCAACATCGGGGGACTGGGCCTCGGTCCTCTCGTGGCCGCGTCGCTGATCACGATCGGGCCGTGGCCGGTGCACCTCGGCTTCGCGGTCCACCTCGCCGTGGCACTGCTGGTCGGTGCCCTGCTCCTCCGGATCCCCGAGACGGTGGACGTCGAGCCGGGCGCGCGGCTGCGCGTGGCGCGGCCCGAGGTCCCGCAGCAGGCACGGACCACGTTCGTCGGGGCGGCCGTCGTCGGCTTCGCGGGGTTCGCGGTGCTCGGCCTGATGACGGCGGTCTCGCCCCGCTTCGTCGCGGAGGCCGAGCCGGGCGCGGGCGCGATCCTCGGCGTCTCGGTGGTCACCGTGCTGTTCCTCTCGTCGGTGCTCGCCCAGGTACT
This sequence comes from Nocardioides sp., assembly GCF_029937575.1. GTDB lineage: Bacteria > Actinomycetota > Actinomycetes > Propionibacteriales > Nocardioidaceae > Nocardioides. The sequence continues at coordinate 5,725 of NZ_JAPYPS010000015.1, forward strand.
CCTGAGCCGGGTGCCCCTCACCACCGCGGTCGACCTCGGCTGCGTGCTGCTCGCCGCCGGCACGGGGCTGCTGGCGCTGGCCATCGGGATCGGCACCCTGCCCCTGATGCTGGTGGCCGCCGTGGTGGGTGGTGCCGGTCAGGGCCTGTCCTTCAGCAAGGGGCTGGGCTCCGTGCTGGCCCGGGTGGAGCCACGCCAGCGGGCGGGCACGACATCGGCCTTCTTCGTGGTCGCCTACGTGGCCCTGTCGCTGCCCGTCGTGGGTGACGGGCTCGCGTCCCAGCGCTTCGGGCTGGTCCCGGCAGGGGTCGCGTTCTCACTCGTGGTGACAGGTCTGGCCCTCGCCGCCCTGCTGGTGCTGCGGCTGGACCGCCGCGCAGGCACTCAGCCACCGAGCGCCGTACGAAACATTCGGTCCCTAGCCTGGTCGGATGGCCCGGACCACCGAGGACGACCTCGCGCGCACCACCAGGCTGCTCGACGTCATCGAGCACGACATCGTGCCGCTGACCACCCGGGGTGTCGCTGCCGGCAACAAGCTGTTCGGAGCCGCGATCATCCGCAGGAGTGACTGGTCGCTGGTCGTGGCCGCCACCAACAACGAGGTCGAGAACCCGCTGTGGCACGGCGAGATCCACGCCATCAAGCTCTTCCACGAGCTGCCACGCGCCACCCGTCCGCCGGCCTCGGACTGCCTCTTCCTGGCCACCCACGAGCCGTGCTCGCTGTGCCTGAGCGGCATCACGTGGGCCGGGTTCGACAACTTCAGCTACCTCTTCAGCCACCGGGACTCCGCCGAGTCCTTCGCCATCCCCTACGACATCGCGATCCTGAAGGCCGTCTACGCCGTCCCGGACCCCGATCGGTCCGCCCCGGCGCCGGACCGTGACCTCTACAACCGCAGCAACGACTACTTCACCAGCACCGACCTGGTCGGCGTGATCGCGGCACTGGGCGAACCGCTGCTGGACGAGCGTCTCGCCCGGCTCGACGCGACGTACGACGCGCTCTCGGCGACGTACCAGTCACACAAGGGTGGCGCTGACATCCCACTGGCCTGACATCCCACTGCCTGACATCCCACTGCCTGACATCCCACTGGCCGGAGACGCAGACCGACCCGCCGCGAGGACGTCGCGACGGGTCGGTGCTGGGTGCGGATCAGTGAACGGCGTCGTAGGCCTCACGGATCTCGGCAGGGATGCGGCCACGGTCCGGCACGGAGTGACCGTTCTCGCGGGCCCACTCGCGCACGTCGGCCGCGCTGGCGCCATTGGCGCTGGCGGCGGCGCCGTTGGACTTCTTGGCCGAGCGACGACCCGACGTCACCTTGCGGGCGTGGCCGAGGAACGGGGCCAGGGCCTCACGCAGGCTCGAGGCGTGTCCGTCGTTGAGATCGATCTCGTACGACGTGCCGTCGAGGCCGAAGGCGACGGTCTCGGTCGCCTCGGTGTCGTCGATGTCGTCGACCAGAATAATGTTTACCTTCTGTGCCACGGGATTACCTCGTCTTTGAGTATGTGGTGAATAGGAGCAGTCATCATTGTGCACGATGATCGCTCAATACCCAAAGCCGCCGGACGATTATCCGCGGATATTCCGGCGGAATACCATCTCCAACCCCTGGAGCGTCAGCCACGGCGCGTGCTCGGTAAAGCAGTCGCATTCGTCGAATACCAGGGGTGATAAATAACCCGTCGCTATCACCGAGACGTCCTCGAGCGCCACGTCGAGCTCGTCGACGATCCGCTCCACCAGGCCCTCGACCTGGGCGGCCACGCCGAACACCAGTCCCGACTGCAGTGCCTCGACGGTGTTCTTGGCGATCACCGAGCGCGGCCGGATCAGTTCGACCTGCCGCAGCTGGGCTCCGCGACGCCCCAGCGCCTCGAGCGAGATCTCGATGCCCGGAGCGATAGCACCTCCGACATACTGGCCCGCGGCGTTTATCACGTCGAAGGTGGTGGCGGTACCTCCGAAATCGACGACCACCGCGGGTCCGCCGTAGATGGTTGCTGCGGCCAACGAATTGACGATCCGGTCGGTGCCCACCTCGCGGGGGTTGTCGGTGAGCACCGGAATACCGGTGCGCACGCCGGGCTCGACCACGAGATATTCGAGATCTGCGAAGTGCCGCGCAAGCATCTCGCGCCCTGCCTGGGTCACCCCGGGCACCGTCGAGCAGAGCACGATGCCCGAGATCGGGTCCGGGCCGGTGAAGTGCCGGCCGACGAGTCCGCGCAGCAGGACCGCCCACTCGTCAGCAGTGCGCCGCCCGTCGGTCGAGACCCGCCAGTGGGCCGGCACGTCCCCGTCGGAGACGATCCCGAGCACGGTGTGCGCGTTGCCGACGTCGACCGCGAGCAAGGACACCGCCCTCAGCCCTCGAGGAAGTCGAAGCCGAGGTCGAAGACGACGACCGAGTGCGTCAGCGCCCCCACCGAGATGAAGTCCACGCCGGTGCGGGCCACGGCCGACGCCCGCTCGAGGGTGAGGCCGCCCGAGGCCTCCAGGGTGGCGCCGACGCCGGAGTCGGCGGTGATGCGCACCGCCTCGGCCATCGTCTCGTCGCTCATGTTGTCGAGCAGGATCTGCGTGCAGCCCGCGGCGAGCAGATCGCGCAGCTGCCCCAGATCGGTGACCTCGACCTCCACGGGGAGGTCGGGGTACGACGCGCGCACGGCCTCGAGCGCCGGCACGACTCCCCCCGCGGCCACGACGTGGTTGTCCTTCACCATGGCCAGGTCGCTGAGGCTGAAGCGGTGGTTGACTCCTCCGCCGCAGCGCACGGCGTACTTCTGGAGGGCGCGGAAGCCGGGCAGCGTCTTGCGGGTGTCGAGCACCTTGGCTCGGGTGCCCTCCAGGGCCGCGACCCAGTGCGACGTCGCGGTGGCGATGCCGGAGAGGTGGCTGGCGAAGTTCAGGGCGGTGCGCTCGGCGGTGAGCAGACCACGGGTGCGCCCGGCGACGCGCATCACGACGTCACCGGGCGAGACGCGGGTGCCGTCGGGCACTCGCTCGGTGATCTCGACGTCGTCCCCGAGGACCAGGTGGAAGACGAGCGCGGCGACGCCCAGCCCTGCCACGACGCCCTCGTCGCGGGCCGCGAAGACACCTTCGGTCCGAGCATCGGCGGGGATCGTGGCGACCGAGGTGAGGTCGAGGGCGCCGTCGGGAAGGTCCTCCTGCAGGGCGCGGAGCACGTAGTCGACCAGGGCCTCGTAGCCGAGGTCGGCGGCCTCGAGCTCCTGCTTCAGGTCCCGTGGCGGCGGCAGGTGAAAGGGGAAGCAACTCATGCGGAGCCCCCGTCGGTCGCCGGCGCCGAGACGAACGAGACCTCCGCGACCCCGTCGCTCATCACCGTGTCGAAGTGTCCTGCCCAGGTCACGTCGTCGCGCTCGGGGAAGTCGTCGCGCCAGTGCGAGCCGCGCGTCTCCTCGCGGCCGCGCGCCGCCTCGGTCAGCGCCTCGGCGACGGTGAGCAGGTTGGTGGTCTCCCACGCGGCGAGGTCCACGCCCTCGGCGCTGCGGCTCCCGATCTTGTCGAGCATGCTGCTGGCCTCCTGGAGCCCGACCTCGTTGCGCAGCACGCCGACGCGCGAGGTCATCACCTCCTGCAGCTCGGGGCGGGCATCGCCGGGCACCAGCCCGGGCGTCCGGGTGTCGGGGGCCGGGTCGGACCACGGACGCAGCTCGTCGGGGAGGACCTGGGCGATCCGCCGCGAGTAGACGAGCCCCTCGAGCAGCGAGTTGGACGCCAGACGGTTGGCGCCGTGCACGCCCGAGCAGGCGACCTCACCGGTGGCGTAGAGGCCGGGTACGTCGGAGCGTCCGTGCAGGTCGGTGCGCACACCACCCGAGGCGTAGTGACACGCCGGGGCGACGGGGATGAGCTGGGTCGTCGGGTCGATGCCGTGGGTGCGACAGACGCCCAGGATGGTCGGGAAGCGCCGCTCCCAGAACTCCGCCCCCAGGTGACGCGCGTCGAGCCACATGTGCGGCCGGCCGGTGTCGAGCATCCGTCGCATGATCGCCTTGGCGACCACGTCGCGCGGGGCGAGGTCGGCGAGCTCGTGGACTCCCTGCATGAAGCGGTGGCCGTCGAAGTCGACGAGGACGGCGCCTTCGCCCCGGACCGCCTCGGAGATGAGGGGCTGCTGGCCCATCGAGTCGGCACCGAGGTACATCACCGTCGGGTGGAACTGCACGAACTCCAGGTCGCGCAGGGTTGCTCCCCCGCGCAGCGCCAGGGCCATTCCGTCGCCCGTCGAGACCGCAGGGTTGGTCGTCTGCGAGAACACCTGGCCGAGGCCGCCGCTGGCCAGGACCAGCGCCCGGCACAGCACCGCACCGACTCCGTCGCGCTGTCCCTCGCCCATCACGTGCACGGTCACGCCGGCGACGCCACCATCGCCCTCGACCGGGTCGGTGAGGAGCAGGTCGACGGCCAAGCCACGCTTGATGATCTCGATCTCCGGGGCGGCACCGACGGCGGCGATCAGCGCCCGTTGGATCTCGGCGCCCGTGGCGTCGCCGCCGGCGTGCGCGATCCGGTCACGGTGGTGGCCGCCCTCGCGGGTCAACGAGATCTCCCCGTGGACGTCGTGGTCGAAGTTGGCGCCCAGCGCGATCAGCTCGCGCACGGCGTCCGGCCCCTCGTCGACCAGGACTCGGACGGCCTCCTCGTCACACACCCCGGCACCGGCGACCAGGGTGTCGATCGCGTGCTCCTCGGGCGAGTCGCCCGGACCCAGCGCCGCTGCGATCCCGCCCTGCGCCCACTGCGTGGAGCCGGCGGCCAGCCGGTCCTTGGTGATCACCAGGATCTTGCCGACCCCGTTGTCGGCGGCGTTGAGGCGCAGCGCCGTCGTCAGGCCGGCGATGCCGGAGCCGACGATGACGACGTCGGCCTGGGTGGTCCAGCCGGGCGAGGGAGCGCTCAAGCGCCCCGGGACACGGCGTACGGCAGTGGGCATCTGAGGATGCTAGTTGCTGGTGGTCGCGTCGCCCCGCACGAGCCGGTCGTCACCGAACGTCTCGGCCGGGTCGAAACCAGTGGCGAGAATCTTGTTGTCGGCGTCGACGAAGACGACGTGCGGCTGGTGCTCGCGCGCCTCGGCGGTCTCCATCTGCCCGTAGGCGATCAGGATGACGAGGTCACCGGGGTGCACCAGCCTGGCGGCGGCACCGTTGATGCCGATGACACCGCTGCCGCGCTCGCCCGCGATCGTGTAGGTCTCCAGCCGCGCACCGTTGGTGATGTCGACGATGTGAACCAGCTCGCCGGACAGCAGGTCGGCCGCGTCGAGGAGGTCCTCGTCGACGGTCACCGAGCCGACGTAGTGCAGGTCGGCCTGGGTGACGGTGGCGCGGTGGATCTTGCTGGTCATCATGGTTCGCAGCATCAGGGTCTTCCGATCGTGAGGGGCAGGTTGTCGATGAGGCGGGTGGTGCCGACCTTCGCCGCGATGAGGGCACGGCCCTCGGTGCCGGGCGGCGCGTCGGCGGGCACGGGTGAGAGGTCGGGCAGGGTGATCTCGAGGTAGTCCAGGTCGACGCCCAGCGACTCGCGGAGCTCGCCGCGCGCCGCGTCGAGCGCAGCGTCGACGCCGTGCGGCGCCTCGTCGGCGGCCGCGCGCAGGGTGCGGTTGAGCGCGACCGCCTGGAGCCGTTGCTCGGGGTCGAGGAAGCGGTTGCGGCTCGACATGGCCAGCCCGTCGGTCTCGCGCAGCGTCGGAGCACCGACGACCTCGACCCCCTGGCACAGGTCCGCGGCCATCCGGCGGATCAGCACCAGCTGCTGGTAGTCCTTCTGCCCGAAGACCGCTACGTCGGGACGGACCAGGCCGAAGAGCTTGGCGACGACCGTCAGGACACCCCGGAAGTGGCCCGGGCGGGTGCGTCCCTCGAGCGTCTCGGCGAGGGGGCCGGGGTCGATGCTCACCATCGGCTCGCCGCCGGGGTAGACCTCGTCGACGCTCGGCGCGAAGACCACGTCGACCCCCTCGCGGGCACAGACAGCGACGTCGTCGTCGAGGGTGCGGGGGTAGCGGTCGAGGTCCTCGCCCGGCGCGAACTGCATCGGGTTCACGAACACCGACACCACCAACGGGCCGTCGTCGACCTCGTGGCGCGCCGCGGCCATGAGGCTGGCGTGGCCGCCGTGCAGGGCGCCCATCGTCGGCACGAAGCCGACCCGCTCCCCCGGCCGCTTCGCCAGGACGTCGGCCAGCTCGGCCCGGGTGGAGGCCAGGACGGGACGTTCGTGGGTCACGACGTCCAGCGTGCCCGCACGGGCTGCGCGAGGGCGGCCGCGTCCAGCACCTGGGTGATCGTCAGGGCCCGCATGGGCGTGAGTCGGCCGTCGGTGACCGCACGGCTCAGGGTCGCTCGCGCCAGGGCGAGGTAGGACGGCAGCGTGGTCGGCGCCTCGGCGGAGATGCCGTCGAGGTGGGCACGCACGGTGTTGAGGTCGCCGCGCACGATCGGGCCGGTCAGGGCGGCGTCGCCGTGCTCGAGGGCGTTGTCGAGGGCGGCGGTCAGCAGGGGGCGCAGGGTCGCGGCCGGGTCGTCGGCACCAGCGGCGGCCAGGAGCTCCATCGCCTCGGTCACCAGGGTCACCAGGTGGTTGGCGCCGTGGGCCAGACCTGCGTGGTAGAGCGCCCGGCGGGTCTCGGGCACCCACATGGTGTCGCCACCCAGGTCGGCGACGAGCTGGGCCGCGACCTCACGCTCCTCCACCTCGGCCGTGAGACCGAAGGTGCAGCCGCCCAGGCGCTCGAGGTCGACGCCGGTCCCGGTGAAGGTCATGGCAGGGTGCAGCGCGATGGCGCGGGCACCGACGGCGATGGCCGGCGCGAGGATCGCCAGGCCGTGGCGGCCGGACGTGTGCACGACGTACTGCCCCTCGTGCAGGGCACCGGAGTCGGCGAGCACCGACACGACGTTGCCGAGCATGTCGTCGGGCACCGTGAGCAGGAGCAGGTCGCAGTCGCGCGCGACGGCACTGGGCTTGTCGATCGACACACCCGGCAGCAGATCGGCGATCCGTCCGCGCGAGGCGTCCGACTCGCCGGCCACCGACACGACCTCGTGGCCGGCCCCGCGCAGCGACGCGGCCAGCACGGCGCCCACACGCCCGGCGCCGACGACGCCGATGCGGAACCGACGGGGACCCGAGGTCGGGGGTTGCTCGTCCGCGCGCAGGGCAGCGGTCAAGGGCTCAGACATGGTTTCGAACCTTTCGTTCCAGTCCCGCCGACCACCCTGCTGCCCCGTGTTGCTGCGGGCGGCCGGGCCGGTGTGGGTACCAGACGGTGTGCTCGTACGACTCTGACGTGTGTGCAACGTCGAATCTATCGGGTGTGCTTCCTCCGTGTGAACGGAATGTGACGTGACCCGGGCCACAGGCGTGGTTGCCGTCCGACCTCAGGTCACCGGGTTTCGACCGCTCGCACGAGTTCGTCCCTCACCCGTGTCGCTTGCTCAACCTTCGCTCGCGACGCTGCGCGCTCGTGCCTCGCGCTCAGCTGCTCGCTCGGTCGTCCGAGGTGACGACGGTGCCGACCTCGAGCGGGCGGGGGGCCTGGGGCAACCAGGTGCGGGTCACGTGATCGACGACGTGGACACCGGCGGGCGAGGAGATCTCGTGGACCCCGACCGGCACGGTGCCGTCCTGCAGGGCGTGGAAGACCTCCCACTCGCGCCGCTTGCGCTTGTTGCGGAAGCTGGTGGCGAACGACGACGGGTCGGTCCAGTGCGCGAACTCGTCGCCGTCGAGGTACTTCAGCTCCACGCACAGCCCGAACGGCAGGCCGATCGTGCGCACCGGCTTCGGTGTCGTGCGGACCTCCCACTCGAAGGCCTTGGTGAAGACGAAGTCGGGGCCGGTCGGAAAGCCCCACTCCTCCGCGTTGCGCAGCCCCAGGTCGAGCCAGCCGTGGTCGGGTCTGCTGCTGTCGAGGTAGAGGCCGTGGCGCGGGACCCTGATGATCGACTGCACGTCACCGACCTGCCAGGCGAGGTCGGCCAGCGACCACTCGCCCTCCGGAGTCAGGACCATGTCGCCGTCCCACTTGAAGGAGTAGCGCGTCTGGACCTGCGCGAAGCACCAGTTGTAGAAGTACGCCAGCGAGTGCACGGACTGCTCGTGGACCGCGAGGTGCTCGGCGCCCGCGCGCGCGACGGCGAAGGGGTACGTCGTGACGCGCAGCGTGCTGGCGTGCCCGGCCTGCTCCGCGACCGCACGAGCGACGTCGGCGCTGGCGTCGGTCGAGCCGTTGTCGACCAGCAGCACGTGGTCCATCGCGCGCAGCAGCGGCGGGAGCACCCACGGCAACGACAGTGCCTCGTCCTTGACCCGCAGGACCGCGGTGCTTCCGGGTCGCAGGCCGCCGGGCCGGGTCCACGGCCAGACGATGTCGTAGTCGGTGTGGCCCTCACGGTTGGCGATGCCGGTCCCAGCGCCGGCCCCGGACGCCGGAGCCACGGCTAGCGCTCCCGGCCGACGAGCTTGCGCAGACCACGCCGTACCGAGGGCGGTACGGCGGCGCGCAACCCGTGCGGGACCTTGTCGGCGGCGAAGCCGGAGTCAGGTGCAGGTGCAGGCTTGGGGGCTCCGGCGGCGCCCTGCCCCGGCCGCCGCCTGAGGCGGTGCTCGGTGGCGACCACCGAGGAGCGCGAGATCGCCTCGGACTCTGCGTAGAGGTCGACGTAGGCCTCGCGGAGCTGGTCGAGCGTGTCGTGCACGGCGGGGATGTCACCCTCGGGCTCGGCGAGCTTGTTGAGCTCGGCCCAGGTCTCGCCCGTGAGCTCGTGCAGGCGGGTCGGGAGCGCGAGGTCGTCGAGGCTCTGGCCCATCCGGCGCAGCGACGGGTCGACGAATCGGTGGCCGTCGCGGATCCGCTCGGAGTCGGCGTGCAGCACGTGCTGCAGGTCGAGGGTCTCGCCGACGCGCATCGTCGTGCGGGTCCAGTCCTCGAGGAGGTCGCCGTACCGGACGAAGACACGACCGGCACCCGCCTCGGCACGTGTCGCCCGCTCGGTGTGCAGGAGCATGTTGAGCCAGGATGCCGTCAGGTGTGCCGACCCGAGCTTGTTGGCGTAGTAGAGCTGCTTGGACCCCACCACCTCGGCGGGCGGACGCAGCATCGTGGCGAAGACGGGCCGCACCCCCGTGCGGATCGCCGCGACCCGCCACAGGCCGAGGAACCAGCTGAGTCGTGGGTCCTTGACGACCAGCTCCGAGTTGACCGCGAAGTGACCCTCGAGCCACTGCGACGTGGCGATCCGCTCGGGCTCGCGCGTGCTGATCCGGCCGGTCTCGAACCACGCCTCAGGGCGGGCGTCGGAGACCTGGACGTTCGCCTCCGCCAGCAGCCGGTCGTGGTGGTCGACGACCCACTGCGGCTCGCTGAAGCCCTTGGGGTTCGACGCGTCCGCCGGCACCTCGGGGCGCGGCACGTGGAGCCCGAGGATCTGCATCAGCCCGGCCATCGTGCTCGTGCCACTGCGACCGGCCCCGGCGACGAACAGCACCGTGCGCGGATGGGCGCTGGGCTCTGCGGGGGTGGGTGCGCTCACGAGGCGCGATGCTATCGCCTGTCCCGCTCTCCCCTGCCCTAACCTGGCGCCATGCGATGGCGAGGAAGACAGGGCGCCCCGCTGATCAGCGTCGTCGTCCCCGTCTTCGACGTCGAGGCCTACCTGCCGGCGTGCCTGGACAGCGTGCTCGCCCAGACCCACGAAGAGCTGCAGGTGGTCGTCGTCGACGACGGATCCACCGACACCTCCGGCGCGATCGCGGACGCGTACGCCGCCCGCGACCCGCGCGTCGAGGTCGTGCACACCGACAACCAGGGACTGGGGGCGGCCCGCAACGAGGGCCTGCGCCACGCCCGCGGCACCTTCCTCGCCTTCGCCGACTCCGACGACGTCGTCCCGCCCGCGGCCTACGCGACCCTGCTGCGCCAGCAGCAGCGCACGGGTGCCGACCTGGTCACCGGCTCCATCGTGTGGTGGTACGACGACCCGGACGGCGAGCGGCAGGTGCAGCCCCCGTGGATGAAGCGCCTGCACGCCACGCGGCAGGCCGGGATCATCGACCAGATGCCCGAGCTCCTGGGCGACGTCTTCGCGTGGAACAAGCTCTATCGCCGGGACTTCTGGGTGAGCGTCGGCCTGTCGTGGCCCGTGGGCACTCGCTACGAGGACCAACCCACCCTGACCGAGGCCTACCTCCGGGCGCGCCGGATCGGCGTCGTCCCCGACGTGGTCTACCAGTGGCGGATCCGCTCGGACGGCTCGTCCATCACCCAGCAGCGGGCATCGCTCGACGACCTGCAGGACCGCTGGGCGACCAAGCGCACCTCCCGGCAGTCGGTGCTCGACTATGGCTCGAGCAAGGTGAGCAAGACCTTCCAGGACAAGGTGCTGCCCGGCGACCTGCACCGCTACTTCGTGCTCATCCCCGACTGCGACGACGAGTGGTACGCCGTGCTGGAGTCGGGGGTGCGTGAGTTCTTCGGCGCCCGCTCCCTGGTCCACTCCGGGCTGCCGCCGATGCACCGGCTCACCGGGTGGCTCGTCGAGCAGGGACGCCGCGACGACGCCGCGCTGGTGATGCGCTTCCTGCGCGACCTCCCCCGGGGCGAGTGGGCACCGCGCGTCGAGGACGAGCACGGCCGGCGGATCGACGTACCGGGTCTGGCTGCCGGCAGCGTGCCCCGAGCAGCCCTGGCGCTGCGCGACCACGAGCGCTGATCGCCGCTCCGACCCGCCGGATGGCGGCCGACGGGCCGCCCCACCCTTCGGTGGTGGTTAGGGTTGTCGGGTTCCGGACCCTTCCCTCCGATGGATCGAGCCCAGACGATGATCGAGTTCGAGTCGGTGACCAAGCAGTTCTCCGACGGCACCGTGGCCGTCGAGGACTTCAACTTCGTGCTCTCGTCCCACCAGACGACCGTCTTCGTCGGATCCTCCGGCTGCGGCAAGACGACGCTGCTGCGGATGATCAACCGGATGATCGACCCGACCTCGGGACGGATCACGATCGACGGTGAGGACATCACCTCGCGCGACAAGGTCCAGCTGCGTCGCAGCATCGGCTACGTGCTGCAGGCGTCGGGTCTGCTGCCGCACCGCAAGGTGATCGACAACGTGGCGACGGTGCCCGTGCTCACCGGCATCCCCAAGGCGAAGGCCCGGGCCGAGGCGCTCGAGCTGCTCGACAAGGTCGGGCTCGATCGCACGCTCGCCCAGCGCTACCCACGCCAGCTCTCCGGCGGCCAGCAGCAGCGCGTCGGCGTCGCCCGTGCCCTGGCGAGCGACCCCAACATCCTGCTGATGGACGAGCCCTTCGGCGCCGTCGACCCGATCGTGCGCGCCGATCTCCAGACCGAGCTCAACCGCCTGCAGGCGGAGCTGGGCAAGACGATCGTCTTCGTGACCCACGACATCGACGAGGCGTTCCTGCTGGCCGATCAGGTCGTCATCTTCCGCAAGGGCGGGGTGATCGCCCAGGCCGGCACACCCGCAGAGATCCTCTCCGCCCCCGCCGACGACTTCGTCGCCTCCTTCATCGGGGCCGACAAGGGCAAGCGCAAGCTGCGGGTGGAGCGCGCGGACGACGGCACCGAGCTCGTCGTCGACGAGGACGGCCGCCCCATCGGCGTGCTCGGCGGGGCCTGAGCGTGGACTGGACCCGCAACAACCTCGACCTCATCGGTGAGCTGACCTGGACGCACGCCCAGCTGGCGTTCCTGCCGATCGTGCTCAGCTTCGTCCTGGCCCTGCCCCTCGGCTGGCTGGCCAACCGCAACAACGTGTCGCGCTCCATCGTGATCACCACCGGTAGCCTGCTCTACACGATCCCCTCCCTGCCGCTGTTCGTGATCCTGCCGCTGGTCCTGGGCACCAAGGTCCTCGACGCCACCAACCTGGTCGTCGCCCTCACGATCTACGGGGTGGCGATCATGACCCGCTCCGCCGCCGACGCCCTGGCCTCGGTCGACGCCGCGACGATCGACGCCTCGGTGGCGGTCGGCTTCTCCCCCGCCGCCCGCTTCCTGCGCGTCGAGCTCCCCCTGGCCGGGCCCGTCCTGCTCGCGGGGATCCGGGTCGTGTCGGTCAGCACGATCGCCCTGGTCTCGGTCGGCGTGATCATCGGCTCGCAGAACCTCGGCTTCCTCTTCCAGAACGGCAAGCAGCGCGGCATCCTCGAGGAGGTCGTCGTCGGCATCCTGGTCAGCCTGCTCCTGGCGCTCGTCTTCGACGTGGCCATCGTGCTCATCGGCCGGCTGCTCATGCCCTGGAACCGCAAGGACCGCACGACCCACGGCCGCGTCACGGTCCCCGGCCGGGAGGAGCCGCTCGCGACGTTCGAGGCTGCGCGGTCCGTCGGCGGTTCCGGCGGTTCCGGCGGTTCCGGCAGCGCGCCAGCGGGTGGCGGTGATCGCTGATGGAGTTCTTTCTCAGCGCGCTGCGCTGGATCTTCGACCCCGACAACTGGCAGCCGGGCAGCCTCAGCCCGCTGCCGATCCAGGACCGACTCGTCGAGCACCTGCAGTACACCGCGGTCTCGGTCGTGATCGCAGCCCTGATCGCCCTGCCACTCGGCTTCTACATCGGCCACACCGGCCGTGGCCGCCAGTTCGTCATCGGGTTCACCGGCGCGATGCGCGCCCTGCCCACCCTGGGCCTCCTCTACTTCCTGCTGATGGTCTTCGGCTACTGGCTCTCCTTCGACACCGCACCGATCGTCGGGGCCACCATCTCCTTCGTCATCCTGGCGATCCCGTCGATGCTGGCCGGCGCCTACGCCGGGCTGGAGTCCGTCGACCGTCAGACGATCGATGCCGCACGCGCCAACGGCATGACCGAGATGCAGATCCTCACCAAGGTCGAGATCCCGCTGGCCCTGCCCCTCATCATCGGCGGCCTGCGGGCCGCCACCCTGCAGGTGATCGCGACCGTGACGATCGCCTCGTACGCCGGACTCGGCGGCCTCGGTCGCATCATCACCAGCGGGATCGGTCTCAACGACTACGACCGCATCCTCGGCGGCGCCCTCCTGGTCACCGCCCTCGCCCTTCTGGTCGACGGGCTCTTCGCCCTCGCCCAGCGACTCACGGCCCGTCCGGGAGTCACCGAGCAACGCCCCGCGGCACGGCGCCGCACCAGTCGGTCACCACGGCCGCGCACGTCAGAGCACGTGTGACACGAAGGGAACCATCACCATGCGCAACTCCACTCCTCGGCGCCTCACCGCGGCTGCCGCCGCGGTCGGCCTCGCCGCCGCCCTGGCCGCCTGTGCCTCCGACGACCCGACCGCCAGCGACCCCGCCGGCAGCGGCGAGGGCGACGGCAGCGGCGCGGGTGGCTCGGTCACCATCGGGTCCTTCGCCTTCCCCGAGAGCGAGATCCTCGGCGAGATCTACTCCCAGGCACTCGAGAACGGCGGCTTCGACGTCACCGAGCGCTTCAACATCGGCCCGCGCCAGCAGACGATCCCGGCACTGCAGGACGGCTCGATCAACCTGATCCCCGAGTACAACGGCAACCTGCTCGCCTTCTACGACACCGAGTACACCGAGCGCACCACCGGCGACGTCGACGACGCGCTCGTCGATGCCGTCGCGGCCGACGACCTGGTGGTCTACGCCTCGGCGGCAGCCGAGGACAAGGACGCCTACGTCGTGACCCGCGCGACCGCCGAGGCCAACGATCTCACCTCGATCGGTGACCTGTCGGCGCTCGAGCCGTTCACGCTGGGCGCCAACCCGCAGTTCGGCGAGCTCGGCTACGGCATCCCCGGCCTGGCCAGCGTGTACGGCGTCGAGGACGTGAAGTTCCGCCCGATCGAGGACTTCGGCGGGCCGGACACGGTCAAGGCCCTGGTCGACGACTCCGTGCAGGTGGCCGACATCTACACCACCTCGCCGGCCCTGGTCGCCGAGGACCTCGTCGTCCTGGAGGACCCGGAGAACCTGATCTCCTCGCAGAACATCATCCCGCTGCTCTCCGCGGACATCGACACCCCGGACCTGGAGGCCATCCTCGACGAGGTCTCGGCCGCGCTCGACACCGAGGACCTGATCGCCCTGCGCGACCGGGTCGAGGGTGACGAGAAGGCGTCGGCCGAGCAGGCGGCGACCGACTGGCTGACGGAGAACGGCCTGATCTGAGGTCGCAGACGGATCGCGAGGAACGAACGAGACGTCGTGGCGACCGAAGATTGAGCAAGCGACACGGCTGAGGCACGAAGCCGTGCGAGCGCGTCGAAATCCGGTGACCTGGCAAGCGACAGGAGGAGACGCCTGTCAGGTCACCGGTACGTCCCTGTGCCAGGACTGCGTGACGTACTTCGTCTTCCAGCCCATGGACGAGTAGAGGTTGTCGGCGCCGGTCGACGAGTCGGCGTCGACCTCGAGGCCGACGCGGTCGCGGCCACGTGAGGCGGCATCGGCGATGATCGTGCGGAGCAGGCCCTTGGCCACGCCGCGGCCACGGGCGGCCTTGACGACGCCGATGTAGGAGACGTAGGAGCCGTCGGGGCTCCCTCCGCCACCCTCCGACAGCGTGCCGACCAACGCGCCGGCCGGGATCGGCTTCTCGCCCTCGGGCACGTCGACGATCTCCGCCAGCCACCACTGGTCCCAGCGGTGGCCCGGGTCCTCGCGCAGCCGGAAGACGAACTCGTCGAAGGTCTCCTCCCACGAGTTGAAGTGGTCGAGGAAGGCCTCTTCCAGGATGTCGTGGACGTCGCGCAGGTCGTCCTCGTCCGGCAGCCCGGTGCCGGCGCGCCGTACCTTGCGGAAGCGCACGCCGCGCGCCTCCCACAGGTCCGGGGACTCGACCAGCTCGACCTCGTCGGGCTCCACCGGTCGGTTCATCTGCCACCACGTGCGGACCTGCTCGAAGCCTCCGGCGCCGAGCCACGTGGCCTGGCGCTCGTCGCCCTCGAAGGCTCCGGTGTCGATCTGCTGGACGTCGAGCCCGCGGGCGCCACCGAGGACCTTGGCCTGCTCGACCGCCCAGTCGATGAGCACGTCGGAGCAGGCCCGAGCGAGCCGGTCGGGAAGATCGCGCTCGACCACGTGGACGAACAGCATCCGGCCGCCGGCGCGGTCGTGGACACTGCCCCAGGCGCGGATCTCTCCGCGCTCGTCGCGCACGACGACGTTCTCGCGGGTCAGCAGGCCCTGGGCGGAGACCTCGACGAGCACGTCGTCCACGCTCGCCCCGGCCCACCCGCGGCCGTGCCGCTCGTGGGCGCGGAGCAGGTGCGTCAGCCGCGCCAGGTCGGCCAGGTTGGCCGGGTCGGGGGTGTCGATGCTCCAGTCGTCGGCGAGCGCCGCGGGGGGCTCGACGTCGAGCTCCTCGAGATCACTCTCGAACCGAGAGTCCTCCGGCACCTGCACCCGCCACTGCTGTCGTTCGTCTCCAACCACGGACCCCACCGTACCGTCCGCGACCTGTCGCTCCGGTGGGGTCGTCCGGAAGGACGGTGGTCTCAGGCGTGCTTGCGGGTCGGCGCGCCCTGGCCGGCGCGCCACTCGGAGATCACGACGTCCAGCTCCTGCTCGAGCTCGGCGACCCGCACGATCGCGAGAGCGGCCCGCTCCTCGGCGTCGTCGCGGCTGCGCGAGAGCCGGTCGCGCTCGGCGGTCAGGCGACGGGTGCCGTTGCGCTCGGAGTCCAGGTCGCGACGCGCCTGGGCCAGCTCTGCAGCAGCCTCGGAGAGTCGCTCCTCGAGCCGGGAGATCGTCGCCTGGTGGCGGGTGATGCGACCGCTGGTCTCGGCGACGTAGATCGCCTGCTCGGCCTGCCGCTCCTCGGCGAGGCGGCGGTAGGCCTGGGCCTGCTCGGCGCGGTCGCGCCCGGCGTCGCGACGGGAGTCGACGACCTCGGCGTAGGTGATGCGGACTGCGGCCGCACCCAGGGCGGTGGCCGCGATCCCGGCGAGGACCGTGAGCACCAGCGAACCCGTCAGGGCAGCTGCAGCGACCACCACGCCCGCACCGAGGATGAGGAGGGAGGCCGTGAGGAGCCGGGTGGAGCGTTGACGACGACGGGAAGGCCGTGCAGACGGGGAAGTCATGGAGCCAAACTAATCGGCTGAACCGTCCCGACGGACGCGACACGCACGCTCGAGGAGCAGGGAGACGATCACCACCAGCGCGCCGGCCGCGGCCGCGACCAGCGACCGTCCGAGCCGCTGGTCGGCCAGCTCGGCGCCGTCCCCGACCCAGCTGAGCGCGTAGCCCAGGTAGCCGCCACCCACCAGGGAGCCCACGATGGCGCACGCGCGGGCCAGCACCAGGCGGTTGAAGGCGTGCTGCGGGTCGAGTCGCTCACGACGCGTGTGCACGACCCGCCAGGTCGCCCACGCAGCCGCCCCCACGATGGCGGCGACCAGCAGCAGGAGCACCGGCTGGGTCCAGGTGATGACCGGGGGCGTGCCGCTGCGATCCGTCAGCGGGTGCACCAACCAGCCGGCCGCCAGCCCCACGATCGCCCAGATCGCGAGGACCGCGCCCGAGGTCGGTCGCAGGGAGCCCTGGTCGTCGCTCACGACATGCCGGCAGCCGTCGGGGCCGTGCGTCAGTTGACGTCGAGCTCGAGGTCCTCGCGCAAGGTGATCGCGTCGAGGCCCAGGTTGGCCAGCAGGTCGGCCACCAGCCCGAAGCCCGGGAGCTCGGCGTCGGGCTCCAGGTCGAACCATGGCTTGAGCACGAACGCGCGCTCGGCGGCGCGGGGGTGCGGCAGGCGCAACGCCTCGGTGTCGCTGCGTCGGTCACCGACGACGATGAGGTCGACGTCCAGCGTGCGCGGGGAGTTGGGGACGTCGCTGCGCTCGCGGTCGAAGGCGTCCTCGACGGCCAGCGCCCGGTCCATCAGTCGGTTGGCGGCCAGCGTGGTGTCGGCCAGCACGACGGCGTTGAGGAAATTCTCCGAGCCGGGCGGGCAGTCGACGGGCTCGGTCTCGTAGATCGGCGAGACCCCGGTGACCCAGACGTCGGGGGTGTCGGCGATCGCGTCGACCGCGCCCTGCAGGGTGGCCAGGCGCTCGCCCAGGTTGGAGCCGAGCGCGATCACGACCCGGCGGATCGGACGCATCTCCCCCGTCAGGGTGTCGGCGTCGACGATGTAGGGGTTGGGGGTCTCAGTCACGGGTGCCCTCTTGCTCTCGGGTGATCGTCAGCGTCACGTCTGCGAACGTGGCGTCGATGGGGGCGTCCGGCTTGTGAACGCTCACCCGAGCCCATTCAACACGACCGTCGGTGAGGCAGACGGACGCGATCCGCTGGGCAAGGGTCTCGATCAGGTCGACCGGATCATTCTCCACGGCGGCTTTCACCGAGGTCACGAGACTCCCGTAGTCCACGGTGTCGCGCAAGTCGTCGCTGGCGGCCGCGGGCGACGTGTCGATGCCGAGCACGAGGTCGATCACGAACGTCTGCCCGTCGCGCTTCTCGGAGTCGAAGACCCCGTGGTGCCCGAAGCACTCGATGCCGAGGACGGCGAGCTCGTCCGTCACGTCTGCTCCCACACGCTCAGCACATCACGAGCGCCCCGAACGTCGTGCACCCGGACCCCCCAGACGCCGCGCTGGGCGAGCAGCAGGGTCAGCGCGTGCCCGGCGACCTCGCGCCCGCCGACCTCGCGCGGCGCCCCGTCCTCCCCCGCCAGCAGAACTCCCAGGAACGACTTGCGGCTCGCACCGACGAGGAACGGGAACCCCATGGCGCTCAGGTCGCCGCCGGGAGCCAGAGCCCGCAGCAGCTCCCAGTTGTGCTCCGGGCGCTTGGCGAAGCCGAGGCCGGGGTCCAGGACGATCCGGTGCTCGGCGATCCCGGCCGCGAGCAGGTCCTCGACGCGGGCGGCGAGCTCGCGGCGCACTCCCCCGACGACACCGCCCGGCCCGTCGTACGTCGTCATCTGGGCCATCCGGTCGGCATGGGCACGCCAGTGCATCGCGACGTACGTCGCGCCCGCGGCGGCGGTGACCGCCAGGATCTCGGGGTCGGCCAGCCCCCCGGAGACGTCGTTGACGATGGTGGCCCCTGCGGCGAGCGCCTCGGCGGCCACCTCGGCGCGCATCGTGTCGACCGAGACGACCGCGCCGTCGCCGGCGAGGGTCGCGATCACCGGCACCACCCGGTCGAGCTCCTCGCGCACCAGTGGCCGCGTCGCCCCCGGGCGGGTGGACTCGCCGCCGATGTCGAGCACGTCGGCACCGTCGGCCACCAGGGACCGGCCGTGGGCGACTGCCGCGTCGGTGTCGGCGTACCGACCCCCGTCGGAGAACGAGTCGGGCGTGACGTTGACGACCCCCATCACGACCGGCGCGCCTGCCCGGCGGCGGGAACCGGCACGCGAGCCGTCGTGGGCTCGGTGGGTGCCGGAAGCGCCCCGCGTCCCGTGGGTCCTGTCCACCTGCGGATCCAGCCCCTCGGTCGACAGCACGAGCTCGTCAGTCTCGCCTCTCACGCCCGGCCTCGCAAGCCGCCGCCCTCCCGCTGCTCGCCAGGATCAGGAGCGTTCGGTCACGTCCATGTCGGCCCACCCGATCAGCAGGTGGTGGTCGGAGGACGTCTTCACGACGCGCAGGCTGCGAAAGCCCCGAGCGGTCGTCCTGTTGGCCGAGAAGAAGATGTAGTCGACCTTGGCCCGACGCCCGTCGCCGGTGACCTGACGGCAGCGGCAGTCGGGCCCGCCCAGTCGCTGCTTGGTCGCCTCGCGGAAGCGACCGACCCCGTCGAAGCGGTAGAGGTGGTTCATGGTGGCGCGCTGGGGCTCGGCGTTGAAGTCGCCACCGAGCACGACCAGGTCCTGCTTGCCGACCCAGGGGCCGGTGATCCGCCGCACCTCTCGGGCCTGCTTGGTGCGCACGATCAGCTCACGACGACCGGTCGGGGAGATCAGGTGCACCGAGCACGCCCGGTGCCGCACGATCGTCGTCCACGAGACGCACGCCAGACCGGTGCGGTCCGACTTCACGCGCTGGGTGGTGAACGTGTGGGTCGTCGGCAGGCCGACGCTCCCGCCGGTCCAGATGGCGACGTTGCCGACCTGTCGCCGGACCCCCAGCAGTCCGCTGTCCCGACTCGACCCCCGCATGCACTTGTCCCGCTCCCGCTCAGGCTTGTAGGCGACCGTCCAGGTCGGGTGCCGGCGGCGCAGCTGGTCGGCCTGCCACCAGCAGACCTCCTGGAGCAGGATCACCTCGGCCCCGGTCTTGCGGGCGGCCGTGAGCGCCCGGCTCATCGCGGCGGAGCGTTTCTCGATGTTGTGGTCGACGACGCGGATCCGGCGCAGGGCCGGGGAGAAGGACGGTTCAGCGCCCTGCGCCTGCGTTCGTCGTGCCGGCAGCTCGGCGCCCGACGTGGCTGCCGGGACCTCGGCAGCGACCTCAGCCGCAGCAGGAGCCGTCAGCGGGCCGGCCAGGACCACGGGGCCGGCGAGCGCGGCGAGAGCGCCCCACAGGGTTGCTACCGCCAATGCAGCGGACCGCGACGTCCCGGTTCGCACACCCACGCAGGCAACTCCTCATCCGCTCGACCGCCGCCACGGACGCTAGCGCCCGAGGTGCCTCCGTGTCCGCAGACCGGTCAAGTCGACCCGTGACCGGGGTCACGCCCCCGGGGTCCGCGGGCGGACGGCGTCGTCGGGGACGCCGGGGCTGGTCAGGGCTGGCCAGGGCTGGTCAGGGGTCGTCAGGGGTCGGCGAGCGGCCCGGCTCCCGGGGCGGGGCCACGCTGCTGGGGACTCATCACCGGCGCCAGGTCCGGGCGGCAGTCGGAGCCGTTGCACTGCGTCAGGACGAAGGCTCGCTTGGCCAGCTCCGTGCGCACCTCGCGGTAGCGCGGATCGTCGGCACGGTTGCGCAGCTGGAAGGGGTCGCGGTCGCGGTCGTAGAGCTCCACGAAGCCGTCCCGCTCGTAGCGCACGTAGGTGTAGCGAGAGGTCCGGACACCGCGGAACCACCACCCGGTCGGGAACTTCTTCAGGTTGCTCGCACCGGCCTGGATCAGCAGGGTGCGATCGTCCACCTCGGCGGCCTCGGGGCCGGTGCGGACATGGATCGGTGCGCCGTCGACCTCGATCAGCGGCGTCGCTCCCGCCAGCTCGGCGAACGTGGGCGCGAGGTCGATCATCGCGGCGGTCTGGGCATTCTGGACGCCCTGGGGCAGGCCCAACCCGGCCATGACGAGCGGCACCCGGATCGCCTCCTCGTAGCCGAGGATCTTGCCCTGGTAGCGGTGCTCGCCCATCAGGTAGCCGTTGTCGGAGGTGAAGACGACCAGGGTGTTGTCGGCGGATCCGCTCGCGCGCAGGGCCTGCACGATCGTCTCCACGCCCTCGTCGACCGCCGCCAGGGCACCGGCGCGCGCCCGCTGCAGGGTGTCGATCCGCTTCGTCGGGATCATCGGCCGACGCCGCAGGAAGCCCGGCTTGTCGTCCATGGCCTTCTCGTTGAACGAAGGCTTGGCGCGCGCCCGCGCCACGAGGTCGGGGTGCAGCGTGCGGTGTCGACGCGCCACCACCGGTGGGAACCGGCACCCGCCGGCCTCGGCCCTCACCGGGCAGCGGCCGTGCGGACCCACGAACGAGGTCCACAGGAAGAAGGGCGTGTCCTCCGCCGCCATCTCCTCGATCAGCCTCGCACTGCGTCGGGCGACGTAGTCGGTGTGGTACGCCTGGGGGCGGAACCGGTCGCCGTTGTTGTACTGCCCGTAGCCGAGGTACTGGTAGATCGCCTTGATCGTCGGGTCCCAGTGGTCCCAGCCGACCTCGACGCCGCCCTCCTTGGCGTCGCGCCCCTTGTAGCCGTTGAGGTACTTGCCCACCATGGCCGTGTGGTAGCCGGCCTGCTGCAACCACACCGGCATCGCCGTCTCCGGCTTGAAGGCGTCGTAGCCGCCGTACCGCCCGGAGTTGGCGCGGACGCCGTTGTTCTGGGCGTACTGGCCCGTCAGCTGCTGGGCGCGGGACGGACAGCACAGCGGCTGCGGCGCCGTGAAGTCGGTGAAGGTGACCCCGGCCTGGCCGAGGAGGCGCTTGACGCGCGGCAGGTAGCGCATCTCGTCGAGTGTCATGTCGTCGGCCGAGATGAAGACGATGTTGGGCTGGGAGCCGGGTTCGTACGTCGTGCCCGGCGCGCCGGTCGTGCCCACCGCCGTGGTGTCGGCGCCGGAACCGGCCGGCTCGGTGCCGGCGAGCTCGGGACCGCCGAGGGCGTTGACCGCCATCGGGAGACCGATGAGCAGCGCGACGACCAGGAGGCCGACGTACAGGCGACGTGACATCAGCACCGGCTCAACGGTGGTGGTGGATCAGCGCCATCGCCTCGGCGCGCGTGCTGGGGCTCGTGAGCATCACACCGCGCACGGCCGACGTGATGGTCCTCGCGCCGGCCTTGCGCACCCCGCGCATCGTCATGCACAGGTGCTCGGCCTCGATCACCACGATCACGCCACGGGCGTCGAGGATGCGCATCAGGGACTCGGCGACCTGGGTGGTGAGGCGCTCCTGGACCTGCGGGCGCTTCGCGTAGACGTCGACGAGCCGGGCCAGCTTGGACAGGCCGGTGATCTTGCCGGACGCGGCCGGGATGTAGCCCACGTGAGCCACCCCGGTGAACGGCACGAGGTGGTGCTCGCACATCGACCAGAGCTCGATGTCGCGGACCAGCACCATCTCCTCGTGGCCGAGGTCGAAGGTGGTGGTCAGGACGTCCTCGGGTCGCTCGCGCAGTCCCGCGGTGAGCTCCGCGTAGGCGCGGGCCACCCGGTCCGGGGTCGCCTGAAGCCCCTCCCGGTCGGGGTCCTCGCCGATCGCGAAGAGCAGCTCGCGGACGGCCGCGGCGGCCCGGTCGTGGTCGAAGGCAGGCACCGTCGTCACATCCTGCTCGGGCAGGGCGATCTTGTCGGTCACACGGATCCTTCGGTCGAGCGTGGGTGAGGGGGCACGACGGGCAGCTCAGCTGGGCGGAGTCGGGGGCGTGGGCTGCCCGGGGCTCCCGGCACCGCCGACGCCCGGGTCGCCGTGCACGTCGCCACCGGGCCCCGGCGGTGTCACGATCACCCCGGAGCCGTTGCTGTTGCCGTTGGCCGCCACGCTGGCGGCGACCCGGTCCCGGATCTCCTGGGGGATCTCGACGGGCGGGATGGCCGACGGGTTGCGGTCGGGCGACCCCGTCCAGGCCGGCCGCTCGGGGCGCCGACGCAGGGCCTCGAACACGGCCGCCACCTGGGCCTTGTCGAGTGTCTCCTTGTCGAGCAGCTCGAGGACCAGGGCGTCGAGGACGTCGCGATTCTCCTCGAGGATGTCGAAGGCCTCCTGGTGGGCGGCGGCGAGGAACTTCTTGGTCTCCTCGTCGACGATCGCGGCGATGTCCTCGGAGTAGTCGCGCTGGTGGCCCATGTCGCGCCCGAGGAAGGGCTCGCCACCGGAGTCGCCGAGCTTGATGGCACCCAGCCGCTCGGTCATGCCGTACTGGGTGACCATGGCGCGCGCCATCGAGGTGGCCTTCTCGATGTCGTTGCCGGCCCCGGTGGTCGGGTCGTGGAACACCATCTCCTCGGCGGCCCGGCCGCCGAGCATGTAGGCCAGCTTGTCGAGCATCTCCGAGCGCGTCTGGGAGTACTTGTCCTCGTCGGGCAGCACCATCGTGTAGCCGAGGGCGCGACCGCGGGGCAGGATCGTGATCTTGTGGACCGGGTCGGTGCCCGGCAGAGCCGCTGCGACGAGGGCGTGCCCGCCCTCGTGGTAGGCGGTGATGAGCTTCTCCTTCTCGCTCATCAGGCGGGTCCGGCGCTGCGGCCCGGCGATCACCCGGTCGATGGCCTCGTCGAGCTCCTCGTCACCGATGGACTTCTTGCCGCTGCGTGCGGCCAGCAGCGCGGCCTCGTTGAGGACGTTGGCCAGGTCGGCGCCGCTGAAGCCCGGCGTACGGCGGGCGACCGAGGTCAGGTCGATGTCGTCCTCGAGCGGCTTGCCCCGTGAGTGGACCTGGAGGATCTGCCGGCGACCGCTGAGGTCGGGGGCATCGACCTGGATCTGCCGGTCGAAGCGCCCCGGGCGCAGCAGGGCGGGGTCGAGGACGTCGGGGCGGTTGGTGGCGGCGATCAGGATGACCCCGCCGCGCACGTCGAAGCCGTCCATCTCGACGAGGAGCTGGTTGAGGGTCTGCTCGCGCTCGTCGTGGCCGCCGCCCATGCCGGCGCCGCGGTGACGACCGACGGCGTCGATCTCGTCGATGAACACGATGGCCGGCGCGTTCTCCTTGGCCTGCTCGAACAGGTCGCGCACCCGGCTGGCGCCGACGCCGACGAACATCTCGACGAAGTCGGAGCCCGAGATGGAGTAGAAGGGCACCCCGGCCTCGCCCGCGACCGCGCGGGCCAGCAGGGTCTTGCCGGTGCCGGGCTGGCCGTAGAGCAGCACGCCCTTGGGGATCTTGGCGCCGACGGCCTGGAACTTCGCGGGCTCCTGGAGGAACTCCTTGATCTCGCCGAGCTCCTCGATCGCCTCGTCGCAGCCGGCGACGTCCTCGAACGTGGTCTTCGGCATGTCCTTGGAGATCAGCTTGGCCTTGGACTTGGCGAACTGCATGACACCGCGTCCGCCGCCGCCCTGCATGGAGTTCATCAGCCACAGGAAGATGACGATGATGAGCAGGATCGGCAGGAAGCTGACGAGCAGCGTGCCGAGCAGGCTGGGCTGGGGGTTCTCGGAGTTGGACTTCTCGATCGTGCCCTCGGCGACCTGGGCGTCGACCGCGGCGATGATGCCCTGCTGCTGACCGAGGACGTAGTGGGTGGTGACCTTCGCGCCCTCGTCGCGCACACCGTCGTCGAGGACCGCCTCGATGGTCTGGTCGCCGTCGATGAAGGTGATCTCCTCGATCTCACCCTGCGCGACGTACTCCTCCATCTCGGAGGTCGGGACCTCGTCGAACCCGCCTCCGGGCGCCAGGAACTGCAGGGCAAGGAGCACCCCGACGACCGCCAGGCCGATCCAGACCCACGGGCCCTTGAAAATGCGCTTCACGCCACTTCTTTCCTCGCAACTGTGAGACCGACGACGCCTACCTCCGCGTCGTGGTCAACCCATCGTCTCAGACGGGTGGGTAGGCCATCTCACCCAGTGGCGCTCACCCGGCGGCGGGCCGGTGACGGGCCGGCGACGGGCCGGCGACCTCGGTCAGGAGTAGACGTGGGGCGCGAGCGTGCCGATGTCGCGCAGGTTGCGGTAGCGCTCCTGGTAGTCGAGTCCGTAGCCGACCACGAACTCGTTGGGGATGTCCCAGCCGACGTACTTGACGTCGACAGGCATCTGGAGGGCCTCGGGCTTGCGAAGCAGGGTGCAGATCTCGACGCTCGCGGGGCTGCGCGAGGCCAGGTTGGCGGTCAGCCACGACAGCGTCAGCCCGGTGTCGATGATCTCGTCGACGATCAGCACGTGGCGACCGGAGATGTCGGTGTCGAGGTCCTTGAGGATCCGCACGACACCGCTGGACTTGGTGCCGGAGCCGTAGGAGGAGACCGCCATCCAGTCCATCTCGATGTGGCCGGAGAAGGCGCGGGCCATGTCGGCCATCACCATCACCGCACCGCGCAGGATGCCGACGATGAGGAGGTCCTCACCGGCGTAGTCGCGCTCGATCTTCTCGGCGAGCTCTCCGAGCTTGGCCTGGATCTCGGCCTCGGTGAAGAGCACGTTGACCAGGTCGCCGTCGATGTCGGAAGCATCCATGCCGGTCAGCGTAGGGGGTCGGTCAGTCCCGTGGGTGCGTCGGGCCGAAGCGCAGGTGGTCGCCCGAGCGGAACGCGGTGACGTGGCCCGGCAGCTGGATCTGTCGAGGCAGCTTGTCGCGGTTCCAGACCTGCTCCTCCAGCGCGTCGACGTGGACGGCGAAGAGCTCGCCGGCCGGGCACCCGGCACGGAGCGCGGCGAGACGGAGCATCCGGGTGCGGATCGGCTGCTCCAGCGTCTCGATGGCCCAGACGTCGAAGCCGGACGCGTCGTCGTAGTGGTCGGCGAGCGCCGCGTCGGCACAGGAATCGAGCAGCTCCATGTCGGGGCGCAGCTGCTCGGCGGTGCGGGCAAGGGTCTCGGCGACTCCGGGGCCGAGCTCGCGCTCGAGCACGGGCAGGGCGGTCGTGCGCACCCGCGAGCGGGCGAACCGCGGGTCGCTGTTGTGCGGGTCGGTCCAGAAGTCGATGCCCTCCGCGCGACACGCCGCCTCGGTCTGGGCACGCCGTACGTCGAGCAGCGGACGCAGGAAGTTGGTCGTCCAGGCGTCGTACGGCTGGCCGGCGACGGCGTCGCTGAACTCCGGGCGCATCCCGGCGATCGAGCGGCCACCCGAGCCGCGGGCCAGGCCCAGCAGCACCGTCTCCGCCTGGTCGTCGAGCGTGTGGCCCAGCAGCACCCGCTGGGCGCCGAAGCTCTCGGCGACCTGTCCGAGCACGGCGTAGCGAGCCTCGCGAGCCGCCGCCTCGACCCCGCGGCCGCCGGGGTCGACCTGCACGCGGGCACTCACCGTCTCGTCGACGCCGAGGGCCGCCATCTGCTCCACGACCCGGGCGGTGTGTCCCGCGCTGTCGTCCTGCAGTCCGTGGTCGACGACGGCGCCGATCACACGCACCGGCGCGCGGCGCAGCTCGAAGACGGTGGCGGCGAGGAGGGCGAGGGAGTCGGCGCCACCCGAGCAGGCGACCACCACAGCGTCCGTCTCGGGCACCCAGTGCCCGCCCTCGCCGTCACCGAGGACGTGGAGTCGACGCCGTACGGCGAGCCGGACCGCCGCGACGGCGGGGTCGAGGCTCACAGCACGCGGGTGACCCAGGCGTCGGGGTCGGCGAGCTCGGCCTTGGAGGGCAGGTTGTCGGCGCTCTCCCAGACCGCGTTGAACTCGGTCATCCCGACCTTGTCGACGACGCTGCGCACGAAGTGGGCGCCGTCGCGGTACTGGGCCATCTTGGCGTCGAGGCCGAGGAGCCGCCGCAGCAGCCGGTCCAGCGCGCCGACGCCCTTGCGGCGCTCGGTGAAGCGCTCGCGGATCCTCTCGACGCTCGGGATCACGCTGGGTCCGACGCCGTCCATCACGACGTCGGCGTGACCTTCGAGCAGCGACATCATCCCGGTGACCCGGTCGAGGATCTCCTTCTGCTCCGGGGTGCTCATCAGGTCGACGATCGAGGCCTTGCCCAGGCCGTCCTTCATGCCGTCACTGATCCGCTTGACCAGCTCGTCGATCCCGCTGGGGGTGACCGTGGACGACAGGGTCTCGATCTCGGAGTAGAGGTGCTCGCGCATCCACGGCACCGCGGTGAACTGCACCCGGTGCGTCTCCTCGTGCAGGCACACCCACAGGCGGAAGTCCGTCGGGTCGACGCCGAGCTCCCGCTCGACGTGGACGATGTTGGGCGCCACCAGCAGCAGCCGACCGTCGGGGGCGTGGAACGGGTCGAACTGCCCCAGCACCTTGCCGCCCAGGAAGCCCAGCAACCCGCCGACCTCGAGCCCGGTGACCCGCGAACCGATGGCGATCGCCGTGCGGGACGGGGGCTTCTTCTCGCTCAGCTTGCCCACGAGGGGCCCCATCACGTGCTTGAAGGCGTCGGCATTGGCCTGGATCCACCCCCGCCGGTCGACCACGAGAACAGGCGCCGTGTGGTCGGCGGCGACGAGCCCGGTGAAGTCGCGCACCAGCCCGGTGGACCGCTCCGCGTCGGCGCGCAGCTGGGCGACGGCTTCGTCGGCCTCGGCCCTGCTGACCACCGGGCCGTCACCGGCGAGGCGCGCCCCGACGCGTACGGCGAGGTCCCAGTCGACCATCCCGTAGGGATCGGGCGACCCGGCGCGGGTGCCTGGCTCAACTGGCCCGTCTGGCGCTGTCATGCGCCGAACCTACCGTGCGACCCGAACGACGGGACCTCGGCGGCCGCGGGGCCGTCGGCGCCCTGGGTCCCGAAAAACACGGGAAGACCCACTCAAGGCATTTCCCCCCAGAAACGCCGAGCAGGTCCTTCCGTGTCCCTCCGAGAAGCCCCCGAGACCCGCGATCCCCCCAGGGCCGCGGACCCTCCCGGGCCAGTGTGTCGAGGTCCCCCCGGACCTCTCGACACCCAGAACACTACGAGGGCCGCCGTCACGTGCGGGGCACACGATCTCCACGAGATCCCCAGCGTTCGGTAACAACGCCGGGACGGGGCCTGAGGCGCGTCACGGGCCGCTGACGGTCGACTGACAGGCGCTCACGGGGAGCAGCGGCAAGCCCCGAGCGAGGCCGCGGCACTGTCCAGGGTGGTGCGCGCCGTGGCGCTGCCGGACTCGGGGATCCGGTCGGCCATCAGGACGAACACGAAGACCGTGCCGTCGAGGTCGGTCCCGATCCCGGCCAGCGACGAGACCGACTCCAGCGTGCCGGTCTTGGCCCGGATCCTGCCCAGGCCGGCGGGCGGGCCCTCGTCCATCCGGATCGCCAACGACCCGGTGAACCCGGCGACGGGCAGACCCTCGACCACCGCGCGCAGGTCGGGACGGCTCGGGTCCGCGGCCAGGCGCAGGACGTCGACGAGCAGCCCGGGCTCGGCCCGGCTGGCCCGCGACAGCCCGCTGCCGTCGAGGAACCGGCTGGGGCCCAGGCGGATCCCCTCGGCACCGAGCACCCGACGTACGCCGCGGCGACCGGCCTCGGTCGAGCCCGCACCCACCTCGGCCAGTCCCACGTGGCGCAGCAGCACCTCGGCCGCCTCGTTGTCGCTCACGTCGATGATCCGCTGCACGATCTCGCCCAGGGGTGCGCTCTCGACCTGCGCGAGTGCCTCGCCCCGGTCGGGGGCGACGTCCGCCTCGGGACCCGCGACGACCTTGACCCCGGCGCCGCGCAGGGCAGTCGTGAACGCCGAGGCGGCGTCCGCGCTCGGATCGGCGACCCGGCCGAACCGGGTGATCGTGCGTCCCTCGTCGACCCACAGTGCCGAGGTGGGGCTGACGACGTCGATCAGGTAGTCGTCCTCCCACGTCGGGTTCTCGGCCGGACCGGTGAACAGAGCGTCGTCGTAGGAGACGCGCACCCTGCGCACCTGCGCCTCGCGGAGCGCGGCGGCGGTCTTGTCGGCGAGCGTCGTCAGGTCGGCGCGGGCCGGGTAGGGCCAGTCCTCGCCGCTCGGGGTCAGCGCGTCCCGCTCGAGGAACGGGTCCCCACCACCCACGAGGGTCAGCCGGGGAGCGCCGCGACGCGACCGCGCGAGCACCGTGGTGGTGGTGAAGACGTGGTCGGAGCCCAGGGCGAGCAGGGCTGCCGTGCTCGTGACCAGCTTGGTCGTCGAGGCCGGGATCGCGGGCTGCTCGCCCGCCGTGAAGACCGCCGGGCCGCCACCCAGCAGCGCCACCTCCGCCCGCACGTGTCGTCCGAGGTCGGCCCGTCGCAGGTACGGCGCCAGCGCTCGCCGTACGGCGGCCGGGTCCAGCGCCCCGCCGGTCGGTGACGGCTGCGCCACCGGATCCGGCCGGACCACCTCCGGCAGCTGCAGGCCCGGCGGAGGCGCCACGCTGACCGGGTCACTCGACGCCACGTCGGCCGAAGACGGGGCATCGGCCTGGTCTCCGCCCAGCAGCGAGTCCAGCGGTCCGTCGAGCAGGTCGTAGCGCCACGTGGCGACGCCACCGCCGACGAGCAGCAGGACGAGCACCAGCACGAGGGTCCCCCGCAGGGAGCCGCCCGACGCCTGGGGCGCGGATCGCGAGACGGACCTGGACGACGACCTCGACGGGGACCGGGACGACGACTTGGTCATCGTTGCCGCCTCTCCTCGTCAGGTCTGCGACCGGACCACGGGCGAGGTCTCGGTCTCCCCAGGCGATCCCGGGTGCGCGTGCCACGCCATTGTGCGGGACACTGTGCCCCGGGCCGGAGCGGCCCTCGACGTACCCGAATGAAATCCCGACCTGCCCCGATGCTGCTTGGAGGAATCACGTGCTGGAGTTCGACGTGCTGGTGGAGATCCCCAAGGGGGAGCGCAACAAGTACGAGGTGGACCACGAGTCCGGCCGGATGCGCCTGGACCGGGTGCTCTTCACCTCGACCCAGTACCCCGCCGACTACGGCTACATCGAGGACACCCTCGGCCAGGACGGCGACCCGCTCGACGCCCTCGTCCTGCTGCCGACCAAGACGTTCCCCGGCTGCCTGATCCGCTGCCGCGCGATCGGGATGTTCCGGATGACCGACGAGGCCGGCGGCGACGACAAGGTCCTGTGCGTGCCCGCCAACGACCCGCGTCAGGAGCACCTGCGCGACATCAGCCACGTGCCGAAGTTCGACCGTCTCGAGATCCAGCACTTCTTCGAGGTCTACAAGGACCTCGAGCCCGGCAAGTCGGTCGAGGGCGCCGACTGGGTCGGCCGCACCGAGGCCGAGGCCGAGGTGATGGCGTCGTTCGAGCGGGCCAAGGGCGCACCCAAGTCGCACTGACGCTGCCGCACAGCAACCGACGAAGTGGCCCCTCCCGGCGTCCGGGAGGGGCCACTTCGTCGGTTCGGGCCTCGTAGGCGGGCCAGTCAGCCCTTGACCCCTCGGAAGTACGCCATCGCGCCCGACCGGGCGAGCATCGGCGCGGCCACGCCCTGACCGTGCAGCCACTGCACGACCTCGATGCCGGTGCAGCCCGGCCCCAGGAGCCCCGCGAGCCGACCGATGCGCCGCATCGGCTCGTGGCGCAGGCCGGAGTCGTTGAGCAGCGTGCTGCCGGTGATCACGCCGCCCGGCTTGAGGACCCGCATCATCTCCATCACCGCACGCGACGGCTCCGGGAAGCAGTGCAGTCCGGTGAAGGACACCACCATGTCGAAGGAGGCGTCCTCGAAGGGCAGGCTGCCCACGTCCGCGATCCGCGGGACGACCTGGTCGTCGACGCCGCGCTCGCGCGCGGACTCCATGGTGCGCTCCAGCATCGTCCGGGCGATGTCGGCCGCGACGTACTCGATCCCCTGCCCCGGCTGGAGCCCGCGCAGGGCGACGCCGCCGCCGCAGGGCACGTCGAGCACCCGCGAGCCCGGGACCAGCGTGCCGATCTCGGCCGCGGCGGCGTACAGCTGGCGCAGGTCGCTCTGGATGGCGGCGGCCCACAGCGCACCGCCGACGGTGGGGTGCTCGACCGTCCAGTCGTAGACGCCCGCCCACAGCGGGTCGTCGCTCCAGCCACCGAGTCCGGGGATCCGCAACCCGGCTAGCCCCGCCATGGTCGCCTCCTGAGGCCCCTCATGCCCTCAGGCCACCGGACCGACGAGCTCGGGAGCACGCAGCATCGCGTGCGGGACGCCGAGCGCGTCCACGAGGTCGCCCGCCAGCGGGCGGATCTTGCGGCACAGGCTGTTGATCTCGCGACTGATCGCCTTGCTGCGCTGGATCGTGAGCCGACCGTGCTCCATGAACCACGCCCGGTCCGACTCGATGACGCACAGCGCGTGCAGGTCGCAGAGCAGCGACAGGGCGACGCGCTGGTCGCCCCCGGGCAGCGCCTGGGTCTTCTCCACGAAGGCCTCGAGGACGAGTCGCTCCATGTGGGCGTGCGCCGAGCCGATGACGTGGTCCTGCACGCGGGAGAAGACCTCGCCGGGATTCATGCCCTGGTCCATCCCGCGCTTGAGCCGCCGAGCGGCGCCCGAGAGCATGTGCTCCTCACGGAAGCGCAGCATCGTCAGCTGGTAGTCGGGGTCGAGCAGGCCGGCGTCCTGGTCCCACCCGTCGGCATCGCCGGGCAGGGCGTCCTTGATCCGCTCGAGCAGCTTGTGCACCCCGGTGCGCTCGATGATCGTCTCGACGCCGAGCTCGGCGACGAACTTCACCATGCCGAACTGGTCCATCTCCTCGAAGCCGCTCGAGTAGTCGGTGAGCAGTCCCTTGGCGACGAGCTGCATCAGGACGTGGTTGTCGCCCTCGAAGGTGGTGAACACGTCGGTGTCGGCCTTGAGCGCGGCGAAGCGGTTCTTGGCCAGGTAGCCCGCTCCCCCGCACGCCTCGCGGCACTCCTGGATGGTGCGCGTCGCGTGCCACGTGCCGAGCGCCTTGGTGCCGGCGGCCCTCGACTCCAGCTGGCGTCGGGCGATCTCCTCGTCCACGGTGCCGGAGAAGATCTCGTGCACCTGCGCGGCGACGACCTCCTGCGCGAAGTGCAGTGCGTAGGTGCGTGCCAGGAGCGGGAAGAGGCGGCGCTGGTGCATGCCGTAGTCGAGCAGCAGCTCCTCCTCGGTGTCGCTGGTCGCCTCGAACTGACGCCGGCGCAGGGCGTACTTCGTGGCGATCGTGATCGCCACCTTGGCTGCGTTGATCCCGGCGCCACCGACGCACACCCGGCCCTGGACGAGGGTGCCGAGGGTGGTGAAGAAGCGCTTGTTGTCGCTGTCGATCTCGCTCTCGTAGACCCCCTCGGGGGTCACGTCCGCGAAGCGGTTGAGCAGCGCCTCGCGGGGCACTCGGACGCCGGAGAACCACAGCCGGCCGTTGTCCACGCCGTTGAGGCCCATCTTGAGTCCGTCGTCCTCGATCCGGACCCCGTCACAGGCCTCGCCGTCCGACCGGATGGGTACGACGAACGCGTGCACGCCGTGCGAGGTGCCGGCGACCTCGAGCTGGGCGAAGACCACCGCGAGCTCGCCGTGCACCGCCGCGTTGCCGATGTAGTCCTTGCCGGCCTCCTCGGAGGTCGTCTCGATGACGAACTCCTGGGCGTCGGCGTCGTAGGTCGCCACGGTGCCGAGCGCCTGGACGTTGGAGCCGTGACCGGTCTCGGTCATCGCGAAGCAGCCCATCAGCTTGCCGGTCACGATGTCGGCCAGGTAGCGCTCGTGGTGGCGCTCGGTGCCGAGCTGGAGGATCGCGCCGCCGAACAGGCCGAACTGCACCCCGACCTTCACCAGCACCGACAGGTCGCCCAGGGCGAGGGTCTCGAAGGCCGCGAGCGACGCGCCGATGTCTCCCCCGCCGCCGTACGCCTCCGGGAAGCCGAGGCCCGTCTGGCCGGTGGCGGCCATCGCGACGGTGACGTCCTTGACGCGCTCGCGGAACTCGTCGTGACCCATCGTCTCCGCGTCGTCGAGCACCGCCGCGTAGTCGGAGAGGTTGCGGCGCACCATCTCGCGGACATCCACGTAGCGCCCGTCGAGGAGCTGGCGCAGGGAGCCGACGTCGACCTGCGGCTGCTGGTAGCCGTCGGCGTTGTCGGCGACGGTCGCGTCGGGGGGCACGGTGTCGGTAGCCATGACCCCAAACTACTGGCCGCTCGCGGGGGCGCCCACCTCCCTCGGCGCGAGGATCGTGGTTGCTACCGTGCGCCGGTGACGAGCGACGGTCGGCTGCGCTACGGCTTCGCCATCGTGGGCGTCCAGAAGGCCGGCACCTCGACGCTGTCGCGAGCGATCACCGACCACCCGCAGGTGGCGCGGGCGCCTCGCAAGGAGGCGACGTTCTTCAACAGCCTCACCGTCGACTGGGACGATCCGCCGTACGACGACCACACCGTCGTCCGCACGCGGCCCGAGGAGATCACGGCCGGTGACGCCACGCCGGCGTACCTCTGGTGGCCGAACGCCCTCGAGCGAATGCGCGACTACAACCCCGACACCCGCGTGGTCGCGGTGCTCCGGGACCCGATCGAGCGCGCCTTCTCCCAGTGGCGGATGCAACGCGAACGCTCGGCACGCAAGGTCGCGCAGGGACGCGGGCCGCTCGCCGAGGACTGGCCCGTCGTGGTCGAGCGCCATCTCGACCTCCCGCTGCCGGTGGCCCCGTCGCCCGGCTTCAAGGGGTCCGCCTCGACCTTCTCCCGCGGCCTGTACGGCGAGCAGCTCGCCCGCGGCCTCTCCGTCTTCGACGTCGACCAGTGGCTGGTGCTGGAGTTCGGCGCGATGCTCGGCGACTTCCCCGGCACCCTCGACCGACTCACCGACCACCTCGGCCTGCGCCGCTTCGGGCAGGCTCCGCCGATGCACCACGAGCTGCCCGGCGCTCCCCAGGTCAGCGGCACCGCACCCACGGGTGCCGAGCTGACCCGGATCGCCGAACGGTTCCGCGCCGACCTCACCGTGCTGTCGCGACTCCCGGTCGCCGCCGGCCTCGACCTCGGCGCGTGGCCGACCCGGCAGCTCCTCGACGGCGACCTGGACCCCGACGACCTCGCTGCACGCTTCGCCCGTCGGGTCTCGAGCGCGTGAGGAGGAGCCGATCGAGTCGTCAGGGGCGAGCGTAGAACGACGGCGTGATCCAGTAGAACAGCGAGTCCTCCGAGACCGGCCTCCCGGTGCGGGGCGCGTGGATGATCCGGTCGCCGCCGACGTAGAGCGCCACGTGGTAGATCGACGACGGGTCGTCCGAGGACGCCCAGAACACGAGATCGCCGGGTCGGCGCTCACTCGCCGAGATCGGCGTCGACGCGTCGTACTGCGCGACCGAGTAGTGCGGCAGGCTCGTGCCTCCTGCTGCCCAGGCACGCATGGTCAGGCCCGAGCAGTCCCACTGGTCCGGACCCGCGGCCGCCCACACGTACGGCTCACCGAGCTGGGCGCGGGCGAACTTCACCGCGGCCGCGGCACCTGACGCGGGGGCCGGCACCGGGGCCGGGCCGGGAGCAGGAGCAGGGGTCGGCTCGGGGGCAGGCGCCGGACTCGTCGGGCTCGGCGGGGCGCTCGACTCCGACTCGTCGTCCGCCGGGGTCGGCGCCTCGCCGGACTCCTGGGCCGGCGCGCCGGACTCCGCAGCCTCCACTGCCTCCTGCTGCGCGCGAGCCTCCGCCTCCGCGCGCTCGGCCGCGCGACGCGCCAGCCCCTCGCGGCGGCGTACGGCGACGTCGACGCTCACGCCACGCAGGCGGGCGAGCTCGGCGACCAGGCTGCGGGTACGGGCCGCCATCTTCGCGGCCTCGTCCTCGGCGCGGGTGGCAGCGGCCTCGGCGCGGTCCCGCTTCACCGCCGCGTCGCTGCGCGCCTCCTGGGCCGTGACCCGGGCAGCGGCGGCGGCGTCACTGGCCTCCTCGGCCTCCTCGCGCACCAGCGTGAGCTCGTCGTAGCGAGCGTCGAGGGTGCTCCCCACGATGCGGTAGGCGGTGGTGCGCTCCAGCATCTGGCCGAGGTCCTCGGAGGCCATGATCGACGACAGCGCCTCGAGGTCGCGGTTGGTCCCCAGCGAGCCGCGGACCACCTCGGCGTACGACGTGCGCACCCGCTCCACGCGGGCCGACGCCGCACGCTCGGCCCGACGGGCGAGCGCGGCCTCGGCACGAGCCTGCTGGGCGACGTAGCGAGCACCGTTGTACTCCTCGGCCGCCCGTGCGGCCGAGATGGCCGTCCGGTCGACCACGACCTGGGCCGCGGCGAGGTCGGCACGGACCTGGACGACGTCGCGCTCGCCCGCCTCGGCTGCCTCGCCTGCAGCGCGAACCTCGCTCCGGCTCGGCACGTCGGGGTCGTCGGCCATCGCCGGACGGGGGGCCGCGACGACCGCGGTCGCCACCATCAGCGTGGCGAGCAGAGCAGGGGCGTGGGGGGACCTTCGGGACTTTCGGGACCTTCGGAGGGCGCGCAACGTGACTCCCGAGCACAGGGGTGGGCAGGGCGATGCCGGCGAGGGAGGAGTCCCAACTGACCCAGCAGTCACTCAAGGAATCAGAAGTTCACAATAATCACAAGTGTTACGGCGTGTCGCCTTGACGAACTACACCATTGTTATTCGAGGCGGAGGTGGAGCGGCATCGTGGACTCGGCCGTGCCGGCATGACGAGGCTCGTGTCACGAAGCTCCCTGACAGGAGTGGGTGCTTCCCCGCTTCGGCGGAGAAGCTGTCGGACTCGATGAGCCGACCCGGCGGAACGACCGTCAGTCGACGCTGACCGGCACGTTGGACGACGTCGTCGTCGGATGCGACTGGAGACTGTGTCGATTGAACTTCTGCCCGGTGGCGATGCCACCCAGGTAGAAGGAGACGAACGCGATCATGATGCCGGCGATGTCGTCGGCGAGGTAGTGCCAACCGAAGTAGATCGTCGCCACGACCGTGAGCGCGAAGTTGACCCAGAAGACGACCTTGAGCAGCTGGTTGCGCAGGGTGAACTGCACCATCAGGGCGACCAGCAGGGTGATCCCGCAGTGCAGGCTGGCGAAGCCCGCGACCGAGTTGACGATGCCCTCCACGCTGCTGCCGTCGTAGTCGCCGTGCAGCACCTTGTTGCGGCTGCGACTCAGTCCCTCGATCAGGTCGGTCGTGGGGGTGTGTGCGAGCGCCGTGTAGCCGGGGGCGAAGTGGAAGACCGGGCCGAGGGTCGGCAGCGCGTAGTAGGACGCGGTGCCCAGTGACCAGGCGAGACACTGCGAGGTCGCGAACCAGTAGCCGTAGGAGATGTTGCGCGACCACACCAACCAAGCGGTGAGCGCGAGAGGCACCAGCGGCAGGAACCACAGGTAGATGTAGGACAGCCCGTGCGCGGACAGGTCGGTGCCGAGCAGGTTGTGCAGCACCGGTCCGGGCTGGTTGCCGAAGAACAGCACCCGGTCGATGGTGTTGAGCTCGCGGTCGAACATGTCGTTGGGGTTGTTGAACGAGCGCACGAACGGCAGCGCCGACTTGAGGTTGCGATAGCTCACGTAGGTCACGTAGAAGCACACGACACCCAGGGCCACCAGGGTCATCCGCTCCGGCGTCCAGTGGGTGCGGAGTCGCTCGCGCACCAGCGGGATGATCGCCGTGGGACGCAGCCGCGAGCGCCACAACGTCAGCGGAATCAGGTCCAGCAGGACCGCGCCCATCAGCAGCAGCGGCAGCCGGGCCCACGAGGGTCCGAGGAACTTGCCCTCGGGGTCGAGCAGGGGCCGGTCGTACTTCAGGGAGACGACCAGCGCCAGCGTCCCCATGACGACGGCGACGCCGACGAGGGTGACGTAGGCACGGCGATACACCCAGTCAGTCTAGGAGATAGCTGTGCCCAGGGCGATTCTGACGTTTTCCTGACGTTCACCTGCGCGTCGGAGGCGCGCTCAGGAGCGGCCCAGCACGGCCAACCGGGACGCGTCGACGCCGAGGGAGACCTGCTCCCCCACGGCCGTGCGGGCGGCCGGCGAGGCGAGTGCGTCGACCTCGCCGATGCCGGGTACGGCGACCACGACCCGGATCGCGTCGGGCGTCGCGCGCACCGTGCGCACCGTCCCGCCGAGGTCGGACCTCGGCCCCCCGCCCGCAGGCCCCTCGGAATCGACGGTGAGCGCCGAACGGCGCAACGCGACGGCCCCACCGTCCAGCCCGACGACCGCCAGCACCCGGGCTGCTGCCGCACCCTCGAGCACCCGCGCGTAGCCGAGGAACAGCGCCGTCTGCGCATCCACGGGCCGAGCCCACACGTCGGCGATGTCGCCCTGCTGGACGATGCGCCCGTCGCGCATCACGACCAGCCGGTCCGCCAGCGCGAAGGCCTCCTCCTGGTCGTGGGTGACCACGAGCGTCGTCGTGCCGGCCTCGCGCAGGATGTCGTGGAGGTCGCCGGCCAGACGCTCGCGCAGCCCGGCGTCCAACGCCGAGAGGGGCTCGTCGAGGAGCAGCAGCCGCGGCTCGGCCGCCAAGGACCGCGCGAGCGCGACACGCTGCCGCTCCCCGCCCGACAGCGTGCCGGGCAGCCGGGCGCCGTACCCCTCCAGGCCCACGAGGGCGAGCAGCCGCTCGACCCGCTGGGCCACGTCCGGCACCCGGCGCAGACGCAGGGCGTAGCCGACGTTGCGGGCGACGGTGAGGTGGGTGAAGAGCTGGCCGTCCTGGAACATCAGCGCGAACCCCCGCTTGTGGGTGGGTACGCCGGCCAGGTCCGCGCCGTCCCAGCCGATCCGACCGCTGACGGGCCGCTCCAGGCCGGCCACCGCGCGAAGCAGGGTGGACTTGCCGCACCCGGAGGGGCCCAGCACCGCGACGACCGAGCCGTCGGGCACCTCGAGGCTGGCCCCGAGCACGGCCGGGGTGCCGTCGTAGGAGATCGAGACGTCCTCCAGGCTCAGCATCCGCCCATCCTCCTCGTCGCGGTGGTCACCGGCGTCACCAGGAACCCATCGCCGGCACGCGCAACCGCTCGACGGCGAGGATCACCAGCGCCGTGGTCGCCGCGAGCACCACCGAGGCGGCCAGTGCCATCCCGTAGTTGCCCTCCCCCGGTCGGCCGATGAGCCGGAAGATGACCACCGGGACGGTCGGGTGGTCGGCGCGGGACAGGAACGACGTCGCACCGAACTCCCCCAGCGAGACCGCGAACGCGAAGCCGGCGGCCGCGACCACCGGCCTCAGCACGATCGGTACGTCGACGGTCATCGCCGTGCGCAGCGCACCGGCACCCAGCGAGGCGGCTGCCTGCCGCTGCCGGTCGTCGATCCCGGCGAGCACCGGGACCAGGGTGCGCACGACCAGGGGCAGGGCGACGAGAGCCTGGGCGACCGGGACCAGCAACGGCCAGGTGCGCAGGTCGAGGGGCTCGCGACCCAGCGTCACCAGGAACCCGAAGCCGAGCGTCACGGCCGAGACCCCCAGGGGCAGCATGAAGAAGCCGTCGAGCACGCTGCGCACCCGTCGCTCCGTGGCCGAGCGCGAGCGCCTGGTCAGCACGACCGAGACGAGGAGCCCGAGCAGCAGCGCGATCCACGTGGCGTCGAGCGCCGTCTGCAGCGAGTTGCGCAGCGCCGTGGTGACCGGCACGACGAGGACGCCGTCACCCCCGGTGGTGGCGAGGTTGCGGTAGTGGCCCAGGCTCCACCGGTCCTCGACGCGCAGCGACTCCGCCACGAGGGCGGCGATGGGCGCCGCGAGCAGGGCCAGCAGCACGCCGGTGGCGATCAGCTGCGGCGCGTCCGAGCGGCGCGGTCGCAGGGGCCGCGGTGTCGCACGCTGCACCGTCGGGTCGGGGACGCGTCGTACGCGCGCGGAGACCGCGAGGAGCGCGACCACCGCGAGCAGCTGGACGATCGAGAGCGCGGCGGCTCCCGGAAGGTCGTAGAGCACCGTGGTGAGCAGGTAGATCTCGGTCTCGACCGAGGCGTAGCGCACGCCGCCGATCGTCAGGACGACCCCGAACGCCGTCGCGCAGAAGAGGAAGACCACGCTCGCCGAGGACACGATCGCCGGACGCAGCGACGGCAGCGTGATGCTGGTGAAGACCTGCCGCGGCGTGGCGCCGAGGGCGGCGGCCGCCTCGCCCGGTCGCCGGTCGAGGCTCTCCCAGGCCGCCCCGACCGAGCGGATCACCACGGCGACGTTGAAGAAGACCAGCCCGGCGAGGATCGCCCACGGCGTCCCGTCGATGCCGAGGAAGCCCAGCGGGCCCCCCTCGCGGAGCAGCTGGCGAAAGGCCACGCCGACGACGACCGTGGGCAGCACGAAGGGCACCAGCAGGGCGGATCGGACCACCCCGCGCAGCGGGAAGTCCAAGCGGTGCAGTGCGTAGGCCGCCGGCAGTCCCAGCACCACCGCCACGACCGTGGCGACGGTCGAGGTCCAGACGGTGAACCAGATGACCCGCCCCACCCGCGGCCGCGACAGCACGTCGTACAGCGCCGCCGGGTCGAAGGAGCCGTCCGGCCACAGACCGCGACCGAGCATCCCGACGACCGGGAGGACGAAGAAGACGGTCAGGACGCCCAGCGGCAGGGTGGCCAGCGCGACCAGACCGGCGGCGCGCTTCACCGCGACGACCCGGCTGGTCCTGCTGGCGCCGCGATCAGCGGCTGATGATGTCGGTCCACTCGATCAGCCAGTCCTCACGGTTGGCCTCGATCTCGGCCGGGTCGACCTCGTAGGACTCACTCGGTCGAGCGGCGAACGTCGCCCAGTCGCTGGGCAGCTCGGTGTCGTCGGCCACCGGGAAGACGTACATCGACTCGGGCAGCGCGGCCTGCACGTCCGGGCCCACCATGAAGTCGAGCAACGCCTGCGCACCGTCGGGGTTGTCAGCGCCGTCGAGGGCCGCGGCGTACTCGACCTGCTGGTAGCAGGTGTCGAGCAGCGCGCTGGTCGTCGTGCCACCCTCGCCGTCGACGGTGAAGGCCGGCGAGGAGTCGTAGGAGACGACGATCGGCCTGTCCCCGTCGCCGCCGCCCTGGGTGAACTCGCTCTGGTAGGCCTCCGACCAACCGGCGACGATCTCGGTGTCGTTGGCGAGCAGGTCCTCCCAGTACGACGGCCACTCGTCGCCGTACTCGGCGATGGTGGAGAGCAGGAAGGCCAGCCCCGGCGAGCTGCTGGCGGCGCTGGGCACCACGAAGAGCCCCTCGTAGGCCGGGTCCGTCAGGTCGTCCAGGGTGACGGGGGGCTCGATCTCCTGCTTCGCGAACCAGACGTCGTCGACGTTGACGCACACGTTGCCGTTGTCGACCGGCACGAGGTCGCCCTCGTCGTCACCGGGCAGGGCGTACGTCGCGACACCGGGCGGCAGGTCGCCGGCGTACGACGTCAGCGCGTCGGCACCGAGCACGCGTGAGGCGAAGGTGTTGTCGACCCCGAAGACCACGTCGCCCGAGGGCTTGCCCGCCTGCTCGGAGACGAGGTTGACCAGGTTGCCCACACCGTCGGTGGGACGGACGTCGAGCTGGTAGCCGGACTCCTCCTCGAACGCCGCGACGACCTCGTCGGGCAGGAAGAAGTCGTTGTGCGTGAGGAGCACGACGGTGTCGCTCTCCCCCGAGCCGCCCTGGCCGGTGTCGTCGTCGCCACCGACGAGGGAGCACGACGTCGCCGCGAGAGCGAGGGCGCCGAGGGCCGCTGCGGCCACGGTCGTGCGCGCAGCGCGAGCGGGGCTGGCGGAGCTGGTGGTGCGAGTGGCGCGACGTGACGTCACGATGACTCCCTTCGCCGGTGCTAACCGGGGCAGGTTCGGAGGGTCTGCGGATCACGCCGCACTCTCAGCACGCGCGCCTCTCGGCCTCCGTGCTCCCCTGTCTGGTGGCGCCCAGCCTACGCACCGGCCGAGCACCGGACTCGGCGGGTCTCGTCGGTGGGGCTCGTGGCAGGCTCGGACCGTGCCCAGCCTCCGCCACCAGACCCTCGCCCGCGTCGTCCCACGCCTGCGCGGCGTCGCGCCGCTCGAGTCGGCGCGTGCGGAGCGCGCCAAGGTCCTCGAGATGCAGGCTGCTGCCGACCCTGCCCTGCCGACCGGCGCGGTCAGACAGTTCGAGCGCGACTACGCGGTGACCACGACGGCGGCCCCCTTCCCCATCCATGTGATCCGCCCGCGCGGACGCCGTCCGAAGACGACGGTGTACTACCTGCACGGCGGCGCGTACGTCGCTCCCGCCGACCCGCTGCACGTCCGCTACGCGGTGCGGCTGGCCACCGAGCTGGATGCCGAGGTCGTGCTCCCCGACTACCCCCTTGCACCCCGCCACGACTGGCGGGCCAGCCACCACCTGATGCTGCACGACCTCGCCGAGCGCTGCGCGACCCAGGACCGTGTGGTCATCGTCGGCGACTCCGCCGGAGGCGGGCTGGCCCTGGCGCTCGCCCAGTCCCTGCGCGACCAGGGCGGCGCGACCGCCGGCACGGTGAGCCACCTGCTGCTGCTGTCACCGTGGGTCGACCTGACCACCAGCACCCCGGCGACGTACGACCTCGACGACCGCGATCCCTGGCTCTCGATCGACAAGCTGGAGCTGTACGCCGAGTGGTGGGCCGGTACGCCGTCCGACCTCGGGCGCCCCGAGGTGTCCCCCGCCCTGGGCGACCTCGCCGGGTTGCCGCCCACGCTGATGCTCTGCGGCACCCGTGACCTCCTCGTGCCGGGGTGCCGGCTGCTCGCCGACCGCGCAGCGGCTCTCCCGCAGAGCCCCGACGACCCGGCCGACGGGTGGGAGCTGACCTACCTCGAGGCGCCCGACCTGATCCACGTCTTCGCGCTGATGCCGATCCCCGAGGCCCAGACGGCGTGGCGCCACACGACGGAGTTCCTGCGATGAGCACCGACTGCGTGACCCTGGCGTTCCCCGACCTCGACGCCGAGCAGGTCTACGCGATCGCCCGGCTGCGCCAGGACGCGTTCGTCGTGGAGCAGGAGTGTCCCTATCCCGATCTCGACGGCCGCGACCTCGAGCCGGGCACCGGCCACGTGCTCCTGCGTGAGGGTGGCGACCTGATCGGCTACGCCCGCGTCCTGGACGACGGTCCCCGTTGGCGCATCGGCCGCGTCGTGCTGGCGCGCAGTGCCCGCGGGCGCGGGCTGGCCGACGTCGTCATGCGCGCCGCTCTCGAGGGCGCCGCGGGTCGCGACGTAGTGCTCGACGCCCAGGCCCCGTTGGCCCCGTGGTACGGGACCCACGGGTTCGAGGTCTCCGGCCCGGAGTTCCTCGAGGACGGCATCGCGCACCTGCCGATGCGGCGTCCTCACACGGCGGAGTAGGCGACCCCGTCGGGCGAGCTCTGCGGGTCGCTGCACGTCGCCTGGCCGCGCGCGACGAGCAGGTCGAGGTGCGCCTTGGTCTCCATCGCGGCCATGCCCTGGCTGAAGACGTCGAGGGTGTCGAAGGCGTGCAGGTGGCGCGTCCACCCCAGCGCTCCGGCCACGTCGTACCCCGTCGCGGTCCGCCCGGAGCCGGCCGCCGGCAGTGCCGCGAGGCTGGCCGTCAGCCGCTCCTCGTGGAAGTCGAGCAGCGCATCGACGCGGGCGTACGACGAGGGCGCCACCGGGCCGTGGGCCGGCAGGATCCGCAGGTCGGGCAGCGACCTGACCTTGGCGAGCGAGGCCATGAAGTCGCCCAGGGGCTGGTCGGTGGGCGGCACCGTGAACCCGATGGACGGGGTGATCGTCGGCAGCACGTGGTCACCGGCGAAGAGCAGTCCGGCCGTGCGGTCGGCGAAGACGAAGTGGCCGGGGGTGTGGCCGGGCGTGTGGACCGCGTCGACCGTCCGGGCGCCGACGGCGATCTCGTGGTCGCCGTCGAGCCAGCTCGTGGGGTACTGCCACAGCTCCGCGTCAGGGCCTTCGTCGTCCCCCTCGAGCCGCTCCCACTTCTCGGCGACCGCGTGAGCCCCGGCCGAGCGCAGCACCGCGTGGAAGGGGTTCTCGGTGAGCGCGTCGGTGTTGTTGAGGAGATCGAGTGCGGGCTTGTCCCCGAGCCCCAGAGCCACGTCGATGCCGAGCTCGCGTCCGAGCACCGTCGCCATCGTGAAGTGGTCGCGGTGCACGTGGGTGACCAGGAACCGGTTGATGTCGGCGAACCCGGCACCGATGTCCTTCAGGCAGCGCTCGAGCAGGTCGCGGGCGACCGGGATCGCCCAGCCGCCGTCGACCAGGGTCAGTCCGGAGTCGGTCTCGATGACGTAGACGTTGATCGCCTTGAGCCCGTCCATCGGCAGTGGCAGCGGGATCCGGTGGATGCCGGTGTCGACCTGCCAGGCCCCCTCGGCGGTCCAGTGCTCGCCCGAGTCGGGCGAGACGGCGAATGCGGTGGGGGTGCCGGGATCGGGTGTCGTCACTCCCGCGACCTTACGACGTCGCGTCGGGCGCGCTGATGTCGGGGAATCCCAGGTCCAGGGTCGGCTGCTGGATCCCACCGTCGACCTCGAGCAGCTTGCCGGTCACGTACTGGCCCGCCTTCGACGCCAGGTAGAGCACGGCGGCCGCGATGTCCTCCGGCTCGCCGACCCGGCCCAGCGGGGTCTTGGTCTCGAGCTGGTCCATCATCTCGGGCTGGCCCGCGACGTACTCCAGGGCACTGGTCATGATCGAGCCGACGTAGATGCCGTTGACGCGGATGCTGGGTGCCAGGTCCTGCGCGGCCATCTTGGTCCAGTGCGCCAGCGCCGCCTTGGCCGTGCCGTAGGCGATGAACCCCCGGTCGGCGGTGCGCCCCATCATCGAGCTGATCGTGACGATCGACTGCTGCGCTCCCCCGTCGAGGGCGGGCGACTTCAGCATCAGCGGCACCGCAGCCACCGACAGCGCGTGCGCGGTGGTGACGTTGAAGCTGAAGGCCTCGTTGAGGAAGTCGTTGGTGGTCTTGAGGAACTCGGTCGGGAAGGTCCCGCCGACGTTGTTGACCACCGTGTCGAGGCGACCGAACTCGTCGTACGCCGCCTGGGCGAGGCCGGCGACCGCGTCGAGGTCGGAGAGGTCGGCCGGCACGACGAGGCAGCGGCGCCCGGTCGCACGGACCGCGTCGGCCACGCGGTCGAGCTGCTTCTGGGTGCGCGCCGAGATGAGGACGTCCGCGCCCGCCTCGGCGAGCGCGATCGCCGTACCGGCACCCAGTCCGCGGCCGGCGCCGGTGACGATCGCGACCTGGTCGGTGACGGCGAAGCGGTCGAGGATGCTCACCTGTTGCCTCCCGCCACACCGGCACCGCCCGCGACCAGGCCCCGCCCGGTCACGAGGGGCAGGTCGAGCGCGGTCACGATGCCCGGAGGGGCCGCAACTACGGCGGGAGCGGCGTTGATGATCCGCTGGGCGGTGGTGATCATCCCGCTGACGTTGTGGTCGCCGTGCTCGCCGTGGTGGGTGAAGTCGACCTGCATCATCGGCTCGCCGGTGATCTTGACCCGGTAGCACCCGTCGGTGCCTGCCGGCGGGGTCTCCCACTCCGGCTGGGTGGCGGCGTCGGTGCGGGTGACGTGCTCGAGGACGACCCGCGGCACGCCGTCGACCTTGCCGATCAGCTGGAACCTCACCGCGCCCATCGTGCCGGCCGGGACGTCGCCGGAGACCGAGGGCGTGTCCTTCTCGGCCGCGCGTCGG
The DNA here is from genome assembly GCF_029937575.1 of Nocardioides sp. Classification (GTDB taxonomy): domain Bacteria; phylum Actinomycetota; class Actinomycetes; order Propionibacteriales; family Nocardioidaceae; genus Nocardioides. Next base: position 49,478 of record NZ_JAPYPS010000015.1, read on the forward strand.
TCGACGTTCTCGGTGAGGGGTTCGTCCAGGACGACGTCGAGGCCGGCAGCGATCTGTCGTACGACGCTCCCCCACGCCATCGTGAGGATGCCGGGGTGCCAGAGCATGCCGAGCTCGTCCATCGGCTTGCCGAAGCCGAACAGCTCGCCCATCACCACCGGCTGGTAGTAGGTCGAGTAGTCGCAGATCTCCATGACGCGCACCTCGTCGATGCGCTGGCTGAGGCTCGTCATCACGAGCGGCAGCACGTCGTTGGCGAAGCCCGGGTCGATCCCGTTGACGTGCAGGCTCGCGCCCCCGTCGGCGCAGGCCGTCTCGATCCGCTCGATGAACTCCGGCGGCAGGATCTTGTCCGGCCACTGGAGCAGCACCGGTCCGCTGGAGGTGACGTTGATGCCGGCCTCCACGAAGGAGATCAGGTCCTCGATGCACTCGAAGACCCGGTCGTCGGCCATCGCGGTGTGCACGATGACGTCGGGCTTCAGCGCGATCAGCGCGTCCCGGTCGGTCGTCGCCGCCACCCCCAGCTCGCGGCCCATCTCGGCCAGGATCCCGGCGTCCTTGCCGTCCTTGTCCGGGTTGGACACCCAGACCCCGACGAGCTCGAGGTCGGGATGGGCGTCGATGCCCGCGATGGCGTGACGGCCGATGGTGCCGGTCGACCAGACGACGGCGCGGAGGGGCTGGTCCGGGATCACTTGAGACATGCGCCACAGACTAGAACAGGTTCTAGTTCTGCGGTAGGTGCGGGCCCACTGCCAGGGACGCCGCGCGGACCCGTCAGGCGGGGACCTCGGGGCAGTACGTGCCGTCGGGGGCGTAGATCGTGGGCATGCAGCGGTTGCAGTGGATGCAGACGCCCGACGGCGACGGGCCGTCGGACCCGCGCTGCGCGGCGAGCCGGTCGACGAGGCCGGGCTCGCGCAGCAGTGCGCGGCCCATCGCCACGAGCTCGAAGCCGTCGGTCATGGCCCGCTCCATGGTGTCGAGCCGGTTGATGCCGCCGAGCAGCATCAGCGGCATCGACAGCCGCTCGCGGAAGCGGAGCGCCTTCTCCCGGAAGTAGGCCTCCTCGAAGGGATAGGTCTTCATGAAGGAGCGTCCCACCGGCGTCTTCATGCCGAGCCGTACGGCGAGGGGCATGGCCGCCGCGAACTCGTCGACGGGCGCGTCCCCACGGAAGAGGTACATCGGGTTCATCAACGAGCTGCCACCCGACAGCTGCAGGGCGTCGAGGTGCCCGTCGGACTCCAGCAGACCCGCGAGCTCGAGCCCGACCGACGTGGTGACCCCACCCTTGAATCCGTCACTGAGGCTCACCTTGGCGGTCACCGCGGCCTCGTCGCCGACCTCCTCGCGCACCGCGCGGGCGACCTGCCGAGCGAGCCGGGCCCGGTTCTCGAGCGGGCCGCCCCACCGGTCGCGGCGCTTGTTGAGACCGGGCGCGAGGAAGGAGGAGATCAGGTAGCTGTGGGCCATGTGCAGCTCGAGCACGTCGAACCCGGCGTCCACCAGGATCCGCGCCGACGACACGTACGCGCGCGTGATCCGAGTGAGGTCGCGCTCGGTGGCCGCGCCGATCATCTGCAGCGACAAGGGACTCGGCATCCGGCTCGACGACAGGGCGCGGACCCCGTTCGAGCGACCGTTGGCGACCGGGCCCGCGTGACCGACCTGGCCGGCGATCTTGGCCCCCGTCTCGTGCACGGCGTCGGCCAGCCGTGTCAGTCCCGAAGCCGTCTCGGGTCCGACCACGATCACCTCGGCGTGCGTCCGACCCTCCGGGGCGACGGCGAGATAGGCCACCGTGGTGAGTCCGACGCCACCTCGCGCCGGAGCGAGGTGGTAGTCGATCAGCTCGTCGGTGACCTGCCCGTGCGGCGTCCGGCCCTCGAAGGTCGCCGCCTTGACCGTCCGATTGCGCAGCCGGACCGGGCCGAGGACGGTGGGGGCGAAGACGTCGGGAGCGCTCACCGAGAAACTGTAACGCGTTCTAGTTCGACCGTGCCCGACGCCGAAGCACGAGGATGGCCCCGTGCCCGACCCGCCGCCCGACCCGTCGGCCGACCAGCCGGCCGACCAGCTGCCCGACCTGACCGCTCGCCTCCGAGCGGCCGGCTCGGTCTTCGCCGAGGACGAGGCCGCCCTGCTCCTCGACGCCGCCTCCCCGGATCACGAGACCGCCCAGACCGCCGAGACCGCCGAGGCCCTCGAGACCCTGGTCGTACGGCGTCTCGGCGGCGAGCCCCTGGAGCAGGTCCTCGGCTGGGTCGACTTCGCAGGGGTGCGCGTCCGTCTGCTGCCGGGTGTCTTCGTGCCCCGGCAACGCACCGCCCTGCTCGTCGAGCTCGCCGCGGCGGTGCTGGCCCCTGCCGACATCGTGGTCGACCTGTGCTGCGGAAGCGGAGCCCTGCTCGCGGCCGTCCTCCGACGACACCCCACCGCGACCGGTCACGCCGCCGACCTGGACCCCGCGGCGGTCGCGTGCGCCCGGCTCAACCTCTCGCCGGACCGCGTCCACCAGGGCGACCTGTACGCCGCCCTGCCGGACCACCTGCGCGGGCGGATCGACGTGCTGGTGGTGAACGCGCCCTACGTCCCCACCGCCGCGATCGCACAGCTGCCGCCGGAGGCCCGCGACCACGAGCCCCACCTGGCCCTGGACGGCGGGGCCGACGGCCTGGACCTGCACCGCCGGGTGGCCCGCGGGGCGTGCGAGTGGTTGGCGCGCGACGGGATGCTGCTGATCGAGGTCTCCGTCGGCCAGCTGGCCGCGGCGATGGCGATGCTGACGCGGGCCGGACTCACGCCGGAGGTCGTCGAGGACGAGGAGCGCGGAGCGCTCGCCGTGCGGGCCCGGCCCCGCACGATCGACTGACTCCCCGTCCTGCCGGCACGCGCGATCGACCGGCTGGATCGTCCGGCCCGACCGACCCGGACGGGCGGCGACTTCTAGGCGCCCCGGACCAGCCGCAGCCGACGACGCGAGGCGAGCACCTGCGTGGGCTGGGAGTCGGCGACGACCAGCACCGGGCAGGCCGCCTCGTAGAGGGCCGCGCGCGTCGCGGGCGAGAGCGCGCGGGCGTCGTCCGCGTCGGCACGGCGCGCGGTCACGATGAGCTCGCTGCCACGCGAGACCTCCACCAGCACCTCCGCGGCACGCCGCGGGGAGAGGACCTGGTCGGCGACGCCGTCGACCGGCTCGGCCTCGCCGTCCACGTGCCACCAGGAGTGCACGAAGCGCAGCCGCGCATCCAGCGACTCGCTGGCGGCCATCGCCGCACCGATCACGACACGCGAGTGCGACGGGTCGTCGATCGACGCCACCACGACGGGGGGACGGGCCTCCTGCGGCGCGTGCGCGCCGCGACGCCCGGTCCAGGCATCGGCCCGGTCCGCCTCGGGGCCACGCCACACGGCGGGGACGGTGACGACGGGAGCCGTGGCGCGGGCGGCCAGTCCCCGGGTGACCGACGGCGCCGGGTCGTGCTCGAGCACCACGAGGGCGGGACGCTCGATCACGACCAGACGAGCAGACGAGCTCGCGCCGAGGAGTGCCTCCACGACGGGTCCGTGCGCGATCGCAGACGTGACCTCGACTGCCCCGACGGAGTGCTCGCGGGCGCAGCGGGTGGCGATCTGCAACCGGTAGGCACCGACCGTCTCGAGCCGTGACTGCTCCTCGGCGGGGACGTCGCCGAGCGCCGGGACGACGTGGACCAGGTGCAGGCCCACTCCGGCTCGCGACGCCTCCGTGGCGGCGTACGTCAAAGCGGCCTCGGGCACGCCGCTGGTGCCCACCGCGACGAGCACGTGCCCGTCGGGTCGTTGGTCTGCTTGGTCAGTCATCACGCGGTAGCTCCCTCCGTCCCGATCCTACTGGCCCCCGCTGTCTCAACGCGGCAGGCGCTCGAAGGTCACTCCGGGGGCGCGGATCCCTTAGGATCGGTGCTGGACATGGGGTCGTCCGGCTGATCTTCGGATCCGCGCATCGCGGCTCTCCGGCGACGAGGAAGGGACGACACGTGTCACCCCGTCATCTCGCCCGCACCCCGGCGGTCGTGGTCGCCCTGCTCGGCGCCCTCGTGCTGCCGGTCGCGTGCACAGGAGACGTCGCCTCCGACGGGGCCGGCACCGACACCTCGGCGAGCAGCCCGGAAGCGGCCGCAGCCGACGCGGCGACCTCCAGCACCTGGCTCGACGGGGGCGCCGACACCGACGCGCCCGTCACCTCGACGTCGCTCATCCGTGGACGCATCGACTTCGCCGAGCCTACCGACGAGCTACGCATCGGCCTCAGCCACGCCCGGATGGTCTCGATCCCGCGCCAGTGCGTGTCCAGCACCGTGACCCGCACGATGTCGTCCCTCGAGGACGCCGACCTGGTCTGCCTGCTCGAGCCCGGCACGGACCGGGTCGCCTTCACCGTGATCGCCCTGGGCTCCAGCGGTGACGCGATCCAGGCCGAGGTGCGCACCCGTCGCGGTGTCGACGTCGCCACCAGCAGCCTGCCGACACGCACGATCTCGGGGGGCCAGCCCCGGCTGAGCCCCGACCTGCGGCTCGTCTCGAGCCCCGACTTCCTCAACGGCGACATCGGCGACCTGCGCGACGGACCGGGCTTCTGGAAGAAGATGCCGCGCGAGGAGCGCACGACCAACTCGATCAACCGCGACTACCGCGTCGCGCTCGATCGCATCCTCGACGACTGGGAGGCGCTGGAGCCCGCCGGGGTGCTGATCGCAGGTGACCTGGTCGATGGTCGCTGGGGGTACGACGAGCAGGACTCCGGCAACTTCGGCCCCGTCGACACCCGGGCCGAGCAGCGTCTGGCCCTGCGTCGGGCGGCCCGCACCTATTACCCGCAGTGGTCCGAGCGCTTCGCCGACCACGGTCTCGCGGTCTTCCCGGCCATGGGCGACCACGAGTACGGCGACAACCCGTGGCCGCGGCGCAAGCGGGCGCTGGCCAAGGACTTCGACGCGGAGTGGGCGCGCGAGTTCACCACCGACTCCACGGGCGCGCCGCTCTTCGCCGACCGTCCCCAGGGACCCGCACGGCTGACGGCGTACGCCGGGCGTCCCAGCCGCGACGTGCAGGTCGTGACCCTCGACGTCTTCGACATCACCCGGGAGCGGGCCACGATCAAGGTCGACAAGCAACAGCTGTCGTGGTTGCGCGGCGTGCTCCGCAAGGCGCAGCGCGACGACGTGCAGTGGACGATCGTGCAGGCCCACGTGCCGATCCTGGGCCCGGTCCGCACCCGCGCCTCGAGCGGGCTGAGCTATCCGCGGGGCACCTCGTCGCGACTGTGGAAGGTCTTCAAGCGCTTCGGCGTCGACCTCTACCTGACCGGAGAGGTCCACGACACCACGGCTCGCGAGGCCGACGGGATCGTGCAGATCTCGCACGGCGGGATCTTCCACGTCGGGCTGACGACGGCCCTGCTGCTCGACTTCTACGACGACCGCCTCTACGTGACCCTGCGCGACTACCACGTGGAGCGCTCGCTGTCCGAGGACGACGAGCGGCTGTGGGAGACGCGCCGCGACGGCCTGCCCAGTCGGATCGAGGTGGTCGGCGAGCCCTCGACGATCGGCACGGCGACCATCGTCGACGGCGAGCTGAGCGGCGAGAGCGGCATCCTCGTGCCGCCGAGCGACGACTGAGCCTGGATCCGTAAGTTCTTGGGTGGCCCGGGAGGGTCGGACCGGCGACAGCGCGGACCTGACGGGCTACCGTGGCGCGCATGCACAAGAGCTACTGGCGAGAGGCCAACGATCGTCTCGACCCGGAGGCCGACTACGTCCAGATCTACCGCACGATCGCGCTGCACGAGTTTCCCTGGGACTTCAACCAGTCGCTGAGCTTCGCACTCTTCCGCACCTATGCCGTGCCCAGCATCGGTCGCCTGCTCGACGAGACCGGTCAGTTCACCGGCGAGTGCCAGAAGCGCTACGACGACACCGGGCTGCTGCTCGAGGCACCGCTCACGCACGGCTTCGACTCCGTCGAGGGCCGTGCCGCCACCCGCCGGATCAACCAGATGCACGCGATGTACGACATCAGCAACGACGACCTGCGCTACGTCCTCTCGACCTTCGTCGTCGTGCCGAAGCGCTGGATCGACGACTACGGCTGGCGCCCGCTCACCAGGGTCGAGGTGGACGCATCGGTGGCCTACTACCGCCAGCTCGGCATGCGGATGAACATCAAGGACATGCCGACGACGTACGCCGGCTTCGCCGACCTGATGGACGATTACGAGCGCGGACACTTCGCCTTCGACGCCGGTGCTCGTCGCGTGGCCGACTCCACCCTCGCGCTGCTGTGCTCGTTCTACCCGCGTCCGGCCAAGGGCGTCGTGGATCTCTTCAGCCGGGCCCTGATGGACGAGCCGCTCCTCGCCGCCTTCGCCTACGACGTGCCCGCACCGTCGGTGCGGCGCGCCTCCGCGGCCGCCCTGCGTGCCCGCGCCCGGCTGCTGCGCAGGCTCCCCCCGCGGAAGAAACCGCGGATGGCGATCGACACCCCGCGAATCCGCTCCTACTCGGTGCTGCCCGACCTCGCGTCGTTGGGGACCTTCCCCGCGTCCGCCGGGGCCGGCTGCCCGGTGCCGGACGCCAGCGTCGCCAGCCGCTGATCCAGGGGCGCGGGCAGCGCGAAGAGCCACCCGCACCGCAGCCGCACCAGGGCCTCGTGGAGCCCGAAGCAGGCCAGCACGACCAGCCCGGTCATCAGCACCGGGTAGCCGAGGGCCGCGAGCAGTCCGAGAGCGCCGCCCTCGCCCAGCGCCAGAGGCAGCTGGACGACGGCGACCAGCACGATCAGGTGCAGCACGTAGACGCGCAGCGTCCGCCGTCCCACCCAGGCGAGCCCGTCAGCGACCCGCGAGCCGCTGGCCCGGACCGCGAGGAGGATCCCGAGCGGGATGCCGATCAGAGACGCGGCGAAGGCCGTCGGGCTCCACGGCAGACCGCTGTAGAGCACCACGGCAGCAGCGCCTGCGTAGGCGAGGAAGAGCCCCAGCAGGGCGGCGCCCGACAGCCGGAGGGCCGCGATGCGCCTCAGCACGTGGGGGTAGTAGGCGCCGGCGAGGAAGTAGACCAGGTGCACCAGCACCGAGAACCGGTTGTTCTCCTCGATGCCCAGTGCCGAGACGGAGACGGACAGCGCGGCGGCAGCGCCCACCACCGCCGCCGGCGGGACGCGGCGCAGCAGCCTGGCGACGACGAAGTACACGGCCAGGGCGTAGAGGAACCACATGCTCGACGCCGCCCAGGCCAGCTCACCGAAGAGGTCGGCGACGCTGACCACGCGGTTGGCCGGGATGTCGCGCTCCAGGCTGTAGACGCCGACGTAGACGCCCAGCCACACGACGTACAGGTAGTAGCCGGAGGCGATCCGACGCCACGACGAGCGCCAGGGGCGGGCCACGGCGGAGGCCGCGAAGAAGCCGCTGACGGCGAAGAAGAGCGGCATCCGCACCGGCTTGAGCGCATAGGTCAGGTCGTGCCAGATGTCCTCGATGGGGTCGTAGGCAGCGCCGACGAGGAAGATGTAGTCCTTGAGGATCACGTGGTACAGCACCACGAGGAGGATGCAGGCACCCTTGGCCACGTCCGGCCACGAGAGTCGCTCGAGCCTCGGCGCGACAGGGGGCGCGGACGGCGCCTCGGACGGGGTCATGGCACCTTGCAGCGTAGGCGCGAGGAGCCCGGTGGTCGATTCGACGGCGGTGCCGCAGCGCCGGCGCGAGGTCAGAGCAGGCGCACGGCGAGCAACGTCGTGTCGTCGTCGGGGGTGTCCAGCTCGGCCAGCACCAGGTCGGCCCAGGCGGAGACGTCGGCGCGCACCGCGGCCACCCCCGCGCCGGACGCGAGGTCCAGCAGCCGGTCCGTCTGCACCTCGGTGTCACTGCCGCGACGCTCGACCAGGCCGTCGGTGAAGAGCACGAGCAGCTCTCCGTGCGAGAGGTCGATGGTCGCGGACGGCGCTGTGCCAGTGCCGACACCCAGGAGCGGGCGGCGCTCGAGGGCCAGCTCCTCGGCGGCACCGTCGGCGCGCACGAGAAGGGGGTCCGGGTGGCCCGCGCTGGCGATCTCCACGAGCCCGGTGTCCCGGTCGAGCACCGCGACCAGGGCGGTGGCCACCCCGACGCCGAGGAGACCGTCCATCAGCCGGTCGAGCCGGTCCAGGCACCCCCCGGGCGGGTGGCCGTCGTACAGGTAGGCCCGCAACGCCGTGCGGACCTGGGTCATCGCCGACGCAGCTGCGACACCGTGGCCGGCGACGTCGCCCACGGCGAACGCGAGACGACGCTCGTCGAGCTCGAAGGCGTCCCACCAGTCGCCGCCGAGCTGGTAGGTCGAGGCCGGGCGGTAGCGAGCGGTGAGCTCGACGCCCGCGAACTCGGGGGCGCGGTCGAGCACCACGGAACGCTGCATGGACTCCGCCATCGCAATCTGCTCACGCGAACGCAGCAGGAGCAGCGAGTTGATCGTGCGTCCCAGCTCCTCGGCGGCCTCGAGGTGCCAGGGCTCCCACGGGACCCCATGACCGCTCATCACCTCGCGCCACTTCTCGAACGACTTGCGCGGACTCAGCCGCACGTCGGCGCCCTCCTCGGCGGCGAGCCGCTTGTTGGTCGGGTCTCCGCCCCAGTCGACGACCTGGCGTCGCTCCGGTCGGAACCACAGTCCCCACTGCTCCCCCACCGAGCCCACCCGCAGTGCGCCCGAGGCGATGTCCGCCACGGCGGCGAAGCGGGCGTCGAGCGCGGCCAGGTGGTCGGTCGAGCTGAGGTAGGAGCCGGGCTCGTTGAGCGCGTCCGCGATGGCGTGCAGCGTCGCGCGGTCGGGCACGACGCCGCGCGTGCGCAGGGTGCCCTGGAACATGTTGGCCGCGCCGGTGGCGTCGAAGACGTCCAGCAGGGCAGGGTCCGCGAACAGCGCGTCGAGGACGTCGTCGTCGGATCCGGACAGTCTCGCCGCCAGGTGCGCCATCGCACCTCGCGTCAGGACCGCGGCGTCGCGGGCGTCGGCGCGCTCGCGATGGGCGACCAGGTGGGAGGCGACCTGGGTGACGAACTCGGCGGCGGATCGCGCCTCCTGCCCGGGTCGGTGCGCCCCGGAGTAGTGGTGGCAGGCGATCAGGCCCCAGAGCTGGTCGTCGATCAGGATCGAGATGGACATCGACGCGGTCACGCCCATGTTGGCGAGGTACTCGACGTGGATCGGCGAGACGCTGCGCAGGCCGGCGTGCGACAGGTCCAGCGGGTCGCGGGTGACCGGGTCGAGCAGCGGAGTCAGCGGCACCGGCACGTAGCCGACGTCGGCGATCAGGCGGATCGGGTTGAGCTCGTAGAGGCGCCGCGCCTGGGCGGGGATGTCGCTGGCCGGGTAGTGCAGGCCGAGGAACGGGTTGAGGTCTTCACGCCGCGTCTCCGCGACCACCTCGCCGTTCCACTCGGCGTCGAAGCGGTAGACCATCACCCGGTCGAAACCGGTGAGCTCGCGGACCTCGCCCGCGAGCAGGTCGGTGAGCTCGGGCAGGGACGCCGCGGCGGCCAGGCGCGTCATCGCGGTGCGTGCCGAGCGATAGCCGACGGCCCCCAGCCCCCGGGTCGGGGAGCTCTCCAGCTCGACCACGACCCGGTCGCCCGACGCGTGGACGCGTACGTCGACCTGCTGGCCGCCGAGCTCGCCGGTGGCCGGCTTGCCGAGCACGACCACCATGGGGTCGCTCGGGTGACCCTCGTCGCGGCGGGCGGCCACGCGCGCCGCCAGGTCCGATCCGACCAGGGCGGCGAGAGGACGCCCGAGCGCTTCGTCGGTCGAGACGCCCAGCATCGTCTCGACGTTGACCGAGCACACGACGACGTGCTGCTCGTCGTCCAGGGCCAGCAGGACCCCGTGCGGCTGAATGGCGCCGGGGACGTGGATCGGCTCGGCGTCACAGGTGGTCAGCGTCGCGACGTCGTACGCCGGGGTGTGCTCGGCGTACGGCACCGGTACGCCGAGGACTCCTGCGGCCCCAGAAGCCTGGGTGCCCCGTGTCGCGGACACGCTGATCTCGCCTTCGTCGTTCGTCCCGAGAGGGATGCGGGTGGTGCCAGGGCACGGTATCCCGCCGCGTGTCGCTCGGCTGCCGAAGGCCCGGTCAGTCACCCGCCCGGGTGGCGTCGCGGCACAGGGCGGCGTCCCACGCGTCGTTGAAGTCACGCAGGTCCTCGACGAGCCGCTGCGCCCGCTCGGCCCCGAGCTCACCGAGAGCGGCAGCGATGAGCTCCGCCCGGATGACTCCGTCGTGAGCGAAGGCGCGCGCACCCTCGGGCGTGGGCCGGACCGGCTTGGAGGCGCTGCCCACGACGGTGATGCGCTCGACGTACCCTCCGGCGAGCGCGGCGTTGAGCTGGCGGTTGACCGTGGACTGGTCGAGGTCCAGCTCGTCGGCGAGCTGGCGCTGGGTGCGGGGCTGCCCGTCGTCGAGGACCCACAGGATCCGGAACGCCGAGTTGTCCAGCTCGGTGCCGGCGTAGCTCGAGGTCCGCCGGCGCTGCAGGCGCAGCAGCTGGTCGCCCAGCCCCTGGAGATCGGGCGCCTCAGGCGGCACGGGATCGGTCATCGTCCCTCCGTTGCGTCCCCGTCGTGCGGTCGAGTCGGTCTGCGGCGCGCATGAGCCTGCGCACAGATCATGCCAGAAGCGGCGCACCGGCCGGATCGGTGTGTACCGTACATATCCATGTCCACGACAACTATTTCGGCGCCGCCGGTGAGCCGTCCGCTGATGACCGTCATCGTGCTCTGCTTCGGCGGCATGACGGTCTCGCTCACCCAGACGCTCGTCGTGCCGATCCAGGGCCAGCTCCCCACCCTGCTCGGCACCTCACCGTCCAACGCCGGCTGGGTCGTGACGATCACGCTGCTCGCCGGCGCGGTCTCGATGGTGATCAGCGGTCGGCTCGGCGACCTGCTGGGCAAGCAGCGCGTGCTCGTGGCCACCTCGTCCCTGCTGGTGCTGGGGTCGGTGATCTCGGCGATGTCCGACTCCCTGGCCCCGATGCTCGTCGGGCGCACGCTGCAGGGCTTCGCGCTCGGCTTCATCCCCGTCGGCATCGCCCTGGTGCGCGAGGTCACCCCGCCCGAGATGGCCAACACCGCCATCGCCGCAATGAGCGCCACCCTCGGCGTCGGCGGGGCGATCGGTCTGCCCCTGTCGGCGTTCGTCGCACAGACCTTCGACTGGCACGCCATCTTCTGGATGGGCGCCGTCCTTTCGCTCCTCATGGCCGCCGGCGTGGTCCTGCTCGTGCCCCACCTGAACGACCACGCGGGCGGGTCGCTCGACCTGGTCGGGGTCCTCGGCCTGACCGTCGGCCTCGTCGCCACCCTCATCGGCGTGTCCAAGGCCAACGCCTGGGGGTGGACGAGCGGGCGCACGCTCGGCTCGTTCCTTGGCGGGATCGCCGTCCTCGTGGTGTGGGGCTACTACCAGCTGCGCCGCGACGAGCCCCTCGTCAACCTCCGCGTCACCGCGAGTCGCCCGGTGCTGCTGACCAACATCGCCGCCATCGCCATCGGATTCGGGATGATGGCGCAGTCGATCGTCATCCCCCAGCTCCTGCAGCTGCCGACCGCCACCGGCTTCGGGCTCGGGCAGAGCCTCCTGGCCGCTGGACTCTGGATGGCCCCGGGCGGCCTGATGATGATGGCCTTCTCCCCGGTGTCCGGACGCTTGATGACCGTGATCGGTCCGAAGCAGACGCTGATGGTCGGGGCTGCCGTCCTGGGCTTCGGCTACCTCACGGCCTTCTTCTTGATGGACGCTCCCTGGCAGCTCCTCATCGCCTCCAGCATCGCCGCCGCCGGGGTCGGGATCGGGTACGGCGCCATGCCGGCGCTGATCATGGGCAACGTCGCGCCACGCGAGGCCGGCGCCGCCGTGGGCATCAACGCGCTGATGCGCTCCATCGGTACGACGAGCGCCGCCGCCATCATGGTGACCGTGCTGACGTCGTCGACCACGGACTTCGGCGGAGCCTCGATCCCCAACGAGGGCGCCTACCAGCTGTGCTTCCTGATCGGCGCGATCGCAGCCTTCGTCGGCGTCGCCCTGACCGCGCTCGTGCCGCACGTGCACGCCCGGGCCGCCAAGGCGGAGGTCGTCGAGCTGGCGGAGGCGCCTGCCTGAGCTCGGCAGGGTCGGCGGCTTCACCGCTGCTGCGGAGCAGCTCCCCCACCGTCGAGCAGCTGCGCCAGGTGCACCGACGCCCGCCCCCGCAGGTCGTCCACCTGCGTCCGGCACGAGAACCCGTCGGCCAGCACCACCGCGTCGGGGTCGGCGTCCAGCGCCGGGAGCAGCTGCTGCTCGGCCACGGCGACCGAGACGTCGTAGTGACCGATCTCGACGCCGAAGTTGCCGGCCAGCCCGCAGCACCCGGACAGTCGCCGTACGGTCGCCCCGGTCGATGCCAGCAGGTCGGCGTCGGCCTGCCAGCCCATCACTGCGTGGTGGTGACAGTGCGGCTGGGCGACGACCGTCGTGCCGCTGAGGTCGGGCGGCACCCAGCCGGGCGTCGCCGCGAGGAGCTCGGCCAGGGTCGTCGTCGCTGCCGCCACCGCGCGCGCGTCGTCGGTGTCGAGCAGCTCGACGGCGTCGCTGCGCAGCACACCGGTGCACGAGGGCTCGACGCCCACGATCGGCACGCCGTCGCGCGCGGCACCGACGAGCGTGGCCACCGTGTCGCCGAGGATCCTGCGCCCCGCGTCCAGCTGGCCGGTCGTGATCCACGTGAGTCCGCAGCACACCTGCGTGTCGGGCAGGCGCGGCGCGTAGCCGGCGGCCTCGAGGACGCGCACCGTCGCCGCGGCGACCCCGGGGTCGAAGGCGTCGGAGAACGAGTCGGCGAACAGGATGACCGGCTTCCCCACGACCTCCGAGCCACTCCACGACGACCTGAACGGCCGCCGCGCGAACGCCGGCACCGAGCGCCGTCCGTCCACCCCGGCCGCCCACTTGCCGAGCGCACCGAGCACCGGCAGGCGCAGCACCAGGTTGGCGACCAGGGCCAGGCCCGGCACCCGTCCGACCAGACGCGCCCAGAGCGGCAGCCGGCCCAGCGAGTAGTGCGATCGCGGGCGGACCCGGGGCGGGCCCCAGCGCCCCCAGCGCCCGTTGCCCCGCCCGTAGGTCTGGTGTAGCGCCTCCGACTTGTAGGTCGCCATGTCGACGCCGGTGGGGCAGTCCGACGCACACCCCTTGCAGGACAGGCACAGGTCGAGGGAGTCGTGGACCTCGGGCGCGTCCCAGGCGAGCTCGCCGCGCACGACGTCCTGCAGCACCCGGGCCCGACCACGGGTGGAGTCCTTCTCCTCCCGCGTCGCGAGGTAGGAGGGACACATCACCCCACCCGCTGCGGAGTTGTCGGCTCGACACTTGCCCACCCCGGTGCAGCGGTGCACCGACTGCGCCAGGTCACCCTCGTCGTGGGGGTAGGCGAAGGCCAGCTGCAGTGGCGTGCCGGGGCGCCCGGAGCGCGACAGCGGGAACGAGCCGGCGAACCGCACGTCGGCGTCGACCGGATCGGGGTCGACGAGGACGCCGGGGTTGAGCACGTCGTCGGGGTCGAAGACGTGCTTGAGCTCGCCGAAGAGCCGGATTGCCTCGGGTGAGTACATGTGCGGCAGCAGCTCGCTGCGCGCCCGACCGTCGCCGTGCTCACCGGACAGCGAACCGCCGTACTCCCCCACCAGGCGTGCCGCATCGGTCAGGAACCGCCGCAGCACCGCGGTGCCGTCCGGCCGGTCGAGAGGGTAGTCGAGGCGCACGTGCATGCAGCCGTCGCCGAAGTGCCCGAACGGTGCCGACGTCATGTCGTACGACGCCACCAGCTCGTCGAAGCGGGCGAGGTAGGAGCCGAGCATCGCCGGGGGCACGGCGGCGTCCTCCCACCCGGGCCAGGCGGGCCGACCGGCGGGCGAGCGGCCGGCCATCCCGGCGCCGTCCTCGCGGATCCGCCACAGGCGCGCCTGCACCAGCGGGTCCTCGACGACCAGCGCGTCGAGCGCGATCCCGGCCGTGGCCAACCCCTGGGCCCGCGAGAGGACCTCGTCGCGGTCGTGCCCCGCGACCTCGACGAAGAGCCAGGCGTCACCCGTCGGAAGCGGCGGGACGGCTCCCTCGCCGCGCCGCTCCCGCAGCACGGTGAGCAGTCGCGAGTCGAGTCCCTCGCACGAGGTCGGCCCGTGGGCGACGACGGCGGGTGCGGCCTCGCCGGCCTCCACGATGGAGCCGAAGCCGAGCGCCACCACGACTCGGATCGGGGCGTCGACGACCAGGCGCACGGTGGCCTGGGTGATCACGCCGAGCGTGCCCTCGGAGCCGACCAGCGCCTGGCCGAGGTCGAAGCGCTCGGGCAGCAGGTGCTGGGCGGCGTAGCCGGAGACCTGACGGCCGAAGCGGTCGAACTCCGTGCGCACGGTGGCGAGGTGACGGCCCATCACGTCGCGGACCCCGGCGACCACGCCTTCACCGCCGGTGACGCTCGGGGCACCGGCGGCGTCGTAGCCGGTCCGCAGGGTGCTGCCGTCGGCCAGGAGCAGCCGCAGTCCGGCCACGTTGTCCGACGTACGCCCGTAGGCGAGGCTGCGCGAGCCGCAGGCGTTGTTGCCGATCATCCCGCCGACGGTGCAGCGCGGGTGCGTGGAGGGGTCGGGACCGAACCGGATGCCGTGGGGGGCCGCGGCCCTCTGGAGGACGGCGTGCACCGCTCCGGGCTCGACCACCGCGGTGCGGGACTCCGGGTCGATCGACAGGACCTTGTTGAGGTGACGGGAGAAGTCGAGGACGATCCCGCGCCCCACGGCGTTGCCCGCGACCGACGTACCGGCTCCGCGCGAGGTCAGCGGCACGCCCTGCTCCCGGGCGACGGCCAGCGCCGCGGCGACCTCGTCGACGTGGCGAGGGCGGACGACGGCCAGCGGCGCGATCCGGTAGAGCGAGGCGTCGGTGGAGTACATCGCGCGGGTCCCCGCGTCCGCGCGCGCCTCCAGCCCGGCACGGGTGAGGGCTGCGAGCACGTCGGGTCCAGTGGCCATGAGTAACATGTTACTCATGCCGTCCCTGGTCCTGCCCTCCCCCGCGGGGGGATCGCTGGCCGACGCGGTCGCCGTGGCCGTCCGGGACGGGATCGCGGCCGGGGAGCTGGCCGAGGGCACGACGTACTCCGTCTACCAGCTCGCCGAGATCCTCGACGTCTCCCGCAGCCCGGTGCGCGAGGCGCTGCTACGCCTGGCGGAGGCGGGGCTGGTCGAGATCGCCCGCAACCGCGGCTTCCGCGTGGTGCTGCCGAGCGCCCACGACGTCGAGGAGATCTTCGAGATCCGCCTCGCCCTCGAGCCCCCAGCCGTACGCCGTGCTGCCACCCGCGCCGAGGCGGGCCAGCGCGACCTCGTCGCGACGCACCTCGAGACCATGCGCGACGCGGCCGAGCGGGACGACCCCGCCGCGTTCTGGCCGGCCGACCGGGCCCTGCACGACGCTCTGCTGCGCGCGTCCGGCAACGCCCGAGCCGCGTCGATCGTGGATGACCTGCGCGCGACGACCGCCCTGCTCGGTCCCCCGACCACCGCGACCGGGCGCACGCTGCGCGAGATCCACGACGAGCACGCGCCGATCGTGGACGCCGTCGTCGCGGGAGACGCCGCCGCCGCGGAGGCGGCGATGCGGCGCCACCTGTCCGAGACCGGGGAACGACTCGTCGCGGCACTCACCTGACCCGCCGCACCACGACGGCACCGGGCCGCACCGGGGCCGTGCCGCGGCCGGCACGGCGGACGACTCAGTCGGTCAGGCCGCTCAGGTCGTCGGGCACGTCGATGGCGTGCTCGCGCAGCACCTCGATCGGCACCAGGCTCAGGACGCTGGCGTTGGTCGAGGCCAGCACGACGGGTGCGGCGAGGCCGTCGTGGTGTGCGCGGGCCCAGTTGTGGGCCGTGACGCACCAGCGATCGCCCGGCACGAGTCCGGGGAACCCGTAGGCGGGCATGGGGGTGCTCAGGTCGTTGCCGATCGCCGACTGGTGGGCCAGGAACTCGTCGGTCATCACCGCACAGATGGTGTCGCTGACCTGCTCCTGGCCCCGGATGGTGCAGCACCCGTCGCGGTAGAAGCCGGTCATCGGGTCGGTGCCGCAGGGCTCCAGGTCGCCGCCGAGGACGTTGCGCTCGCTCACGCCGTGAAGTGTCTCAGGCCCGGAGCCCGTCCTCGATCTCGGCGAGGGCGGCCCGGAGGTCGACCGACGGCGACCACCCCCACGCCCGTGCCCGGTCCGCGGCGATGTGGCCGGTCCAGGCCGGCGCGTCGTCCCAGACCGGCTCGAGGTCGAGTGCTCGGCCGAGCGTCTCGTAGTAGTCGCGCTGGGTGGCCCGGTCGCCGGCCGATCCTGCAGCCACGTTGACCGGCGTCGCTCGGCCCTCGACCGGGCCTCGCTCCGGGTCGCTGGAGGCGACCACGGTGCCGTCGGCCAGGTCGGCGGCGAGCGAGGTCAGGTCGTCCACGTGGACCCAGGCGAAGGTCCCGTCCGCGACAGCGTGCCGCGCCTGCTCGTCGTCTCGGAACGCGGCCGGACGCAACACGTTCCACACCGAGGACTCCGCGGCACCGAGGATCGCCGGCGGGCGCAGCAGGACGGCCGTCAGGCCGTCGATCTCGGCGACGGCCGCGTCGGTGTCGCGCTTGGTCACGGGGTAGTCACCGCCGTCCTCGTCGACGACCACGCCGGCCTCGGTCACCGCCTCCACGCCCGGCGAACGGTCGTAGACCGCTGCGGTCGAGACGTGCACGAACCGTCCGACGCCGGCGTCGCGTGCGGCCAGCGCCAGGGTGCGAGTCCCCTCCACACCGATGCGCCGCTGCGTGTCGAGGTCACTGCCCATCGGGTGCACCGTGGACACCACGGCCCCGGCACCGCCGGTGACGGCCGCGGCCACCTCGGGGTCGTGGAACTCGCCCACCCACTCGCGGACACCGGGCACGCTCGGAGCCGTGCCGGCACGACGTACGACGGCGCGCACGGTGAGACCGCGTGCGGCGAGCACGCGGCAGACACGCGAGCCCACGAGGCCGTTGGCCCCCGTGACGACGACGGGTCCGGACGGATGAGCGGTGGAGTCAGTCATGCCTCCCAGCCTGGCACGCCCGGCGTGAGACCTTCCCCGTCATCGGGGTGAGGCCGGGGCGACCGCGGGCTCGGTAGAACGGAGTCATGAGCACCGAACGCACCGAAGCTGTCCAGGCCGTCGTCGACCGGATGACCTCCTACCAGGACGGCGCTCCCGAGGGGACCGTCGAGAAGGAGCTGCGCGAGGCGCTGGGCGAGACCGACGTCAGCCTCACCGACGACGAGATCGAGGCGCTGGCCACCGCCATCGAGGACGGCGAGGGCAAGGTGTCGGTCGCGGCCGTCATCGGCTGACGGCCCCACCGAGGAGTGCGGTCGCCTCGGGCGAGGTGTAGAAGGGCTCGAGCCGGGCTCGGAGGATCCGTTCCAGGTCTCCGGACTCGCGCAGCGCCGCGACCGCGGTGGGCGCGATCCTCACCAGGTCGGCGACGAGGTCGTCCCGGTCGAGATCGAGCTCGTCGAGGAGCTCGGTCGGCGTGTAGCCGCCGAAGCGCTCGAAGAAGCCGGCCACGACCGACTCCCCCAGGTGGGCGACCTGCTCGCTCGCCAGCGCTGTGACCGCGAGGTCGTGGACGGCGTCGACGACCCCGTCGAGCTCCTCGCGGGTGATGCGTCGGTCCAGACCTCCCGCGGGCTCGGCGGCGGCGAGGTCCCAGACCTGCAGCAGCGCCTCTCGCGTCATCGGGTCGCGCACGGTCTCGACGAGGATCCTGTTGAGCCGTCGCACGGCGAACGTCCCGCCCTTGCCGACCGTGTCGCCGAGGAGACCCTCCAGCTGCTTGTCGGCGGCCCCCATCATCTTCGACGCCGCGCTGGTGCCCAGCGACATCAGCGAGCCGAGGCCCGGCACCTTGTCCGCGACGGCCTGGTTGGCCTGCACCACCTCGCCGACGATCCGGCCCATGAAGCGCGAGGCCATCGTGCCGACCAGCGGCGAGTCGGTGAGCCGCTCCAGGGCGCGCTCGAGCACCGGGCTGAGCGCCAGCACCCGATCGACGAGCACCTCGACCTGCTCGCGCTCCACGAGCTCCCCCAGCGGGCGCGCATCCGCCGGCCCGTCGTAGGCCGTGGTGACGGCCAGCTCCACGAACCCTCCCACCGCGGCGCTGCCGGGCACGGTGGCCAGCGCCCGCACCACGATGGCGCTGATAGCGGACTCGTCGACCAGGTCGGCGAGCTGGTGCTGACCCGCGGCGAGCAGGAGCCTGTCGGCCAACGAGCCCACCGTCTCCTCCAGGTCGTCGCCGCTCAGCTGATCGAGGTGGTGGGCGACCTGGGCATCGAGCAGTCGTGCAGCCAAGGACTCGGGAGCGAGGGCGGGACCTGGGGGTGATGACACTCGCTCAGGCTACGACGTGGACAGGTGACGACCGCTGGCCGCGCCGAGAGCAGATTCGGCGATCCCCTCCCCCGGTCCCTCGCGAGGGCGCACACTCGACCGGGGCACGTGATGCGAGTGACGGGAGGGGCCAGGTGGACGGGAACGACGAGGAACCTCGGCGCCTCGGCACGCCCACGGCCCAGCGCCGCGGCCTGCTCACGGTCGGCGCCCTCGCGGCCGCCGGCGGGCTCACCACCACGGGCTCGGCGTCCGCTGCGGCAACCGCTGCCGCCCCGGGGACCGCACGATCCGGGGCCTCGCGCCCACCCCGGCGGTACGCCGCGGGGTCGCGCGTCCCGCTGACCCGCACGGGTGCCACGGGCATCCGCGCCGCCGAGATCTTGCTCCCCGTCCGCGACACGCCCGGCGGCCCCTGGACCAGCGCGCGGCTCAGGTCCGACCCGTTCGCGATCGTCGGCCTCTCCTGGCCGGCCCACGCCCCGACCCCGCGGATCGAGGCGCGCTGGCGGCAGACCGGCACGTGGCAGCCGTGGCGCCGGGTCGACCTGCTCGACGACCGGCCGGACCCTGACCACGAGGCGAGCCCGCGCCGAGCCACCCAGCCCCTCTGGGTGGGGTCCGCCGACGGAGTCCAGGTCCGCGTCTCCGGCCACCGCCCGGCACGCATCCTGCTCTCGCTGATCAGCCCCGAGTCACTGCCCGGAGACGCCGAGCCGCCGCCGCCGCCGGCCCGCGGCGCCGGACCGAGCCCGCGCAGGCGGGCCGACGGCACCGTCGCCAGGCCCGCGATCCGGCGCCGCAAGCGCTGGGGGGCCGACCGGAGGTGGCGCAGCGGCAAGGCCCGCTACAACGCCACCATCGAGCTGGCGCACGTGCACCACACGGTGACCGGCAACGACTACTCCCGCAGCGAGACGCCGGCCCTGATCAGGGGCATGTACTACTACCACACCCACACGCTGGGCTGGTCCGACATCGGCTACAACTTCCTGGTCGACCGGTTCGGTCGGATCTGGGAGGGCCGGGCCGGAGGCCCCGGCAAGGCCGTGCGCGGTGCCCACACCCTGGGGTTCAACGCCACCTCGGTCGGCATCTCGGTGATCGGCAACTTCGAGCAGGTCAAGCCCGGCACAGCCACCCTCAGCGCCGTCGCCCAGCTCGCGGCCTGGAAGCTCTCTCGCTACGGTCGCGACCCGCTCGGCACGATGAAGGTGCGCAGCGAGGGCAGCGACAAGTTCCCCCGCAACCGGACGGTGACCCTGCCCGTCATCGACGGCCACCGCGACACCAACGACACCGCGTGTCCGGGTCGCCACCTCTACGCCCGGCTCGACGACGTGCGGCGGGAGGCCGCCGACCTCATCGCCGCCGCTTCCGCGCGCGAGGTGCAGGTGACCAGCGAGCCCTCGATCGCCGGCGACCCGACCCCGGGCGCGCGGCTCCGTGTCGCGGGCGGCGCCTACGAACCGGCCGACGCGACCGTCACCTACGCGTGGCTGCGCGACGACGCGCCCATCAAGAAGGCGACGCGTCGGCGTCGACTCGTCACCGGAGCCGACGTCGGCCACATCCTGTCGGTCGTCGTCACGCTCAGCGCCGAGGGCTACACCGGCACCACCCGTCGTCTCGACCTCGAGGCACCGGTGACCGCGACCCCGGTCCTGACCATCGCGGTCGAGGTCCTCGAGCGCACGGCTCGCATCACGGTCGAGGTGGCCGCCGCAGGGGTCGCCGAGCCCGGAGGTACGGCGAGCATCCGCGTCGGTGAGCTGACCCACGAGGTCGCGGTCGCCGCCGGCCGGGCCGTGGCTGACGTCGAGGTCGCCTCCGGCGAGCACACGGCGTACGTCGTCTACGGCGGCAGCGACCTCGTGCGCCCCGCCGAGGGCTCGGCGACCTTCACCGCCTGACACTCCCGCATCCCCCATCACGACGGCCGGCGCCTTCGGGGCGCCCGCTGAGGGACAGATCACACCCGCCTGGCTTTGCACTCACCCCTATGAGAGTGCAAACTGCACTACGTGATCAAGAGTGCAACGCGGCGCAGGTCGGAGACCACCGACCGGATCACGCTCTGCGCCCAGAAGCTCACCGACGAGCAGGGTCTGGACGGCTTCACCATGGACGACCTCGCCGAGGCAGCCGAGGTCTCCCGACGCACCCTGTTCAACTACTTCCCCGGCAAGGTCGACGCAGTCCTCGGCCTCTTCCCGGTCCTGGACGCCGACGCCGTCGCCGTCTTCGTCGCCGGGGGGCCGCACCACGACCTCGTCCAGGACCTCCGCGCCCTGGTCGTCCCGCTGCTGCGCACCGAGATGATGGAGCGCGAGACCCTTGCTCGGGGTCGCCGGATCATGCTCGCCAACCCGCGGCTCATCGCCCGGGCGCACGAGTGCTACAGCGAGATCAGCGCCCAGGTGGTCAGCCACATCGCCACCCGTGAAGGCCCGACGTTCGCGGCGCTGCGGGCCCGGGTCGCGGTGAGCGTCCTGGCCGCCCTGTTCGACTCCGCCCTCGACGAGTACCTCGTCGACCCCGAGGAGCGCCCGATCATCTTCCACTTCGACGAGAGCCTGCGCACCGCCCGTTCGCTTCTCGGGGCCTGACCCCGACCGAGTCCGACCGCCCACACCGAGTCCCCATGGCTCGAGCCCCATCTACTCAGGAGACCTCCATGGCCACCCTGCTCTATCGCCTCGGCAAGCACGCCTACCGCCGATGGCCCTTCTTCATCGCCGGCTGGCTGGTGCTGATGATCGCCGTCGGTGGCTTCGCCGCGGCGTTCTCCAAGCCCACCACCGACAGCTTCTCCATCCCCGGCATCCCGTCCGAGGAGGCCGCCGACCTGCAGGCCGAACTGTTCCCCGGCAGCAAGGACGCCTTCGACCAGGCGACGGTCAACGTCGTCGTGGCCGCGCCCGAGGGCGAGCGGATCGACCAGGCGCCGTACGCCGACGCGATCACCCAGCTCGTCTCCGACATCGCCGCCGGTCCCGAGATCCCCGAGGAGCTCACCAGCACCGACGGTCAGGCCGCGATCAACCCGGTCAACGCCCTCGAGGCCCGCGACGCCAGCGGCGGCAACGGCAACGCCAACGGGGGTGGCCGGGGAGCCAACGCACCGCCCGCCGACACCGACCCCGCCGTCGGCGCCGCCGCCTTCGCCCCCGTCTCGCCCAGCGGCCGGGTCGGCGTGATCACGTTCAGCTTCGACGTCGACACCATCACCGACGTCACGCCCGAGACCCAGGACGCCGTCCTGGCCGCCATGGACACCGCTGCCGAGTCCGGCCTGACCGTGGCCGCCAACGGCCAGGGCATGGGCGACTTCTCCGGCCCCGGAGGGACGGCCGAGCTGATCGGTATCGGCCTGGCCCTGCTCGTGCTGGTGCTGACCTTCGGCTCGCTCGTCGCCGCCGGTCTGCCCATCGTCGCCGCCATCTGGGGCGTGGGCCTCGGCCTCGCAGGCGTCACGGGCATGTCCGCCTTCTTCGACCTGTCCTCGTCGGCGCCCCTGCTGGCCACGATGATCGGGCTCGCGGTCGGCATCGACTACTCCCTGTTCATCCTCGCTCGCTACCGGGGCGAGCTCGACCACACCGACGACCGCGCCGAGGCCGTCGGTCGCGCCGTCGGCACGGCGGGCTCCGCCGTCGTCTTCGCCGGCCTCACCGTGCTGATCGCGCTCTCGGCGCTCTCCGTCGTACGGATCCCGTTCCTGACGATCATGGGTCTCGCCGCCGCCGTCACCGTGCTCCTGGCAGTGCTCGTCGCGCTGACCCTGCTGCCGGCCATCCTCGGGCTGATGAAGTCCAAGGCCTTCGGGGGCCAGGTGCGCAAGTACCGCCCGAAGCGCGAGGCCGACAACAAGATCCTCAACAACGGTGTCCGGTGGGCCCGCCTGATCGGCCGTCGCCCGCTCGCCGCGGTCCTGCTCGTCGTCATCGGCCTGGGCGCTCTGGCGATCCCGCTCAAGGACCTCTACCTGGCCTTCCCGACCGACAGCACCGCCTCCCCCGACACCACCCAGCGCCAGGCCAGCGACCTGCTCGCCGACGCGTTCGGTCCGGGTCGCGAGGCGCCGTTCCAGATCGTCGTGGACGGACGAGACGTCGCTCAGGGTCAGCGCGACGGCGCCTTCGCCGACGTCGTGGCCTGGGCCGAGGAGCAGGACGGCGTCTCGGCCGTCATCGACACCGCCGCTCTCCAGGACCCCGCCTCCGCGCCGGAGGGACCGGTCGAGGGCACCCAGCTGTTGCTGCTGCCCGAGTCCGGCCCGGACGACCCGGCCACCAAGGACCTGCTCCAGCAGTTGCGTGACGGGGAGGACGGCATCGAGTCGGCCACCGGGACCGACATCGGGATCACCGGTCTGACCGCGATCACCACCGACGTCTCCGACCGGCTGACCGGCGCCCTGCCGCTCTACCTGGCCGTCGTCGTGGGCCTGGCCTTCCTGCTCCTGATGATCGTCTTCCGCTCGATCCTGGTGCCGCTCACCGCCACCTTCGGCTTCCTGCTCACGGTGCTCGCCACCCTGGGCGCGACCGTGGCCGTGTTCCAGCAAGGAGCGCTCGGGATCTTCGAGGGTCAGCCGATCGTCAGCTTCGTGCCGATCTTCGTGATCGGCGTGGTCTTCGGGCTCGCGATGGACTACCAGGTCTTCCTGGTCACCCGGATCCGCGAGGCGCACGTCCACGGCGAGAGCACCGCCGACGCCGTCGTCGACGGGTTCCGCAACTCGGCCCGCGTGGTCGCCGCGGCGGCGGTCATCATGACGTTCGTCTTCGCGGCGTTCATCCTCGAGCCCGACCCGGTCATCAAGTCCTTCGGCTTCGCCCTCGCGGTGGCCGTCCTCGTCGACGCCTTCGTCGTGCGGATGGTGCTGATCCCCGGCCTGATGTACCTGATGGGCGAGAAGGCGTGGTACCTCCCGGCCTGGCTCGACCGGATCCTGCCGGACGTCGACGTGGAGGGCGAGAAGCTCGAGCGCCCGCACCTGGCCCGGCCCCGCGACGCCGACGACGAGGCCCGCGAGGAGGTCCCCGTCGGCTGATCCAGGGACGTACGGCGCCCGGCCAGGCGTCGCACGACCTCGCAGGGGGCACACGACAACGCGGTGGATCGGATCAGCCCAGCTGACCCGATCCACCGCGATCGTCGTCGGTGACCCCC
>NZ_JAPYPS010000016.1 GCF_029937575.1 Nocardioides sp.
CGTGCTCCCCGAGCTGCAGGCCGAGATGTTCCGCAAAGCCCTCCAAGCACTCGCCGCGCCCAAGCACGTGCGTGCCACCGAGGGTGCCGGTGCCTACGACTACGAGAAGCCCACCCCACACAAGCTCGGTCTGGCGTTCATGGAGTACATCGAGCGGTACCCGCTCGACGCTCTCCCGAAGCAGGGTGGCCTGGCGGCGACCGTGGTGATCACCGCCGAGGCGGAGACGTTCACCCAGGGTGCGGAGAAGGCCGGTCACACCGAGACCGGGACCGGTGTCTCGCCCGGGCAGCTGATCCGGTTGGCGTGTGAGGCGAAGGTGTTCCCCGCGGTGATGGACACGGGCGGGCATGTCCTCGATCTCGGCCGAGGCACCCGGTTCCACACCGCAGCCCAACGCCTCGCCCTACTCGTTGAGCAGCAGCACTGCCAACACCCCTCCTGCGACACCCCCGGAGCGTTCTGCCACGTCCACCACACCACTCCCTGGTCCGACGGCGGCCACACCAACACCCTCGACGCCGTACTCCTGTGCCCCTTCCACCACCACCAAGCCCACGCCACCGGCCAGACCTACCCCATGAGGACGTAGACCGAGGCCTGAGAACACAAGTGCGGGGTGCGTCGCACCGCCCGGAATGACGCACCCGGACCAGGTCCCCGTCCCGGGAACATCACGGGACGGGTGTCGCGGGACACGGCGCACCTCGGTCGTGGTCTCGCGATAGCCGTCGCCGCTCAGGTTTCCTCATTCGAGCTGTTCCAGAGCTGGTGTTCGGCGCAGGAGCGGCGCGACCTCTTCACGCCCGAGTCGGCGCCCTCGGACCGGCGACCGCCGCAAGGGCGACCCACACTCGTCTCCGGGCAGTCCGCATAGACACGCTCGGGCCCCTTGGGTGCAGGTCATCGACTCACATCTTTGCGGCGCGGTTGGAAACCTGCGCAGCAGCCCAGAGGTGGATCTCGGCGAGGTGTCGGACGAGGTCACGCATGTCCCACCCGGGACAAGAAGAGACGGGCGCATCAAGATCGGTGAGCCGAGCGGCAGCAGCGAAGAGCTGAGCTTCCCGCTCAAGAGCGGCGACGTGGCGGTCGATTTCCATGTTGTTCTCCCATCCGCAGAGGATCGACCGTGACAGCCCCGACCTGGCACCACGGTCACTGCACGTTGGTGGGCCGAGTTCTGCAGGTTCGGCACTGAGATCGAGTACTTCCGCCGCCACGTCGACCACGGGCAGTCGGCGCTCGACCTTGCGTGTGTGGCAGCGGGCGCAGCCCAAGCACCAGCTCGATCATCCACGTCGCTATCGAACGATCGTCACGCACGACAGACTGCGTGCCGTCACGCTGGACTCTGCTCCGCATCGATCTGCTCGCGGCGACCCGTTGCCGAATCCATCGAACGATCGAGTCCGCGTCGTCGGCGACTCGGCTCGTGGCACGCTCCAGTGCAGCTACCCAAACGGCACACGAAACGGGCTCACGGCTGGTCGCTGGCGGGCGAGGTCAGCTGACGACGACCTCTACGGAGGGCGCCGCGCGAAGTCGACGGTCGGTGGTGACCAGCGGAAAATCGCGGAGGACCGCCAGCTGGACGTACAGGGCGTCGACGAGCCGCAGCTGATGGCGCCGTGACCACGTGCCGATGAGAAGGTCACTCACATCGTGACGTTGGATGGGAGCGGCGATGAGAGCGCGGAGTCTGGACTCGACGTCTTCGGCCTCAAGGTCGCCAGCACGATGCAATCGTCCCAACGCGGAAAGAACCTCGGCGTCGAGGTGCGCCGGTGCGTGCAGCGCTTGACCCTTGAGTCGTTGACGAACGGCGTCACCCAACTCGTTGTCGAGCAAGAGATCCACCATCGCGGAGGCGTCGACGACCACCTCAGCCATGGCGCGTTGGGGGCTCATCCCGCGCAGCGTCGAGCGCCTCGAGGGCACGGTCGTGTGGCACACGTTCACTCGAGGCAGTGGTGACCATAGTGTCAAGCCAGGCGTCGGTCGAACTCTTGGCCAGAGTTCGCCTCACCGCCTCCTGCGTCACCGCAGAGAGATTCAAGCCCGCCTCCTTGGCCGCTGCCGCGAGCTCGTCTGGAAGATAGACATTCAGTCGAGTCACACCACACAATATACACACATGTGCCCGAGCTCCTTGCCGTGACTCGCCTGCCTACTGCCACCCACCTCGCCGCTGACCGGGAGAGGGACGGCAGCCCACCTCCCGGCAGCAGGGAGCGAGCGACTATCCCCGGAGCGTGAACGCCAGGTTCTTGGCGGTGGCCCGCTTGTAGTGCTGGTCGCCCTGGTAGACGACGACCACCTTCCACCGCCCGGCCTTGAGGCGCTTCGGCAGCGCGATCCTGGACGAACCGTCGGTGACCGTGGCCTTCACCTTCTTCCTGACAGTGGCCCGCTTGCCCTTCTTCTCGACCTTGCCCGTCAGCTTCACCTTGACCTTGCCGGAGGCGGCGGACCGGTTCTCCGCGGTGGCCACGGTGAGCACGACGTGCGTGGGCATCTTCCGCCTCTTGGCGAGCTCGGCGCGCATCGCGGGGCTCACCTTGGGCAGTGGTGTCCAGGTCGCGGTGAAGGCGAGGTCTCCCCTGCTCCCGGCCTCCACGACGACCTCCATCGAGCTCCGCGTCAGCCCGGTGCCGGTCCAGCCGGCGAAGCGGTGGTCGAGCCGCGTCGGGTTCACGAGGGTGAATGCGGGAGAGTCGATGGAGTACGCCTCCGGGTTGTCGGTCACCGACCCGCCAGCCAGGTCGTAGGTGATCTGGTAGTCGGCGGTCGTCCACGTCGCGACGTAGGCACGCCTGCCGGTCGACCCGGCAGGGATCGCCACCGACGTCGTGGGCTCGGAGAGCTCGCTGCCGGTCCAGCCCGCGAAGACGTAGCCCGAGCGTCGCGGGTTGCTGAGCGTCAGCTCACCAGACTCGATCGTGTACTCCGCCGGGTTCGCCGCGGTGAGGTATCCACCGGCCAGGTCATAGTCCAGCTGGTACGTCAGCACGTCCCACTGCGCGGTGTAGGTACGGTCCCCGGTCGAGCCCTCCGGGATGGTGACCGACCTGGTCGGGGAGCTGAGTCCCGGCCCGGTCCATCCGACGAACCGGTATCCGGTACGCCGGGGCTCGCCCAGGGTGACGGCGTCCTCCGAGGTGTACGACGAGGGGTGATCGTCGTCGAACGAGCCGCCCTCGAGGTCGTAGTCGATCGCGAACGTCGCGACGCGACGCGACGCACCACGTTCGTCTTCGACGTGACGGTGTTGCCCGACTCGTCGCTCAGCACCGCGTACCACTCCTGGGTGACGTCCAGGTCGGGGTTGAAGGTGATCTCGCCCTGCTGCTGACCGACCAGCGTGACCGGATCCCCGAGGGCCTGGGGTGCACCGCTGGCGAACGTCACCCGCGAGGTGGCGAGAGTCCGTTCCTGGGTGCCGCCGAGGTCGACCTCGATGACGTAGTTCTCCGAGTTCTCTCCCCAGTACCCGGGCGTGCTCGGCTTCGGGACGTCCTGGCTCCAGCGGCCGTCCGACGTCGTCGTCTGCAGCCAGGGGCTGTAGGTGTTGACGTAGATGAGGTTGTTCTCGGCGTCGATGCTGAGGTTCTTGAAGAACCCGTGACCGCCCCACGCCCGCGTCTGGTAGTCGGTCAGGATCGAGAACACGCGCGTCCCCCCGCTGCTGGTCCGCGAGGTGACGAACGTGCCGGACTGGTGCCCGGACAGCACGAGCTTGACGTTGGGGTACGGATCGATCAGCTCGTTGATCATCGGGTTCGAGTACGGGTTGTTCGCGTCGCGCGCCCACAGGTGGTGGTGGGTCGCCATGATGACGCTGTGCTCCGGGTGGGAGCCGATCACCGACTGGGCCCAGGCGACACCGGCGGCCGAGTTCTTGGCCCCCGGCTCGACCGACCAGTGCCCCAGCTGGAGCCACAGGATCTTCGCACCGTTGATCTCACCGGTGTAGAAGAAGTTGTCGATGTCGTGGTTGCCTCCCCACGTCCACGGCGATCCCTCGAGACCGTCCTGGAAGCGCTTCATCGGGAAGTACTTCTGCAGCATCTGCCGACCGTTGTACGACTCGTTGTAGTCGTGGTTGCCCCAGGAGATCGCCAGCGGGATGTCCGCCTCCTCCAAGGCCAGAGCGGACGGCTCGGCGTTGCGCCACTGCCACTCGTCCTCGAACTCCTCCTTGTTGACCCAGTCACCGGCCTGGACGACCATCGCGGTCTTGCGCTCCTCCGCCTTCTCCGCGATGTACTCGAACTGCTCGGTCATGGTCCACGGAGTCGCCTGCGAGTAGAGCTGTGTGTCGCCGACGTGGTTGAAGGACCAGTCGTAGTCGTCGGCCGACGGCAGCACGTCATCGAAGTTCTCGCCCTCGGCCCACGGAAGAGCCGTGAGTCCGCGCCAGACGAGCACGGTCAGCACCCGCTGCGCCGAGACCGGGTTGTCGGCCGCCGTGGTCCGTACGTCGAGGTTGACCGCGTCGCCGCTCGGGCTGGCGTCGGCCTCCTTGAGCAGCCACTCCTGCGCAGCGGTGTCCCACACCCAGGCGGACACGGTCCGGGTGTCGGCCCTGCCTCGCCAGGAGAAGTGCCACTCGCCCTCCGCGGCCTGCTCCTCGGTGAGGGCCAGACGGTAGATCTGGAAGGGGTTGGTGTCCTCGCCCACGCTCGACGGCGTCAGCTCGCTCGTCGCAGAGCCGCTCGACGGAGTCAGCGCGCTCGGCTCGCGCGCGGAGCTGACGCCCGTGCGGACCTGTACGTTGCTCGAGTCCAGCGCCACGGACTCGTTCGCGTAGTACTGGGCCGACACCCTCTCCGGCAGGTCGGACTGCGGGGTGACGTGCAGTCGGAGCGAGTCGTTGGCGGGGCGCTGCGCGTCGGTGAGCGGAGTCGCCGGGGCAGTCGTGTCGCTCACGTCGAGGACGAGCACCGACGGCTCGGAGACCAGGCTCGGGTCGGCGCTGGCCGCGGCGGAGAAGACGACCTCGACGTCCGGTCCGGTGCTCAGCACGGGCACGTCCACCGTGAACACTCCTGCCTCCACCTGCTGCTCGAAGACCGTCGCCCCGTCGATGGCCGCACTCAGCAGCGAGCGCCTGGACACCGAACCGAACACCTCGACCGCACCTGCCTCGATCTCGGCCCCGTCACCGGGACGGCCCAGCGCGAGCACGAGCTCGTCGTCGGCCTTCGTCTCCCGGCCGCCGAACCGTACGGCGTCGCCGAAGTAGTTGTCGGCACGGAAGGCGTCCAGCTCCGGGATGAACTGCGTGCTGGCGATCCAGAGCTCGTCGACGACCCCGTGGAACGGCGCCAGCAACCGGTTCGGGTCGTCCGGGTCCACGCCCGCGTCGCCCACGGTCAGCGGTGCGTCGAAGAGGTTCGGGAACCGCTTGCCCTCGGCCATCGCCGAGTGGACCTCGGCCCCGTCGACGAAGACCGCGTAGGTCATCTCGTCGAAGGTGACCGTGACCACGTGGGGCTCGGCGTCCTTGGCGAGCTGCGCCGTGGCGTCGTCGTACGGCGTCAGCGCCTGGAACAGGCCGTCCGCCTTGCGCATGCCGATCTCCATGCTCGGCTCGTCAGCCCCGGGCACACTGCGCGCGACGAGGGCGTTGCTGTCGCCGCCGATGGCGGCCATGTCCTCGGGGGTGAGGCTGAAGATGGCCGAGACGGTGAACTTCTTGGCGTTGGCGCCGATGTTGCCGCCGTACTGCAGGCGCGAGGAGACGAAGCGCGCCGATCCGCTCGCGGGCAGCGCGGAGGAGGAGTTGGTGTCCGATTCCAGCTCGGAGCCCACGAGGGTGCCGGCGACCTTGCCGGTCGCGTCGGTGCGAGCCTCGCCGACGGCGATGTCGGCGTTGAAGTGCTCGACGAGCTCGAACTCCTCGGCCCACACGTCGCGGGGGTCGTTGCCGGGCGACCCGAGGCCGCCGAAGTAGGCCCAGACCACCTGCGACTCCCGCTTCGACAGCGTGTCGAGGCGCACCCAGACGACCGAGGTGCCACCGGGTTGCCAGGTCTCGACCTCGAAGGGCACCGGAACGCTGCGGTCGGTGAACACCGCGAACGCGTCCGCTGTGACGTCGGGGGTGTCCTCGACCTGCAGTCGCACGGGCACCTCGGTGAGGGTCCGACGCTGGTCGTTGGTCACGGTGATCGGCTCGCGCTGCGTGGCGCCGGGATCCGCCCAGGCGACCTCGCTGCCGTCCTCGGAGGCGACGCCGTGCAGCACCCGCAGTGCGGCCTCGGCGGCCTTGAGCCGGTCCAGGTGGTCGAGGGCCGTGCGTTGCGCCTTCGTCAGTCCCTTCACGGCGCTGCGTCCCGCAGCGACGGCGGGCTCGTCCTCCAGCGTCACGTCGGGTGCCGGCGGCAGCGCGGCGAGCTGGTCGTCGACCACAGACATCTCGCGGTCGACGCCGAAGCCCTCCGCGAAGTAGCTCACGCCGTTGCCGTTGACCTCGTGGCGGTTGATCGTCAGCCTGTCGTCGGTCACCTCGACCTCGAGGAACGACGGGTGGGAGTTGCTCGTGAAGCTGAGACCGCCACCGAGCCGCTCGAAGAGGCCCAGGTAGTCGTCCTCGCTGATCTCCTCGGGGTGGCCGTCCTCGAGCTGGCTGTAGTGCTTGGCGCCCGCGGTGCCGGGGTTGACGAACAGCGTGCCCTCGGGGTCGACCTTGTACTCCACCCGGACACCACCGATCACCTCCTCGATGACCTCGGCCTCGGGGTCGGCCGCACGGGCCTTCACCGGTGACGACGGATCCGAGAAGAGCTCCTTGGTGCGACTCCAGTAGTGGTCGTGGCCCTGGAGCACGAGGTCGATGTCAAGCTCGTCGATCAGCGGCACGAGGCGCTCGCGCATCCCCATGATCTCCTCGTCGAACGGGTGCGCCCCCGCCGTGTAGGGACCCTTGTGGGTGGTCAGGATGATCCACTTCGCACCGTTGTCGCGCGCCGCACCGACGTCCTCGCGGATCCACTCGAACTGCTCGTCGCTGATGATCTCGCAGCCCTCCGGGTTGCCGAAGCCGTGGAGCTGGCACCCGCCCCGACCCTCGTTGGTGTTCAGCATCACGAAGTGGGCGTCGTTGTAGTCGTAGGAGTAGTAGACGCCGGCAGAGGTGTTCTGATCCCCGGATGCCTGCAACGTGAAGTGCTGGGTGAACTCGTCCGGCGCGCTGTCATGGTTGCCCGAGACGGGCGCCATGGTGCTCGCCAGCAGGCTCTCCTGCGCGGCGCCGAGCATGTCGCTCCAGTCCAGCTCGTCGTCGCTGACCTGCACCACGTCGCCGGCGTGCACGATGAACTCCGACTCCGGCACCGTCCTGAGCGCCTGCGCGATCGTCTTGGCGGACACCACTGCATCGGCACCACCCCCGCGCGCCTGCGTGTCGGCGATGCCGATGAAGGAGAAGTCGTCATCACCGTCGGCCGTCTGGAACGACCCGTTCTCGCTCCACCTGCCGGTGAAGGTGTCACCTACCCGGTAGTAGTAGGTCATGCCCGGCGTCAGCCCGGTGGCGACCACGCGATAGATGGTCTCGCCCTCGTTGCTCTCCTCCGGCGAGGCGGCGAACGTCGCCGTCGCGTCGTCCGGGAAACGCGGGTCGGTGCTGACGATCGCGCCCGGCTCCACCGCATTGGTCAGCGCCTGGTACCAGGTGAAGGCCCGCTGGGTCCCGGGGTCGCCGTAGAAGGTGGAGGTGATCCGGTTCGGCATCTCCTCCGGGGCGACGTACTTGATCCTCGGCAGCAGCGTGTCGACATCCCACATCCACGCCTCGACGAAGTCCCAGCCCAGGCCGCTGTACGTCGACTTGTTGTGCTCGTCGAGGCCATCGCCGTCGTCGCCCACGACGACGTTGCCGCTGACGGTCGTGGCGGGTCCGAGATCCGCCCCGACGACGCCGTCGGTCGCCTCGGCCGCCAGGGCGGTGCCCTCTCGGACGAGGTTGTTGCGCACGACAGCGTCGTCGGAGACCTCTGCAACCACCCCGGCGGCAATGCCCTGGACGGCGACCTCCGCCTCCGTGTCGACGTCGTGGACCGAGCTGTGCTCACGCGACTGCGCGACGACACCCGCGCCGAGCCCGGCCGCAGGCGCCGTCAGCTGCGCCTCGGTGACCTGGACCTGCGTCACCACGGCCGAGCGCGCCGGCGTCCCACCGAGCGTCACGGCCAGGCCGGCCACCTTCTCGGTGCCCGCGACGGGTGCGAGCCGCACGCCGGAGAGCGTGAGGCCGCGTACGGTGCCGTGCAGCTCGCGGAAGAGGGCGAGGTCCTCGGAGCCGGCGGTCGGTGCGTAGGTGACGTCCTCGATGGTGTGGCCGTTGCCGTCGAAGGTGCCGGAGAAACGGTCGAAGCCCCCGAACTCGGCGCCGTCGAAGTCGATGTCGGCACCGAGACGGAAGAAGTCGGACCCGTAGACGCCGTAGTCGGACTCGATGGCCGCCTGCATCGCCTCGAGGTCGGCGGGCGAGGTGATCAGGTAGGGATCAGCAGCGGTCCCCCGTCCGTCGACACCGGCCTGCACGAACGGCGGGACCTGGGCCAGTCTCGGCACCGGGTGCCCCATCACCGGCTCCCAGCGCCAGGTGCCGGACGCGGAGAAGTCCCATCCGATGCCCTCGTAGGTGTCCTGAGCGGCCAGCTGCGCCGGCGTGGCCGGGGCACCGTCGTGGCCGATGCTCCAGGTCGTCGCCAGCTCGCCGGGGACCGAGACCAGGTCGATGTCGCTGTCCCACGCGAGGTCGAAGGAGCCGGTGCCGGCGGTCTTGACGGCCTGCTCGACATGACCCTCGGCGTCGAAGGTGCGGTTGTTGTTGGAGTTGACGAGGTTCTGCGTGGCCGAGCCCAGCCTGCTGGCGGCGATCCACCCGGTGCCGAACGTGCGGTTGGCGTTGGTGTTGGCGTCCATGTAGATCCACCCGGACCTGACGACGTTCGCACGCATCGTGGTCGAGGCGCTCGGCACCAGGGTCACGAAGGCCGCCGATGCGCCGCTGCCCTGCGTGTCCTCGTTGAGTCGAGTGTCGACCACCAGGTTGCGCTCGATCGTGGGACTGCCGCCCGAGACCTGGTTGAGCACGGCGCTGGGGTACTTCTTGCCGATGACGTCCACGTTGTCGAGGTAGTTGTCGGCGATCACGCTGCTGCCGGAGATCCGGTTGACGAGCGCCGAGGCACGCGAGTTGGTCGCGGTGATGGAGGCCTTGATCAGCTCGACCTTCGAGTCGATGACCGAGTTGCCACTGACCGTGACGTCGGTGCCGCTCTCCAGCAGGACCGCTGCGAAGTGTCCGGCCGACGGCGGGTCACCTGCGACCGTGACGGTGGCTCCGACCAGGGTGAGGTCTCGGATCGTCGCGCCGGTGGCGCTGCGGAAGAAGGCGGTGCTCGTGCTCGTCGCGTAGCCACCGATGTTGCTGACGGCGTGGCCGTTGCCGTCGAAGGTCCCGGTGAACGTGTGGAACGTCGGGAACGTCGCCCCCTGGTAGTTGATGTCCGCCTCGACCCGGTAGGTCAACGGCGCATACGTCTCCGGGTCGGCGTTCACGGCCTCGGCGGCGGCCGTCAGGTCGTCAGCCGAGGCGATCAGCACGGGGTCAGCCTCGGTGCCCGACCCGCTGAGCTCGCCGACGGTGGCGGCGGCCGCCGGGCCGGCGATCACCAGCAAGGAGCCGGTGAGCGCCGCGGCCACGACGATCGACAGGCGGCGCGGGGAGAGCATCTTCATGGCGGCCTTCACTTCTTGTGGGTGTAGGAGAGGGCCTTCGAGGTGGCCTTGGCGTAGAACTGGTCGCCCCGGTACCTCGCGGTGACCTTGTACGTGCCACGGGGGAGCGACTTCGGGAGCTTCGCGGTCGACGTGCCGGCCTCGAGGGTCGTCGTGACCTTCTTGGTGACGCGCACCTTCCGCTTCTTGCCGCCCGCCCCCTTGGTGACCTTGCCGGTCACCTTGACGAATATGCGGCCGGACGGAGCGTCGAGACCGGCGGCCTGAGGCACCAGGGCCTTCACCTGGGTCGGGCGCTTCTTGCCCTTGGTCTTCTTGACGTAGGACAGCGACACGCGTGAGGCGACCTTGGCCTGCTTCTTCCAGGTCGCGGTGAGCACGAGGTCGCCCGCCGTGCCCGTGGGGATGACCAGGGCCGTGCTCGTCTCACCGAGGCCCGCCCAGCCCGCGAAGTCGTACCCCGTGCGGGTCGGGTTGAGGATCGTGAGCGGAGCCGACGTCACCGTGTAGGAGGTCGGGTTGCCCTCAGGGGCAGTGCCGCCGGCCAGGTCGTAGCTGATCGAGTGCACCTGGTGCCAGGTGGGCGCATAGCTGCGCAGACCCGTCGAGCCGCTGGGGATCGTCACGACGAGCGTCGGCCCGGCCAGGTCGGTCCCGGTCCAGCCGGCGAACTCGTAGCCGGCGCGAACCGGGGTGGGCAAGGTGATCTCGTCCGACTCGATCGTGTAGGTGCCCGGGGCCGGGCCGTCGAATCCCTCGTCGTCGGCGAGCTCGTAGATGATCGTGTGGACGACGGGCGTCCAGGTCGCGGTGTAGGAGCGTGCCTCCGAGGAGCCCGCGGCGACGACCACCGTCGTGACCGCACCATTGAGGTCCGTGCCGGTCCAGCCGGCGAAGGCGTAGCCGGCGCGGGTGGGGTTGACCAGGCTGAACTCCTCGCTCTCGACGTTGTACGACGTGGGGTTGATCCCGCCCGCCGTACCGCCGGCGAGGTCGTAGCTGATCGCGTAGCCGATCGGCGTCCAGGTGGCCGTGTAGCTCCGGGTCCCGGTGGAGCCGGAGGCGACCGCGACGTCAGCGCTCGTGCCGTCGATGTCGGTGCCGGTCCAGCCCGCGAACGTGTAGCCGGCACGGGTCGGGTTCACCAGCGTGAACTGGTCGCTCTCGATCGTGTAGGACATCGGGTTGCCCTCGACCGAGCCGCCCGCGAGGTCGTAGCTGACCGCGTAGGACACGGGGGTCCAGGTGGCGGTGAACCGCAACGCCGTCGTCGGGTAGCGCGGCAGCGTCACGGCGAGCGCGGACCCGTCGACGCTCGGACCGCTCCACCCGGCGAACGTGTAGCCGACCCGGGTCGGGTTGACCAGCGTCGTGTCGGTGGCGTAGCCGTGGGTGGCGGGGTTGGCCCCGTCGTCGGTCCCGCCGGCGAGGTCGAGGTCGAGGTCGACGCTCGGCATGCTCACCCCACGGGGAAGCGGGTGCTCGCGCTCCTCGTCCCAGCGCCAGGCACCGACCTCGGAGGAGAAGTCCCAGCCGAGCGCCTCGTACGTCGCCTGGTCGGCCAGCTCCTCGCGCGAGGTGTAGGTGCCGAGGTCACCGAGGGTCCAGGCGCCGACGGTGTCGAGCGTCGTCGAGCCGGACCAGAACACGTCGTACGGATTCGGGGTGGGTGCGTCGGTGTGCCCGACAGGCGCCTGGGCGTCGATGTTGTTGTTGGCGTTCACCAGG
Organism: Nocardioides sp.; assembly: GCF_029937575.1. Classification (GTDB taxonomy): domain Bacteria; phylum Actinomycetota; class Actinomycetes; order Propionibacteriales; family Nocardioidaceae; genus Nocardioides. The sequence continues at coordinate 11,485 of NZ_JAPYPS010000016.1, forward strand.
TTGCCGGTGCTCTCGCACCCGGAGGCCGCGGTGCGGATCCACCCGTAGTTGGCGGGCGAGCTCTGCCGGATCGCGCCCGAGAGGACGACGTTGCCGGTGAGGGTTCCCGAGCACGAGCTGTGTCCGTTGAGGAAGGCCGCACCCGCTCCGGAGCTGCCGTTCTGCGTGATCGACGTGTCGAGGACGAGGGTCTGCGAGACCGCCGCGTCGCCGTTGGCCCAGCCGATCGCCCCACCGACACGCTTGTCGCCGTTGATGGTGACCCCGGCGAGCAGGTTGCCCACAAGGGTGTTTCCGCCGCCGACCGCCTTGCCGGCGAGGCCACCGACGCCCGAGGAGTTGTCGGTGTTGTCCGGGGACCTCACGGTCGAGCCGATCAGGGCAGAGCCGGTGATCGTGGCCCCGTCGATGCGGGCTGCGAAGCCGGCCTGCTGGACCCGGTCGGAGGAGCCGCCGGTGGTCAGCGAGGTCAGCTCGCGCAGCGTCAGGTCCCGGATCGTGCCCTCGAGGTGACGGATGAAGCCGGTCTGGGTCGAGCCGGCGTCACCGGCGTCGGCGACCGCACCAGGCTCCAGCGTCAGGTCGCTGATCGTGTGGCCGTTGCCGTCGAGCGTGCCGGAGAAGCGGTCGAAGGTCGCGAACGTCCCGCCGTCGTAGTCGATGTCCCCGGAGAGCTCGAACCACGCAGCGCCAGCGCCGCTCTGCTCCGTGTCGGCGTTGACCATCGACGCGGCGGCGTCGAGGTCCGCGGCCGACCCCACGACGTACGGCGACCCCTCGGTGCCCTCGCCGGCGAGCTCGCTCACCACGATCGTGACCGGGCTGGGCACCGCGATGTCGTCGCCGTCGGCCGCGGTGACGGTGGCGGGGTAGCTCCCCGGGACGGTGAAGTCGACGTCGCTCACGTCGACGTCGAGCGTGCCGCGGTCGACGGTCGCGCCGAAGCGGGCGAGCAGCTCGGCGACCGTCGGGCTGCTGCCCACCTGGTAGGACGTCGTGCTGGTGACGACCGCGATGACCGGCAGCTCCACGACCGGCTCGGCCGCCGCGCGCAGCACCGGGTGCTCGGCCTCGGCATCCCATGCCCACACGGTCTCGAAGTCCCAGCCCAGGTCCTCGTAGGGGGCCGGGGTCCGCAGCTCCTCGGACGGCGTCGACGTGCCGTCGTTGCCGAGGACCCACTTGTTGGGAGCGTCGTGCGCGTAGCCACCGCCGGAGCGCCGGGTCCACCGCAGCGCGTGGTCGGCCGGGTCGGTCTCGGCCACGGCGGGGAAGCCCACTCGGTTGTGGTCGGAGGTGACCAGGTTGAGGCCGTAGCTGTCGATCTGCTCGTGGTTGGCTCCCGCGATCCAGCTCACCGTGTTGCCGTTGGTGCCGGTCGCGTGCGAGTACACCGAGCCCGAGTAGACGACGTTGCCGGAGATGTCCTGCCCGTCGGCTCCGGCGCCGCCGTAGTTCACCAGCACGCCGGCGTTCATGTTGGCGCCCCCCGCCCCGTTCTCGGACATGTGGCTGCTGGACGGGTCGGCGGCGACGAGGTTGTTGGTGACCGTCGAGAAGGCCCCGTGGTAGCCGACGAAGGCGCTGACGTACTTGCCCGCGCTGTACACCGTGGTGGCGCCGCCGATCATGCTGTTGGACACGGTCGTCGGCTGGTCCGTCGTCCCGTCGATCCTCGAGACGAACCCGGCGTCGAAGGAATTCTCTCCCTCCGAGCTCTCGTTTCGCACCGTCGCGTCGCGCACGGCGACACGGTCGATCGTCGAGCTCGTCGCCTGGGTCGACAGGCCCGCGGTGACCGCCGAGGTGGCGTCCGGCGCCAGCGTCGTGCCCGACTTCAGTGCCGTGGCCTGGTCCAGCGTGAGGCCGACGACCGTGGCGCCGTCGAGCACCGCGAAGAAGGCAACGCGCTCGGTGCTGCCGTCGACCCACGGCGTGTAGACGAGGTTGCTGATCGTGTGGCCGCCACCGTCGAAGACGCCCGAGAAGCGGTGGAAGCCGGCGAACTCGGCGCCGGCGTAGCTCAGGTGCTCGGTGAGCTCCACGTGACGCGGGCCGAACGTCTCGTAGTCGCTGTTGACGGCGGCTGCCACGGCGTCGAGCGCGGCGACGTCGCCGACCAGGTAGGGGCTGGCCTCGGTGCCCTCGCCGACGACGCCGGCGATCTCCACCGGCTCGAGGATCCAGGTGGCGGTGTAGGAGCGCGCCCCCGACGAGCCGGACGGGATCGTGACGGTCGTCGTGGGCCCGTCCAGGCCGGTCCCGGTCCAGCCGCCGAAGGTGTAGCCGGCTCGGGTCGGGTTGGCGAGCACGATGTCGTCGTCGCTCTCGATGTACGTCTCCGGGTTGTCTTCGGTGGCCACGCCGCCGGCGAGGTCGTAGGTGATCGCGTGGCCCGAGATCCACGTGGCGGTGTAGCTGCGGTCGCCGGTGGAGCCGGACTCGATGGTCACCGTCTCGGCGGGCTCGCCGAGGTCGGTGCCGGTCCAGCCGCCGAACGAGTGGCCGGGGCGAGTCGGCGTCTCGAGGGTGAGGTCATCGCTCTCGATGGTGTAGGTCGCCGGCGCCGGGTTCTCCACGGAGCCGCCGGCGAGGTCGACGTCGAGCACGTAGTCGGTCAGGGCCCAGCTCGCGACGTACTCACGGTCGCCGGTCGACCCGGACGCCACGGTGACCTCGAGCGTCGCCTCGGCGAGACCGGTCCCGGTCCACCCGGTGAAGGTGTGGCCGGGGCGGGTCGGCGGAAGGATCGTGAGGTCGGCGTCCTCGGAGGTGTACGCCGTCGGGTTGGCGCCGTTCGCACCGCCGTCGAGGACGTAGGAGATCTCGTCGAAGCCGTCGAGGTCGGCGCGCGCGGGGACCGGGTGATCCAGCTCCGCCGCCCAGCGCCAGCCGCCGGTGCCGGCGGCGAAGTCCCAGCCGAGGTCCTCGTAGGTCGCCTGCTCGGCGAGCTGCTCGGGGCTGGTGTAGGTGCCCAGGTCGCCCACGGTCCAGCTGCCCGTCTCCGAGAGCGGGGTCGAGCCCAGCCAGAGCAGGTCGTAGGGGTTCGGCTCGGGCGCGACGGTGTCCCCGACCGGGTCGGCCGGGTCGATGTTGTTGTCGGAGCTGACCAGGTTGTCCGAGGAGGTGCACCCGTTGGCAGAGCGGACCCAGCCGTAGCCGGCCGAGGCCACCTGCTCGACGAGCCCGGACACCACCACGTTGCCGGTGATGTCACCCAGGCATGCGGTGTGGCCGGTGATCATCGCGGCGCCGGCGCCGGCGTTGCCGTGGTGAGCGACGGAGGCGTCGACGACGAGGTTGTCCGAGACCGTGGCCGCACTGTTCTGCCAGCCGACCACCCCGCCGACGCGCTTGTCCCCCGACACGGTCGTGCCCGAGAGCAGGTTGCCGCTGATCGTGGTCGAGGCCCCACCGAGGCTCTTGCCGACCAGGCCACCGACGGCCGAGGAGTTGTCGGTGTTGTCCGGTGAGCTCACCACCGAGTCGACCAACGACGATCCCGTCACCGTGCCACCGGCGCTGCGGGCGGCGAACCCACCCACCTGGACGCGGGTGCTCGAGCCACCCACCGCCGCCGCGGTCGCCCGCTTCAACGTCAGGTCCTCGATGACGCCGCCCGACAGCACCTGCACGAAACCGGTCTGAGTGGCGTTGGCGTCTGCGGAGTCGGTGGTCGTGCCCGGTCGCATCGTCACGTCGCTGATCTCGTGGGCGTTGCCGTCGAAGACCCCGGAGAACTCCCGGAACGTCTCGAACGTGCCACCGGCGTAGTCGATGTCGGCCCCCAGGCGATAGCTGAGCGATCCGTACGTCGAGGTGTCTCCGTTGACGTTGGCAGCTGCCGCGTCGAGGTCCGCAGCCGACCGGATCACGATCGGATCGGCCGTCGTGCCCGAGCCCGTCAAGCCGTCGATGACGGCTGCCACGGCCGGGGCGGGGGCAACGACGGCCAGGCCACCGCTGCCGACCGCGAGACCGAGGACTGCGACGCCGAGGCGTGCGAGGAAACGGGGGGCCCGTCCGGGCTCCGGGTGTGACATGGGGGCTCTCTCCACTGGATGTCGCGCACGACCGAGTCCCGACGGGGCTGCCGGGCAGGAGGAACTCAACTGACTCCGGGTAACCGTCGGCGAGGTGCTCGCGACCGGATTGCGAGGACCAGATGAACAAGCGTCTTAGCGCTGCGGGAGGCCTCTGCCCAGAACGCCCGTCGGATCACTCGCCGTTCACGGGGTGTCCACCGCGGCGTCGGCCGGCTGTGGTGTCGTCCGCTGCGATGAGACGACCAGGAGGGCTCCGGCGCGCGGCGATCACCTCGGCAGCGGGGGTGCTCGTCTGGTGCGCCACAACCCCGGCGGCGGTGGCGCACCCCTTCGGCGATCCCCAGTCGGCCGAGATCAGCGTGACACCGCAGGGACTGCGCATCACCTGGAACGCCGCCGTCGACGACCTCGGCCTCCTGGCTGCCTGGATCGGGGCGAGCGACGGCACGGGCAGCCTCATGGTCTTCGAGGACGGCGAATTCCTCGAGGACGAGTCGACGGAGCTCCCCGGGGCCCAGCTGGCCCGCGCCCCGCAGCTCGCCGACTACCTCCTCGACCGGATCGAGGTCAGCGCTGCCGGAGAGGTCTGCGCGGGCGAGCTGCTCCACGTCGACGACGTCGAGACGTCGGGGGCCACGCTCGACTTCGACTGCGGTGGGCCGGTGCCTGCTGCGGACGTCCGGATCGCCACGCTCACCGACATCGACGATACCTACCGGATCCTCGCCGCAGGGCCCCACGGACAGGGTCATCTGTACTCGACCGTCGCCGCCGTCCATCGTTGGGTCCTCAGGGACGCACCGGTCACGAGCAGCCCGGGAGCCGGCGCAGCGGAGACCACTGCTCCCGCGGCAGGGCCGGAGAGCCGAGCACACAGCGCGATGACCCAGCTGGGGAGCATCGGTGTGGGCGTCGTGGTTGCCGTCGGGGTCGCCCTGCACGTGGCCCGTCGCCGACGGAGCAGGACGTGATCGGCTGCGCCGGGTCTCGTGGTCGGTGGAGCGAGTGAGTCAGCCGGGCTGCTCGGCCTCGACCGCACGAGCCGCCGCCCACCGGTAGTCCGCCTTTCCGGAGGGCGAGCGCTCCACCTTCGCCACCCGGACGAACCCCTTGGGCACCTTGTAGCCCGCGACGTGGCGACCACACTCGGCCCGCAGTTCCTCGTCGGTGACGCTCGCGCCGTCATGGAGCTGGACGACGGCGACGACCTCGCTCCCCCACCGTGGCGAGGGCCGGCCGACGACCACCACGTCACGCACCGCGGGGTGCTCGACGATCGCCCGCTCCACCTCCTCGACGAAGATCTTCTCGCCGCCGGAGTTGATGGTGACGCTGTCGCGTCCGAGCAGCGCGATCCGGCCGTCCTCGAGAAGGTCGGCTCGATCGCCCGGGACCGACCAGCGCACGCCCGCGATCGTCGGGAAGGTCCGCGCCGTCTTCTCGGCGTCGCCCAGGTAGCCCAGCGGGACGCGGTCGCGGCGCGCCAACCAGCCTCCGGACTCCCCGGGCTCGAAGGTCCGCGACATCGCCTCGTCGACCACGGTCGTGTCGGCCTGGGGGGTGAAGGTCGCGGCCTCCACCTCGGCACCCTTCAGCGACATCGAGCTCATCTGCAGCCCGGTCTCCGACGAGCCGGCTGCGTCCATCAGCAGGATGTGGGGCAGCGCCTCCAGGATGCGGGTGCGCACGCTCGGGGTGAGCGGCGCGCTGCCGTTGTTGATGGCCGCCAGCCCGCTCAGGTCGTACGGCGTGCCTGCCGCCGCCGCGCGCTCGACCTCCTCGACGAGCGGGAGCGCGACGGCGTCACCGACCACGGGGAAGCTGACCGCCTTCTCCCGGATCGCCACGGTGAGCGCGCCGGCCGCGTCGAAGCGGTGCACGTCGTCCGGGATCACGATGCTCCCGCCACCGGTGATCATGTGGAAGGTCGACCACTGGGCGGCACCGTGCATGAACGGCGCCACCAGCAGCATCGTCATCCGGCCCGCACCCGACGCGGCGTGCTCCGCGACGGCGTCGTACGACTCGAACGGCTCGGTGCCACCGAAGACCGTGCCGCCCATCGAGGAGACGTAGATGTCGTCGTGGCGCCACAGGACACCCTTGGGCATCCCGGTCGTCCCGCCGGTGTAGAGGATGAAGAGGTCGTCCCCACACGGGGTCGGCATCCCCGCGGGGGGCGCCGGCGTGACCAGCACCGCCTCGTAGTCGAGGGCTCCCGGGAGCAGGTCGTTGCCGCTCTCGTCGGCCACCTGGACGAGGACGCGCAGGTGCGGCAGCCGGTCGCGGATCGCCGCGACCTGGGGTGCGAACTCGGCGTGGTAGACGAGCACACTCGTGCGGGCGTCGGCGAGGAGGTAGACCAGCTCGTCGGCGACGTAGCGGTAGTTGACGTTGATCGCCGCGCACCGAGCCCGGTAGGAGGCGACCATCGCCTCGAGGTACTCGTTGCCGTTGCGCAGGTAGATGCCGACGTGGTCCTGCCCCGACTCGTGGCCGGCGAGCGCGGAGCCGGTCCGCTCCGTGTGGCAGCCGAGCCCCTGGGCGACCAGGTGGTGCGCGAGGCCGTCGATGCGTGCGTTCATCGCGGCGTACGTGATCCGCTGCTCGCGCCAGACCATCACCTCCTGGTCGGGGACCGCCCGCGCCACGGTGTCGAAGACGGTGGAGAGGTTGAATCCTCCGGTGACGGGCTGCGAGGTGACCATCGCCACAAACTAGAACGCGTTCTAGGATGCGGCAACCGCGGGCCGACGGCACGGACTCTGCGGGAGCCCGAGCCACGCGTGCCCGACGACCCCGTAGATTCAGGACCCATGCGCGCCAGGACGTCTCGGTGACAGCCGATCTCGTCTACCTCGTCGCCGGAGGCTGCCTGCTGCTGGCCGTGGTCATGCCGACCCTCCTCGGCCGCGCACCCGTCACGTCGCCGATGATCCTGGTCGGCCTGGGCATGCTCCTGGGCACGACCCCGTTGCCCGACGACCTCCCGCTCAACCCGCAGGAGAACCGCGCCGCCATCGAGCACGTCACCGAGCTCACGGTGATCGTGGCCCTGATGGGCGTGGGCCTCGCCCTCGACCGGCCCCTCGACCTGCGCCGGCGGGCCTCGCGGTGCGCCTGGTCGCCCACGTGGCGACTCCTCGGCGTCGCGATGCCACTGTCGATCGCCGGCGTGGCCCTGCTGGGCTGGTGGGCGGGCCTCGCACCGGCCGTCGCCCTGCTGCTCGGCGCCGTCCTCGCACCGACGGACCCGGTCCTCGCCTCCGACGTCCAGGTCGAAGGCCCCTCGACCTCGGACCAGGAGGCGGTCGACGACTGCGAGCCCATCGACGAGGACGACGAGGTCCGCTTCGCGCTCACCTCCGAGGCCGGCCTGAACGACGGCCTCGCCTTCCCGTTCGTCTACCTCGCGGTCCTGGTCGCGGCACCGTCCTCCCTCGTGGCCACCACCGCGGAGTGGGTCGGCTGGTACCTGGTCGGCAAGGTCGTCCTCGGCCTGCTCGTCGGCGCCGTCCTGGGCTGGGGACTGGCCCGGTTCGCCTTCAGCTCCTCCAGTCCTGCCCTCCGCGTGGCCGAGCGTGGCGAACCCTTGCTGGCGGTCGCGGCGCTGACCCTGGCGTACGGCGTGTCGGAGGTGGCAGGCGGCTACGGCTTCCTCGCGGTGTTCGCGTGCGCCCTGGCCTTCCGGGCAGCCGAGCGACAGCACGCCTACCACCGCGCCATGCACGAGGTGGTCGACCGCCTCGAGCGGCTCCTGACCCTGTTCGTCCTGCTGGTCCTCGGGATCGCCCTGACTCGCGGACTGCTCGTCGCCCTCGACTGGCGCGGCGTGGCCATCGGCCTGGCCCTCATCCTGCTCGTGCGTCCCCTCGCCGCCTGGGTCGCCCTGAGCGTGCGCCCACCCGCGGCCGACCTACGCGGCGGCATGACCGGTCCCGAGCGGCTGGTCACGGCCTTCTTCGGGGTGCGCGGCGTGGGCTCGCTCTACTACCTCGCCTACGCGGCAGGCGAGGTCGAGGAGTTCGGGCAGGGGTGGCTGTGGTCGACCGTCGGCTTCACGGTGGTCGCCTCGGTGCTGATCCACGGCTCGCTGGCCGGACCCGCGATGAGCTGGCTGGAGCGACGCGACCACGCCACGACGGAGCCGAGCGACTGAGCCGCCGTCCATCGGGTTATTGACACGCGTCAACTTGTGGCTAGGATCACACGCAGCCTACCCCGAGGAGACGTCCCATGAGCCTGCCCACCACCGCCGTCATCGGCGCCGGGATCAGCGGTCTGACCTCGGCCAAGATGCTGCTCGACTACGGCGTGCCGGTCACCGTCTTCGAGGCCTCCGACCGGGTCGGCGGCAACTGGGCGTTCGGCAACCCCAACGGACACAGCAGCGCCTACCGCTCGCTGCACATCGACACCTCCAAGCACCGACTGTCCTTCAAGGACTTCCCGATGCCCGAGGACTACCCGGACTTCCCCCACCACACCCAGATCAAGGCCTACCTCGACTCCTACTGCGACGCGTTCGGGATCCGCGAGCACATCGAGTTCCAGAACAGGGTGATGCACGCCGAGCGGCTGCCCGGCGGCGGCTGGGAGCTGCTCGACGAGGCGGGCGAGCGTCGGCACTTCGACTTCCTGGTCGTCGGCAACGGTCACCACTGGGACCCGCGGATGGCCGACTTCCCCGGCGAGTTCACCGGAGAGTCCATCCACGCCCACCACTACGTGGACCCCCACGACCCGCTGGACTTCACGCACAAGAAGATCCTGGTCGTCGGCCTGGGCAACTCCGCGGCCGACATCACCGTCGAGCTCTCCAGCCGCTCCCTGCAGAACGAGGTCACGATCTCGACTCGCTCCAGCGCCTGGATCGTGCCGAAGTACACCGGCGGCCTGCCGGCCGACAAGTACTACGTCACCACGCCGTACCTGCCCTTGTCGTGGCAGCGGAAGTTCGTGCAGAAGATGCAGTTCATGGCCGGCTCCAACCCCGAGCTCTACGGCCTGCCCGCGCCCAACCACAAGTTCTTCGAGGCCCACCCGACCCAGTCGGTCGAGCTGCCGCTGCGCCTCGGGTCCGGCGACGTCACGCCGAAGGGCAACGTCTCGCGCCTCGACGGGCGCACGGTGCACTTCGACGACGGCACGAGCAGTGAGTTCGACGTGATCGTCTACGCCACCGGCTACAACATCACCTTCCCCTTCTTCGACGAGGACTTCCTCAGCGCCCCGGACAACGCGATCCCCCTCTACAAGCGGATGTTCAAGCCCGGGCTCGACGACCTGGCCCTCGTCGGCTTCGCCCAGTCCACGCCCACGCTCTTCCCCTTCGTCGAGGCCCAGGCCCGCCTCGTCGGGGCGTACGCCACCGGCAACTACCGCCTGCCCGACGAGGCCACGATGGAGCGGGTGATCGTCGAGGACCAGCAGAAGTACACCGGCCACATGCTCGACCGCCCCCGCCACACCCAGCAGGTCGACTACTTCATCTACGAGCACGACATGCGCACCAAGGAGATCCCGGCCGGCCGCATGCGCGCCCAGCAGCACGGCGCCCCGCTTCTCGCCGGGCGCAGCCGGTGCGAGAGCCTCGCTGGATGAACGACGTACCGACCATCAGGCAACACGCCGCCAAGGGCGACGAGCGCCGAGCCGCGCTGCTCGCCGCCCTGGACCACCACCTGCTCGAGGGCGACGGCGCGCTCGACTCCATCAACATCGCCGACATCTCGCGTCGCGCCGGGGTGACCCGCTCGGCCTTCTACTTCTACTTCGAGTCCAAGGCCGCCGCGGTCGCCGCCCTGTCGGAGGAGATGTACGACGCCTCGCTCGCCGCGGCTGCCCACCTCGCCGCCGACGGCACCCCGGCCGACAACATCGAGGCCGTCATCCGCACCCTCTTCGGCGCCTGGGAGAAGCACCAGCACCTCTACCGCGCGATGCTCGACGCCCGCTCGACCAGTCCCGCCGTCCGGCAGATGTGGGAGTCGGACCGGGCCTCGTTCGTCGCGCCGGTCGCCTCCATCATCACCAGCGAGCGCGACGCTGCCCGAGCCCCCGCCGGCGCCGACGCCGAGGCGCTGGCCTCGGTCCTGCTCGAGCTCAACGACCGGATGCTCGAGCGGCTCGCGCTCGGCGGCGACGTCCCCCGCGAGACCTTGGTCGAGACGGTGGTCTCGATCTGGCTGCGCTCCATCTACGGCACCGACTCCACCGGAAGGCTCCACCCATGAACCCCGACACCATCACCTTCACCAGTGGCGGCGACACGATCGATGCCTGGCACTTCGTCGGCAGCGGCGACGCCCTCTCCTCCGCTGCCGGGCGACCGGTCGTCGTGATGGCCCACGGCGTCGGCGGCACCAAGGACTCCGGCCTCATGGCCTTCGCCACCCCGCTCGCCGCCGCGGGCTGCGACGTACTCGCCTTCGACTACCGCGGCTTCGGCGCCTCGGGCGGCACCCCGCGCCAGACGGTCTCGGTCGCCGGCCAGGTCGACGACTACCGCGCCGCGATGGACGCCGCGCGCCGGCTGCCCGGCGTCGACCGCGATCGCCTGGTCCTGTGGGGTGTCTCGCTGTCCGGCGGCCACGTCTTCGCCGCGGCTGCCGGACGCGACGACGTCGCCGCGATGATCTCGCTGACCCCGCTGGTCGACGGTGTCGCGGCCGGGCTGCACGCGCTCTCCAGCCACAAGACGTCCGAGATCCTGCGCAGCAGCATCGAGGGCTTCCGCTCCAAGCTCGGGAAGCCGCGGATGATGCCCGTCGTCGCCCGGCCCGGCGAGCTGGGCTGCCTGACGCTGGAGGGTTCCCTGGAGGACTACACGGCGATCGCCGGGCCCACCTGGGTCAACGAGCTCGACGCCACCGTCGGCCTCGAGCTCGGCAACCACCGGCCCGGCAAGCTCGCCAAGCAGGTGACCTGCCCGACGTTGGTGCAGATCGCCGACTTCGATCGCAGCGCCCCACCCCAGGCGGCCGCCAAGGCGGCGTTCAACGCCCGGGCGCTGGTGCGGCACTACCCCGGCGACCACTTCGACGTGTGGGAGGGCAAGCCGTTCCACACCGCCACGGTCCAGCACCAGGTCGACTTCCTGACCCGCACGTTCACGCCCGTCATCCAGCCCGTGGCCTGACCCGCCGCCGTGACGCACTACGACGTCGTGGTCATCGGATCGGGCTTCGGCGGGAGCGTCTGCGCCCTGCGGCTGACCGAGAAGGGCTACCGCGTCGGGGTCCTGGAGGCCGGGCGTCGCTGGACCGACGAGGACTTCGCCCAACAAGGCTCCCGCGACATGCTGTGGCTCCCGAGGCTGGGCATGTTCGGGCCGATGCGGCTCTCGATGATGGGCGAGATCTCGCTCTTCAGCGCGGTCGGCGTCGGTGGCGGTTCGCTGATCTACGCCAACACGCTCTACGAGCCGCACGAGGCGTTCTACACCGACCCGTCGTGGGGCCACATCACCGACTGGCACGCCGAGCTGGCGCCGTACTACCAGCAGGCGCGCCGGATGCTCGGCGTGACGACCAACCCGCGGCTGTGGCCGGCCGACGAGGTGGTCCGCTCCGTGGCCGAGGACCTGGGGGCCGGCGACACCTTCCAACCGACCGACGTCGGGGTGCTCTTCGACGAGGCCGCACCCGGCCGCAGAGTGCCGGACCCGTTCTTCGGTGGTGCCGGCCCGGAGCGCAACGCCTGCGTGCACTGCGCGCGGTGCACCTCCGGCTGCCCCTTCAACGCCAAGAACACGCTGCCCAAGAACTACCTCCACCTCGCCGAGCAGGCCGGGGCCGTCGTGCACGGCCTGAGCGAGGTGACCGACGTGCGGCCTCGCGACGGTGCCGCCGGCAGCGGCGGGTACGTCGTGACCACCCGGCAACCGGGGCTGCGCGGTCACCGCGCCCGGGAGGCGAGGCGCACCTACACCGCCGACCAGGTGGTCTTCTCCGCCGCCGCTCGCGGCACCCAAACGCTGCTGCACGCCCTGCGTGACGGCGGCTCACTGCCCGACCTGTCGCCGCGGCTGGGCGAGCTCTCCCGCTCCAACTCCGAGGCGATCGTCAACGTGCTGGCCCGCGAGCCGCAGGGCTTCGCACGAGGGGTGGCGATCACCTCGTCGTTCCACCCCGAGCCGCACACCCACGTGGAGCTGTGCCGCAGCAACGAGCTGCAGGAGAAGGGCGCGGTGATGAACGTCCCGCTCGTCGACGGCGGGCCGCGGCGCGTGCTGCGGTTCCTCGGCGGGCAGGTCCGGCGCCCCGGGCCGTTCCTGCGCACGCGCCGCTCGGAGGACTCCGCCTCACGCACCCTGTCGCTGCTGGTGATGCAGTCCCTGGACAACTCGCTGACGTCGTACCTGCGCCGGGGTCGGCTCCGCACCCGGGTCGGTGCGGGCGAGCCAAACCCGTCCTGGATCCCGCTCGCCCACGACGTCGTACGCCGCGTCGCCGCGAAGGTGCACGGCGACGCCACGTCGCTGGCGAGCGACCTGGTCGGCACACCCGCGACCGCGCACTACGTCGGCGGCGCCGTGATCGGCGACTCGCCTGCCTCCGGGGTGGTCGACCCCTACCACCGCGTCCACGGCTACGACGGTCTCCACGTGATCGACGGCTCCACCATCGGCGCCAACCTCGGCGTGAACCCGTCCCTGACGATCACCGCGATGTCCGAGCGCGCCTGCGCGCTGTGGCCCAACAAGGGCGAGACCGATCCGCGCCCGGTCGTCGGGGCGGCGTACGAGGCGGTGGCGCCGGTGGCTCCCTCCTCTCCCGCCGTGCCGGCCGACGCACCCGCTGCGTTGGTGTGGTTGGGGCTGCCGGGGTCCTGAGCTCGGTCAGCGCTCGACCGGCGACGTGCTGTCGGAGACTGCGGTGCCCGCGACGTAGGTGTAGCCCTCGGCGACGGTGGCGACGACGACTCGCAGGCGTCGTCCCAGCTGACGGGTCCGGGGGGTGAACGTCCCCGCGGTGGCACCGCGGACCGGAAGCCCGTCAGCCAGCCACTGGAAGGTCACCCGCGGATTCGTCGCTACGTGGTCCTGGGTCTCCCACGCGCCCGGGGTCACCGCCAGGGTCGACCCGACCCGAGCGTCGCCGACGATGGTGGGGCGCTCGACGTTCAGGAGCGGGAGACGCTGCAGCACCTTCCGGACGCCGGTGACATCGTCCCCGCGTCGGACCCGGACCCGGGAGCGTCCGCGATCGAGGAAGGCGGGTGGGCGGTACACCACCTTGTAGCGGCCGGGATCGACACCAGCGAAGCTCCATCGCCCGTAGTTGGCGCCCATGGTGAGCGTGGCGGTGCTCGCGACGGTGACCCACGCCCCGGCCCGGCGGGCCATCAGACGCACCGGGAACGACCTGACGGGTACTGGCCCCGGGCGCAGCCTGACCTTCCCCGCGATGATCGCCCGTCGCTCCAGCGAAGCGCGGAGACCACCGGTCACCTCCTCGGCCCGCACGTCGATCGTGGTCGACTGCCCGGGCACCCGGGCGTCCCTCCACCACTCCTCGCGGTAGATCCGGTAGTCCTCGTCGGCGTCGTCGCAGAACCGCAGGACGTAGCGACCGGGGATCGACGGCAGCGAGAACTTGCCGACGGCATCCGGGCTGGTCCTGCCGTCGAGCACCCAGGAGTCCCCGGTCTGACGGTACGACCTCACGAGGCACCCGGGCCTGCGCTCCCGGTTGCCGTCCTCCACCAGGCGGCCACGGATGTGCCCCACGCGCTGCAGCTTCGTGTCCCCCAGGTCGGTGCTCGCGCCCGGGGTCACGGAGATCTCGGTCGCGAGGTCCGGCGAAGCCCCACCCACGAACGCGTCACGCAGGGCGTCGTCGTCGACGTCGACCTCCAGCCGCACCACGCCCTTGGCGATCTGCAGCCGGTAGCGTCCGTCCTCAGAGGTGGTGGCGTTCGGGCTGGACCAGCCGACGAAGGACCACGAGCCGCGTGTCAGCCGCGACGCCCGGACCGCAGCTCCCACGACCGGCCGACCGAGATCGTCGGTCACGCGCCCGGTCAGCAGTCCCGGCTCGTCGAGCACGGCATCGATGCCGGCGGCGACACCCGCGTCGTCGAACGTCAGCGGAGTGGCCTCGTCGAGGGAGGAGGCGTCGTCCCACGCCTCGTCTGCCAGCCCGGCGGCGTCGCCGCTGGCCAGGAAGCTCACCGAGAGCTCATCCGGCTCGTAGAAGATGGTCGACGCGATCTCGTAGTGGCCGGCGGCATCGGTGAGGACGGGGTCGCCCGACGGACCGGAGAACCGCTCGGTCCGCGTGTGGAGCTGGACCTCGACTCCGGCCAGCGGCGCGCCCGCCGCATCGGTCACGCGTCCGGCGACCAGTCGGGACGTGCCGTCCGGCGAGGAGCTCGTCCCGGCGCTGGCGGTGGTGGCGAGAGCAGCAACCAGGGAGGCAACGACCGTCGCGGTCCCGAGTGCACGACCGATGGGCATGGCGGCATGGTTTCATCGCAGTGGCGGTCTCGCGGCTCTTTCACCGAGGTCGAGCTGTGCGGGAGTGGCGGTCACGATGTGGTGCGCCCGGTGGCTCTGCTCGCCGCCCCCGACCCCGGCGGACCCTCAGACGAGGTTGCGCAGTCGGTCGAGCAGCGAGTCCTTGACCGCCTCCGTGATGGCTGCCTCGACCTGACGGTCGAGGTCGGCCGGGTTGTCGAGGTTGCCCAGCAGGCTGCGCACGTCCAGCTCCTCGACCGTGCGCGTCAGCACGTCGTCGGTCTTGAGCGCGGCATCGATCACGCCGTCCGGCAGGGCCCGGATGGCGAACTCCAGGATCCCGTTGAGCTCCGCCTGGTCGAGCGCCTCGTCCACCAGCTCCGAGGCCGGCGGCAGGGTGCCGTCGTCGTCCATCCGTCGTACGGCGGACAGCAGGCCGTCGCGCAGGGCCTCGACCTCAACGTCGTACACCTCGGCGCTCTGCGCGAGCTCGAGGGTGAGGGCCTCACGGCTGACGCCCAGCGTGCAGGCGGCGTCGGCGACCCCGAGCAGCACCAGCCGCTCGGTCAGGCCGTCGATGCCATCTGCCCGCGAGGTGACCGGACGCTCGGTGCAGGCGTCGGGAGGTCGCAGCGGCTCGTAGGTGCCGCCGCCGTTGAGGAGCTGGGTGAGGAGCACGGCCGCGACCAGCACGAGCGAGACCAGGGGCAGCGTGGCCGACCGCAGCGCGCTGCTCACGTGGTCCTCCGTCGTCCAGGCAGGACCACGACGAGCAGGGCGAGGAGCGCGAACCCGGCGCCGGCGAGGAAGGAGTCGCGGAAGGCACGCGTCGCCGCTCGCTCCAGCTGGTCGTCGAGGTCGCGCTCGAGCCGCTCGACCGCGGCCCGCTCCGTGGGCTCGACCTCCACCCTGTCGAAGGCAGGACCCAGGTCGGGCACCTGTCCCTGCTCGCCGGCCAGCGCTCCGCCCAGCGCCTGGGCGACCGAGATCTTGTCCTCGGGCTGCAGCGGCGCGTCGAGCACGAGGGCGGTGATCGCCTCCTGCGCGGGCACCTGGGCGTCCTGCAGGTCAGCGGTGAAGACGGGCGTGAGGACAGCGAGCCCGACGACGACGCCGGCGTGTCGGGCGCCGATGGTCCAGCCGGCGTGCTCGGCGCGGGGCCGGCGCAGCTGCACCGCGCGGGCGGTCAACCGGTCGACGGTGAGGCCGAGGCCGAGGCCGACCAGCGCCTGCGGCGCGATGGTCCAGGCGAGGTCGGACGACGGCGGGATCGCCAGACCCACCAGGCCGCCGGCGATCAGGAAGCACCCGACCGCGACCTCCACCTCCTCGCTCGGCTGGAGGAGTCGGGCCAGCGGCCCAGCGGCGATGGCCGCGATCGGCACGACCGAGACCGTCAGCGCGGCGACACCGGGCGAGCGGCTCCACCCCTCCACCAGGAGCAGGACGAGCAGGAACAGCGCGGCCGTCAACGCTGCCGACAGCAGGGCGAGCGTGATGTTGGGTCGTACGTCGGGCCGCTCCGGCCTCACCGGCCCCGGCCCCGGCCGGCCGGGCGCCTCCGACCCCGACCCCTCCCCCCGCCCAGTCTCGACGCCGACAGGGACGGCGTCCCGCACGACCAGCGCCGCCGGCACCGCCAGCACCGCGAACGGCACCTGCACCACGAAGATCGACTGCCACGAGATGAGCTCGGTCATCAGCCCGCCCGCGAACGGCCCGGTCGCCGTACCGACAACTCCCGCCGTCGCCCAGACCGCCACGCCGCGACGCTCGTCGTACAGCCTGACCAGGAGCTCGAGGCAGCCGACCACCGCCAGGGCACCACCGACTGCCTGGAGGCAGCGGGCCGCGATGAGGACGTCGATCGAGCCGGCCACCGCACACCACGCGGAGGCGCCGGCGAACAGCGCGATGCCGACGGCGCTCGACCCGGCCGCCCACCCGCGGGCCAGCAGCCGGGCCGCCGGCACGGCACCGAGCGCGAGGACGAGGTTGAAGGAGATCAGCACCCACGCGACCTGCCCGACGGATGTGTCGAGCTCGCGCAGGATGTCGGGCAGGGCGAGCGTCACCACGGCGGAGTCGGCCAGCACCAGCGCGACGGTCACGGCGAGCAGGGGACCCGCAGCACGATGCACGCCTCCAGTCTTCCAGGCACCTGCGCACGACCACCACCAGCGCGCCATGCTGGGGATCGGGCCTCGGCCCCCACCCCCCCCACCTCGAGCGAAGGAGTCCCGTCATGGAGATGCGCACCCTGGGAAGCGCCACGGCAGGCACGGCCCTGGAGGTCTCGGCGATCGGGCTCGGCTGCATGGGCATCAGCCAGTCGTTCGGCCCCTCCCCCGACCGCGCCGTGATGGTCGACTTCCTGCGCGAAGCCGTCGAGCACGGCGTGACGTTCTTCGACACCGCGGAGGTCTACGGCCCGTTCCACAACGAGGAGGTCGTCGGGGAGGCGCTCGCTCCCGTGCGCGACCGGGTGGTGGTCGCGACCAAGTTCGGCTTCTCGCTCGATGCCAGCGACCGCAAGCTCGACAGCCGCCCGGAGCACATCCGCGAGGTCCTGGACGCGTCGCTGCGACGGTTGCGTACCGACCACGTCGACCTGCTCTACCAGCACCGCGTCGACCCCGACGTCCCGATCGAGGAGGTCGCCGGGACCGTCCGCGACCTCATCGCCGCGGGCAAGGTCGGCCACTTCGGCCTCTCCGAGGCCGGCGTCGACACGCTGCGGCGGGCTCACGCCGTCCAGCCCGTGACGGCGCTGCAGAGCGAGTACTCCCTCTTCTGGCGCGAGCCCGAGGGCGCGATCCTCGACGCCCTCGACGAGCTGGGCATCGGGTTCGTGCCGTTCAGCCCACTGGGCCGCGGCTTCCTGACCGGCACCGTCGATGCGACCACGGAGTTCTCCGAGGGCGACATCCGGGCCAACCTCCCGCGCTTCACCGTCGCGGCGCGCGAGGCCAACCTGGCGCTGGTGGAGCGGGTGCGGGCCGTGGCGGAGCGCAACGACGCCTCGCTCGGCCAGGTCGCGCTCGCGTGGCTGCTCGCGCAGCGGTCGACGATCGTCCCGATCCCCGGCACCCGACGGATCTCGCGGCTCGACGAGAACCTCGGTGCCGCGCGGCTCGCCCTGTCGGCCGAGGACCTCGCCGAGCTGGACGAGGCCTCGACCGAGGTCAAGATCATCGGCGACCGCTACCCCGAGGCGATGCAGCAGATGATCAACCGGTAGCCCCGGGACTCAGCCTCGCCGTCGTGCCAGCAGGGTCGAGTCGTCGATCTCGAAGGTCTCGCCGTCGCGGACCATGGTGCGCGGCCGCTGCTCGACGACGAGCACCTCGAAGTCGTCCGGCAGCGCGGGCAGGAGGTCCTCGGCGACGAACATCGCCTTCTTCATGCCCGCCGGCATCCGGTCGGCCAGGTGGGAGGGCGCGTGCCCCACCACGAGCAGGTGCCCACCCGGCGCGACCGCGTCGACGAGGCGTCGTACGACGGCGACCATGCCGCCGTCGGGCGGGTGCAGGAAGTGCGTCGTCACCAGGTCGTACGTCGCGCCTGCGGCGTCGAAGGTGCGGGCGTCCACCTGCCACCAGTCGGTCGGCTCGGCGACGCCGGCCTCCTCGGCGTGCGCGGCGGCGCGGGCCAGTCCCTTGGCGGAGAAGTCGGCGCCGGTGACCCGCCACCCCTGCTGCGCCAACCAGATGACGTCGCCCCCCTCGCCGCACCCGACGTCGAGCGCCGTCCCGGGCGTCAGCGGCGTCACCTCGGTGACGAGCTGGGGGTTGGGGTTGCCGCTCCAGACCTTGCCCTCCTCCGAGTAGCGCTCCTCCCAGCTCGGCGCCTCGAAGGTCGCCCGGACCTCCTCGTCGCTCATCCCGTGGCCGTGGCCGTGTCCCTGCTTCTCCTGTGCGGCCATCAGCGGCCGCCGTCGCTCGTCTGCATGTCACCAGCGTGGGGGCGGCCGTCTCCGCACGCCAGATTCGTTGCCGTTTCGGCAACATCGGCCACAATCAAGTCGTGACCGATGTCGAGACCACGCTGGCGGCCGTCGGCCCCCGCCTGCGCGATCTGCGCCTGGCCAGCGCCCTGACCCTTGCGGGGCTCTCCGAGACGACCGGCATCTCGGTCAGCACGCTGTCGCGGCTCGAGTCGGGCGAGCGGCGTCCCACCCTCGAGCTGTTGCTGCGGCTGGCCCGCGTCCACCGGCTCTCCCTCGACGAGCTCGTCGACGCGCCCGAGACGGGTGATCCCCGGGTGCGGGCCAAGCCGGTCACGCGGCACGGACGGACGTTCATCCCGCTCACCAAGCGACCCGGCGGGCTGCAGGCCTTCAAGCTGGTGATCCCCGCCCACGACCCGGCGCCGCCGTACCGACCGGCGACGCACGAGGGCTACGAGTGGCTCTACGTGCTCTCCGGCCGCCTGCACCTCGTGCTCGGTCGCCAGGAGATCGAGCTCGGTCCGGGCGAGGTCGCGGAGTTCGACACGCGCACCCCCCACGTCATCGCCAACCGGGAGGACCATCCGATCGAGGTGCTGGCGCTGTTCGGCCCGCAGGGCGAGCGGATGCACGTGCGTTCGAGATCAGTCAGGTGAGGGCGCCCAGCTCGGCACGATGAAGAGTCCCTCGGCCTCGATCGCCGCGCCGTCGGCACCGTTGATCTCCGCAGTCACCGTCACCTTGCGGCCGGTGTCCGAGACCACCCGACCCGCCAGCGCGACCTCTCCGAGGAGCAGCGGGCGGCGGTAGCGCAGGGTGAGCGTGCCGGTCATCGTGAGCTTCTTCATCGAGCTGGCCGTCACCCCCATCAGATGGTCGAGCAGCAGCGCGCTCACGCCGCCGTGGACCATCCCGGGCGGGCCCTCGTAGGCGTTGCCCAGGCTGAGTCGGGCCGAGGTCGAGCCGTCGTCGTGGCGCTCGACCACCATCGGGGGTGCCACCGCGTTGCGCTGGCCCACCACGGCGTTGCCCCACTGCCAGGACCGTCCCGTGTCGTTGCGCACGACACGTGCCGGACCCTCCTTGGCGCAACGGCCGAGCAGCTCGGCCGCGGCGGCGAGGTGCTCGCGGGCCGCCGCCACCTCGGCGTCGCCGACCTCGGAGCGGATCGTCACGTCGACGAGTCGGCGCAGGTCGTCGGTGACCGGCTCGAAGCGAGCCTGGATCTCGTCCACCTCGGCGTCGGTGAGGTCCGCGTGGTCGAAGAAGCCGCCGTAGGTCTCGGCCCTCACGAGGACGCCACCAGCGCGAGCGTGTCGAGATCACGGATCGCTGCGCACGAGCGATTGACCATCGCCGCGAACATCGCGTCCCCGCGCTCGGTGCGCGCGCCGTACGCGCAGCCGAAGACCGACACCAGCGGGCCCTGCATCATCGCGAAGCGGTAGTCCTCCCACGCGGTGGCGCGGTCGTAGCCGGCGACGCCGTGGGAGGACAGGGCAGAGTGGTACGCCGCCACGATGCCCTCCTCGTGGGCGCGCCGGGCCACGACCTCCAGGCCGGTGCCGACGAGGTAGGCCAGGTCACGGGCCGGCAGCCCGAGCGAGAGCGTCTGCCAGTCGACGGCCGTGACCACGTCGGGGCCATCGGGGCCATCGGGGCCAGGAGCGAACATCAGGTTGTCGAGGCGGTAGTCACCGTGCACCAGCCCGAACCGCTCGCCGCGGGCCAGCGTCCACCGCTCCGCCAGGTCGAGCGTCTGTCGCAGGGTCTCCACGGTCGGTGGCTCCAGCAGGTCACCGAGGCCGTCGACGAAGATCTCCAGCGCCGGGCCGTAGAACTCTGCGAGCAGTGCCGCGTCCTCGGGTCCCTGGATCGTCAGGCCCTCGATGTCGCTCAGCGAGGCGTCGCACCAGCGCGGTCCGTGCAGACCGGCCAAGTTCACC
Source organism: Nocardioides sp. (assembly GCF_029937575.1). GTDB lineage: Bacteria > Actinomycetota > Actinomycetes > Propionibacteriales > Nocardioidaceae > Nocardioides. The sequence goes on from NZ_JAPYPS010000016.1 coordinate 31,888, forward strand.
GCGGCCGCACGCGCCTGGTCGGGCGTGCACCCAGCAATCTGGTCGCCCTGGACCGCCGGGGCGAGGTCCTCCATCACCAGGGTGAAGGCCCCGGTCTCCAGGTCGATCGCCTGGTGGTGCACCGTCGGCACCGTGACCGCCACCGTCGGGGAGATCTCCCGGTAGAAGCGCAGCTCGATCGCGTAGGCCCCGATCACCAGCGCCCGCGAGGCCGGGTCTGCGGCCGGCAGCTTGACCAGCACCGTGCGCGGCAGCGCCGGGTCGCCGTCGAGGCGCAGGCGGTGGCAGGTGCCCATCTGGCCGGTGCCGACCTGCTCCCGCTCGACGCTGTGGACCGGCGCACCCAGCGCGGCGCTCAGCCATGTCGCGGTGAGCTCCTCGGGCTCGGTGACGATGGGTGGGAGCGTGGTGGGCGGGGTGGTCGGGCTGGTCGGGCTCATGCGGTCATCCATCCGGGGTTGGCGGGCAGGTCGTCGAGGCCACGGTCGTCGGGCCGGATCGCTCGCCACGCCTCGAGGACCGGCGCCAGCTCCGTGGGGGTGGCCCCGTGGAGCACCACGCTGTCGGCGCCGGCGTCGAGCTGGTCGACGATCCGGGCGGCACAGTCGGCCGCGGACCCGGTGGCCGAGGCGGCCAGCCACTCGGCCGGCAGCACGTGGTCGCGCAGGTGGGTGAGGTCCTCGACGGTCCCGATCGCGTCGAAGGCACCCGGGTAGCCGACGACGAGGTCGTCGGTGCGGAAACGCTCCAGGTCGGCCAGGTCCCAGCCGTTGGCGCGGACCAGCACCTCCCCGTAGCCCTGGAGGTACGTCGCCAGACGACCCACCAGCTTGCGCAGCCGCAGCCCCTCGGGCACCTCGTCGGTCACCGTCCCCAGCACCGACCAGATCCGTACGGCGTGCGGGTCCCGGCCCGCGTCGTCCGCAGCGTTGCGCACGACCTCGACCGCTCGCCGTACGGTCTCGTCGGACATGAAGGTGTGCAGCACGACGCCGTCGGCGACCCGGCCGGCCAGCTGCAGGGTCTTGTCGCCGATGGCCATCATCAGCACAGGGATCCGCTCGTCGAACGAGCTGTCCTGGTTGAGGTAGGGGTAGCTCCCGGACGGTCCCTCGTGGCCCGCGACCGACCCGCCCGACCAGAGCGTGCGCAGGATGCCGACCGCGTCCTCGATCTGGTCCCCGGTGACGCGCTTGATGCCCATCAGGTCGAAGAGCACGTCGAAGCCGCGGCCCAGCCCCAGGGCGTAGCGCCCGCCGGAGAGCCGGTGCATCGTGGTCGCCATCGTGGCGGTGACCAACGGGTGGCGGGTGTTGTGGTTGGTGGCCGCGGTCGCGATGCCGATCCGGGTCGAGGCCGCTGCGGCGGCGCCGGCCATCACCCCGGCGTCCTTCACGTTGAAGCGCTCGGACAGGAAGACCGAGCCGAGGCCGAGGCTCTCGGCGAGCGCGACCTCGGCGAGGAGGTCACGGGGGGTGGCCGAGTGACCGGCCAGGCCGTAGCAAGCGAGCTCGGGGAAGTCAGGGACACCAGCTGGTGACATGTGAGCATCCTCACGCAGCAATCAGACACGTGTCCAGCAAACGGGCGACAAGTCTTGACGCGCGTCAATCGAGCCTGTGCAATGGGACTGTGACCTACGACACCATCATCAACGGCGGGCGCTGGTTCGACGGGACCGGATCGGCCTCGGCCATCCGCAACCTCGGCATCACCGCCGGGGTGGTCGTCGAGGTCTCCTCCGGTCCGCTCGAGCCCGGGCCGGGCACCGAGGTCGTCGACGCACACGGCCAGTGGGTGATGCCGGGCATGGTCGACATCCACACTCACTACGACATCGAGGTGCTCGACGGACCGGGGCTGTCGGAGTCCGTGCGCCACGGGGTCACCACGATCATGATCGGCTCCTGCTCGCTCTCGACGGTCCACCTGGACGCCGTCGACGCCGGCGACATCTTCGGTCGCGTCGAGGCGATCCCGCGCCAGCACGTCATCGACGCCGTCACCGAGCACCAGACCTGGTCGAGCGCCGCACAGTACGTCGACGCCCTCGAGCGGCTCCCGCTCGGACCCAACCTCGCGGCCTTCATCGGCCACTCCGACATGCGCGCCGCGACGATGGGCCTCGACCGCGCGACGCGCCCGGACGAGAAGCCGACCGGCGCCGAGCAGTCGCGGATGGAGTCGATGCTCTCCGAGGCCCTCGACGCCGGGTTCCTCGGGATGTCCTCGCAGCAGCTGCTCTTCGACAAGCTCGACGGCGAGGTCTGCCGCTCGCGCACCCTGCCCTCGACGTACGCCAAGGCGCGCGAGCTGCGGCGGCTCAACTCGATCCTGCGCCAGCGCGCCCGGGTGCTGCAGTCCGGCCCCGACATCACCCACCCGCAGAGCCTTCTCTCGCAAGCGCTCAGCTCGCTCGGCGTCGGACGCCCGCAGCTCAAGACCTCCCTGCTCTCGGCCGCCGACATCAAGGCGATCCCCGCCGTCATCCACGGGATGGGTCCGCTCGCCCGGGCGATCAACAAGCTCGGCGGAGACTTCCGCTGGCAGCACCTCCCCGTCCCCTTCGAGGTGTACGCCGACGGCATCGACCTGGTGATCTTCGAGGAGTTCGGCTCCGGTGCCGCAGCCCTGCACCTCGCCGACGCCGTGGCGCGCGACGAGCTGCTGCGCGACGAGGACTACCGCCGTCGGTTCCGCAAGGACTACGAGGCGAAGTGGGGACCGCGTGTGTGGCACCGCGACCTCTTCGACGCCGAGATCGTCGAGTGCCCCGACGCCTCGATCGTCGGCAAGTCGTTCGGCGCCGTCGGCCAGGAGCGCGGGGGCGTGCACCCCGTGGACGCCTTCCTCGACCTCGTCCTCGAGCACGGCACCGCCATCCGCTGGCGCACCACGATCTCCAACCACCGCCCCGAGCTGCTCAAGAAGATCGCGGTCGAGCCCGGCGTACAGCTCGGCTTCTCCGACGCCGGCGCCCACCTGCGCAACATGGCGTTCTACAACATGGGCCTGCGCTTCCTGCGCCACGCCCACGACGCCGAGCTCGCGGGCAAGCCCTTCATGACGATGGAGCACGCCGTGCACCGTCTCACCGGCGAGCTGGCCGACTGGTACAGCGTCGACGCCGGGCACCTGCGCGTCGGCGACCGCGCCGACCTGGTGATCCTCGACCCGGCCCACCTCGACTCCGACCTCGACGACTACCACGAGAGCCCGGTCGAGCAGTTCGGCGGACTCTCCCGGATGGTCAACCGCAACGACGCCTGCGTCTCGCGCGTGCTGATCTCCGGACGCACTGTGGTCGAGGCGGGCGAGCCGACGGCCCTGCTCGGAGCCGAGCGGACCGGGTCGTTCCTGCGGGTGGGGCAGAAGGTGGCGCCGCGGGTCCCGGTCGAGGCGGCCGGCGCCGCGGCGCTCTGACGTCACAGCACGCAGCAGACCCCACGACCCTCACTCCGGCCCGGTGGGGGGTTGTGTGCCCGAGCCCGGTCCATGGGTCGGCCTCAGGCACACGACCCGGTGCGGCTGATGTCGCGGGCCGGCCCGCGCGGGGTCGTGTGCCTCAGAACGGTCCATGCACCGGCGTGAGGCACACAACCCGACGTACGGCGCCGCGCATCGCCGCTAGGGCGGAGGGCGGAGGGCTCAGGCTGCCGAGTCCGGCATCCGGCCGGACAACCCGAGGGCGATCAGGTCGACCGCGACCGACGCCGGCTCGTGCCGCAACTCGTAGGCCGAGCAGCGTACGACGATTCGATCGCGCGTCGTGAGGGCGCGACTGCGCTTGAGGTCGTCGTGCCACGAGCGCACCTCCATGTGGTGCGACCCGTCGATCTCGAGGACCAGCACCGTCCCGTCGGGAAGGTCCCACTCGCAGTCGGTCCAGCGCCGCCTGCCGTGCCGGTCGTTGCGCGACCGCTGACGATCCGGGCGCGGCAGGCCGATGTCACGGCACAACCTCGCGAGGTCCAGCTCCGGCCCCGAGTGGGCGCCGCCGGCGATCTCACTCAACGCGCGCTTGAACACCTTCGCGCGGCGCAGCGGACGCAGCACGTCCACCCAGTCGTACAAGCGCTCGGCTGTGGTCAGTCTCTGCTGCACCGCAGCGGCAAGCCCCGCGACCGCGGCCCGTTGCTGGGCCTGGTAGCCGGCCCACAGCAGCAACGCCGGCTCGACGCGCGCCGAGGCGATCCCCGACCGCGGGCTGGCCATCAGGTGGAAGGGGCGACGACTTCGGAAGAACCGGACGCCGTCGACCGGCTCGAAGCTGAGCTCGTCGTCGACCAGCACGGTGACGATGTCGGTCTCCCACCCTGACAGTCCGTGGTGCGACCCGGCGGTCAGCCCACCGAGCATGCTACGCGGCCCGGCATGCAGGACCCCGACCCAGCGACGCTGCTCCACGGTGAGCGCGCCGGTCACAGTGCTGACGACGCGCGGGGTGCGCACGACCCAGCGCCGCGCGAGCTCGTTGGCCTGGACCGCGTCCCAGTCGACACCGAACGCCGTGAGCTGTCGCCTGGCGACGATGCCGCACTGCTGGTCGATCAGCCGAGCCAGCCCGCGGTCGCGCCGCTGGCGCGCCAGGTCGTCGCGGCGGTGGTCTTCGTCGTACCCGTTCATGCAGCGAGCATCGCTGCATCGGGACGATCTGTGCAGGCGTCATCCACAGCCCGCTCCCAGCTCTCAGCGGCAGGACCGGGTCGTGTGCCTCACAACGGCGCATGGACCGGCCTCAGGCACACGACCCGTACGCCGGGTGGACGGCGTGTCCGCCCACCCCAGGCGCCAGGGGGTCGTGTGCCTCACAACGGCCCATGGACCGGCCTCAGGCACACGACCCGTACGCCGGCCGGGTGGACAGACCATCACGCCGCGTCGAGGAACTCCGCCACCAGCGCGTTGACGACCTCGGGGCGCTCCACCTGCAGGAAGTGGCCCACGCCCGGCACGAGCATCGCGCGGCTCTCACCCGTCAGCGCCAACGAGGCGCCGGTGAAGAACCGGCGGTCCAGGCAGCCGTCCTGGTCGCCCTGGAGGAATAACGTCGGCACGATCGGCGAGTCGGCGAACGTGCGGTGCCAGTCGGCGTACGCCCGCGCACCGCGGCCGGGGCGCAGGAACGCCCGGTAGTAGGACACCACGGCCTGGGCGTGGGCGCGGTCGGGCACCGACGAGAGCAGGAAGTCGAGATCCTCTCTGGAGTCGTAGCCCGGCGACCAGTCGTGCCAGAGCTTGGTGACCAGGCGCTCGAAGTGGCGCTCGGCCAGGCCGGGGACCTGGTTGAAGGCGATGTACCAGCTGTTGCGTGGCTGGCGCACCGCGGCCCCGAGCCACGCCCCGAGCCATTCGCGCGACGGGGTCATCGAGGGCAGCGGAGGGACGGCCATGGTCACGATCCGCCGGAACGGCGAGTCCGGGTGCGCGCCGAGGCCACTGGTCGCGATCGCGCCCCAGTCGTGCCCGACGAGCATCGAGCGGTCGTCACCCCCGAGTGCACCGTGCACGGCGACCGCATCGGCCATCAGCGAGCCCACCGTGTAGGTCTCGTCGCTGGGGACCGACGACGGTCCGTAGCCGCGCAGGAACGGCGCCGCCACCCGGTAGCCGCGCTCGGCGAGGTAGGGCCCCAGGTGGCGCCAGGTCCACGCGGTGTCGGGGAAGCCGTGCAGCGCCAGCACCAGCGGCGCATCGGCGTCGCCCCACTCCAGGACGCGTGAGGTGTACGTCGGCAGCGGGACCGCGACCACGCGAGGCAGGCTCATGGCCTCACCCTCCCAGACGCCGTCGAGCTCAGGCCTCGCTCGGGGCCGGCTTCGTCGCGCGTGCCGCGGCCCTGGCCGCCTTGGAGATCGTGTCCTCCACGATCGAGTTGAGCCGGGCCCCGTTGGGCCAGCCCGCGTAGTGGCACACGAAGATCACGATCTCGCGCAGCGCCTCGTCGTCCAGCTCGCCGTTGGCGTAGGCCGCAGGCACCTGGATGCCGAGCACGTCGGCGGCGCCCTGACCGGCCAGCATGCCGATCAGGATCAGCCGCCGGTCGCGGTCGGAGAGACCGGGTCGGGTCCAGATGTCGGCGAAGAGGTGGTCGGCGGTGATCCCGAAGAAGTCCCCCGTGCCGTCGGTCATGTCGAAGCCGTAGACGGTCTCCATCTTCTCCAGGCCGATCCGCCGCTTGTCCGGCAGCCCGTCGAACTTGCCCGTCGTCGCACTCTCGTCGGTCACAGTCCCAGTCCTGTCCTCAGTCGTCGCAGCGCCAAGTCGGCGAGCGGGGTGTCCACGCCGAGCGACTCGCCCAGCTCGGTCGCGAAGCGGAGGTCCTTCTCACCCAGGTCGGCGACATGGGAGAAGACCCCCATCCAGAAGTCACCGTCCTCGATCGGCGCGGCGGTCTCGCGGTGCATGATCGCCCCGGGGCCCCCGGTGATCGCGTCGGTGTGACGTACGACGTCGCCCAGCGCGCGCAGGTCGAGTCCCGCCGCCTCGGCGAGCCGCTGCGCCTCGGTCGCGGCGGTGAAGGAGATGAAGTGCATCATGTTGCGGGCGAGCTTGAACTTCGTGCCGGCGCCGATCGTGCCGGCATGGATCACCTTCGACCCCAGCGCGTCGAGGGCCGGCCGTGCGGCGGCGAAGGCCTCGTCGGTCCCGCCGACCATGATGGCGAGGGTGCCGTCGGCCGCCCCCATCGCTCCACCGGAGACCGGAGCGTCCACGAGCAGCACGCCGTGCTTGGCGGCCGTGATCTCCAGCTGCCGCGGCGTCTCGGGGGCGACCGTGGAGTGCACGACGACCACGAGCCCGTCGCGAGCCGAGCCGAGCGCCTGGCCGAGCACGTCGCGGACCTGGTCGTCGTCGCGCACCATCACGCACAGCACGTCGACGTCGGCGACCAGCTCGGCGACCGAGCCCGTGACCGTCGCCCCGGCCGCCTCCAGCTCGGCGAGCGGCTCGGGCATCACGTCGTAGACCGACAGCGACAGCTCGCCCGATGCCTGCGCCCGTCGGGCCAGGCGCAGCGCCATCGGCTTGCCGATGTTGCCGAGCCCGACGAAGCCGACTGCCGTGCCGGTCATGAGCGGAACGTCTGGCCGCCGTCGACGGCGATGATCTGCCCGGTCACCCACGAGGCCTCGTCGGAGAGCAGGAAGAGGCACGCCCCGACCATGTCCTCGGGCTGCCCCATCCGCTTCAGTGCCAGGCCCTTGACCAGGTCCTTGGCAGCGTCCCCGGCCTGGGTGCGCGTGGCGGCGGTGTCGGTGGGGCCCGGCGCGATCGCGTTGACCCGGATCTCCATCCCGCCGACCTCGTGGGCCAGCTGCTGGGTCAGGCCGTTGACGCCGACCTTGGCGAGCCCGTAGAAGCCGGAGTAGAGGTAGGCAGCCGTCGAGCTCTGGTTGACGATCGAGCCGCCGCCGCGCGCCTGCATCGACGGGTAGACCGCGCGGGTCATCACGAGCGCGCCGTCCATGTTCACCGACATGAACTTCCGGTAGTAGTCCCAGTCGACGCTGATCAGCAGGTCGAACTGCATGTCGCCGTAGATGGCGGCGTTGTTGACCAGGCCGTCGATCCCGCCGTACGCCGCCGTGACGGCCTCGACCAGGGCGGTCGCCGACTCGTGCGAGGAGACGTCGGTGCGCACGAACATCGCCGTACCGCCGTCGGCCTCGATCGCCTCGACGACACCGACGCCGGCGCCCTCGTTGAGGTCGGCGACCACGACGGAGGCGCCCTCGGCGGCCAGCGCCCTGGCGTATGCCTCGCCGATGCCCTGGGCGGCGCCGGTGACGACGACGACCTTGTTGTCGAACCTGCTGCTCATCTGGCTGTCCTTCTGGTTGCTGTGGTGGGTGCTGCTGCTTCCTGGCTCACGGGGTTTCGAGACGCGTCACGCAGCCCGTCGCTTCGCTCCTGGCTGCGTCGACGCTCCTCAACCCGCTCGCGGGCTTTTCCAGCGCTCGCAAGCTCACGCTGGAAACGCGAGCGTCTTGGTCTCGAGGTACTCCTCGAAGCCGGCGACGCCCATCTCGCGTCCGATGCCGGAGTGCTTGTAGCCGCCGAAGGGCGCGTCCGGGCTGAACCACACGCCACCGTTGACGGCCAGCGTGCCGGTGCGGATGCGAGCGGCGACCGCGGTGGCGCGCTCGAGGGAGCCCGAGTCCACGGAGCCGGAGAGCCCGTAGGCCGAGTCGTTGGCGATGCGGACGGCGTCGTCGTCGCCGTCGTGCGCGATCACGACGAGCACCGGACCGAAGATCTCCTCCTGGGCGAGCCGCGAGGAGTTGTCGAGGCCGGCGATCACCGTGGGCTGGATCCAGTAGCCGTCCTGCTCGATGACCGCGCCGCCCGTGGCGAAGGTGCCGCCCTCCTCGACCGCCAGTCGCAGGTAGGCCTCCACCCGATCGCGCTGGACCGCAGAGATCACCGGGCCGCAGATGGCGCCGGGGTCGGACGGGTCCTTGGCCCCGATCGACTCCATCGTGGCGGCCGCGACCTGCACCGCCTCGTCGTACTTCTCGCGCGGGACGACGAGACGCGTGGTGATCGCGCAGCCCTGTCCCGCGTGGATGCACGCGGCGAACGCCGTGGCACCGGCCACCGCTCCCACGTCGGCGTCGTCGAGCGCGATCGCGGCCGACTTGCCGCCGAGCTCGAGGAAGACCCGCTTCAACGACGGTGCCGCGGCGGCCATGATCGCCTTGCCCACGCCGGTCGACCCGGTGAAGGAGACCATGTCGACGCGCTCGTCGGTCGAGAGCACCGAGGCGACCTCGTTGGAGCGCGGCGTGACGACGTTGAGCACGCCGGCCGGGATGTCGGTGTGCTCGGCGGCGAGCCGACCGAGCTCGCAGGCCACCCACGGTGTGTCCGGTGCCGGCTTGAGGACGACTGTGCACCCGGCCGCCAGGGCCGGGCCGATCTTGGCGAGGTTGATCTGGGTGGGGACGTTCCACGGCGTGATCGCAGCGACCACACCGATCGGCTCGCGCCGGACCGTGCGTCGCGAGGCGATGCCCATCGGGGAGGCGACACCGAGGTCGCTCTCGAAGGCGTAGGTCTCGGCGAGGTCGGTGACCCACTTCAGTCCGTCGACCGGCACGTCGAAGCCGGCAGCGCCCATCATGAAGTCGGGCATGCCGACCTCGGCGCGGGTGAGCGCCCGGAAGTCGTCGGCGTTGTCGAGCAGCGCCTGGTGGAGCTGGCGCAGGCAGCGCACGCGCAGCTCGACGTCGGTGGACCAGTCGGACTCGTCGAAGGCCCGACGGGCGGCAGCGATCGCTCCCTCCACGTCCGCGGCCGTCCCGTCGGGGGCTTGGCCGATCTCGCGGCCCGTGGCGGGATTGAGGATCGGGTACGTCGTGCCGTCCGAGGCGCCGACGAGCTTGCCGTCGATCAGCTGCTGCGGTGGCGGCGTCGACAGGACGGGCGTGTCGCTCACTGGACGGGCTCCCCTGCTGAGGTCTGGGTGACGTAGTCGCCGCGCTCGACGGGCGGTGGCCACACGGGAGAGGGGATCTCGTCGTAGTGGTAGTGCCCGGGGACATCGTGACCGGCGACCTCCATCCGCTTGAGCAGGGTCTCGGGGGCCTTGCCGGCCTTGATGATCTCGACGAAGGTGTGCGCGGTCGACGGCATGTCGAACCAGTCGCGCTGCCAGGCGAACTTCAGCAGCCCGTCGTCGGCCCCGCCGACCTGGCGCTCGACGCCGAACCACGAGCCGCCGATCCCGAGGATCTCGTACTCCCGGCCGGTCTCGTCGTTGACGATCCCGGACTTCTGCTTCCAGAAGCCGAGCACCATGCCCTTCGCCTCGTCGATCATCGAGCACTGGTAGTCGTAGTGCCAGCCGTCGAGACCGTCCATCTCGATACCGATGGCCCAGTCCCGGATCTGGTCGCGCCCGACCGCCATGAAGTGCTCGTCGGGGCTGTACATCCAGCCGTACGACGCGTCCTCGGCGTACCACTGCGCCATCGCCCGCCAGTCGCCCGAGGCCTCTGCCTCGCGGTTGACCTGGAGCCAGGTCTCCCAGAACTCCTCGATCTCTGCGCGGGTCAACGTGCTCTCGGTCATGACCGGTCCTCCTCGATCGCCAGCGCCATCGCTGGGCAGTAGGTGACGGCCGCAACGACCTGCGACCGGAGACTCTCGTCGGGGCTCTCGTCGAGGACGACGACGACGTCGGCCTCCTCGTCGAAGGCGAAGACGTCGGGCGCCTCGCCCTGGCACATCTGGTGGCCTTGGCAGATGTCGCGGTCCGCGACGACGTGCAGGCTCACTGCTGGCGCCGCACGTAGCGGGCCCGACACGGCCGCTGCAGCTGGATGACCATCTTGGAGTAGTCGTCGCGATAGGTCTCGCTGGGTTGGACGAGCTCGAACTCGAAGTCGCGCAGCAGCACCGAGAAGATCGCCTTGATCTGCATCATCGCGAAGGCATTGCCCACGCAGCGGTGCTTCCCGGCGCCGAACGGGATCCAGGTCCAGCGGTTCTGCAGGTCCTCCTGGCGTCCGTCGCGATACCGCGTCGGATCGAAGGACTGCGGCTCCGGGAAGTCCTCGGCGAGCCGGTTGGAGACCCGCGGCGACGACGCCACGATCGTGCCCGGGGGGATCAGGTGACCGGCGAGCTCGATCTCCTCGACGACCTGGCGCATCAGGATGATCAGCGGCGGGTGCAGGCGCAGGGTCTCCTTGATCACCGACTCGAGCTGGGGGATCGAGCGCAGCGCCTGGAAGGAGATCTCCACGCGACCGTCGGGGCCGTCGGCGTACAGGTCGTCGAGCTCGGTGACCACCTCGGCCATCACGTCGGGGTGCCGCATCAGCTCGATCAGGCTCCACGCCGAGGTGCCGGACGAGGTGTGGTGGCCGGCGAAGAGCATCGAGATGAAGACGCCGGTGATGTAGTCGGCACTCATGTCCAGCGAGATCAGCACGTCGAGCAGGTCGCGCTGGTCCTTGGGCACGGTGCCCCGCACCCGACGGCGGTCGATGATGTCCTGCACCAGCGCGACCAGCGTCTCGCGCGAGCGGTCGCGGATCTCGAAGGACTCGACGCCCTCCATGTAGGGGTCGACGTAGGCGAGCGCGTCGGTGCCGCGCTCGAGCCCGTGGTAGGCCGCCGCGAAGCGGGCGTCGATCTCCTCGCGGAACGGCAGCCCGACCAGGCACGCGGCGGTGTTGTAGATCGTGAGCTCGGCGAAGAAGTCGAGCAGGTCGACCTCACCCTCGTCGCCCCAGTCGGCGACCATCCGGTTGATCTCGTTCTCGATGGTGGTGGCGTGCCCGCGCATCTGGTCGCCGCGCAGCGCCTGGTTCTTCAGGGCCTGCTGGCGCTCCTCCGGCGAGGCGTCGAAGACCACGCCGTGGCCGAAGATCGGCGTCATGAACGGGTAGGCCGCGGCCTGGTCGAGGGTCGACTCGGGCGCCTTGAAGAACTGCTCGTTGGCCTCCGCACCCGTCACCATGATCACCTCCTTGTCGGCGATCCGGAACCGGCCGATGGCGCCGCACTCGGCGTACACGCGCTCGAGCAGGGCGACCGGGTCGGTGCGGAGCTCGGCGAGGTGCCCGTGGCCGTCCTCGTCGGGGACGGCGACGGAGACCTCGGGGATGTCGGCGACTCCGAGCGTGCGGTCGGTGACGGTCATGCGGGGTCCTCCACGGGTGCTTCGGGTGAGACTTCGATGAGGTTGAGGTGGACGCCGCGCGGGGCGGCGACGACCATCGCGATCGCGTCGGCGATCGCTTGCGGCTTCATGAAGTGCGGGTGGCGGGCGAGGCCGAACCTCACCCAGGCGTTGAGCACCGTGGCCGCCTCGTCGGCGTCCCAGTCGGCGCCCATCTCGCTCCACGTCGGGCCGGGCCGCACGATCGAGGCCCGGACGCCGGAGCCCTCGAGCTCCATCTGCAGCGCGTGGGCCATCCCCTCCAGCCCCCACTTGCCGGCGGCGTACGACGACATGAACGGGCGGGCGCGTACCGCGACGTCGGAGGAGACGAAGACGACGTCCCCGCGACGACGCTCGATCATCGCCGGCACGAAGGCACGCACGAGGCGGTGCGCGCCGGTGATGTTGAGGTCCAGTTCGCGGGAGAACCGCTCGGAGTCGACCTCGGCGATCAGCCCTGGCGCGACCGCGCCGGCGTTGGAGACGACGGTCTCGATGTCGCCCAGCGCCTCGGTGACCTCGACGGTGAACTGCTTGACCGAGTCGTCGTCGGTGATGTCGAGTGCGGCGACCGCGACCTCTCCCCCGGTCTCGCGGATCTGCGCGGCGACCTCCTCGAGCTTGTCGACGCGGCGAGCACCCAGCGCGACCGGGTAGCCGGCCGCAGCGAAGGTCAACGCCGTCGCGGCGCCGATCCCGGACGAGGCGCCGGTGATGACGGCCGGGCGTCGCTCAGGACGCTCGTACGTGGCTCTGCCCATGCCTCAGCGCACCTCGATCGAGGGGACCGGGACCGAGGAGAATCCGCGCACGCTGACCGAGTGCACGCGCAGGCACTCGTCGTGGGCGACCTGGATCCGCTTCACCCGGGTGACCAGCTCGCGCAGCGCGATCCGCGCCTCGAGCCGCGCCAGGTTGGCACCGAGGCAGAAGTGCCGCCCCCCGCCGAAGCTGACCGACTGCGACAGCTCCTCCTTCGGCCTGTGGAGGTCGAACTCGTCGGCCCTGGTGAAGACGCGCTCGTCGCGGTTGGCCGAGCCGATGCACAGCGCGAGCTTGGCGCCGGCCGGCGCGACGACACCCTCGACCTCGACGTCGGCCAGGAGGTGTCGGGCCAGCACCTGGCTGGAGGTGTCGAAGCGCAGGGTCTCCTCGATCCACGGGTCGACCAGGTCGAGACCCGACGCCAGCTCTGGTGCGGCGAAGACGTCGTCGTACTGGCTCGGGTGGCGGGTCAGGTGGAACAACGCGTGACCGAGCAGCTTGGTGGTCGTCTCGTTGCCGGCCACGACCATCAGGAAGAGGAACGCGATGATCTCGTCGTCCTCGAGCTTGTCGCCGTCGATCTCGGCGGCCAGCAGCGCCGAGGTGAGGTCGTCGGTCGGCTGCTTCTTGCGCGCGGCGACCATCTCGGCGTAGTAGACGACGAGGTCCAGCGACGCGGTCACGCCCGCCTCGGGTACGTCGTGCACGCCGTCCTCGCGGTGCACCACGACGTCGGCCAGGCGCCGCACCTCGTCCCGGTCGGCCTGCGGCACCCCCATCATCTCGGAGATGACGTCCATCGGGAGCAAGCCTGCGAAGTCCTTGATCCAGTCGAACCCCTGCCCACTCTCGGCGAGCTCGACGCAACGGGTGAGGTAGCGGTCGGTGAGGCGCTCGATCTGCGGCGCGAGCTCGGTGACCCGGCGCGGCGTGAAGCCCTTGGACACCAGCGAGCGCAGCCGCTTCTGCCGGTCACCGTCCATCCCGAGGAACGACATCACCTTGTGGGCGTGCGGTCCCCAGGCACTGGGCTCGAGGGAGACCCCCATCGCGTTGGAGTAGACGCCCTCGGTGCGGAACGCCTGCTGCACGTCGGCGTGGCGAGTGAGGACCCAGAAGTCGTGGGTCGTGTTGTGGTGCAGGGGCTCCTCGGCGCGGCAGCGGGCGTAGACCGGGTAGGGGTCCTCCTGGAAGCCGTAGTCGAACGGGTCGAAGACGATCGGGCCAGATCCGGTCGGGCCAGATCCGGTCGGGCCGGGTCCGGTCGGGTCGCCGGCGTCGCGGCGGGTGTCGGTGGTCGTCATCAGACGTTGCCTCGCAGGATCGTGGCGACGACGGTGTCGAGCCGGTCGCCCATCTCGGTGTAGGTCAGCAGGCCCATGCCCGCCTGCAGCAGGGCGCCGGAGAAGGCCAGGGTCAGTGCCTCGACGAGCTCCTCGTCCCCATCCCCGTTCCCATCCCCGGCCTCGTCTCCGGTCTCGTCTCCGGCGAGGGCGTCGCTGAAGCGCCGCACGAACTCGGCGCCGATCCGCAGCCGCAGGCGCTCCACGTCGGGGTCCGAGCTGAGCAGCGCCGGCGTGACCGCGGCCGCCAGTTCGGGGGCGGCGGCCAGCCGCTGCGCCATCTGGCGGGTGACGCTGCGGACCCGGTCGACGGCGTCGGCGCCACTCGCCTCGTGCTCGGCGTCCTCGGCGAGGTAGCCGAGGAAGAGCTCGGCGAAGAGGTGGTTCTTCGAGGCCAGGTAGGTGTACGCGGTGGCGGGCGAGACCCCGGCGCGCGCGGCGACCGTGCGCACCGTGAGGGCCTCGTGGCCGACGGAGCGCAGCTCCTCGTCGCCGGCGACGAGGAGCTTGGTCAGCGTCTCCGCCTGCCGGGACCGCAGGCCTTGCCGGGGACTTCTGAACACTTGACTGGACACGTGTCCAGACTAGAACGAGTTCTCGGGCGCGCGCAAGGTCTCGCGTCGGGAGAGCCCGCTGAGTCACCGCCGAGCCCGTAGCGCGAGCACCCGCGCCAGGAATCGCGTGACCGGCAGCTCTCGCACCTGGCTCACGGACGCCTCACAGGAAGGGGACATCCCCGAGGCCCACAGTCGGGGCACCGACGTACCCGACCTGACCAGGAGCCACCGATGTCGACATCCAGCATCCCGACCCCTACCGCCGGACCGTCGCGCCCGCCGCGACGCCGTCACCTCCGCCGCGTGGCTGCTGCCGTCGGCGCAGCAGCGCTGACCGCGCCGTTCGTGCTCGGTGTCGGCGCGCTCGGGGCGTCCGCGGTCGGCCCCGCGTCCGCCGGCGCGTCGCTGACGGCCACCCCCGGCATCGTGCAGGCCGCCGACCGGGGCGGCTACGGACCCTTCGGCGGCTACGCGTACGGCGGGGCCTCCGGCTACGCGTACGGGTACGGCGGCGGACAGGGCGACTCAGGCCTCTCCGGCCTGCCCGGAGGGACCACCAGCACCTCCCTGGACACCAGCGACGCGACGGAGGAGCAGTCGGTCGGCCTCGCCCTGATCACCAGCACGCTCGACTACGGGGCAGGCGAGGCAGCCGGCACCGGCATGGTGATCGACGCCGACGGTCTCGTGGTCACCAACCACCACGTCGTCGCGGACGCGACCTCGCTCGAGGTCACCATCGCCGAGACCGGCGAGACCTTCGAGGCGACGTACGTCGGCGGAGACGCCACCCGCGACGTGGCGGTCCTCCGACTGACCGGCGCCACCGAGCTCACCCCGGTGGACCTCGACCCGACCGGCGTCGCAGAGGGTGACGTCGTCACCTCGATCGGGGATGCCGGCGGCGACGGCGGTTCGCTGACCGCGGCCAGCGGCACCGTGACCGACGCCCGGACCGGGATCGAGGTGAGCAACGACGACGGGTCGACGTCGCGGTTGCGCGCGTTGATCGAGGTCGATGCCGACATCGTCCCCGGCGACTCCGGCGGCGCTCTGCTCGACGCGGATGGTGAGGTCGCCGGGATGAATGTCGCGGCGTCGGGCGGCGGCACCGACATCACGGGCTACGCCATCCCGATCACCCGGGTCCTGAGGATCACCGAGGCGATCATCGACGGGGACACCAGCAACGGAGTCGTCCTCGGCTACGAGGCGTTCCTCGGCGTAGAGCTGTCCGGAGCTGGCACGTCACCCGTGCTGGCCGGGGTGCTCGACGGCACCGCCGCGGCCACGGCAGGACTCGCTGCCGGCGACACGGTCACCGCCGTGGGCGACATCACCGTGACCACCGCCGACGAGCTCTCGTCCGCGATCGCCACGCACGCGGCCGGCGAGACGGTCAGCATCGCCTGGACCGACTCCGACGGCGCCGACCACGAGGCCGAAGCGACCCTCGGGGCCGCCCCCATCGCCTGACGGGGGACAGGCCGGACCCCCGGTCTCCCCTGACACCGCCCCGGCGCACAGGCACCCCACAGATCCGCCACACGGCCCGGCCAGTCGGGTCGGGCTGACTAGGGCGTGTCACCCCACGTTCACCCCGCGTCCGTCCCCACGTCACCGGCCGCACCGGCCGGGCGGACGCATCAGACCAAGGAGCATGTTCATGCAGCAGTACTGGATGCTCGGCGCCGACCTCGTCGCGATCGCCGTGCTCGTCGGAGCCCTCTTCCTGCCCCGGCACGATCGTCGCGAGCTCGTCGTCGCCTACCTGGGCGTCAACATCGGCGTGCTGGCCGTGACCGCGACGCTGGCGACCAGCACCGTCGGCGCGGGCCTCGGCCTCGGCCTGTTCGGCGTCCTGTCGATCATCCGGCTTCGCTCCCAGGAGCTCGAGCACCACGAGATCGCCTACTACTTCGCCGCCCTGGCGATCGGCCTGCTCTGCGGTCTGGCCACCACCCCGACGTGGCTGCACGGCGTGCTGCTGGTCGGCGTCCTGGCCGCGATCTGGGTCGGGGACCACCCGCGGATCGCCGAGACCGCGCAGCGCCAGGAGCTGGTGCTCGACCGCGCCTTCACCTGCGGGCCGGCCCTGACCGCCCACCTCGAGCACACGCTGGACGCCCACGTGCTCTCGGCCACCGTGCGTCGGACCGACCTGGTCAACGACACCACCCTCGTCCAGGTGCGCTACCGAGCGACCACCGCCCCGCCTGCCGCCGACCCCACCCAGCCGGCCGTGCTGCGCACGAGTGGTGTGGCATGAGCGTGGCCACCCTCGACCCCGAGCCCGCCCACGCGGTCGCCGAGACGCTGCGCCGACTCACTCCCGTCGGACTGGACGAGCTGGTCGACCGCGCAGCCCTTCTCACCCGCGTCGACCGCAAGTACGTCGTGGCGGTGCAGGACCTGCCCGCCCTGCTCGAGTACCTCCCGGACGACACCCACGTGCTCGAGATCGGCGATGCCCGCGCCTTCGGCTACCGCTCGACCTACCTCGACACCCCGGACCGGGCCAGCTACCTGCTCGCCGGTCGGCGCCACCGCCGCCGCTTCAAGGTGCGCACCCGCGCCTATCTCGACACCGACACCTGTTGGTTGGAGGTCAAGACGCGGTCGGCACGCGATGCCACCGTGAAGCAGCGGATCACCCACCACGACGCCGGTGACGGACCGCTCACCACCGAGGGTCTCGCGTTCGTCGACGCGTGCCTCGAGGAGGCCCGGGTGGAGGCCGCCTGCGCCGCTGATCTCGCACCGGTCCTCGTGACGGCCTACCGTCGCGCCACCCTGCTCCTGCCGAGCTCCGGCAGCCGCGTCACCATCGACACCGATCTCGGCTGGACCTCGCTCACCTCCACGCCACGCGACCTCGATCGACCCGCACTGGCGATCGTCGAGACCAAGACCGGCTCGACACCCTCTGCGGTCGACCGGCTGCTGTGGTCGCGCGGGCACCGGCCCGTCCAGGTCTCCAAGTACGGCGTGGGCATGGCCGCTCTCGATCCCGTCCTCCCGCGCCTGAAGTGGCACCGGGTCCTCGACCGCCGGCTGCACGTGCCCCGCCGGCACGCATCCCACCCACACGCACCCGCATCCGCATCCGCCAGCTCACCGACGCCTCCGAGAAGGAGCCCACGATGAATCTCCGCCACACCCTCCGCACGAGCCTCGCCGCAGGTGCCGCGGTCGCCCTCCTGGTCGGCTGCGGCAGCACTGCCCCGGCCGGCACCTCCGCGGCCTCCACCGGCACCTCCGGCAGCACCACGTCGCTGGTCGCGGGCACCGCCGGCATCACCGCCACCGAGGCCCTGGCTGCCAACGAGGAGGCGCACACCGCAGACGACCCCGGCGCATACGGCGATGGCGACACCGACACCGGCACGGGGACGACCATCACGCTGGACGACGCGGAGTCGGCCGTCGACGGTGACGGCGCCTCGGTCGAGGGGGACGTCGTGACCATCTCGACGGCGGGCACCTACGTCATCTCCGGCACCCTGACCGACGGCCAGCTGGTCGTCGACAGCACCGACGACGGCACGGTCGAGCTCGTGCTCGACGGCGTCGACATCACCTCGACTGACGACTCGCCGCTGCTCGTCACCGAGGCCGACGAGGCCGTGGTGGTGCTCGCCGACGGCTCGGTCAACCGCCTGGCCGACGGCGCGGCCTCCACCGCCGACGACGACGAGGAGGACGCCGCGAACGCCACCCTCTTCTCCACCGCCGATCTGACCATCGCCGGCACCGGCGCGCTGGAGGTCGAGGGCAACGCCGACGGGATCACCAGCAAGGACGGCCTCGTCGTGCTCGGGGGCGAGATCACCATCAGCGCCGCCGACGATGGTCTCCGCGGCAAGGACTACCTGGTGGTCGAAGGGGGCACCCTCACCGTCGAGGCCGGAGGCGACGGGCTGAAGTCGGACAACGACAGCGACGAGGCCGACGGCTTCGTGGCCGTCACCGGAGGCTCGGTCACGGTCGAGGCCGCCGACGACGGGCTCGCCGCCACCACGGACGCCATCGTGGGGGGCGGCAGCCTGTCCATCACCGCCGGGGACGGCTCCGCCTCCGGCACCTCCTCTGCCACCACGGACGACACGACCAGCAAGGGCATCCAGGCCGGGGCCAGCATCGTCGTCTCCGGGGGCGAGGTCACCGTGGATGCCTCCGACGACGCGATCAACTCCGACAGCGTGGTCTCGGTCGACGGCGGCACCCTCGTCCTCGCCTCCGGTGACGACGCCATGCACGCGGACGGCGACCTGACCGTGGCCGGTGGCAGCATCACGGTCACGACCTCCTACGAGGCTCTCGAGGCGGGCACCATGACCATCTCCGACGGCATCCTCGACGTGACCTCGAGCGATGACGGCATCAACGTGGTCAACGACGCCGGCGACGCCTCGCTCCTCATCGAGGGAGGCAGTGTGCTCGTGCACGCCGGCGGCGACGGGATCGACGTGGGGGGAGACGGCAGCATCACCGGCGGCGACGTCGTCGTCGAGGGCCCCACCCAGCCGGGCAACGGCGCGCTCGACCTCGACGGCGCCCTGCTGACCGAGGGCGGCACCCTCGTGGCTGTCGGCACGTCCGGCATGGCGTCGGCCCCGTCGACGGAGTCGTCACAGGCCTGGGTGTCGGCCACGCTCACCAGCACCGTCCCGACCGGGTCGGTCATCACCGTCACCGACAGCGACGGCACCCTGGTGACCGAGTACGAGGTGGGCGAGGAGATCTCGTCGTTCGTCTACTCGGGCCCGGAGATCGAGGACGGCGACTCGTACTACCTCCTGGTCGATGGCGTCGAGACGGCCACCGTCACCGCCGGCGAGGGCCCCACGGGCGGCATGGGGGGCATGGGCGGGGGCCCCGGTGGCGGGGGCCCCGGTGGCGGGGGCCCCGGTGGCGGGGGCCCCGGTGGCGGGGGCACCCCTCCCGACGGGTTCCCGGACGTCGCGTCCTGAGGGGCTCAGCGCCGGAGGTAGGCCAGCTCGTCGAGCTCCGGGGCGGGCGTGGCGTAGATCTCGAGCCAGTCCAGCGCCCCGATCGGGCCCTCCAGCCCGACGTACGGCAGACCCACGGCACGTTCGACCCGGCCCAGCAGCACGGCATCGGGACAGGCCACGGCGAGGTCGTCCTCGAAGCCGACGAAGCACAGCGACACCGTCCCGTCGGGCACGCCGGGCACCACGAAGTCGACCCGACGCGACACCGGACCGTCGTCCTCGACGGCCGTCAGACCGGCCACCGACAGTCCCGGGACGGCCCCGTCGGCCGGCAGGTAGCCGAGCCACGAGTCGTCGTCCGCGACGGTGCGATAGCTGTCGGAGACGCCGGCGTTCCCGGAGTTGCCGGCAACGCCGTCGTACACCGCCAGCGCGACGAGCAGGCCCACGACCACCAGCAGCACCGGCCCCACCCGGCGCGCCAGCGCCCGCGCCCGCTCACCGCCGAAGGGCGGGCGTGCGGGTCGCGGGCTGCGGTGGTTCACGTCAAGGCCAGACTCGGACCGTACGACGTGCCACGCGGCTGGCGCGACCAGAGGACGCCGTCGCCGGGCGTGATGCCCTCGGCGATGAGGGTGCGCTTGAGCACCTTGTTGGTCGCGGTGCTGGGCAGGGACGGCGCCAGCCGGACGAAGCGCGGCCACGCCTTGGGCGACAGGTCGGGCTGGGCGGCGAGGAACTCCTCGAGCTCGTCGGGCTCGAGGGTGGAGTCGTCGTTGAGCACGATGGCGGCCATCACCTGGTCACCCACGTCGTCGGGCACGGCGTACACCGCCACCTGGTTGATCGCGTCCAGGCGGGTCAGGATCCGCTCGATCGGCGCGGCGGCGAGGTTCTCCCCGTCGACGCGCATCCAGTCGGCGGTGCGCCCGGCCAGGTAGATCCAGTCGTCGGCGTCCTTGTAGGCCAGGTCGCCAGACCAGTACATCCCGTGACGCATCCGGTCCTCGTTGGCCTTCGGGTCGTTGTAGTACCCCTGGAAGTAGCCGCCGCCCGTGGTGTTGACCAGCTCGCCGACGGCCTGGTCGGCGTTGGTCAGGGCACCGTGCTCGTCGAACTGCGCGACCGCGCACTCGGTGACGCTCGCGCTGTCGTAGATCGCGACGCCGTCCATCCCCTTGCCGATCGAGCCCGGCGGGCACCCGTCCTCGCGCAGGATGATGATCGCCAGCTCGGTCGAGCCGAAGCCGTCCACCACCGAGCAACCGAAGCGACGGGCGAACTCGTCGATGTTGCGGTCGCCGGCCTCGTTGCCGAACGCGGTGCGCAGGGGGTTGTCGGCGTCGTCGGGCTGCTCGGGCGTCGCGAGCACGTAGGCCAACGGCTTGCCGACGTAGTTCATGTAGGTCACGCCATGGGTTCGTACGTCGTCGAGGAACCGGCTCGCGGAGAACTTCGTCGGCACCATGGCCGCCCCGGACCCGACCGCGACCGCCCAGCCGGCCACCACCGCGTTGGAGTGGAACAGCGGCATCGACAGGTAGCAGACGTCGTCGCTGGTCATCGAGAACCGGTCGACCAGGTTGAGGCCGGAGAAGAGCACCATCAGGTGGGCGACCTGCACGGCCTTGGGGTCACCGCTGGTGCCGGAGGTGAAGATCATCATGAAGGTGTCCATCGCCTCGACCTCGCGGTGCGGCGTCAGCGGTCCGGCCCCGGCGATGAGCTCGGCCCACTCCCCGGTGGACGTGTCGAGCACCCGTACGTCGCCGAGGTCGAGGCCCTCGAGCAGCGGGTGATGCTCGTTGTCGGTGACCAGCACCTGGCACTCCGAGCGACGGATGTCGGCGACCAGCCCGTCCCCACGCCGGGTGGTGTTGATGCCACACAGGGTGAACCCACCGAGCCCGGCCGCCGCCATCATCCGCAGCATGTCCGGGCTGTTGCCGAGCAGCGTGCCCACGTGCACCGGCCGCTGGGCGTCCGCGATCCCGATCAGGGCGGCTGCGACCTGCGAGCTCTCCGAGATGTGCTCACGCCAGGTCTGCGACCGGCCGTCGTGGAGGATCGCGGTGCTGTCGTCCTCGGCGCGCTCGCGCAGCAGCTGCTGGACCGTCCCTGCCGTCGAGGCCATCAGGCCACGCTCCCGGCGGTGGTGCCGACGCCGGCGGTGAGGCCGATCCGGTCGGCCAGCCGGTCGAGGGAGGCCATCACCTCGTCATCGGACTTGTCCGGTACCCCCCAGATCAGGTCGGTGGCACCTGCCTCCGCCCAGCCGGCGAGGTCCTCGGGCGACGGCTTCGAGGCGATCAGCACGTGGATCTGCGGCTCACCGTCGCGACCGGCCTCGGCCCAGGCCGTGCGCAGCGCAGCACACTTCGCGCTGATGTCCTGCTCGATCGGCGTCGTCATCCACCCGTCGGCGTGAGCGGCGATCCAGGCGAACGTCTTGGGCCCGGCCCCGGCCCCGATCACCAGCGGGATGTGCGGCTGCACCGGCTTGGGGTAGGCCCACGAGGGTCCGAACGAGACGAACTCCCCGTCGTAGGAGGCCTCCTCGTCGGTCCACAGCGAGCGCATCGCCTCGACGTACTCCTTCAGGACCGTACGGCGCCTGCCTGGCGGCACGTGGTGGTCCTCGAGCTCGTCGGTGTTCCAGCCGAAGCCTGCCCCGATGGTCACCCGCCCGCCGGAGAGGTGGTCGAGGGTGGCGATCTGCTTGGCCAGCGTGATCGGGTCCGACTCCACGGGCAGCGCCACCGCCGTCGAGAGCCGGATCCGCGAGGTCACCGCGGCTGCTGTCGCCAGCGAGATCCACGGGTCGAGAGTGCGGGTGTAGCGGTCGTCGGGCAGCGACTCACCCCCCGTCGGGTGCGCGGCGTCGCGCCGCACCGGGATGTGCGTGTGCTCCGGCACGTAGATCGTGTCGAAACCACGTTGCTCCCCAGCAAGGGCGAGCGCGGCAGGGGTGATCCCCCGGTCGGACGAGAACAGGACGAGGCCGTTGCGCATGAACGGCATTAGAACGTGTTCTAGTTCACTTCGTCCAGGAAATGGCTCAGAAGGATGCCTCCGACGTGCCGCGCGGCCCTGGCGTCGCGCTCAGCCGTCGACGAGGGCCTGGATGGAGCGACCGTAGAGATCGACCAGCTGCTCGACGGAGGCCTCGACGATCAGCCGATCAGCCAGGATCGCCACGGCGTCGAGCAGCCCGGAGATGGCCGCCGCGACCAGTCGTGCCCGCAGCTCGGGGTCGGGCCCCGACAGCCGAGGCGCGAGGGGCTCGATGAACATCTCCTCCATCGCGGCGATCAGGCGGGACCGCACCAGGTCGCTGTCGGTCGCACGCAGCATCGCCCGCCACGTGCTGAAGGTGAGCTCGGGCGCCTCGGTCAGCAACGACTCCACCAGCCGCGCGCCGAGCGACTCCAGGGGACCGCTGGTCACGTGGTCGAAGCGCCCCTCGATGGCGACCGTCTCCAGGAACAGCCGCTCCTTGGAGCCGAAGTGCCGGATGACCAGCGCCGGGTCCGCACCCGCCTCGGCCGCGATCGCCCGCACCGACGTGGCGGCGTACCCCTGCCGCGCGAAGAGCCGACGCGCCGCCGTGCCGATCGCCTCCTTCGTGAGCGCACCCGACCCGCTGCGGGAGCTGGCGGCGGCCTCGGTCACGCGGCCGACCCTATGCGGTGGGCCGTGTGAGCGTTGACACACGGCGGAGGCGGTTCGTACAGTCCGCTTGTCAACAGTGTTGACTTACCCGTCTGGAGACTGCATGCCTCGCTTGCTCCCGCGACGCACCCGCCCGTCCGCGACCGTCGTCGCTGTCGCCGCGACGGTGGCCTGCCTCGCCCTGACCGCCTGCGGCTCCAACCTCGATCCCCAGCAGGTTGCCGCCGGTCGCGGCGTCGACACCGCAGGAAGCGGTACGGCGGCTCCCGGCGCCCCTGCCGATGGCACCGTCCCCGGCGCCGACGACGGCGGTGTCCCCGCGGATCCCGGCGACGGGTCGGTCCCCGACTCCACCGGTAGTGGCAACGGGACACCCCCGGCCAGCGGAGACGCCGGCTCAGGCAGCGGCGGCGCCCCCGGTGACGACGGGACATCCGGCGAAGCACCCGGGGACGGAGACTCGGGCGACGGCGACGACACCCCCGGCGACAACTCCCCCACGGGGGGCCGCGCGGCCGGCGACTGCGACGGGTTCACGAACACCACAGGGATCACCGACTCCGAGATCACCATCGCCAACGCCTCGGACATCTCCGGCCCCGTGCCCGGCCTCTTCGAGTCCGCTCGACAGGGCACCCAGGCCTTCGTCAGCTACTACAACTCGACCGAGAAGCTCTGTGGGCGCTCCCTCAAGCTGCTCCCCCTCGACAGTCGCGCCGATGCGGGCGCCGACCAGCAGGCCTACGCGACCGCGTGCGAGGAGTCCTTCGCCGCCGTGGGGTCCGTCTCGTCGTTCGACGCCGGTGGGGCCGCGACCGCGGAGCAGTGCGGCCTGCCCGACATCCGCGGCTTCACCGTCACTCCGGAGCGGCAGAAGTGCTCCACCTGTCGGGCGGCGTACGCGATCTCGAGCTCGACCATCTCCGACACCATCCCGAAGTTCTGGCTCAAGAAGGAGCCCGAGGCCAGCAAGCACGTGGGGATCTTCTACGTCAACGTCGCCGCCTCGAAGGTCAACGCCGAGGCGTTCCGCAACGCCTACGAGCGCGCCGGCATGAACGTCGACGTGCTGCAGCCCATCGACACGGCGGAGTTCAACTACGCGACGTACGCACAACAGATGAAGGACAACGACATCCAGTTCGTGCAGTACTTCGGGCCCTACCAGTTCGCCATCAAGCTGCAGCAGGCGATGAAGCAGCAGAGCTTCACCCCGAAGGTGTACTTCCAGGACCCGACCATCTACGACGCCAACTACCTCAAGCAGGCGGGCGACGTCGCCAAGGGTGTCTACGTCTTCAGCACCACCGAGCTCTTCGACAACACCGGCATCCGTGAGATGGCGCTCTACCGCAGCTGGCTGGACCAGGTCGCCCCGGGCGCCGTCCCCAACTACTACGGGCTCTACGCCTGGTCGGCCGCACGGCTCTTCGTCGAGCAGGCCACGGCCCTCGGTGGCAAGCTCAGCCGCACGTCCCTGGTGAACTCGCTCGCGAAGGTCAAGGGCTGGACCAGCAACGGGCTCCACGCCCCGATGGCCGTCGGCGCCGGCACCACGTCGCCCTGCGCCAAGATCCTCCAGTACTCCGGCAGCTCGTGGAGCTCGGTGAGCGGGCGCGACTTCACCTGCGGCAGCCTGGTCAACGCCACCTGACCGGCGCCCGCACCGTCCCACAGCCCGACTGCGCCGACTCACCCCGACGGGCGACGCGAGCCCCCGCCAGCCGTGTCACGGTGATGGATCGGCGCCCTTGCGGCGCCGATCCAGCAGGCGCGGACCACCCAGGTCGGAGCGCCGATCACCAGCAAGGAGTGTCAGCAGATGGGTTACGGATTCGGTGGATTCCTGATCGTGGTGGGACTCGTCCTCGCCTTCGCGGTCAACGACGCGGTCGACGACGTCAACCTGTACGCCGTTGGCCTCATCATGGCGGGCGTGGGAGTGGTGGTCGTCGCCCTGACCGCCTTCACGCTCAACAACCAGCGCCGCTCGCGCACGGTGCAGACGACCACGCACCCGGATGGCTCGCAGACGGTCAACGAGCGTCGCAACGAGATCTGATCCAGCAGCGCCGATCGGCCCGGGCTCGCCCCCGGGCCGATTCGTGTGTCCAGGCCGATTCGCACGTGCGGGCGCGCACGCGACTGAGGCCCCACCGGCCGGGGAGCAGACGGAAGGGCCTCAACCACCCGAGGGCATCGGGCAACCGGAGTGGCGGCGTCTGCGCAAGTCGCCTCCACCACCGGTGAGACCCACACTACCCAGTGACGCCACGCTCAACCCTCACCCGCGAGGCTGAAAGCTGCGCAGGCGCAGGCTGTTGCCCACGACGAACAGTGACGAGAACGCCATCGCCGCACCCGCGATCATCGGGTTCAGCAGGCCCGCGGCCGCCAGGGGCAGACCGGCGACGTTGTAGCCGAACGCCCACAGCAGGTTGCCGCGGATGATGGCCAGGGTGCGACGCGAGAGCCTGATCGCGTCGACAGCGACGCGCAGGTCGCCTCGCACGAGGGTCAGGTCGCCGGCCTCGATGGCGGCGTCGGTGCCGGTGCCCATGGCCAGGCCCAGGTCGGCCTGGGCGAGGGCCGCGGCGTCATTGACGCCGTCGCCCACCATGGCCACGACCCGTCCTTCGCCCTGCAGTCGTCGTACGACGTCGGCCTTGTCGGTCGGCAGCACGCCGGCGATCACGTCGTCCTCGGTGATCCCGACCTCGCGGGCGACCCTGGCGGCCACCACCGCATCGTCACCGGTGAGCAGGACCGGGCGCAGACCGAGCTCGCGCAGCTGCCCGATCGCCTCGACAGAGGTGTCCTTCACCGCATCGGCCACGACGAGCGCCCCCCGCGCAGCGCCGTCCCACCCGATCGCGACGACGGTGCCGCCCTGCTCGCGGGCCGAGGAGACGGCTTCCTCCAGCTCCACCGGGAGGGACAGGCCTTGGTCGCGCAGGAGGCCGGGGCGTCCGACGATCACCTCGGTGCCGGCGACCCGGCCACGCACCCCGAGCCCGGACAGCGAGACGAAGTCGGTCACCCGCTCCGTGGACCGGTCGGTGAGTCGCTCGGCCGCACCGGCGACGACGGCTCGGGCGATCGGGTGCTCGGAGGCGTCCTCGAGGGCAGCGGCCAGCGACAGCACCTGAGCGACGTCCTCGCCCGGGGCCGTGAGCACGTCGCGCAGCGACATCTGGCCGGTCGTGACGGTCCCGGTCTTGTCGAGCAGCACCACGTCGACCGCTCGGGTCTGCTCGAGCACCTCGGGCCCCTTGATCAGGATCCCGAGCTGGGCGCCACGGCCGGTGCCGACCATCAGGGCGACCGGCGTCGCCAGTCCGAGCGCGCAGGGGCAGGCGATGATCAGCACGGCGACCGCTGCGGTGAAGGCAGCGGTGACGTCATCGGCCAGCACGACCCAACCGAGGAAGGTCGCGACCGCCAGCACGATCACGGCCGGCACGAAGATGCCGGAGATGCGATCGGCCAGGCGCTGAGCAGCGGCCTTGCCCGTCTGTGCCTGCTCGACGAGGCGCGCCATCTGCGCGAGCTGGGTCTCGGAGCCGACCCTGCTGGCACGGACGACGAGCCGACCGCCGGCGTTGATCGTCGCTCCGGTGACCTCGTCGCCGACCCCGACCTCCACGGGCACGGACTCGCCGGTCAGCAGTGACGCGTCGATCGCCGAGGAGCCCTCCACGACCACGCCGTCGGTGGCCACCTTCTCGCCGGGACGCACCACGAAGACGTCGTCCGCGGCGAGCTGGTCGATGGGGATGCGGGTCTCGACGTCGTCGCGCAGGACGGCGACGTCGCGCGCACCGAGGTCCAGGAGCGCGCGCAGCGCAGCACCCGCCGTGCCCTTGGCGCGCTCCTCGAGGTAGCGCCCGACGAGCAGGAAGGTCGCGACCCCGGTGGCGGCCTCGAGGTAGAGGTTGTCGGCTCCGTCGGTACGGCGGCCCAGCTCGACGACCAGGTCGAAGGAGTGCGTCATCCCGATCTCGCCGGCGGTGCCGAAGACCAGGGCGTAGAGCGACCAGCCGAAGGCGGCGAGCGTCCCCATCGAGATGAGCGTGTCCATGGTGGTGGCGCCGTGGCGCAGGTTGGTCCAGGCGGCCCGGTGGAAGGGCAGCGCGCCCCACAGCACCACAGGGGTCGCGAGCACCAACGAGATCCACTGCCACCCGTCGACCTGCAGGGGCGGCACCATCGCCATCGCGATGACCGGGACGCTGAGCACGGCGGAGACGAGCATCCGGGCCCGCAGCGACGCTCCGTCAGGCTCGAGGCCGTCGTCGGCCTGCGACGGCAGGGTGGCGCCGTACCCGGCGGACTCGACGGTCGCGAGGAGCTGGTCGGTGGAGACGCTCTCGTCGTAGGTGACGCTGGCCTTCTCGGTCGCGTAGTTGACGCTGGCGGTGACGCCCTCGACCTTGTTCAGCTTGCGCTGGATCCGGTTGGCGCACGAGGCGCACGTCATGCCGGTGATCGCCAGGTCGACCTGGCGCTCAGTGGCGTCCGTCGTGGAGTCGGTGCTCATCAGTCCGGGCTGCCGGTCAGGCGAGCGCGTAGCCGGCTTCGTCCACCGCGGCGCGTACGGCGTCCTCGGCGATCGGGCCGCTGCTGGTGACGGTCACCGCCCCGCTCGTGAGGTCGACGGCGACGTCGGTGACCCCCGCGATGTCGGAGACCTCCTCGGTCACCGAGGCGACGCAGTGCTGGCAGGTCATCCCGGTGACGGTGTAGGTGCTGGTGGTCGTGTTGGTCATGGTCGGCGTCCTTTCGTTCGTGCGTGCGGCAGGAGTGCTGGTCAGGAGCGGACGAGCCGGGCGATCGCGTCGGAGGCCTCCCTGAGCTTGACCTCCGCCTGCGGCGATCCGGCGCGGGCGGCGTCGAGCACGCAGTGGCTCATGTGCTCGTCCACCAGTCCGAGTGCGACGGCCTGCAGGGCCTTGGTCACGGCCGAGACCTGGGTGAGGATGTCGATGCAGTACTTCTCGTCGCCGATCATCCGCTCGATGCCCTTGACCTGGCCCTCGATCCGGCGCATCCGCTTGAGGTAGTCGTCCTTGCGGGTCAGGTAGCCCGGTGGGGTCCCGGTCTCGTCGCTCATGCTGACACCATACCCCCCTAGGGTAGTCGCCTCAAGGTCCTCACCTCCTGCCCGGCAGGATGGGCGGGTGACCGTACCGACTCCCGCAGCGATCAGCGCTCCCCTGACCCTGGCCCACGGGCCCGCTTGGACGAACCGCTTCGCGCTCGCACCGCTGACCAACACCCAGAGCAACGCCGACGGCACCCTGTCCGACGACGAGCTGCACTGGCTCGAGGCCCGGGGTCGGGGCGGCACGGGGCTGGTGATGACGTGTGCGACGTACGTCGTCCCGGCGGGCCAGGCCTGGGCGGGCCAGCTCGGCATCTCCTCGGACGAGCACCTCCCCGGCCTCACGAGGTTGGCCGCCGCCCTGCGCACGACGGGGACGGTCTCGTCGGTGCAGCTGCACCACGGCGGTCGGCGCGCCGACCCCACCCTGTCGGGCCGACCCAACCAGTGCCCGTGGGACGACCCGAGGACCGGCTCGGTCGCGATGACGACGGCGGAGGTCGCCGAGAGCGTGCAGGACTTCGTCGCGGCCGCCGTACGAGCGGAGAGGGCCGGGTTCGACGGCGTGGAGGTGCACGGCGCGCACGGCTACCTCGTGTGCCAGTTCCTCGACCCACGACACAACGACCGCACCGATCAGTACGGCGGCTCGATGGAGAACCGCTCGCGGATGCTGATGGAGATCCTGGCCGGCATCCGCGCCGCCACCGGCCCGGACTTCCAGCTCGGGCTCCGTCTCACGCCCGAGGGCAACGGCCTCACCGTGGCCGAGGGCGTCGAGGTCGCGACCCTGGTGCTGGACTCGGGCCTGCTGGACTACCTCGACATGTCGCTGTGGGACGTGTTCATGTCACCCCGCGGCGACGTGGGTGCCCGCGATGAGGACCGCCTCCTCATCGACTACTTCACGGGTCTCGAGCGGGGCGAGACGCGGCTCGGCGTCGCCGGCAAGGTCCTCTCCGCGGCCGATGCCGCCTGGTGCCTGGACCGGGGCGCCGACTTCGTCAGTGTCGGGATGGCCGCGATCCTGCACCACGACTTCGCCGCCCGCTCGATCGCCGATGCGGGCTTCGCCGCCGTGGCACCGCCGGTGACCCGCGAGCACCTCGCCGCCGAGCACGTGGGTCGGGACTTCGTCGACTACCTGGCGAAGGGCTGGGACGGTCTCGTCAGCGGGGGCTGAGTCTCAGCCCAGACGGGCGAGGTGCTTCAGCGCGCTCTGCGCGGCGCGGTAGCCGCACATCCCGTGCACGCCGGCCCCGGGCGGTGTGGAGGCCGAGCAGAGGTACATGCCCGGCACACCGGTGTCGTACGGATCGGCAGCCAGCGCCGGCCGGGCGATCAGCTGCGGCAGGGTGTTGGCCCCCATCGCGATGTCGCCGCCGACGTAGTTGGGGTTGTAGGTCTCGTAGTCGGCCGGGGTCATCACCGCCGTCGAGACGATCCGGTCGCGGAACCCGGGGGCGTAGCGCTCGATCTCGTCGAGCACGACACCGGTGGCGTCTCCGGCGTAGCCGTGCGGGACGTGGGCGTAGGCCCAGATCGGGTGCACGTCGCCGACCGAGCGGGTGGGGTCGGCGAGGTACTGCTGGCCGACCAGGATGAACGGCCGCTCGGGCATCCGGCCCGCCACGGTGTCGCGCTCGGAGCGCACCATCACCTCAGCAGCACCACCGACGTGGACGGTGCCGGCCTTGCGCGCCGACTCCGCCGTCCAGGGGATGCCGTCACGCACGGCCAGGTCGACCTTGTAGGCGGCCGGCCCGTAGGACCAGGAGCGGTAGGCCTTGCCGCGGCCTGCGTCCGCCTGCTCGCCCAGGATGTCGGCGAAACCGGTGGGCGTGGTGTCGAAGAGGGTGACCTGCGCAGGCGGCAGGTCCGCGGTCGAGCGCACGTGGTGCGCGAGCACGATGGTCCCTCCGAGCTCGCGGAGCAGGCTTGCCAGCGCCGCGGTGATCGCCTGCGAGCCACCCTGCGCGGCGGGCCAGCCGTGCACGTGCCCGGCGGCGATCATCATCGCCCCGACCGAGGACGAGGCCAGGCCGCCCAGGGGCCGGTAGACGTGGGCGGCGCAGCCCAGGAAGAGCGCCCGGGCCTGAGGGGTGCGGAAGGCGCGAGCCAGCACGGTCGCGGGCAGCCCGGCACGCAGCCCGAACTGGGCAAGCTTGATCGGATGCCCGGGCACGCTGATCAGCGGCCCGAGGATGTCGTCGGCGAGCTGCGGGAAGGCCGCCTGGAGCGGACCGAAGACCTGGCGCCAGCGGCGACCGTCGACCCCCAGCCCCGCGGCCGTCTCGACGACGTCGCCCTTCAGGGCGCCCGCACTGCCGTCCTCGAGCGGGTGGGCGACGTCGACCTCCGGCCAGCACCAGCGCAGCCCGTGCTGCGAGAGCGGAAGCGTCCGCAGGAAGGGCGAGGCGACCCCGAACGGGTGGATGGCCGAGCACACGTCGTGGAGCACCCCGGGCTCGGTGAGCTCCGCCGTACGCGTGCCGCCACCGATCTCTGTCGCTGCCTCCAGCACCGTGACAGCCACACCCTGCTGGGCCAGCGCGACGGCGGCGGCCAGCCCGTTGGGTCCGGAGCCGACCACGTTGGCGGTACGACGGATGCTCACGACGTCAACCTACCGGGGGCAGCTCGACGATCCGGTCCGTGACCGGCACGTCCGACTCGACCAGGCAGGAGACACCGGGATCCTCGCGGAAGGAGGTCCCGCTGAAGGGATAGAGGTAGAGCACGCTCGCCCTGGCGAGCTTGCGACGCGGGAGCAGCTCCTGGAGGCGATCGAAGCATCCCTGCTCGGCGAGGGCCCGGGTCTCGTCGTCGCCGGGGTAGGTGGAGTCCGTCAGGTCGAAGTTCGCGAAGACCTCGGTCTGGTGCGGCTCGGCGCAGGGCGAGACCTTGACGGTCAGCTTGTAGCCCTCGGAGAGCAGGTCGCGGACGCAGTCCCCGACCTGGAGGTCCTGCGGAGCCACCGACCCCTCGCTCGTCACCTGGCCGCTGTCGGAGCGGTCGGGGGCGATCGCGAAGAGGGTGGCCGGCACCGCGAGGGCCAACAGCACCCATAGCCCGGCCATGACCAGGGCCCCGATGGCCTTCTTCTTGCCGTGGTTGCGACCGTCCCGGTTGCGCCGCAGCACGGCGATCGCGAGCCCGGCGCCGACGAGCCAGAGCAGCCCACACGGGACGATCGCCAGGCCGAGCGCCCAGCGCGCCATCGCCTGCGACGGCTCGGGCTCGGGCAACGGCCCCGCCGGAGCGAACCGCCCGTAGCCAGGAGAGGCCGGCGGGTACCCCGGGTATCCCGGGTGCGCCGACGAGGTCGGCGGCCCCGGCAGTGGGGGCCCCGGAGGCTCATGTCCAGATGTCACCGGGACAGGGTAGGGACTGGTCTGGTCCAGCGGAGGCCGAACGTCGAAACCGACGTCAGCCCGTCGTGCCAGCAGGCATCTGGAGACCAGAGCTGTGGCGCACACCACACAGCTGCGCTAATTTGACGCGTGCCAAATCTTTCGAGCCGAAGGACCACCCGATGACCGTCAGCACCACCTGGGGCTCCATCGAGGGCCAGGAGATCACCTTCCCGATGGAGGTCGACGACTTCACCTCCGCGACGCTGGGCTTCAGCGTGCCCGCGGCGGCCGCCCGAGCGCTCCTGCCCGGCGACGCGTTCGAGATCGTCGAGGTCGGTCCCGGGGTGGCGCAGCTGATCGTGAGCCTTGTCGACTACCGGGCCAATCCCTGGGGCGACTACAACGAGGTCAACCTCGGTTTCCTGGCCCGCCCCGCCGGCGCGGGCGAGGAGGTGATCGGCTCCTTCGTCTACCGGATGCCCGTCGACCAGGAGTTCACCTGCCTGGCAGGCAACCGAGTGATGGGATTTCCCAAGACGGTGATGGGGATCGACGCCGACTACAGCGACACCCACGCGACCTTCGTCCTGCGCGACGGGGCATCGGTGGCCCTGCGCGTGACGGTCCCCCGCGTCGAGCCGCTCGGCGAGCCCACGCGGATCGAGACCGTCAGCTACTCCTACCTCGACGGCACGCCGTACGAGACGCCGTTGGCGATGGACCTCGCCACCGGCGTCGTCGAGGCCGACCAGGTCGTCGTCGAGCTCGGCTCCGGCCCGATCGCCGACGAGCTGAGCAGCCTCGGGCTGCCGTGCGCCCCCGACTTCGCGTCGTACGGCGAGCGGCTCGGCGCCGTGTTCCAGCTGGGCACGACGGTCTGACCCCCCTCCCACGACCTAGGGGTCAGTGCTTGCAGATGAGGCCGCCGTCGACGACGACCTCGGTCCCGGTCACGAACGAGGCGTCGTCGGAGAGCAGGAACGCCACGGCCCCGGCGATCTCGCGCGGCTGACCCATCCGGCCGAGCGGTGCGGCCTGCTCGTACTCCGCCCTGATCTCGGGGATGTCCAGCGCCTGCTGGATCATCGGCGTCACGACGAAGCCAGGGCAGACCGAGTTGACCCGGATCCCGCTGGCGCCCAGCTGGGCGGCCATCGAGCGGGTGAGCCCGAGCAGCCCGGCCTTGGAGGCGCAGTACGCGGGGATCCACGGGTTGGCCGCCATCCCCTCGATGGAGGAGATCGCCACGATCGAGGGCCCTGCTCCGTCGGCTGCCGCCGCCTCGAGGTGCGGCAGCATCGCCTGGGTCAGCAGAGCGTGGGCGCGCAGGTTGACGTCGACGACCTGGTCCCACGAGTCGGCGGTGAAGGCGCCCACGGGCTCGACGCTCGCGCGCCCGGCGGCGTGCACGAGACCGGTCAGACCGCCCAGTGCCTGGGCGGCCTCCGCCACCGGAGCGCCGAGGTCGGCCGTCACGTCCACGACCTGACCGTGGGCACCGACCGTCTCGGCGACGGCGAGGGTGTCGTCGGCGACGTCCCAGATCGCGACCTGCGCACCACGGGCCAGCAACAGCTCGGCGCTGGCGCGGCCGATGCCCGAGGCGCCTCCGGTGACGATGACGCGCTTGCCGGTCAGGGATCCGTCGAGGTTCGGCGTCGTCACGGGATCAGCATCGCTTTCAGGCAGTCGGCCGAGCGGGAGGCGACGGCGGCGTACGCCGTGGCCGCCTCGTGCAGCGGGTAGGTGTGGGTGAAGATCCCGGAGGTGTCGAGGCGTCCGTCGGCGACCAGCGGGAGCAGCTCGCCCCACGTCCGGTGCACGGGTGCGGTGGTCATCCGCAGGGTGATCGAGCGGAAGGTGCCCATCAGCAGCGCCAACGGGTAGGGCTCGAGGTCGTGGATGCCGACCACGGAGACGGTGCCGGTCGAGCGGACCGCCGCGAACGCCGTGTCGACGGTGGCGTTGTGGCCGACGGCGTCGATGACCGCGGCGGCTCCGCGACCCCCGGTGGCCTCGAGCACGGCCGGGACGACGTCCTCGGGTGTCCCTGTCAGCGCCGTGGCGCCTGTCTTCTCGGCCATCGCCCGGCGGCCCTCGACCGGGTCGTAGGCGAGCACGCGTGCCCCCAGCGCGATCGCGCAGCGGACCGCGCACTGACCGACGGCACCCAGCCCGAGCACCAGCACCGTCTCCCCCGGAGCGACGTCGGCGCGCGTCGCGGCCGCCCAGCCCGTGCCCAGGTTGTCGGTCAGGAGCAGCGCGGCCTCGTCGCTGACCCCGTCGGGGATCGTCAGCAGGTTGAAGTCGGCAGCCGGTACGGCGAGCAGGTCGCTCTGCGCTCCCCCGAGCTCTCCGGAGCCGAACACCTTCGCCCCGCCGAGGCACGCGACCGGGTCGAGCGTCGCGCACCCCGCGCAGTCGCCGCACCCGGCCACGGACGCCACCAGCACCCGGTCGCCGACGGCGAAGCCGTCGACCTGCGCGCCCACCTCGGCGACCGTGCCGATGGCCTCGTGACCCACCGCGACGGGGTAGAGCGGCAGGTCGCCGTCGTAGAAGTGCAGGTCGGAGCCGCAGATCGCGGTGGCCTCGACCTTCACCACCGCCCCACCGGGGCCGGGCAGCGTCGCGTCCGGCACCTCCTCGACGGAGATCTGACCGGGCGCGGACACAGTGACGGCTCTCACATCCGGCACGCTAGAGGCAGTAGACACATCGGCACAAGTGTGTACTTTTGCGCCATGATGTCGTTGCCGATCACTGCGACCGACGCCGGGATCCGCGCCCACCCCGAGGATGTCTCGGTGCCCACGCTGATCCTGTCCTGCGTCCACGTGGCGCGCGACGAGACGCAGCGCAACCGCCTGCACGACGGCTCGGTCCGTCCCGGCGGAGCGATGCTCAACGAGATCCAGGCCCTCCTGTCGCCCGAGGACCAGGCCACGCTGCGGGCCATGGCGTACGACCTCACGTGAGCGCCCCGGCACCGCCCGACTCCGACGGCCGATCGGCACGAGACCGGATCCTCGACGCCGCCGAGTCCTGTCTGCGCCGTGACGGGATCCGCCGTACGACGGCAGCCGGCGTGGCCGCCGAGGCCGGGGTCTCGCGGGCCTGGCTCTACCGGCACTTCCCCGACAAGGCCACCCTGCTCTCGGCCGCGCTCATCCGGCGCGACCAGGCCTTCTGGGTCGACGCCCAGCAGCGCGTCGACGCCGCCGACGGGTTCGCCGCCCGCGTCGCCGCCGCCGTCGTGCTCGCCCGTGCCGCGCCCCTCGGACCACTGGCCACCGAGCTGCGCGAGAGCGAGCCGGAAGCCTTCGGCGCGGTGATCGGCACCTTCGTGGACGACATCGTCCCGGGGCTGTCGTGGTTCTGGCGCGCCCAGCTGGAGGCCGGCGTCGCCACCGGCGAGCTGCGTGCCGGCCTCGACGTCCAGGGTGCGGCCGAGTGGGTGATGCGGATCGTGGTCTCGCTCGTCAGCGTGCCGGGCCAGGCCGTCGACATCGACGACGCAGGCTCGATCTCCGACTATCTCGAGGCGTTCCTGATGCCGGCGCTGCGCGCCTGACACCTGACGGGGGTCGAGACCCGATGACCCGGGCGCCGACCTCGGGTGTGGTCGTGGCAGGTCGGCTCGTTGGGTGTCGAGGCCGCTCGTGCCTCGCGGGCTGCTGCTCGCTCACTGCTGGAGCACGCTGCTGAACGACCCGGACTGCCAGCCACTGGCCTGCTTGCGCCCGGGCGTCGGCAGGTTGCGGCCGCCGTACACGACCTCTCCCTTGCGGTCGCCGTAGGTCAGCCAGCTCTGGTTGCCCTGGAAGCCGCGGCCGGGCTTGTCGTAGTCGCACACGCCGAACGGGAAGATCTCCTGCAGGGTCTCCCAGTCGGCGTCGCTCAGCGGCAGCAGCAGGAAGTCGTAGTCGGCGCGGTCCAGCGGGCGCAGCTGACAGGCGACGCGGTCGTTGAGGACGTCGTCGCCGGCCTGCTCGCGCGGGGTGCTCAGCCGCAGCTGCAACGACTCCGGCAGCACGCAGTCCACCTCGTCGTTCGCGCCCGGGACCTCGAGGAGCCCTGGCACGTTGAAGCAGCGATCGGTGATGTCGGCGGGCTTGTTGACCACGATCTTGCGAGCCAGGCCCTTCTTCGACCGGTCCTTCTCGACGGCGGCGAGCCAGCGGTCCATCGCCTCGAGGGACTCCACGGCCCAGCGCAGGTCACCGATGAGCGGCACGACCCCGAACCACATGACCCGGTTGTCGGTGGTTCCGCCCTGCGAGCGCGCCGCACGCTCCTCCATCCAGAAGGCGTGGGCGTAGTCGTGGGCGATGCCCGGGTCCGGGCCGCCGAAGTTGATGATCGCGACGCGGTCCATGTACTGGCCCTCGTTGATCAGCCCGGTGCGGTAGGCGCGCCCGATCGAGCGGATGTCACCGACGGTGCGGGCCTCGATCGGGTTGAGGTCGATGTCGAGGCCGCCGAGCTTCTCGTTGAGGTCGATGAACTGCGCGGTCGTGATCTCGCCACGCCGCAGCGGCTCGAGGCCGTACTGGATGCCGATGTTGGCGAAGGGCAGACCGGCGAAACCCTCTCCGACCTCCTTCTCCGCCGGGCTCCACACCGACGGCGGCCGGACGCCGATCAGGTTCTTCATGATGTCCAGCACCGAGCAGCGCACCCCGCCGGGATTGGTCTCGGTGTTGTAGCGCGTGGTCGTGTCCCCGGGGACGGTGTCGACCGATCCCGAGCAGTCGTTCTCCGGGTTGAGCGCGGACTTGAAGAGCAGCTCGTCGGCGGCGATCGAGTTGATCATCGAGATGTGTCCCTCGACCGAGGCGATCTGGGTCGGCAGCCACACGACGCCCGGCGCCCAGCGGCTCGGGTCCTCGAAGTACTTCCGCATCAGGTGGTAGTCGGCGAACTGCGCTCCGGGGCTGATCACGTCCGGGTAGGTGCAGGTGGTCAGCAGACCCTGGTAGATGCCGGGGTAGGAGTTGGCGATCGTGTTCTGCGCGATCGAGCCGCCCGAGCAGCCGGTGCCGATCGTGTAGCGGATCGTGCCGTACTGCTCGACGAAGTACTCCTTGACCATCAGCAGCGACTCGGCTTCGGTGGCGATGGAGCAGTTGTGCCCGGTGTTGTTGAGCGCGGTCGAGACGACCGCGAAGCCCTTGCCGAGCGCCGCGACGTACGACTGCTCGAAGCCGGGTACGGCGGGGATCGTGCCGGCGTAGTCCTCGAGCGGCGGGTTGCCGGGTTGGTAGGACGCCCCGCAGTTGCCGCCGTGCGGGATCAGGATCTTGTGGTTGAACTGCGGCTGGGACCGGTAGCGGGTCCACGGCTCACCGGGCTGCCAGATCGCCATGATCGTGTAGCGGTCACGCGCCTGGTAGCCGTCCTCACGACGGATGATGAAGGGCACCGTCTCGCCGGTGTCGGTGGTCGTCGTCGCGACGTCGGACGGCGGGTCGTCGGGGTCGTAGGGCTGGAGCTCGGCCTGCGTGGGGTCGCTGGACTTGTAGAGGAACGAGTACGACGGCGGCTCGTTGCACTGCTCGTCGACCGCGGAGTCCTGGCAGACGTAGGGACCGTGCTGGGGTCCGGAGAAGATCGGGCCCCCGTTGGGGTGGTTGGTCACGACCAGCTTGCCGGCGAAACGGAGCTTCGAGCCGGGGCCGCCGCCCTTCTTGCCTCCCACCTTCGCGCCGGCATTCTTGCGCTTGCCGGTCGCCTTGATGACGTTGCGGCCGACATCGAGACCCGTGAGGTAGGCCTCGTAGAGGCCTCCTGGGCGGACCTGGAACTCCTGGGTCACGTCGTCCCCGTTGAGCCGGACCTTGACCTGACGGCGCTTGAGGCCCTTGACCTTGCGGACCACCACCCGCACGTCGCCGCCCGAGACCAGGTCGGGGCGGTTGGAGACCGCGTGGATCCGGATCGGCTTGGCCTTCTTCTTCGGCTTGGCGAGGGTCGGCGCCACCGACGTCACCGACGCCGTCTCCGCGGCGGCCGGTCCCGTCGAGGTCACCGCTGCCGCCTCGGCGGCGGCGGCCGACCCGGTCGGCGCCCCGCCGAGCGGGATCATCAGCGCGAGCGCGCACGCCCCGACGAGGACGGTGACGAACGGGCGGGGACGGCGGTGCGACATAACGGCTCTCCTGACCACGGCCGTCGATGTGCCGGCCGTCACATTCCTCAACGAGAGAATCGCACGAGAGTCACGTCGCCGCAGGCGATGGGAAGCATCGGGCGCCCCGACCGGTTGGCCCCCCATGCGCATCTTCTTCACCGGCGGCAGCGGCAAGGCGGGCCGGCACGTCGTGACCCACCTCGCCGAGCAGGGACACCAGGTCACCAACGCCGACCTCCGTGTCGACCTGACCGACGCCGGCGAGACCTACTCCGCGATGGCCGGGCTGGCGCGGATGGACGAATTGGACCTGGAGCGGGTCCCCGACTACGACGCGGTCGTGCACTTCGCGGCGGTGCCGCGGATCCTGCTGCGGCCCGACTCGACGACGTACGCCGCCAACGTGCTGAGCACCTACCACGTCCTCGAGGCCGCGACCCGGCTCGGCGTCCCCAAGATCGTCTTCGCCTCCTCCGAGACGACGTACGGCGTCTGCTTCGCCCAGGGCGAGCGGCGTCCGGACTACCTGCCGGTCGACGAGGAGCACCCGACCGTCCCCGAGGACTCGTATGCGATGTCGAAGGTGGCCGGCGAGGCGACGGCGCGTTCCTTCCAGGCGCGCACCGACGCCGACATCTACGGCCTGCGGATCAACAACGTGATCGAGCCGCACGAGTACGCCGAGCTGTTCCCGGCGTTCGTGGCCGACCCGGCGCTGCGGCGGCGCAACATCTTCGCCTACATCGACACCCGCGACCTGTCCCAGATGGTGCAGCGCTGCCTGGAGGTCGACGGCCTGGGCTACGAGGTCTTCAACGTCGCCAACGCCGACCTCTCCGTCGCCGAGACGACGCAGGAGCTGCGCGAACGCTTCTTCGACGGCGTCGAGGTGCGCCGAGAGCTGGGCCCCGACGAGACGCTGTATGCGATCGACAAGGCGCGAGAGCTGGTCGGCTACGACCCGCAGCACTCGTGGCGCGACGTCCTGACCCCTCAGGCCTGACCCTCAGGCCTGACGTACGGCGGTCAGCACGGCGTCGCTCGAGCGCAGCTCGACGCGGTCGCTCGCCACGCTGATCTCGGGGTCAGCGGCCAGCAGCTCGGCGAGCCAGTCGTCCTGGCGGGTGGCGACGTCACTGCCGCAGCCCATGTCGGTCGTCGACACGGTGCCACCCTTCAGCCGGCCACCGTCGACCCGCGCGCCACCGCGGTGCAGGGTGTTGCACGCCGCCCGCATGTCGACGCTGCCCGCACCGACGCTCACCACGACCTCCTCGATCGGCTCCTCGCCCTCGAGCCACACCACGTCGGTCGCGACGTAGGTGACCACCTGGTCCTTCTGGACCGGGTCAGGGCCGCCGCAGGCCGGGAGGAGCAGCACGAGCAGGAGGAGGCCGAGGGGCCGCAGGCGGTTCACCGTGATCCGACGCGCTGGGCGTCCGCGGGGTTCCTGAAGGGGCATCAGGTCGCCTGCCCGTCCCGTCGCCACTCGCGGCGACGAGGCCTTCGGACTGGCCTCATTGGCGGTTCGAGTGCCGTGCCGCCTGCGGGAGCTGCAGCGCAACGAGACCGCCGAGCGGGTCGTCAGTGCAATCGGCGAGTGGGACTCGGTCGCCCGCTCCAACGGCATCACCGAGTCGGAGATCGCCTCCTGTGCTTCCGCCATCGACCAGACCTCGCCACCAGAGCTCACGGGTCGTGTGTTCGACAACCGCCTCCAGACCGGTCTGAGGCACACGACGCAGCAAGGCTCGCACCATCGCTCGCAGCGATGGCGCGCGGATCGCGGCAGATCCACGCGCGCTGACGCGCACACCACGCTGATGGTCGGGCGGATCGTGCGAACCTCGTTTTCATGCGCATGGGTGACGGGTGGCCACGGAGCGCACGTGTTGACACTGTGCCAACTACGACACCTCAGTCTAGGAACCCTTCGGGCAGCGCGGCTCGAATCGATGAAGTCTTGGCGACCAGGCGCACGTTGGTCCGGTAGAGACCAGTCTCCGGGTCGACGTCGTCATCAATGTCGCGAGTGGCTGCGAAGCCCCACGCCTCGTAGAGCCGGGCGACCTTGGGCCTCTCTGCGTCAATGACCAGGAGCCGCGACGGGATCGTCTCGGAGGCCGTCACCATGCGCGCGAGGGCTGCGGTGAGCAGGTTCTTTCCTTCGACACCGCCGCGCAGGTCGGCTGACAAAGCAAGGCGTGCCAACAGAAATGCAGGGACCTCGTCCTGGCCCTTGGCCGCCTTCTTGCTCAGGTGCTCACTCTTGATGACCGTGAGAGCCAGGGCGAAGTAGCCCAGCACCGGCAGAAGAGAATCTCCGGGCGCCTCGTCGGTGTCTTCGGTCAACACGAAGACGGTCACCGAACCAGCGCGTACTTGGTGCAGAC
Organism: Nocardioides sp.; assembly: GCF_029937575.1. Taxonomy (GTDB): domain Bacteria; phylum Actinomycetota; class Actinomycetes; order Propionibacteriales; family Nocardioidaceae; genus Nocardioides. The sequence continues at coordinate 71,843 of NZ_JAPYPS010000016.1, forward strand.
AGTTGCTCAACCACGCGTCGTACGAAGGGTCACCACACGAGAAGGCCCCCAGGTCGAACCGGGGGGCCTTCTCGGCGGTGAGGCGTGTCAGTTGATGGGAGATAGTCACCGCACCCTGTACGGGGTCGCGTCGGCCAAGTGCGCCTTGAGTCCGGGCATCGAGTCCGGGGTCTCCAGGCTGCTCATCATGCGGTCGAACGTCTGAGCGTCCATCAGCGTGGTGTCAGCACGTGCGAGCACATGCGCGGCCTTTTCCTCGACCGCGTCGTGCGCGAACTGGCTCTTCGTGACACCGAGCGCTGCTGCTGCTGCGACGAGGGCGTGCGCTGCGTCGGCGCTGAGGCGCAACTCGAAACGCTCGGTCTTTGTAGACGGTCGGGTTTGGGTAAGAGCCATCGTCTTGTCCTATCTCCACGTTGTAGTGGGCGGGGCCGCCGCTAGCAGTGATGCCTGCTAAGCGACCCTGCTAACAATGTACGGCGGTTGTACGGAACGGGCAAAACGTTGCAGCCACCTCTGCTCTGGAGGGCGCTGCCCCGACTGCGGCATAGGTCGCGCGGAGCTCTCGGGGCGGGCATAGGAAGACGTTCTGGATAGCTGCTGGGCGGGCGGAGCCCTCGGGGCGGCATGATCGGGCGGAGCCCTCAAGGCGGCAAACTGGCGTTGGATCCGCACGGACGGGTCTAGAGTTGCGTTATGGAGAAGGGCAAGCGGATCTGGTTGGGGATGATCGTTCTCCTCGGTGCCAGTGGCTGCGCCGCCAGCGACTCCGGCCCGTCCAAGGGAGATTGCAACATCTCTCTGTCGTATGAAGGCCACCGATACGAGGTCCATACGGGCCTGGCCAACCCGCCCGTTGGGCAGCCGCTGGGTATCGCTGATGAGATGGGCTGCGAGTCCGACCCAACGGTCTACGGCACGGAGAAGATCGCCACTGTTGAAGGGGTCTCGAAGGAGGTCGCGGTCGCAGTAGTGAATAGCCAGCGCGGTAGCGGACGGGTCACGGTCTATCTTCGAGATGATCAGCCCCGTGATCGCGCGCCCGCGAGTTGGCCAGTGTCGCTGCCGCCCGACAACTTCAAGTAGCGATATCAGCCGTGGCTCGTGAGGTGGGCGACGGCCGCCGAAACTCGGGGAAGATCAGCCCGAGCGTAACGCCGGCGGTGCTGGTGACGGGTTCCTGCTATCCGCTGAAGGGGCTCACGACGCCCGTCGTTCTGAAGGTCGATGCGGCGATCAGCAACGCACTCTGACCCGGATCCGCGAGTAGTGGCGGCGTGATCCGCGTGTGAGACGACGAAG
>NZ_JAPYPS010000082.1 GCF_029937575.1 Nocardioides sp.
CTCACGGGATCCGTCCCGTGCGACACCGACCGGGGGCCGTCGCACTGGTGGCGCGTCGCCAGGTCGTGAACACTGACCGGATGAGGATCCTCCCGTGCGGCCACGACGGCGTGCTCGTCGAGGTGACCGACGCCGCCCAAGCAGTGTCGCTGGCGCGGTTCGCGCGCCTGGGCCGGGCCCCTGCTGTCGACGTGGTCCCCGGAGCGGCAACGGTGCTCTTCGACGGGGTGGGGGACCGGTCCGCGCTGGAGGAGCTGTTGGCTCGCTGGTCCCCGGAGGAGGCGGAGACGCTCGGACCCCTGGTGGAGCTGCCGACGACGTACGACGGAGCCGACCTCGCCGACCTCGCCGATCTCTGGGGCACCGACGTGGCCGGGGTCGTGGCCCGGCACAGCGGCATCGACTTCGTCTCGGCGTTCTGCGGCTTCGCTCCCGGCTTCGCCTACCTCACCGGGCTGCCCGAGGACCTCGCCGTACCTCGCCGCGAGACCCCCCGCACGCGGGTGCCGGCCGGGTCGGTCGCGCTCGCCGGCGCGTGGTGCGGGGTCTATCCGGGCGCGTCGCCCGGGGGGTGGCAGCTCCTCGGCACCACCGACGTGGGGCTCTGGGACGAGACCCGCGACGAGCCCGCGCTGCTCGCTCCGGGCACGCGTGTCAGGTTCGTGCCCCGATGAGCGCGGGGCCGTCGGCGTCCTGGCACGTCGAGGAGGCGGGCGCGCTCGTGACGGTGCAGGACCGCGGGCGTCCCGGGTTCGCGCACCTGGGTGTCCCGCGGGCGGGCTGGCTGGACCCGGCAGCCGCGACCCTGGCCAACCGGCTGGTCGGCAACGAGGAGGACTGCGCGGTGCTCGAGGTGTCCGGCGGTGGCATCACCCTGCGGCACGACGGGGCGGGGCGGTGGGTGTCGGTCACGGGAGCCGACTGCTCCGTGGAGGTGGGCGGTGCCGCCCGCGACCATGGGGCGGCCACATGGCTGCATCCTGGGGCCGGGTTGCGATTGGGACCGGCATCCAGGGGGGTCCGCAGCTATCTGGCGGTCGGCGGTGGCCTTGCCGTCGAGCCGGTGCTCGGGTCCCGCTCGACCGACACCCTCGCCTGGGTCGGACCCCCGCAGGTGCACACGGGCAGCGTCCTGCCCGTCGGTCCCGTGATGGGTGCGCCGCCAGGCGCCGACGTCGCCACCGTCCGGCGCCACGGGCCCCTGCGGGTGCTGCCCGGACCGCGCCTCGACTGGTTCGGTGCCGACGTCCTGCACGAGCTCTGCGCCCAGCAGTACGTCGTCTCGCCCAGCTCCAACCGGGTCGGGCTCCGTCTGCAGGGGAGGCCGCTCGAGCGATCGCGGCCGGGCGAGCTGGCCAGCGAGGGCATGGTGCTCGGAGCCGTCCAGGTGCCCCCGGACGGACAGCCTGTCGTCTTCCTGGCCGATCACCCGACCACCGGCGGCTACCCGGTGATCGCCGTCGTGCTCGGTGAGGACCTCACGTCCTGCGCGCAGCTGGGCCCGGGCGAGCCCGTGCGGTTCACGCTCGCCTGATCAGCCGCGTCGTACGAACTCCGCAGAGGCCTCGATGGCCTCGAACCCCATCTGCACGTTGATCGCGACCATCCAGTCGTTGGTCTCGGCGTTCTGGGTCTTGACCCGACGCAACTCGGGGTGGGCGGCCTGCACGGCGCGCAGGTTGGCCGCCTTCACGGCGAGGCCGAGATTGCGACCGCGGTGCTCGCGATGCACGAAGGTGCCCCACTGGGAGGCGTCGAGCCGACCCGGCGGTGGCACCGAGATGGTGGACTGGGCGGCCACGGTCCCGTCGGGCGCGATCGCGACCGTCTCGTACATCGTGCGGCCGGCGGCGACGAGGGAGGCGCGGGCCTCGGTGAACCGCTCGGGACTGATCTGCTCCTCCTCCCAGTCGACGTCGCCGGTGGGGGCATCGACCTGGAGCTGCCCGATGAGCACCACGAGCGAGGGCACGAGGTTGTCGGGGATCTGGTTGACGAACGTCTCGATCCGGTAGTCGCTGCCCTTCGCCGCAGCCTGCTCGGACCAGGCGTCGAGTCGTGCCTCGGCGACCGGCAGGTCGAGCAGTCGGACGATCTCCACGTTGGAGAGGGTGAAGCCGGCCGCCTCGGCGAAGCGCCTGGTGCGATGGTCGGCCAGCCGGTCCAGGGGCAGGAGTGCCTCGGTCATCAGGACGCTGCGACCGGCGTCGCGCGCCACGGAGGCTGCGTGCTCGAGGAGGGCCCGGCCGTGGCCTCGGTGCTGGGCCGACGGGTCGACCTTCACGTCGAGCCAGGCCTTCTCGAGGTTGTCGTGCATGCCGAGGTACGCCGCGCCGAAGCCCACGATGCGCCCGGCGTCGCGGCCCACCGCGAAGTACTGGCGCTCGCCCGGGTCGGGTCTGCGCACTGCTCCGGACATCTCCTGCCAGGACCAGTGCGGCTGATCCTCGCGTCCCAGGAGGCAGGCGCGTCGCTCGAGGTCGTAGACGGCGCGCAGGGACATGTCGTCGGTGACGTCCAGCTCGGTGATCTCCACGTCGGTCGACGCTACGGGGCCTGATCGTCGGGGGCCATCGAATTCTCCGGGAGGTCCTCGTCGGCCTCCGGCGGGCGCCACGGGCGCAGTGCCGGGTCGTCGACGGCGTAGGAGCGCACCGGGCCCGCGGGGGTCTCGGCGGTCTCGAAGCGCACCGTCACCACGCCGCGACCCGAGCCCCACACCCAGCCCCGGCCCAGCTCGTCGTGCGTGACGTCCTGGCCCGGCCCCCAGGTGGTCCTGCGCGACAGCGCCGAGAGGTCGACCGGCTCGGGCTCGCTGGCCTCGGTGGCCTCGTCGGACGACCCGCTCCCGGCGCTCTCGCCGAAGAGGTCGTCCTGGATCCAGTCGGCCAGCCCGGAGACCCCGACGCCGAGCAGCCGCACCCCACCCGAGGTGTCGAGGTCGCCCAGCAGCCCGCGAGCCAGTCGGGCGATCGTGGCACTGCTGTCGGTCGGCTCCGGCAGCGTGCTCGAGCGCGTCAGGGTGGTGAAGTCGTGGGAGCGCACCTTGATGGTGACGGTGCGGCCCGAGAGACCGCTCTTGCGCAGGCGTCCCGCGACGTCTCCGGCCTGGCGCGTCAGCAGGCCCTCCATCAGCTTGCGGTCGGTCAGGTCGGTCTCGTAGGTGCCCTCGACGCTGACCGACTTGGCCTCCCGCTCGGCCACGACCGGACGGTCGTCGTCGGCCCGGGCGAGGTGGAAGAGCCCGGTCCCGTGGGCTCGCCCCACCAGGCGGACCAACTCGTCCAGGCTCACCGTCTCGAGGTCGGCCACGGTGTGGATCCCTGCTCGCCGCAGGCGCTCGTCGGTGGCCGGACCGACGCCGGGGATGACGGTGACCCGCATCGGGCGCAGCAGGTCGACCTCGGTCCCGGGCTCGACCACCACCAGACCGTCGGGCTTGTCGAGGTCGCTGGCGACCTTCGCGATGAACTTCGACGTCCCGATCCCCACGGATGCAGTGAGCCCTCCCGTGGCGTCGTGCACGCGGGCGCGCAGGTCCTGGGCGAAGGCCGTCACCGTCGCCACCTCGAGGTCGGGCAGACCCGCCTGCGCGAGGTCGACGAAGGCCTCGTCGAGCGACAGCGGCTCGACCAGGGGTGAGACGTCGCGCAGCAGTGCCATCACGATGCGGCTGCTCGCGCGGTAGGCGTGGAACCGGCCGGTCAGGAATGCGGCGTGGGGGCACCGTGAGCGGGCCTCGCGCGTCGACATGGCCGAGCGCACGCCGTACTGCCTGGCCTCGTACGACGCGGTGGCGACGACGCCGCGGCCGCCGACGCCGCCCACGACCACCGGCTTGCCCCGCAGCGACGGCTTGTCGCGTTGCTCGACGGCGGCGAAGAAGGCATCGAGGTCGAGATGGAGCACCGATGCCTGCTTGCGCACCCCGGCAACCTATCCCTGGCCCGCGCGTGGGTGCCCACGAGTCGTCCACAAGCGCGTGATGGCCACGCCTGTCCACAGGCGCCCGTTCGCGGGGAGGCGTACGTCGTGGCGCGCGACGAGGGTCTCCCCATGACCTCCACCAGCCCGTCACCCTTGACCTTGACCGCCAGATCGCCGGAGGACCTGCTGGCCCTCGCCCCGGTGGTGCTCGGCTTCTTCCCGACCGAGTCGGTCGTGATGCTGACGTTCGGCGCCGCCGCGCCCTTCCACGCCCGCGTCGACCTGCCCGACGACGCCAGCGGAGTCACCGAGCTCGTCGACGCCCTGGTCGCGCCGGCTCAGCACCATGCCGTGGAGCGGGTGGTCCTCCTCCTCTACGGCTCCGACCTGATGCTGAGTCGTCGGGTCTGGCACGCACTGCGCCACGGCTTCGAGCGGTGCGGGATCCGGGTGGTCGAGGCGATGCGGGTCACCGAGGAGCGGTGGTACCCGTTGACCGGGTCCGACCAGCTGGCCCGACGCACCGGGATCCCGTACGACATCTCGGCGCACCCGTTCCTGGTGCAGGCCGTCGTCGACGGGCGGGTGACCCACGGCTCCCGGGACGCGTTGGCAGCGACCCTCGCCCCCGACCCGGACGCCGTGCGTCGGACCGAGGGGCTCCTTCGCGGCGCCTCCGTCCCCGGCGACCTGCTCACCGCGGGCCTGCTCTCCGAGGGCCTGTGGCTGGAGTCGGTGCTCACCGAGCATCTCGAGCGAGGAAGCGTCCCCGATGACCCCACGCTGGCACGGGTCCTGCTCGACCTGGCTCATCTCGGTCTGCGCGACGCAGCGTGGAGCACCATCTCCCGACCGCGCTCGCGCGCTGCCGTGGCGTTGTGGACCCACGCCGTGACCAGGTGCCCCGATCGACTCGTCGCCGCACCAGCCGCCCTGCTGGCGTGGTCCGCGTGGCTGCACGGCAACGGTGCGCTCGCCTGGTGCGGCGTCGACCTGTGCGAAGGAGCCGATCCCGGCTACGGGCTCGCCCGGATCGTCGCCGAGCTCCTCGAGGCGGCGCACCCGCCGTCGGCGTGGTGCGAGACGATCGACTGGAAGGCCTCGCTGGACCAACCGCCCCGCGCCGGTTGACCCGATTAGGGTGGCGCTCATGGGCGAAGAGGTCGACCTGCAGGAATTCACCTCGTCAGACCGGACGCGGCACCGCGAGAAGGTCAGGCGCTGCCTCGACGTCTTCGCTCGGATGTTGCGCGAGGCCGCGTTCGACACCGACGACCCGATGACGGGCCTGGAGGTCGAGCTCAACCTCGTCGACGACCACGGAGACCCGGCGCTGAAGAACGCCGAGGCCCTCGCGGCCATCGCCGACCCGGACTTCCAGACCGAGCTCGGACAGTTCAACATCGAGATCAACGTCCCACCCGCGAAGCTGCGCGAGCGAGGCCTGGAGACCTTCGAGGACAACCTGCGACGCAGCCTCAACGATGCCGAGGTGAAGTCCGCCGAGGTCGGCGCCCACCTCGTGATGATCGGCGTCCTGCCCACGCTGGCCGAGGGTCACATGGGCCTGCACAGCATCAGCGGCAACCCCCGCTACCGGCTGCTCAGTGAGCAGATCCTGCACGCCCGAGGGGAGGACCTGGTGATCTCCATCGGTGGTGCCACCAGCGGCGAGCGTCTCGAGACGACCTCCGACTCGATCCTGCCCGAGGCCGCCTGCACCAGCACCCAGCTGCACGTGCAGACCTCGCCGGACATGTTCGCGGCCTACTGGAACGCCTCCCAGGCGATCTCCGCGATCCAGCTCGCCGTCGGGGCCAACTCGCCGTACCTCCTGGGGCAGCAGCTGTGGCGCGAGACCCGGATCCCCTTGTTCGAGCAGGCCACCGACACCCGCAGCGAGGAGCTCAAGGCGCAAGGCGTGCGGCCCCGCGTGTGGTTCGGCGAGCGGTGGGTGACCTCGGTGTTCGACCTGTTCGAGGAGAACGTCCGCTACTTCTCGGCACTGTTGCCGATCACCGACGAGGAGGATCCGCTGGAGGTTCTCGAGGCGGGCGGGACGCCGACGCTGTCGGAGCTGCGTCTGCACAACGGGACGATCTACCGCTGGAACCGCCCCGTCTACGACGTGGCCGACGGCGTGCCGCACCTCCGGGTCGAGAACCGGGTCCTGGCCGCCGGGCCCACGGTGGCCGACACGATGGCCAACGCGGCCTTCTACTTCGGACTCGTGCGCGCCCTCGCCGAGAGCGAGCGCCCGCTGTGGTCCCAGATGTCGTTCAGTGCCGCCGAGGAGAACTTCCACGCCGCGGCCCAGCACGGCATCGACGCCCTCGTCTACTGGCCCGGTGTCGGTCAGGTGCGCGCCACCGAGCTGGTGCTCCGGCGGCTGCTCCCACTCGCTCATGAGGGGCTCGCGTCATGGGGCGTCGAGGCGTCGACCGCCGACCGGCTGTTGGGCATCATCGAGGAGCGCTGCCTGCTCGGCACCAACGGCGCCGAGTGGTTCGTGCGGGCGATGGCGGCGCGCGGCGATGTGGACAGGTTCGACGCCTTGCGCGCCACCCTGCGCGACTACCGCTCCCGGATGCACACCAATGAGCCGGTCCACACCTGGTGACGGCCGCGCGCGGTCACGGCCGCGTGGGACGCAGCCGTCGCCAGGTGCGGGAGTCACCACTCAGGGGGTCGCGCCAGCCCTTGCGGGTGACCACGACCATCGACAGGGGGCGACCGAGCTCGTACGCCGCGCCGCGTGCTGCTCGTGCCCAGAGGAGGTCAGCGTCCTGCTCGCTGAGGTCTCCGCGCCGGGTGAGCCACACCAGCAGCGGTGCGTCGGGTCGGCGTACCCGTCGCGCGAGGGCCTCGACGACGTCGGTGCGCAGGGCCTGGTCGAGCTCGTGGTCATCCGGCCGGAAGCAGGCCTCGTCGGTCCCGGGCAGCCCCACGTGCACGACCGGCGGAAACACCCGGCGTCGTTCGGTGACGACGTGGTCCAGCACCGCTCGCCGCAGGTCCCGCTCGGTGGCTGGTGACGACGCCGGGCCCACGTCACCGTCTGCGTCGCTGGTCCGCCAACCGGGCAACGAGATCGACATCCCCCCAGGGTGCCGCAGCGCAGAGGGATCCGCCTGGGCCTCTCCACAGGGTGCCCCCGGCGCGGATGCCGGGTAGCGTGCCGGACATGTCGAGTGTCGTTGTCGGGTACGTGCCGAAGCCGGAGGGTGAAGCCGCGCTCGCCCGTGCGATCGAGGAGGCGCGGCTGCGGGAGGCAGACCTGATCGTCGTCAGCTCCCACCGCGCCCGGACCGGTGAGGGTGAGCCCGACCTCGGCGAGGCGCGCGCGACGTTGGACTCCTCGGGGATCGCCTACGAGGTGCGTCAGCTCACCCGCGGCTTCGAGGCCGCCGAAGACCTGGTCAGCGTGGCCGAGGCGAACGACGCGGTGCTCATCGTGATCGGGCTGCGACGCCGTACGCCCGTGGGCAAGCTGATCCTGGGCTCCAACGCCCAGCGGGTCCTGCTCGACGCCCACTGCCCGGTGCTGGCCGTCAAGGCGTGACCTGCGGGTCCTCCGGCGAGGACCCCGGCTCTGCCGTGGGGTCCGCGGCTGCCGGCCCGACGTCTCGGGTGCGCCCGGCGATCACCTCGTTGAGGTAGCGAAGCACCACCGCCGCGACGGCGACCGCCGGCACCGACAGGAACGCCCCTGCGACGCCGAAGAGCGTGGAACCCAGCACGACGGTCAGCAGCACGACGCCGGCGTGCAGGTTGAGCGTCCTGCCCTGCAGCCACGGCAGGAAGACGTTGCCCTCCAGCTGCTGGACCACCAGCACGATCGCCAGCACGATCAGCGCGGCGACATACCCGTCGGAGACCAGCGCGACGAGCACGGCGATGGCGCCGACGGCGATGGCCCCCACGATCGGCGCGAAGGCGGCGACGAAGGTGAGCACGGCGAGGGGCAGGGCCAGCGGGATCCCGAGCACGACCAGGCCCAGGCCGATCAGCACGGCATCGATGAGCCCCACCAGGGCTTGGGTCCGCACGAAGCCGCCGAGGGTGCCCCAGGCCCGCGAGGCCACCACGGTCAGGTGGTGTCCAGCGGTCGGACCGGCTGTGGCCGCGACCCAGGGGAGGAAGCGACGCCCGTCCTTGAGGAAGAAGAAGGCGAGCACCAGCGTCAGCACCGTCGTCACCAGGGCCGAGGTCACGGCGCCGACGCCGACGAGCACCCCGTTGGCGATCGTGCTGGCGCTGGACTGCAGCCGGTCCTGTGCGGCGCTGACCACCGAGTCCACCTGGGCCTGGGTGACGAGGTCGCTGTCGGCAAAGCGCTGTTGCAGCTCGCTCAGCCCGTCGGAGGCACTGTCCGCGATGTCGCCGACCTGGGAGCCGACGGACGGGACGATGAAGAGCACCGTGAGGGCCACGACTCCGATGGCACCGACCACGGCGGCGCCCGCGGCCAGCGCCGGACCGAAGCCGAGCCGCGTCTCCATCAGCCGGGCCGCCGGTTGCAGGACCGTCGTCAGGATCAGGGCGAGGACGATCGGGAGCAGGATCGTCCAGACCTGGGAGACCAGCCAGGCCACGGCGACGAAGCCGGCGGCGATGACGAGCCAGCGCAACGTCCAGCGTGACACCCACGAGATGCCCGCACCCACGACCTTCTCCCGTGGTGGCAGGTTCGCGGCGGGCTGGATCGGCTCAGGTCGAGGATCGGACATGGGTCCACCCTGCCTCACCGGAGGGTGGTGAGGCACGATCCTCCCGGGTGGGGTAGCGGGTCAGCAGGCGCCCTTGAGCTTCTTGGCCTTGAGCTTGGCGCCGGTCTCGGCCTTCTTGGCCTGCTTGTTGAGCCGCCAGGCGCGCTGCCAGTCGTAGAGCACGCGCGTTCGGCGCATCTCCTGCTGACCCCGTCCGACGAGACTGAGCCTCGGGGTCAGGGCGACGCCAGGAGCTGCCTTCTTGCTCTTCACCGTGGCCAGCGACTCGCCGTCCAGGAACCACGTGATGTGGTCGCGCATCACCTCGATGCCGAAGCTGTGCGGTCCGTCGCCGAGGCGAGGGATCGGGCGCGAGCCCTTCCAGGTCCTCTTGGCCCGCTTCGAGGAGACTCCGAGCTTGGCCTTCCTCGCGTCGAAGGTGACGTCGGCGACGGTGATCGTGTTGGCGCCGCAGTGGTCGTCCTTGGCCTTCTCCGGCACCAGCTCGATCAGGACGCGGTAGTCGGGGCCGACGTTCTCGAAGACGTCGATGCGTCGGCGGAACTCCCATCGGCCGTAGGTCAGGGCGTTGCCCTGGAGCGTGAGCGTGGTGGAGCCGTGGTCGCCGTCGCCGGGGAACTCGCTGATGTTGGTGCTCAGCGCCAGTCCGCCGTTGTAGTGCGCGGCGCGCCCCGACCCGTCGGAGGCGTCGATCCAGCCTCCCTTGAGGGTGCGGCCCCGGTAGGGAGGGCTGGTCAACGACTCGCCGCCCAGCCAGGCGAAGTCCCACTCGGTCGGGCCCCACTTGTAGCGCTGGCTCGCCAGGGGTGTGGCGCCGGGGGAGCGGTACGACGCGGCACCGGTCGGGGCAGGACCGCTGGCCGGGACGATCGGGCCGGAGGCGGTCGTCGGGCGAGCCTCGCCCGGCGCGACCACCGTGACCTCGAGGGGGAACGAGGGGAACCAGCCGATCTCGTTGGCGCCGGTCAGGATGTCGTCCTGGCGGATCCGGTAGGCCACGAGTCCAGGGGCTCCGGCGGTGAGGGTGAACTGGGCGGCGCCGGTCTCCGAGGCCGGCGCGGTGGCGACGGTCCTCCACTGGTTCACCTGCACGCGCTGCTGCAGCGCGAGCTCGCGGCCGGGGAACGGCGGCGCGGGGCGCCCGAGGTTGCCGCGCCCGGTCGGGGTGGTGTCGACGTCGATGGTGAAGTCATCCCCGGACACGACCGAGCCGGGGGCCTGTTCGGGGCCACCGTCGAGCGAGAGCACGACCTCCTGCTGGCGTGGCTCGAAGAGCGCGGCCGGGCTCGTCTTGTTGGTGGTCGTGCGCACGCGGTACTTGATGCCGAAGTTGCTGGGGCCCGGGTACTCGAAGTCGAATCTCCCCTGCGCGTCCGCGGTCGCGATGATCTCGTCGCGCAGGTTCCACTCGTCGCCGGGGCGGTTGGTCAGGGTCTCGATCCGCAGCTTGGCGTTCGGGGCACCATCGATCTGCCCGACGAAGCGCAGCGCCTGGCCGCCGACGAACACGTCCGGCGTCACTGTCAACGTCGAGGCTGCTCGTTGGGCGGAGGCTCCGGGGGCATCCACCCCGGTCAGGAGGCCGATGGCCAGGGCAAGGGTGGTCAGGGCAGCGCCCAGGGGACGTCTCATCGTGCTCTCCTCGACTGGTCGACCCACATGTCGACGAGCGAAGACTAGACCCGCCGCGGGCCGGCGTCCCGAGATTCCAGGACGCAGGCGCCACGGAGTCGGCTGGCTCCCTACGGCTCAGCAGGCCTTCTTGAGCTTCTTCGACTTCAGGCCCTTGCCGACCTTCGCCTTCTTCGCCTGCTTGTTCAGCTGCCAGGCGCGCTGCCAGTCGTAGAGGACACGCGTACGGCGCATCTCCTGCTGCTTCTTTCCGACGAGGCTGAGTCGGGGCGTGAGCGGAACCCCGGGCACGGCCTTCTTGTTCTTCACCGTCGCCAGCGACCTCCCGTCCAGGAACCAGGTGATGTGGGAGCGGGTCAGCTCGATGCCGAAGGTGTGGGGTCCGTCGCCCAGCGCGGGGATCCGGCGCTTGCCCTTCCACGACTTCTTGGCCCGCTTCGACTTCACCCCGATCTTGACCTTGGTGGCGTCGAACTTCACCTCGGCGACGTTCACCGTGTTGGCTCCACAGTGGTCGTCCTTGGCCCTCTCGGGGACCAGGTCGATCTTGACCTTGTAGTCGGGGCCGGCGTCCTCGAAGACGTCGATGCGCCGGCGGAACTCCCACCGGCCGTAGGTCTGGGCATTGCCCTGGAGGGTGACCGAGGTCGAGCCGTGGTCTCCGAGGCCCGGCCACTCGCTCACGTTGGTGCTCAAGGCCATGCCGCCGTTGTAGTGGGAGGCCCGGCCCGATCCGTCGGAGGCGTCGATCCAGCGGCCCTTGAGCTTGCGGCCGCGGTAGGGCGGGTCGGTGAGCGACTCGCCGTCGACCCAGGCGAAGTCCCAGGTGGTGGGACCCCACTTGTAGCGCTGACTGGCGAGCGGGGTGCCGCCGGATCGGGGGAAGGTGACCGTCGTGGGAGCACGGTCGGCGTCCTCGTCGGTGGTGACGGCGGGCGGTGCGAACGACGTCGGGAGCTCGGGGGCGGCTCCGGGCGCCAGCACGGTGATCTCGAGCGGGAAGGAGGGGAACCAGCCGATCTGGTCCCCGCCCGTCTTGAGGTCGGCCTGCCGGATCCGGTAGGCGAGGTCGCCGGGTGCGGGCGCAGTCAGGGTGAACCGGGCGGCTCCCTTGTCGTCGGCGGGCGCGGTGGCGACGGTCCTCCACTGGTCGCCGCGCACGCGCTGCTGCAGGGCGAGCTCGCGGCCGGGGAAGGGCGGCGCGGGTCGACCCAGGTTGCCGCGTCCGGTCGGGGTGGTGTTGACGTCGATGGTGAAGTCGTCGCCGGAGACGACGGAGCCTGGCTCCTGGTCCGGGCCACCGTTCAACGACAGCACGACCTCTTGCTGGCGCGGCTCGAAGAGGACGGCGCTGCTGGACTTTCCGTTCGAGGCGGTCAGCCGGTACTTGATCCCGAAGTTGTTGGGTGCCTGGTAGACGATGTCGAACTCGCCCTTGGCGTTGGTCGAGCCGACCACTGCCGGACGCAGGTTCCACTGGTCGCCGGTCCGGTTGGTCCGGGTCTCGATGCGGATCTTCTTGTTGGGAGCACCGGGGATGGTGCCGACGAAGTTCAGGCCCTGGCCGCCGACGAAGACGTCGGGCGTTGCCGTCAGGGTGGCGGCCCTGCGCTCGGCGGAGACGCCGGGTGACGCTCCCACCAGTGCGAGGGCGGTCAGGGTGGTGGCGAGCGCTGTCGTGGCGCCGACGAGACGTCGTTTCATGGGGGGAGCCTCCTGGTTCGACCCTCGAGGCTAGAGGAGATCGACGCGTCCGTCCGCTGAACCGCCGAACGCGGCGAGCGCGGCGCCGCGGCCCAGCTGGCGTGTGAGCGATGATGAGGACATGGCCATCCACATCACCGGTCTCGACGACGCCGACCAGATCCTGACCGACAACCCGTTCGCGCTGCTCGCCGGCATGATGCTCGACCAGCAGTACCCGATGGAGCACGCGTTCCGCGGCCCGGCCAAGGTCAGCGAGCGCCTCGGGGGATTCGACCCCCGGGCGATCGCCGAGGCCGACCCGGAGGAGTTCGCCGCGTTGTGCAGCGCCACTCCGGCTATCCACCGGTTCCCGGGCTCGATGGCGGCGCGCCTGCAGGACCTGGCTCGCCTCGTGGTCGAGGAGTACGACGGCGACACGGCTCGGTTGTGGACCGAGGCGTCGGACGGAAAGGACCTGATGAGGCGGGTCAAGGCGCTGCCTGGCTTCGGTGCGCAGAAGGCCAAGATCTTCGTAGCCCTGCTCGCCAAGCAGCTCGACGTACGCAAGCAGGGGTGGGAGGAGCTGGTGGGCGACTACGCGTTGGACGGCTATCGATCGGTCGCCGACGTGGTGGATCCGAGCAGCCTCCAGAAGGTCCGGGACTTCAAGAAGGAGAAGAAGGCAGCGGCGAAGGCGCAGGCCTCTTCCTGACATCCTTCGTGGCCGTGGCAGAATGACGTCAGCGGCTCTTGACGACACCGGTCTTTGCCGCGCCCACAATCCGCTTGACCCAGCTTCACCAGAACCAGACCGTCAGCCCCTGCGCAGCTTCACGAGAGGTGTTCGTGTCCTCGAACGCACGCAAGATCCCCACCGAGGTGCTCTCCCACCCCGCCGTCCTCACCCTGATCGACGAGGCGACGGCCTCGGGCTCCTTCAGCCCCGACCAGGTTCGCCGCGCCAGTGACGAGGCCGGGGTCGAGCCCCGCCACCTCAAGTCGCTGCTGGCTCACCTGAGCTCGCTCGGACTGAGCGTGGCGCTGCCTGTCGAGGCCCGCGTGGCGGCCGCGACCGGCACGCGCAAGACCACCACGGCGACGGCCAAGAAGGCGCCCGCCAAGAAGGCTGCTGCCGCCGAGCCGGAGGCCGCTCCGGCCAAGAAGGCCGCGGCGAAGAAGGCGCCTGTCAAGAAGGCTCCGGCCAAGAAGGCTGCGGCGCCGGCGCTGGGCCCCGACGGCAAGAAGGTCCTGCCCGACGTCCCGGACGAGCAGTTCGAGAAGGACGTCGCCGCCGACCCCACCATCAAGGCGGACGAGGAGGAGGCGACTGCCACGTCGTCCTTCGTGGTCTCCGCCGCCGACGACACCGATGAGCCTGCCCAGCAGGTCATGGTGGCCGGCGCCACCGCCGACCCGGTCAAGGACTACCTCAAGCAGATCGGCAAGGTGCCCCTCCTCAACGCCGAGATGGAGGTCGAGCTCGCCAAGCGCATCGAAGCCGGCCTCTTCTCCGAGGAGAAGCTCGCCAAGGGCGGCAAGATCACGCCCAAGGTGCTCGAGGAGCTCGAGTGGATCTCCGAGGACGGCAAGCGCGCCAAGAACCACCTCCTCGAGGCCAACCTGCGTCTCGTCGTCAGCCTGGCCAAGCGCTACACCGGTCGCGGGATGCTCTTCCTCGACCTGATCCAGGAGGGCAACCTCGGTCTGATCCGGGCAGTCGAGAAGTTCGACTACACCAAGGGCTACAAGTTCTCGACCTACGCCACGTGGTGGATCCGCCAGGCCATCACGCGAGCGATGGCCGACCAGGCTCGCACCATCCGGATCCCGGTCCACATGGTCGAGGTGATCAACAAGCTCGCCCGCGTCCAGCGGCAGATGCTCCAGGACCTGGGCCGCGAGCCCACGCCCGAAGAGCTCGCCAAGGAGCTCGACATGACCCCGGAGAAGGTCATCGAGGTCCAGAAGTACGGCCGCGAGCCGATCTCGCTCCACACGCCCCTCGGTGAGGACGGCGACTCGGAGTTCGGTGACCTCATCGAGGACTCCGAGGCGATCGTGCCGGCGGACGCCGTCAGCTTCACGCTGCTCCAGGAGCAGCTGCACGCGGTTCTCGACACGCTCTCCGAGCGCGAGGCCGGCGTGGTCTCGATGCGCTTCGGACTGACCGACGGTCAGCCGAAGACGCTCGACGAGATCGGCAAGGTCTACGGCGTCACGCGCGAGCGGATCCGCCAGATCGAGTCGAAGACGATGTCCAAGTTGCGCCACCCGAGCCGCTCGCAGGTGCTGCGCGACTACCTGGACTGAGCGCCGTGACCGTTTGAGCCTGTTTGTGCAGGTGGGAGGCGGTTTCGGTGCCTGACAGGACGACACGCTAGCGCAGCACAGCGCTTCTAGTCCAGATATCAGGCTACGGTGTGTCCCGTGAAGGTCACCGACGCCGAGCAGCTGGCCCACTCCTGGCAGCTCGCGCTGCGCGCCGAGCGGAAGTCACCGCAGACGCTCAAGACCTACGGCGACGGCGTAGCTCAGTTCCTCGCCTACTGTGCCGAGCACGAGGTCGATCCAATGTCTCGCTCGAGCCTGAACCTGTTCACTGCTCACCTGCTCGACCGAGGAGCCGCAGCCTCGACCGCTCGGGCCCGCCAGCTTGCTGTGCGCCGCTTCTCGGCCTGGCTCGTCGAGGAAGGCGAGATCAGCGCCGACCCGTTCCTTGGCGTGAAGGCCCCCAAGCTCGACGAACGGGTCATCGAGCCGCTCACCAGCGAGGAGCTGCGCGGGCTGCTCAAGGCCTGCATCCCACCCAAGGGCGCCACCCCGACCGAGGCGCTACGCCACCGCCGCGACGAGGCCATGCTGCGCCTGATGCTCGAGAGCGGGATGCGCGCCGGCGAGGTCGTCGCCCTACAGCTCGCCGACGTCGACCTCGCCGGGGGAGTCGCCACCGTCACCCGAGGCAAGGGCGGCAAGGGCCGCGTCGTCCCGTTCGGCCCCGAGGTCGCCCTGGCCATCGACCGCTACCTACGACTGCGCCGAGGCCACCGCCTGGCCGATCGCACCGACCTGTGGCTCGGCGACCGCGGCAAGGGCTTCTCCTACGACGCCCTGCACAAGACACTCGCCATGCGCGCCCAGCAGGCCGGCATCGTCGGGTTCCACCCGCACAAGCTCCGCCACACCGCCGCCCACCGCTGGCTCGCCGCCGGCGGCTCGGAGTCCGGCCTGATGGCTGTGGCCGGGTGGACGCGACCCGACATGCTCATGCGCTACACCAAGGCCCAGGCATCCGCCCGCGCGGCCGAAGAGGCGCGAAGCCTGAACCTCGGCGAACTCTAGACAACCAGGCCCGGCGCGCCGACGTCGCACGAATTCGAGC
>NZ_JAPYPS010000083.1 GCF_029937575.1 Nocardioides sp.
ATCCTTGACGGCGGGAGCAGGTCGGCTACGCGCGCGGCCCCACCACCGCGACCACGCGGGGCAACCCGAAGGAGCAGGGCGGCGCCACCGAGCGCCCCCACCACAGCGACCGACCCCGAGTAGCCCCAGTCGTCAGAGCGCCCGGTGCACCACGTCGCCACCGACGACCGTCAGCGCGACCGACGTCGACCGCAGGGCAGCAGCTGTGGCACGCGGGTCGTCGTACGACGCCAGCGGGTCCTTGTCGAGGAGTACCAGGTCTCCGCGGGACCCGACGCGCACCCGCGGCTGCTCGCCCACGGACGCCGCGAGGGCCTCGCGGGCGGTGAGGGCGTGCTCGGCGTGCCAGGCGTCCCGGTCGTCGCCGGTACGGCTGACGGCCGCGGCCATCGCGAGCCAGGGGTCGAGCGGGGAGACCGGCGCGTCCGAGCCGAGGACCAGGGTGGCGCCGGCGTCGAGCATCCACCGGAAGGCGAAGCTGCGCTCGGAGCGGCCGGGCCAGATGAGCTCGGTCAGGTCCCGGTCGTCGAGCAGGTGGGCGGGCTGCACGCTGGCGCGGATGTCGAGGGCGGCCAGACGGGCGATGTCGGAGCGGGCGATGAGCTGGGCGTGCTCGATCGCGCCGCGAGCGCCGGTGGCGGCGTAGGCGTCCAGGGCCGCGGTCACCGCGGCGTCCCCGATTGCGTGGGTGGAGACCTCGATGCCGCTCATGTGGGCGCGCGCGAGAAGCGCGACGAGCTCGTGCTGGGCGAGGTTGGCGGCGCCGTTGGGGTGCTCGAGCCGGTCCCCGTCGGCGTACGGCTCGCAGCACCAGGCGGTACGTGTGTTGAGCGAGCCGTCGCTGATGATCTTCAGCGGGCCCATCAGGAGCCGGTCGTCGCCGTCGATGAGGGGACTCCCGGTGCGCAGCCCGGCGGCGACGACCTCCTCGAGCCCGTCGGCGTACGTCGCCATCCGCACGCGGATCAGGTCGCACCCGGCGTGCCAGCGCTCGATCCACTCGGCGGCGCCGCCGGAGAACTCGAAGTCGACGAGGCCGACCACCCCGAGGGACGCGGCCGCCTGGAGGCTGTCGCGGTACGCCGCCGGCGAGGTCCCGGCGTCGCCGGTGAGGCTGTTGAGGATCTCGTAGGCCGCGAACCACTCGTTCTCGCGGACGACGTCGTCGCGGGCACCGAGGCCGAGCGCAGCCAGGGCGACGCTGTTCAGCCAGGCGTGGTGGGCGTCGCCGGCGATCAGGATGACCGGCGTGACCCCGGTGACCTCGTCGAGCTCGCTCACGGTCACCTCACGCGCCCAGGCACCGGGTCGGTGCCCGAAGCCGATGATCGGCTTACCGGGCTCGTCGGCGACCTTGTCGGCGATCAGTGCGATGGCGGCCTCGGGGCTCGTGACCCCCGTGGTGTCGAGTCGGGCGCGACACAGCCCCCACTGCCCCAAGTGCACGTGCTGGTCCCACAGTCCGGGGATCAGCCACCTGCCGGCGCCGTCGATCTCCTCGACCGGCCGGTGGCTCGCCGCGCGTCGATCGGTGGACGGGTCGATGCCGGGGCCGACCTGGCAGACGTCGCCGTCGACCACCAGGACGTCCACGGGTTCGCCGGTCTCGTCGCCGTTGACCAGCGGGACGAGGCGCACGTCACGCAGCAGGAGATCGCTCACGCCCAGACGCTAACGGACCTGCCCAGCCACCCGTTCCTCGAGGCCCGCCGCGAGACCGGCGACCGTGACCTGATCGAATCCGCCCCCCACGAGGCAGGTGACCCGCCGGTGCTTCACGGGCGCCACCCGCAGGCGCAGGTGCACCCGACTGCCGGTGCCGCACCCGGTGGCTGCGTCCAGGTTCACCGACCAGGTCAGGTCGCTCCGGCCCCGTGTCGAGGTGTAGAGGAGCAGCTCCTCGGGCTCGATCGCCGCCAGCGTGAAGGTCGCGTCCTTGCCGCCCCAGTCGGGGATCACGTCGCCGACCTCGTGGACCTGGAGCGCCGGGTCGATGCCGCGCAGGGCACGCCGACGTCGCGGCAGCACCCGCTCCACGCTCTCGGGCAGGTACCACCCCGCCCGGCGCTTGCCCAGCTGCACCAACCACGGCCAGACCACCCGGGGCGGCGCGGAGAGGTCGAAGGCACGGTCCATGACGACGTCCGCCGGGGCGACGAGGTCGTCGCCGGGGAGCGAGCAGGTCACCTCGGCCATCGTCGGCCGCACCGTCGCCCGTCTGCTCACTCCTCCAGTGTGCCCGTGCGTGCCGGGGCGCACTGCTGAATTAGGGTCGGGGCCATGGCCGGGCGACTTGTGGGCGCGTTCCTCGCCCTCGTCCTGCTCGCGGCCGCCGGCGCCGGCGCCGGGTACGTCGTCGGGCAGGAGGACGTCGAGGAGCCGGCCACGTTCGCGGTCCCCCAGGCAGTCCCCGCCGAGCAACCCAGCTATCCCGTCAACGTGTACGACGTGACGCCCGACCCGGACGCCACACCTCTCGACGGCGACCCGGCCCTCCACGAGGAGAAGTTCAGGGCGGGGGGCTTCAAGCTGCGGGCGCCGGTGCCTGACGGCTGGCAGCGGGTGGAGCTGTCCGGTCGCACCCAGTGGAACTTCACACCCGCCGACCGGGTGCCCAACACCTACTTGCTCCGCATCGGAATCGTGGCCGGAGAGCGCAAGTCGCCCAGCGTCGAGACGTCCTCCCGCATCTTCGCGTTGCGTCAGCAGGAGACCGACGGAAACTCCGAGAACCTCATCATCGAGGAACAGACCGAGAGCGCCTTCACGGCCACCACCATCGTGGGCGGCTACCAACGCGTCATCATGGAGCGTTTCGTGACCGCCCCGGGCAACTCGTCGGCGTACTTCACCGTCGCGATGAACGGACGCGAGGTCGACAGGGACGCGATGACCGAGCTGATCGACCGTGTGGTCGCCGGCGCCTACGTGCCGGAAGCCGACTGAGGCTCGGCAAGGCCTCAGCCGAGTCCGAGGACCTGCACTCCGCTCAGCACCCGGTTGGCGGTGGCACCGTCCTCGCTGCGGATCTGTACCCACACCAGCTGGCTCTGGTTGACCTGGATGACCCGCTCGACGACGAGGCCGTCGGGGCACTGCGAGTAGACGACCGTGACGCTGTCGCCGGTGGTCGAGTAGACCGGCTCGCCGGCCACGTCGCATTCGTGGTGCTGCGGCACCTGATCCGGCAGCTCCGTGCCGGGCAGCACGCCGACGAAGACGCCCTCGGCCGCCCGCCGGGTGGTGGCCCAGTCCGACGCCGTACCCACGGAGACGGAGGGGAGCTCGCGACCCTCGCCGACGTTGGGCGGCATCCACGACGTCGTCGAGCGCGCCTCGCCCCACCCCGGTGGCACCGTCACACGGACCGTGCCCGTGTCATCGCCGACCGTGACGTCGGAGGGGGCATCGGCGAGCTGCTCCTCGAGCGCCAGGCCTCCGGCGTACCCGCCCGCGACGGCCGCGGCAGCGGCGACGAGGCTGCCCGCTCCCAGCGCGAGCCGTCGCGGCCAGCGCCGCTTCGGCGCCGGCAGGTCCAGCTCGGGCAGCGGCCCGAAGGCCGGGGCCGGCGTCGGCCGGGCGCCGGGCTGAGTGAGGTCGGGGTCGGCGGTGAGCCACCCGGCCCCGGCCCCCACCCCCAACCCCTCGAGTCCCTGGATCGCCGTGTCGTCGCCGAGTGCGGCCGTGAGGGCGTCCACGAAGTCGGTGACCGACGGCCACCGGTCCTCGGGCGCCAGCGCGAGCGCCTGCCGTACGACGTCCTCGACCGCTTCGGGGAAGTCGCGTGCCTCGGTGGACAGCGGCGGGGGCGGCGGCGGGTTGGCGGCCGAGTTGAGGCTGGCGTGGGTCCAGGGGGTGCGTCCACCCAGGAGCAGGAACGCCAGGACACCGAGGGAGTACTGGTCGGCAGCGGCCTCGGGCGACTCGCCCTGCGCCTGCTCGGGGGCGACGAAGGACGGGGTGCCGGCGATCATCGTGAGCCGGGACGAGGCATCGAGCGCCTTGCCGAGCCCGAGGTCGCCGAGCATGGCACGCAGCACGGCGTTGTCAGAGCCGCCCGCGGACCCGGATCCCCCGTCGACGGTGCGGAACAGCACGTTGGCCGGCTTCACGTCGCGGTGCAGGATGCCCCGGTCGTGCAGCGCTTGGAGCCCCGCACCGACCTGGCGCACGACCTCCAGGGCCTGCGTGACGGTCATCCCGGCCACCTCGAGCCGGTCGGCGAGGGTGCCCTGGTCGGCGTACGACATGACGAGGTACGGGCGACCGTCGTCCAGCTCGCCGGCGTCGTACACGCTCACCACGTGGGGCGACTCGACGCGGCGCAGGTAGCGCCCCTCCTCGATGAAGCGGGTGCGGACCTGGTGGTCCTCGGTCCAGTTGTCGGCCAGCACCTTGACCGCGACCGGCGCGTCGAGCTGCTCGTCGTAGGCCAGCCAGACCGTCGCGAAACCGCCGCTACCGATGCGACGGCGCACCGCGTAGCGACCGAGACGGCTGGGCATGGGCACCCCTGCATTATGTTTCACAGGGACTGCGACTTGGGGAGGGGTGAGGCCATGAGCATGGAAGCAGTCACCCCTGACGAGATCGACGACCTGGCGCACCGCGCCCAGGACGGCGACGAGGCGGCCCTGGACGCCGTCCTCACGGCGATCCGTCCGCGCACCCTCAACGTGTGCAAGGGCGTCCTGCCCTACTCCCCCGACGCCGAGGACGCCTGTCAGGAGGCGCTGATCAACATCGCCACCAAGATCGGCTCCTGGGGCGGGCGGGGACGGTTCACCACGTGGACCCACGTCGTGGCCGTCAACTCCGCGCGCACGACGTACCGCCGGATGAAGAACCAGGCCACCGCCGCCGACCCGCTCGAGCACAGCCCGATCACCGAGCGACCAGACCCCCGCACCACCAGCGTCATCGCCGGCACCCGCCTCGACCTGCTCGAGGCGATGGAGACGATCGAGCGGGAGCACCCGCAGTACGTCGAGCCGCTGCTGCTGCGCGATGTCTACGGCATGGCCTACGACGAAATCGCCACGCTCCTCGGCGTGCCGCTCGGCACCGTCAAGGCCCAGATCCACCACGGCCGCAAGCTCGCCCGACCCCTGCTGCGCGGCGACTCGTGAGGCGGCGGGCCGGGCTCGGCCTCGCCGCGGCCGCCCTGGCCCTCGCCGGGTGCGGCAGCTCGGGAGAGGCCGCGTCGCCGCCGGCCGGCCCCTCCCCGAGCAGTGCCGGCGCACCCGACGCCACGTCGTCCGGCGCTCCCGAGGCAGCGCTGCCCGACCTGGACGAGGCCCTCAGCACCCCGGTGGAGGACTCGCTCTACCCCGACGTCGGGGACCCCGGCGTCGACGCCCTGCACTACGACCTGGAGCTGGACTGGGACCCGGCGACCGACACCCTGACCGGCACGCAGACGCTGACGTTGCGCGCGGCCGAGACCGACGACGACTTCCAGCTCGACCTCGGGGCACCGCTCGAGGTGTCGGGCGCGACCCTCGACGGCGAGCCGGTCGAGGTCAGCCACACCGGCAAGGACCTCGTGGTCGAGGCGCCGGTCGTCACCGACGAGCGCTACGTGCTCGTCCTGGAGTACGCCGGCACGCCCCGTCCCGTCGACGCCCCGACGACCCGCGCCGACTTCGACTCCCTGGGATTCACGATCGACGCCGAGCACCAGGTGTGGACGATGCAGGAGCCCTTCGGGGCCTACAGCTGGTATGCCGTCAACGACCACCCGTCGGACAAGGCCTACTACGAGTTCACCCTGTCCGTGCCCTCCCCCTGGACCGGCATCGCCAACGGGCTGCAGACCTCCAGCGAGGACGACGGGACCACGACCACCACGACGTACGCCCTGGACGACCCGGCCGCGTCCTACCTGGTGACCCTCGCGTTCGGCGACTACCAGCGCACCGACGACGAAGGTCCCGGCGGGGTGCCGATCACCTATTGGACACCGCGCGGCGAGGACCAGTACCTCGACGGACTCTCGACCACGCCCGAGGCGATGGCCTACCTGGAGGACTACCTCGGTCCCTATCCGTTCGCCTCCGCCGGTGCTGTCGTGGTCGACTCCGAGAGCGCGATGGAGACCCAGACGATGGTCACCTACGGCGACACCGACTACGCCACCAGCCCGGCGACGGTCGTCCACGAGCTCGTCCACCACTGGTACGGAGACCAGGTCACGCCGACGGACTGGCGCGACGTGTGGATGAACGAGGGCATGGCGATGTACCTCCAGCTGATGTGGGAGGCGGAGCAGGAGGGCACGCCCCTCGACACCTTCCTTGATCGCTACCGCGCCTACGAGGCCGAGCAGCGTGAGGCCGCCGGCCCGCCGGGCGACTTCGACCCGACGCGGTTCGGTGAGGGCAACATCTACTACGGACCCGCGCTGATGTGGCACGGGCTGCGAGACGTCCTCGGCGACGACCGGTTCTTCGAGATCGTTCGCGGCTGGCCGGCTTCCCGGGACAACGCCAACGCCGACCGCGACGGCTTCGTCAGCTACATCGAGGAACAGTCGGGCGAGGACCTGGGCGACTTCTTCGACGCGTGGCTGCTCGGGACGACCACTCCCGGCTGAGGCTCTCGGCTGACAACGTCGCAGGGCGGCCTCCGCCGACAGCGGAACCCCCTTGTCCTCGCCGTGGGCCGCCACGAGGGTGGCCCCATGAAGCTCCTGGTGCTCGGTGGCACGGTGTTCCTCTCCGCGGCGGTCGCCGCCGAGGGCGTGCGCCGCGGCCACGACGTGACGTGTGCGTGCCGCGGCGCCTCGGGCTCCGTGCCGGAGGGCGCGCGGCTGGTCGCGTGGGACCGAGCTGCCGGCGCACCTCCACCGGCCATCACCGCGCTCGAGCCCGACGCCGTGGTCGACGTCGCCCGGCACCCGTCCTGGGTGCGCGCCGCTGTCGATGCCCTGCCTGCCAGCCACTGGGTCTTCGTCTCGACCGTCAACGTGTATGCCGACAACGCGACGCCCGGTGGGCGCGCCGGCACGATCCCGCTCGTCGAGGCGGTCCACACCGACGAGGACCCGTCGTCCGGTCCGGAGGTCTACGGTGCGATGAAGGTCGGCTGCGAGGCCGCGGTCGCCAGTGGCGCGGCCTCCTCGACGATCGTCCGCCCGGGGCTCGTCGCAGGTCCGGGAGACCCCAGCGGGCGGTTCACCTACTGGCCGCTCCGGCTCGCCGAGGGCGGCGAGACCCTGGCGGGCGGGGCGCCCACCGACGTCGTGCAGATCATCGACGTACGCGACCTCGCGGCCTGGATCGTCACCTGCGCCGAGCAGCGGACCAGCGGCGTCTTCGACGGCGTCGGACCGGCCACGGGCGTGGGCGACCTGCTCGCCGAGGTCACGGACGGAGTCAGCTCCGACGCTGTCCTGACCTGGGTCCCCGACGACGCCCTCGCCGACGCCGGCGTCCAGCCCTGGGCCGGCGAGGACGGGCTCCCGCTCTGGCTCCCCCGACCCGAGTACGACGGCATGCTCTCCCACGACGTGGAGCCGTCGTACGCCGCCGGACTGGTGACCCGACCCGTCGCCGAGACCGCCCGCGACACCCTCGCGTGGGCACGCCAGCACCCCGTCGGCGCCCGCACCGGCCTGTCCCGCGAGCACGAGCAGCGGGTCCTGGCCGCGTGGCGAACCACCCGGAAGTAGTGACCCCCGGCCGCACCCGTGGGTAGCGTGGCGCCATGAGGCGCCCTCATCAGAACGTGGCGACCGTGCTGGTCGACCCCGCGGTGGTGCGAGACCTGGAGCTCGAGCTGATGGCTCTCGACCTGTGGGTCTGGCCGGTCGCGACGTCGGGGATCAGCGAGGACGGCCCCCGGCTGGCGTTCCAGACCCGGCGCCGGATGGTGCAGGCCAAGCGCGGCGCCTGGGACCTGGCCGCCGAGTGGCTGCCGGTCTTCGTGGCGTTCGGCGACACGTGGTACTCCGGCGCCGAGCCGCTCCCCTGGTCGGCGCACGCCACGCTGTGGGACACGCTGGCCCGCTACCCCGACCACACCCGCTACCGGCTCGGACTGGGCGGCGTCCCGACGTTGCGCGTCCAGCGCGAGACCGAGGTCTGAGGCACTAGCGTCTGCGCCCATGACCAGCCAGAAGCGGCTCACCGCGCGCGACCTGATCTCCCTGGTGCTCGACGACGACTCCTGGACGTCGTGGGACACCCCACCGGTGCGCGACGGCATCAGCGAGGCGTACGCCGCCGAGCTGGCCGCGGCCGCCGAGAAGTGTGGCGAGGACGAGTCGGTGCTGACCGGCGAGGCCAGCCTGCATGGACGCCGCGTGGGGGTGCTCGTCGGCGAGTTCGGCTTCCTGGCCGGCTCCATCGGGCGAGCCTCGGCCGACCGGATCGTGGCCGGCATCGAGCGGGCGACCGAGGCCGGGCTGCCGCTGGTCGCCGCACCCGTCAGCGGCGGCACGCGGATGCAGGAGGGCACTCCGGCGTTCGTGCAGATGGTGCGGATCTCGCAGGCCGTCGCCGCCCACAAGGCGGCGGGCCTCCCCTACCTCGTCTACCTGCGCCACCCCACGACCGGTGGGGTGATGGCGTCGTGGGGCTCGCTGGGCCACGTCACCGTCGCCGAGCCCGGCGCGCTCGTCGGCTTCCTCGGCCCCCGGGTCTACTCGGCGCTCTACGGCAAGGACTTCCCTGCCGACATCCAGACCTCGGAGAACCTCTACGCGATGGGCATCATCGACGGGGTCGTCGCCCCCGACGAGATCGGCGACATCCTCGACCGTGCGCTGACCATCCTGATGGCACCGCGCTCGGGCGTCCCCGTGCTCCCGGACCCGCCAGTCGAGGAGATCCCGGACGTCGAGACCTGGGACGCCGTCACCCGGTCGCGGCGCCCGGACCGACCCGGCGTACGGCGGCTGCTCAAGTACGCAGCCAGCGACGTCGTACCGCTCAACGGCACCGGGCAGGGCGAGCAGGACCCCGGGCTGCTGATCGCGCTGGCACGTTTCGGACAGGCGCCCTGCGTCTTCCTGGGCCAGGACCGCCGCGGCCAGACCGCCGACCACCCGATGGGTCCGCAGGCGCTCCGGGAGGCGCGCCGCGGCTTCCGGCTCGCCTCCGAGCTCGGGCTCCCGCTGGTGACCGTGATCGACACGCAGGGGGCGGCCTTGTCGCCGGAGGCCGAGAACGGCGGGCTCGCCGGCGAGATCGCCCGGTGCCTGGCCGAGCTGGTCTCCCTGCCCGCACCGACGCTGTGCCTGATGCTGGGCGAGGGCAACGGCGGCGGGGCACTGGCGTTCCTGCCCGCCGACCGCGTCGTCGCCGCCCAGCACGCCTGGCTCTCGCCGCTGCCGCCCGAGGGTGCGAGCGCGATCGTGCACCGCGATCTCGACCACGCCCCGGAGATGGCGCGCCAGCAGCAGGTGCGCGCGATCGACCTGCACCGGCTGGGGGTGGTCGACCGGATCGTGGCCGAGCGCCCCGACGCCGCGGACGAGGCCGAGGCCTTCTGCCAGCGGATGGGCGCCGTGCTGGAGCACGAGCTGTCGGCGCTGCTGCGCGCCGGAGCGGGGTCGCCCGCGGACCGGGCGCGGCGCTACGTCTGAGGGGGATGTTACTGACCGCTGTGACTACTACCTGACGCTTGTAACCGTCAGGTAGTAGTCACCACGGTCAGTAACATCCGCCGGACCACCCAGCGGCTAGAACATGTTCTAGTGTGGCCACATGACTCGCACGTACGTCGTCAGCGGGGCGGCCAGCGGCATCGGCGCGGCCACCGTCACCCACCTGCGCGACGGGGGCCACCGGGTCCTGACCGTGGATCGCACCTCGACCGGACTGGACGGCGGGTCGATCGACGTCGTCGCCGACCTGGCGACTCCCGTCGGACGCGCCGAGGCGGTCGCGGGCGTGCAAGCGCTGACCGACGTCGTGCACGGCGTCGTGCCGGCGGCCGGAGTCGGGGGGTTCACCGGCACCGACCCGGCCCTGGTGGTCTCGGTCAACTACTTCGGCGCGATCGCCCTGGTGCGCGGCCTGCAGCCCCAGCTGGCTGCGGCGGGCGGCGCGGCGGTCGTCTTCCTGGCCTCCAACTCGATCACCGGGATGCCCGGGTGGAACGCCGAGGTCGCCACCCTGTGCCTGCGCGACGACGAGGACGCCGCCCGCAGCACCGCGGCCACGACCGAGGCGGTGATGGTCTATCCCTCGTCCAAGGCCGCGCTGGCGTGGTGGGCACGACGCGAGGGCGTGAAGCCGGAGTGGATCGGCGCCGGCGTCCGACTCAACTCGGTGGCGCCCGGCAAGGTCACCACCGCGATGACTGCCGAGATGGCGGCCGACCCGGTCTTCGGTCCGCTGGGCGACTCCTACCCCACCGCCATCGGTCGCGACGGCCGTCCCGAGGAGATCGCCGCACCCATCGCGTTCCTGCTCTCACCCGCCGCCTCGCTGGTGGTCGGCGCGTGCCTGTTCATCGACGGCGGCACCGACGCGATCCTGCACCCGATCAGCCCGGAGGGCTGGGAGGTCGGGCCGGTCGAGCCCTGATCAGCCCTCGCCTGCGCACGCGAACGACGCCGAGAACAGGGTCGAGATCAGCTCCGGGTCCCGCAGGTCCTCCTCGAGCACGGAGAGCTCCTCGTCGATGACGCCGGCATCGATGAGGGCGTCGACACCCACCTCGTCGACGACCCGCTGGGCGATGCACTCGCCGGCCTCACGGCCGACCCCGGCCTGCACGGCGAAGGCACCGCTCAACGCCGCCACCGCCTGCGCGTCGCGGTCCGGGTCGTCCGCCACGCCCCCTCCGGACGCGGCGCGAAGCCCCACGACGAGCGCGACGCCCACCAGCACCGCGAGCAACCCGGCCGCCACCGGGATCCAGAGCCGAGCGGGGCGCGAGCGGGCCCGCGCGCGAGCAGGGAGAGCACCCGAGATCGGCGGGGCGGGCAAGACCGGGCTGGTCGACGGCGTGGGTGTCGGCGGGCTCGTGGCGTAGAACCGCCGCGACTGCTGGGTCGGTGGGGCAGTCACCCCGGCCCCGGCGGCGCCCGAGACCGGCACCGGCCGGATCGGCTGCTCGTCGTCGGGGAGCCGCACGACGCGCTTGAGGTCGTCGCGCAACGCTGCGGCCGAGGGGTGCCGCGCGGTGGGGTCCTTCGCCAGCGCGAGCCCGAGCACCCGGTTGATCTCGACCGCGAGCGGTCCGGCGGCCTCGACCTGCGGGACCGGACCCGAGACATGGCCCGAGACGACCTGGTAGTCCGTGCCCCCGGCGTACGGCGCAGCTCCGCTCAGCGTGGTCCACAGCAGGCAGCCGAGCGAGTAGAGGTCGCACGCCGGTCCGGCCTCGCCGCCGGTGTGCAGCTCCGGCGCCATGTACGTCGGGGTCCCCACCGCGGCGCCGGCCCGCGTCAGCCCGGTGACGCTGTCCCCGACGCCGCCTCCGGAGCCGCCGACCTGTCGCGCGATCCCGAAGTCGGTCAGGTAGGCGTGCAGCGCGTGGTCACGGCGTCGCAGCAGCACGTTGGCCGGCTTGATGTCGCGGTGCACGAGGCCGGCGGCGTGCGCGTCGGCCAGCCCGTCGGCGACCTGCGCGATCAGGTGCAGCCCGACCCGCGCCGGCGGCACGCCGTGCAGGTGCAGCATCCGGCCCAGGTCCCCGTCCGGGATGAGCTGGGAGGCGATGTAGAGCCGCCCCTCGGCCTCGCCGAAGGCGTGGACCCCGACCACGTGGGGCGAGTCGAGCGACGCCTGCGCCCGTGCCTCGCGGGTGAACCGCCTCCGGAAGCCGTCGTCGTCGGCCAGGTGCGGCGTGATGATCTTCAGCGCCACCCGGCGGTCCAGCTGGGTGTCGAGCGCCTCGTAGACCACACCCATCCCGCCCACGCCGAGCCGGCGGCCGAGGCGGAACGGGCCCAGGTCGGCGCCGGACTCGGGGAAGCCGGTCGAGCCGTGGGGCACGGCCTCGCCTCCTGTCCTGCGCGGTCGGGGGACGGACTCAGAACAGCAGCGCCGAGCCCGGATCCTCCAGGATGCCCGCAACATCGGCGAGGAAACGCGACCCCTTCTCGCCGTCCACGTGACGGTGGTCGAAGCTGAGCGCCAGCGTCGTCACGTGTCGTACGGCGATCTCGTCGGCGCCGTCCCGGGTCACCACCCAGGGCTGCTTCTTGATCGCCCCGAAGCACAGGATCGCCGACTCGCCCGGGTTGATGATCGGCGTGCCGGCATCGACCCCGAAGACGCCCACGTTGGTGATCGTGAACGTGCCCTCGGCCATCTCGGCCGGCTGGGTCCTGCCGTCGCGCGCGGTTGTCGTCAGCGCCCCCAGGGCCTCGGCGAGCTCGACCAGGGAGAGCCGGTCGGCGTCCTTGACGTTGGGCACGACGAGGCCGCGCGGGGTCGCGGCGGCGATGCCGAGGTTGACGTAGTGCTTGTAGACGACCTCCTGGGCCGCCTCGTCCCACCAGGAGTTGATCTCCGGGGCGCGACGCATCGCGAGCAGCACGGCCTTGGCCAGGACCAGCAGCGGCGAGACCTTGACGTCGCGGAACTCGCGGCGCGCCTTGAGCCGTTCGACGAGCTCGACGGTCGCGGTGGCGTCGATCGTCACCCACTCGGTGACGTGCGGAGCGCTGAAGGCCGAGTCGACCATCGCCCCGGCCATCATCTTGCGCACGCCCTTGACGGGCTCGCGCGTCTCGCGCTCCCTGGCGGTGGTGGTTGAGGTGCCGCGAGGAACGAGCGGCCTCGAAACCTCCTGAGCCGAGGCACCAGCCGCGCCCGCCTCGGCAACCCCCTCCACGTCACCGCGCGAGATCGTCCCACCCGGCCCCGTCGCCTCGATCGTCGCGAGGTCGACCCCGAGGTCCTTGGCCAGCTTGCGCACCGGCGGCTTGGCCAGGACGCGTACGGCGGCCGGCTCGCGCGCCTCGACCGTGCGGGCCGGCGCTGCGGGCACCGCGGGCTCGAGGTCGTCGCTCGCCGCGGCCTGGTCGGCCTCCTCGAGGACCGGCTCGTCGGCGGCGTCACCAGCAGTGAAGGCACCCTGGAGCGCCGCCTTGGTGGCCGGGGCCGGCGCCGCCTTGCGCGCCCGTCGTACGGCGCTGCGGTCGGCCTTGTTGCGCCCCACCAGACTCTCGCCCTCGCCGCCACCACTGGCCGCCGGGTTGGAGAGGTCGATCTCCTCCTCCGCCGCGTCGGCGGGCGCAGCAGCGGGCGACGGAACTGCGCCAACTGATGGCTCACCGATCGCGATGATCGGGGTGCCGACCTCGACGGTCTCGCCCTCGGGGACCAGCAGCGCGGTGACCTCGCCGGCGTACGGCGAGGGCAGCTCGACCAGCGACTTGGCGGTCTCGATCTCCACGACGAT
This sequence comes from Nocardioides sp., assembly GCF_029937575.1. Classification (GTDB taxonomy): domain Bacteria; phylum Actinomycetota; class Actinomycetes; order Propionibacteriales; family Nocardioidaceae; genus Nocardioides. Next base: position 13,366 of record NZ_JAPYPS010000083.1, read on the forward strand.
GTCGTTGATGGCGACCACGTCGCCGACCTTCACCTTCCAGGTGACGATCTCGGCCTCGGTCAGGCCTTCGCCCACGTCGGGCAGCTTGTACTCGGGCACGGCAGGTCTCCTCAGAATCCGAGCGAGCGGTCGACGGCGTCCAGCACCCGGTCGAGGTCGGGCAGGAAGTCCTCCTCGATCCGCGAGGCCGGATAGGGCGTGTCCATCCCGCCGACGCGCAGGACCGGCGCCTCGAGGGAGTAGAAGCACTCCTCGGTGATCCGGGCGGCCAGCTCCGAGCCGAGGCCGAGGTTGGCGTGCGCCTCGTGGACGACCACGGCGCGGCCGGTACGGCGCACGGAGTCGTGGACCGGCGCCATGTCGAGCGGCGACAGGGTGCGCAGGTCGATCACCTCGAGCGAGCGACCCTCGCCGGCGGCGGCCTCGGCCGCGCGCAGGGCGGTCTTCACCGTCGGCCCGTAGGCGAGCACGGTGACGTCGCCGCCGGCGCGCACGATCCGCGACGTGTGCAGCGGGTCGACGTCACCGAGGGCGAGGGAGTCGTCCAGCTCGGCCTTGTCGGCGTGGTACTGCCGCTTGGGCTCGAGGAAGATCACCGGGTCGTCGCTGGCGATGGCCTGCTGGATCATCCAGTAGCCGTCGACCGGGTTGGAGCAGGCCACGACCTTGAGGCCGGGCGTGTGCGCGAACTGCGCCTCCGGCGACTCGCTGTGGTGCTCCACCGCACCGATGCCGCCGCCGAAGGGGATCCGGATGACGATCGGCATCTTCGTCTTGCCCTTGGAGCGGTAGTGGATCTTGGCGACCTGGCACACGATCTGGTCGTAGGCGGGGTAGACGAAGCCGTCGAACTGGATCTCCACGACCGGGCGGTAGCCGCGCATCGCCAGACCCACGGCGGTGCCGACGATGCCGGACTCGGCCAGCGGCGAGTCGATGACGCGGTCCTCACCGAAGTCCTTCTGCAGTCCGTCGGTGATCCGGAAGACGCCGCCGAGCTTGCCGACGTCCTCACCCATGAGCAGGACCTTGTCGTCGTCCTCCATGGCGCGGCGCAGGCCCATGTTGAGGCCCTTGGCGAGGGTGATCTTCTGAGGGGTCTGGGGTCTCTGGGTGCTCATGCGCGGGCCTCCTCGAAGCTCGCCAGGTAGTCGGCGAAGCCGTCTCGCTGGGCGACCAGCTCGGGTGGCATGTCGGCGTACACGTGGTCGAACATGGACATCGGATCCGGGTCCGGCATCGCCTTGCACCCCTCGCGCAGCGTGTGGCCGAGGTCGTCGGCCTCGGCCGCCACGCCCTCGTAGAAGTCCTTGTCGGCCAGTCCGTTGCGGTCGAGCCAGACCTTGACGCGAGCGATCGGGTCCTTGAGCTTCCAGCGCTCGACGTCGTCGGAGAGCCGGTAGCGGGTGGGGTCGTCGGTGGTCGTGTGCGCACCCATCCGGTAGGTGTAGGCCTCGACTAGGGTGGGGCCCTGGCCGTCGCGGGCGCGCTGCAGGGCGGCCTGGGTGACGGCGTACGTCGCCAGCACGTCGTTGCCGTCGACGCGCACGCCCGGGAAGCCGAAGCCGAGCGCGCGCTGGTAGAGCGGGATCCGGGACTGACGCTCGATGGGCTCGGAGATCGCCCACTGGTTGTTCTGGCAGAAGAAGACGACCGG
>NZ_JAPYPS010000084.1 GCF_029937575.1 Nocardioides sp.
CGGATCGAGGCTAAGGTCGGGGACATGGAGATTCGCAACCTTGGAGCGAGCGGCCTGAAGATCTCGGCCATCTCGTACGGCAACTGGCTCACCCACGGCTCCCAGGTCGAGGAGGACGCGGCGCTCGCCTGTGTGCGCCAGGCACTCGACGAGGGGATCACCACCTTCGACACCGCCGACGTCTACGCCAACACCGCCGCCGAGACGGTGCTCGGCAAGGCGCTGTCCGGTGAGCGTCGCGCCGGGCTCGAGATCTTCACCAAGGTCTTCTGGCCCACCGGCCCCGGCGCCCACAACGACCACGGGCTCTCACGCAAGCACATCATGGAGTCGATCGACGGCTCGCTGCAGCGCCTGGGCACCGACTACGTGGACCTCTACCAGGCCCACCGCTACGACCACGAGACCCCGCTGGAGGAGACGATGGAGGCCTTCGCCGACGTCGTGCGCGCCGGCAAGGCCCTCTACATCGGCGTCTCGGAGTGGCGCGCGGAGGAGATCCGGGCCGCCCACGCGCTGGCCCGCGAGCTGCGCGTCCCGCTGGTCTCGAGCCAGCCGCAGTACAACATGCTCTGGCGCGTCATCGAGTCCGAGGTCGTGCCGACCTGCGAGGAGCTCGGCATCGGCCAGATCGTCTGGTCGCCCATCGCTCAGGGGGTGCTCACGGGCAAGTACGCCGTGGGACAGGCGCCGCCGGCCGGCTCCCGGGCCACCGACGAGAAGGGCGGCGACGCGATGATCGCGCGCTGGCTCAAGGACGACGTCCTGACTCGCGTCCAGCGTCTCAAGCCGATCGCCGACGAGGCCGGGCTCACCATGGCGCAGCTGGCCGTGGCCTGGACCCTGCAGAACCCCAACGTCTCCTCGGCGATCGTGGGTGCGAGCCGACCCGAGCAGGTCACCGACAACGTCAAGGCCGCAGGTGTGAAGCTGGAGGCCTCCGCCATGGCGGCCATAGACGAGGCCCTGGACGGGGTCATCGAGCGGGACGCGGGCAAGACGCAGTCGCCCCGGCGGTCGGAGATCTTCGGCTGACGGTGGTCGACCGCTCGTGGCGACGCTCGGCGTTCGTCTCACCGGGTTTCGTCACGCTCGGTCGCGGGATCGTTCCTCACCCGCGCTCGCTGCTCAACCACCGATGAGCACTACTGATAGCCCACCGCCTCGTTCCTCGGCCGTGAACTATCGGTAGTGCTCGGGCAGCGCCTCGCCGATCTTGACGCGCGCCTTCGGCATCCGCATGAACTTCAGCTGCATCGCCCGGCTCAGCGTGTAGTACGTCGTGCCCTTGAGCGGCGCGTCGGGGAAGCGTTGGGCGATCTGCTTGCGGATCCGGTAGCGCAGAACCAGCAGGTCGACCACGAGCACGATGAACAGCGGGAAGACGAGCGCCGGGACGAACAGCGAGACGATCATCAGCGGGATCACGATCTCGGCGAACGAGAAGCGGCTGTCCACGAAGTCGCGGATGAACGCCTTGACCGGACCCTGGTCACGCGCGAGCAGCACCTTGCCGGACTTCATGTCGGCGCGCAGGCTCCTGCTCGACTCCGACTTCAGCTGCCGCTGGCGGGCGGCCTGCTCCTTGCGCGTGCGGGGCACCTTGGCGCGCGCTCGGGCAGCGGCCTCGGCCTCCTTGCGGCTCGGCGTGGGGCGACCCTTGCCGGCCGTGGTGCCGGCAGCGGTGAGCTGGGCGGACGGCTCGGTCGACGACGACGCGTCGGAGTCGGACTTGTTGCGGCTGAACGGACTGAACACGAGGTGCCTTCTGCTCGGATGGTGACGGGTCTTCAGCCTACCTGGGAGTCGACGCGCGGGCCGTGCGTCGGTTGCCCGAGCGGCATAGGGTGACGCCATGAGCATCATGAAGCGGATGAGCCTGATCTTCCGAGCCAAGGCCAACAAGGCGCTCGACCGCGCCGAGGACCCGCGCGAGACGCTCGACTACAGCTATCAGCGCCAGCTCGAGCTGCTCAGCAACGTGCGGCGCGGGGTCGCCGACGTCGCCACGAGCCGCAAGCGGATCGAGCTCCAGCTCGCCCAGCTCGAGCAGCAGGCAGGCAAGCTCCAGGGCCAGGCCGAGAAGGCCCTGCAGATGGACCGCGAGGATCTCGCCCGGGAGGCACTGACCCGCAAGTCGGGGCTGGCCGGCCAGATCAACGACCTCAAGACCCAGCACGCCCAGCTGCAGGGCGAGGAGGAGAAGCTGGTCAACGCCCAGCAGCGCCTCCAGGCCAAGGTCGAGTCCTTCCGCACCCGCAAGGAGACGATCAAGGCGACCTACACCGCCGCCGAGGCCCAGACCCGGATCAACGAGGCGGTCTCCGGCATCGGCGAGGAGATGGGGGACGTCGGGATGGCGATCCAGCGCGCCGAGGACAAGACCGCCACCATGCAGGCCCGCGCCGGTGCGATCGACGAGCTGATCGCCTCGGGTGCCCTCGACGACGCCACGGCCCAGGGCTCCGGCGACGACATCGCCCGCGAGCTGGAGTCGATGAGCTCGCAGGCCGACGTCGAGATGGAGCTGATGCGGCTCAAGGGGCTCTCCTCCCCGGGCGCCCCGGGTGCGATCGAGTCCGGCGCCGGCGACACCTCCGAGGTCATCTCCTCGGAGGCGCCGCAGTCCGAGGGTGAGCAGCGGTGATCATCCGGGTGCTCGGTGAGGGCCAGTACGACGTGGCCGACCACGCACTCGACCGGCTCAACGAGCTCGACTCCGCCGTGGAGGCGGCCGTCGCGGCGTCCGACGAGGCAGCCTTCACCGCCGCGCTGGAGTCACTACTGGACGGCGTACGCACCGTCGGTGTGCCCCATGACCTGGACTCTCTCGACGAGTCCGACCTCATCCTCCCTCCCGCGGGGGCCTCGATCGACGAGGTGCGCGAGATGCTCGACGACGACGGCCTGATCCCTGGCTGACGCGCCGGCAGAGCCACAGGCACGACACAGCAGCACCGCGGGTTCGTGCTTGGATCCCCGCGGCACACTGGGCTCATGGCTCGTTCACGTTTCGTCGGTGACCCCGGGCTGACAGCCCGGATGACGCTCGTCATGTTCTTGCTGGGCGGCGTCTTCGTCGCCCTGATCGCCGCGCTGATGGCGATCTTCGCCAGCAACGGCGGCGTCGGGATCGCCATGTTGATCGGGCTCGCCGGCATCGGGGTCGCGGTCTACCAGTGGTACTCCTCCGACACGGTCGCGATGAAGGCCATGCGGGCGCGCGAGGTCACCCCGCAGCAGGCGCCGGAGCTGCACGCGATGATCGATCGGCTCTGCACGATGGCCGACATGCCCAAGCCCCGGGTCGGGATCGCCGACACGCCGGTGCCCAACGCCTTCGCGACCGGCCGCTCGCCCGAGAGGGCGGTGGTCTGCGTGACCACCGGCATCCTCGGCATGCTCACCGCCGAGGAGCTCGAGGGCGTGCTCGCCCACGAGCTGTCGCACGTGGCCCACCGCGACGTGCTCGTGATGACGGTGGCCAGCTCGGCAGGCATCGCCGCGGGCATGCTGACCCAGGGAGCTCAGTACGGCATGTTCTTCGGCGGGTTCGGTGGCAACCGAGGACGCGACAACAACAACAACGGCCTGCCGATCTGGTTGCTGGTGCTGGTCGTGAGTCTCGTCGTCTACGCCGTCAGCTTCGTGCTGCTGCGCCTGCTCTCGCGCTACCGGGAGATGTCGGCGGACCGTGCCGGCGCCTACCTGACGATGAAGCCGGCCGCCCTGGCCTCGGCGCTGCAGAAGATCAGCGGCGAGATCAACACCATCCCGCAGAAGGACCTGCGCCAGGTGAGCGCCGCCAGTGCGCTGTGCATCGCTCCCGCCGTCGCCGGTGTCTCGCTGAAGACCCTGACCTCGACGCACCCGTCCCTGGAGCAGCGGCTCGAGCAGCTCGCCGGCATTCAGGCGGAGCTCGGCAGGCCCACCCGCTGATGGGGCTCCTGCGCAGCCTGATGGGCCGGTCGCGTCCGGTCCAGGCCAACCTCGACGCCCTGTTCGGCGTCCCCAGTGCCGCGATCACCTTGCAGACCTCGATCGGTCTGGTGCCGACCGGGGACGGTGCGGTGTGCTACCGCGCGCCGGCGGGCTCGGGGTTTGCCCAGGCGCAGTCGGACATGGTCGAGCTGCTTGAGAGTGCCTCGGACGCGCCGCAGATCCGGGTGACGCAGGACGGGTTCGGCTACTCCTGGCTCGAGGTCGACCACCCGCCGTACGACCCGGTCGCCGGCGACCTCGGCGGACTCTGCACCGACCTGCACGCGGTCAACACCACCCTGGAGGGAGCCGGCTTCGGGCCCTCGCTCCTGTGCTCCCTGATCCCGTTCGCCGACGCCACCGGCCGCTCGGTCGGGCTCGTCTACCTCTACAAGCAAGGCACGTTCTATGCCTTCGCCCCCGCACCGGGAGGTGCCAAGGAACGCGACAACCTCCTGGAGATCCAGATCCGCGACACCCTTGCCGGCGAGCTGCCCGTCGAGAAGGACCTCTCCCGGTGGTTGGCCCTCTGGGGAGCCCCGGGACTCTGACGTCCGGATTCGGGTCCGCGCGGCAGCCGCGCGGCAGTAGTCTGCGCGGGGCCGGATGTGGGTACGAAGGCCCCATGACGGAGGTGATGACGATCGACAGCGGAGCCCAGGACCGTGCCGAGGAGATCCAGCGGTACGACGTGCTGCATCATCCGCCGCGCACCGAGCTGGTGGCCGTCGTCGAGCTGGCCGCTCAGATCTGTGGCACGCCGATGGCCACGATCAACCTGATCACCGACAGCGAGCAGCACCAGGTGGCCGCCTATGGGTTCGACGCGGCGGTGTGCCGTCGCGAGGACTCGATGTGCGCCCTGGTCCTCCACGAGGAGCAGAACCCGATCGTGGTCGCCGACGCCTCCCGGGACGCGCGGTTCCACACGAACCCCTTCGTCACCGGCGTGATCGGCGAGGTCCGGTTCTACGCCTCTCACAAGCTGGTGACGTTCGAGGGCGTCACGATCGGCACCTTGTGCGTCTTCGACGTCGTGCCGCGCGAGCTCGACGACCACCAGCGTGACGCGTTGCGCACCCTCGCCGAGCGCATCGTCGACGTCCTCGAGCTGTCGTTGCGCAGCAGGCAGCTCGCCCGCTCCAACGAGCGGCTCTCGGACTTCGCGGGCCGGGTCAGCCACGACCTGAAGTCACCGCTGTCCAGCGTCGCGCTCTCCCTGGGCCTGATCCGGGAGCAGCTCACCGACGGAGCCGACGCGGCCAGCATCGAGCGGCTGCTCGAGAGGGCGATCAGCGGCAGCGAGCGGATGGCTCGCCTGATCGACGAGGTCCTCGCCTTCTCCGCGGTCGGCGGACGACTGACGTTGCGCGACGTGGCGCTCGACCGGCTCGTCGACGAGGCGTCGTCCGACGCCCGTGGCCTGGACGGCGTACCCGTCGAGCGCACGGCGTTGCCGACGGTCGAGGGCGACGCCGTGCAACTGCGCTCGGTCTTCCAGAACCTCCTCGACAACGCCTCCAAGTACCGCCACCCCCAGCGTCCGCTCGCCATCGCGATCTCCGCCCACGACCGCACCACGCACTGGGAGATCCGTGTCGCCGACACGGGCCTGGGCATCCCCGAGGAGGAGCGCGAACGCGTCTTCGAGCCGCGCGTGCGCCTGGATGCCACGGCGACCTCCGCCCAGGGGATGGGCATCGGGCTCGGGACCTGTCAGCGCGTCATCCAGGCCCACGGCGGCCGGATCGGCATCGACGAGACCCCCGGTGGCGGCACCACCGTCTGGTTCACGTTGCCCACCTCGCGCTGACCCGTCCGCCATGTGTGACGGGTCGGCGTCACTCGCGGTGACCCGTCTGCCATGTGTGACGGGTCGGCGTCAGTCGCGGTGACCCGTCCGCCATGTGTGACGGGTCGGCGTCAGTCGCGGTGACCCGTCTGCCATGAGTGACGGGTCAGCGTCAGTCGCGGTGGGACTTGCCGGGTAGGTCGAGCATCCGCTGCAGGGCGACGAGGGCGTCGCGCTCGGTGTCGGGGTCGACCTCGATCCGGTTGACCACGGTGCCGGCCACGAGGGACTCCAGGGCCCACACGAAGTGGGGCAGGTCGATCCGGTTCATCGTCGAGCAGTAGCAGACGTTCTTGTCGAGGAAGAGGATCCGCTTGTCCGGGTGTTCCTTGCCCAGGCGCTGCACGAGGTTGAGCTCGGTGCCGATGGCCCAGACCGACCCGCTGGGGGCGGCCTCGATGGTCTTGATGATGAACTCCGTCGACCCCACGAGGTCGGCCTTGAGGACGACGTCGTGCTGGCACTCGGGGTGCACCAGGATCTGTACGTCGGGCACGGTCGCGCGCAGCTCGTCGACGACGGCCGAGGAGAAGCGACCGTGCACGGAGCAGTGGCCCTTCCACAGGATCATCTTGGCCGCGCGCAGCTCCTCGGTGGTCAGGCCACCGCCGGGCAGGAGGGGGTTCCACACGACGCACTCCTCGAGTGCGATGCCCATCTGCAGCACGGCGGTGTTGCGCCCGAGGTGCTGGTCGGGGAAGAAGAGCACCTTGGCTCCCGCGTCGAGGCCGCCCTTCTGGTCGAAGGCCCACTCGAGGGCGACGTCGGCGTTGGACGACGTACAGACGACACCGCCGTTGCGGCCGCAGAACGCCTTGATGTCGGCGCTGGAGTTCATGTAGGTCACCGGCACGACGCTGTCCTGGACGCCGGCCGCAGCCAACGCATCCCAGGCCGTCTCGACCTGGGGGAGCCGTGCCATGTCGGCCATCGAGCAGCCGGCGGCGAGGTCGGGCAGGATGACCTGCTGCTCGGGTCCGGTCAGGATGTCGGCCGACTCGGCCATGAAGTGCACGCCGCAGAACACGACGTACTCGGCGTCCGGACGGGCGGCGGCTTCCCGGGCGAGCTTGAAGGAGTCGCCGGTGACGTCGGCGAACTGGATGACCTCGTCGCGCTGGTAGTGGTGTCCGAGCACGAAGAGACGCTCGCCCAGGGCCTCCTTGGCGGCCAGGGCGCGGGCGACGAGGTCGGGGTCGGAGGCCGGGGGGAGGTCGCCGGGGCACTCGACGCCGCGCTCGGAGGCGCGGTCGATGCCACGACCGAGAGGGAGGAGCGGGAGGTCCACGGTGGTCATGCCTCCATCGTAGGGTGAGCGCCATGTCGCAGCCCGTGCGTGTCGGCCCCCTGCGCTGCTCGGGTCTCACCTCGGGTCTCGCGGACGTTCACTTCGACGGTGATCGCCTGCGTCTGACGAGGTTCAGCTCGGGCATCGACGTGCTCGACCGCTACCGCTTCGTGCTGCTCGGCCTGGCGGTCACCTTCAGCCTGGCGGGTCTGTACGTCGACGGGGTCGTGCGTACGGCGCTGCTGGTGCTGGCCGCGGCCGCCTTCGCCGCCTTCCTGCTCGTCTTCGTGGTGGAGGCGCTGCTCGCGCTGTTCGGCCTGCGCCAGCTCCTGCGCGACGGCGCGACCCGGGCCAGGCGCCGACGCCTGCGTGATCAGCTGCGGACCTCGTTCGCTGTCGCCCGGGACCGCTTCGCCGGCACGCTGGTCGACGTCGCGGAGACCGACATCGACCTGATGGACAACGTCTACGGCGCCTTCCGGCCGCGTCTGGTGCTGCACACCCGTCAGGGCAGGCTCACGCTCTCCGGATGGTGGTGGCGGCGAGGTCAGCTCGAGCGGCTGCAGCGTCGCCTCGCCGCCTGACGCCTGCCCGTCCAGAGTCAGAGCAGCGCGCCGTTGTGCACGTACGGCGTCGGTGGCGCCATCCCGCGCAGGGCCAGGTAGCCCTCGGTGTGCAGCTCGAGCCGGGCTGCGATCCCGACGTCGACCGCCCACTCGTTGGCGGCCGTGAGATGGGGGACCGTCACCTCGTCGGGCCCGTCGGCCAGCACGGTCCACAGCAGCCGAGAGGCCGTCAGGCGGTTGTCGGCGGCGAGCAGGGCCAGCCCGCCGTTGCCCACGTAGGCATACCCGGAGCCGGTCGTCGAGTCGGAGACGAGCAGGCGCCAGTGCTCGAGCATGAACGGGTGGTCGACGCCGTGGGCGGCGCCGCGAGTGCGCCGGTCCAGGGAGTCCATCAGGTCGACGTCGGAGGCGGTGCCCTCGCGGACCTTCTCCACGACGGGCAGCGCGGAGCGGTCGACCGTGCCGCGCAGGAACATCTGCGGGTGCAGCGAGAAGCCGGCCAGCCGGTAGCGGCGCACGGCCTTCGGGTCGGACGAGGAGGAGAGCATCGCGCGCAGGCACCCGCGGCCGTGGTGCAGTGCCGCCTCGAGCAGCGGCTTGCCGATGCCGGCTCCCTGCCGGCCGGGCCGCACGGCGTACGTCGCGAGCACCCACAGCCTCTCCCGCACCGCCGACGTCGCGAAGCCGACCATCTCGCCGTCGGACTCCGCCACCCAGCAGCCGTCCGGGTCGGTGCGCAGGAAGTGCTCGGTCCGTTCGATCCAGGTGGCTGCCCGCGACGTTGCCCGCAGCTCCGGCTCCGGCCACGAGCGTCGTACCGAGCGCTGGTCGACGTCGAGGAAGGCCTCGGCGCTGAGCTGTTCGGCGCCGGGCACGTCGGCAAGCTGCATCGGTCGGATCCGTACGTCGCTCACACGGCCACGATAGGGACCGGTCAGGATGGGGACATGCGAGTTCTGGTGGCCCCCGACAAGTTCGCCGGCACGTTGACCGCGGTCGAGGCGGCCGAGGCGATCGCGGCCGGGTGGCGTCGCCACGCACCCGACGACGAGCTCGACCTCGCGCCGATGGCCGACGGCGGGCCCGGCTTCGTCGACGTCCTGCACGCCGCGCTCGGCGGTGAGCTGCTGGTCGTGACCGTGGAGGCGGTGCACGGCGAGCAGGTACCGGCGACCATCCTCCGCGTCGGTGACACGGCGTACCTCGAGAGCGCGCAGTCCTGCGGCCTCCACCTGCTCGAGTCGGCAGGCGGTGGGGCAGAGCTCGCCTCCACGTCCGGGGTGGGTGAGCTGCTGCTGGCAGCTGTCGACGGGGGCGCCACGAAGGTGGTCATCGGGCTCGGCGGCTCGGGCACCAACGACGGCGGCGGCGGACTGCTGGCCGAGCTCGGTGCGACGACCGACGGCGTGATCGACGCCGGGCCGGGGTGCATGGACATGGTCACGACCGTCGACCTGGCGCCCGCTCGCGAGCGCGTCGCGGGTATCGAGCTGGTGATGGCCTCGGACGTGGACAACCCCCTGACAGGACTCTTCGGGGCGACCAAGACGTACGGCCCCCAGAAGGGGATCGGCGAGGACCGGATCGCCGCCGTCGACGCGATGCTCGAGCGCTTCGCCGTTGCCACCGATCGGCGGATCTCGTTGGAGAAGGGTGCCGGGGCCGCGGGGGGTCTCGGCTTCGCACTTCTCTGCCTCGGAGCGCGACGCGAGCCCGGGATCGAGCTGGTCACGACCAGCGTGCGCCTGGCCGAGCGCGCCCGGGCGGCCGACCTCGTGATCACCGGGGAGGGCGCCTTCGACTTCTCCAGCAGGTCCGGGAAGGTGCCGTACGGCGTCGCCTCGGTCGCCGAGCAGGCGCTGCGCCCGTGCGTGGCCCTCGCCGGTCAGGTCCTGGTCGGTTCCCGCGAGATGCGCGCCCTCGGCATCGAGTCGGCGTACTCCCTGGTCGACCTGGTGGGGGAGGAGCGTGCCTTCGGCGACCCTGCCGGGTCGTTGGCAGCCCTGGCGGAGCGGGTCGCGCGCACCTGGTCGCGCTGACCCTGCCCGGAGCCTCGCGACCGTGCCAGCGTCTGGCCCGTCACACGCGGTCCCGGAATAACCCGCCGTGTGCGAGGATTGAACCCTGCAGGACGTCAGTTCTGCACACCCCAGACCACCACCCTCAATCCTTGGGAGTCACCCCATGACCGAGCAGGTCGACACCACCACGGAGCGCCGCACCGACCAGATCAACCTGAGCTCGGTGGCCGCAGCGAAGGTGAAGAGCCTCCTCGAGCAGGAGGGTCGCGATGACCTCCAGCTGCGCATCTCCGTCCAGCCGGGCGGCTGCAGCGGGCTTCGCTACCAGCTCTTCTTCGACGAGCGCACCCTCGACGGCGACGTCGTCACCGACTTCGACGACGTGTCCGTCGTCGTCGACCGGATGAGCGTTCCCTACCTCAACGGAGCCGAGATCGACTTCGTCGACAGCATCGAGAAGCAGGGCTTCACGATCGACAACCCCAACGCCACGGGCTCCTGTGCGTGCGGAGACAGCTTCCACTGATGGGAGACGTCCTCAGCGAAGCGAGGACGAATCCCATCGTCGGTGGTTGAGCAGCGAGCGCGGGTGAGGTACGAGCCCGCGACCGAGCGTGTCGAAACCCGGTGAGACGGACGCCGACATCAACCACCACGCCGTACCAAGAGCGCACGACAGCCCCCGCCGATGGCGGGGGCTGTCGTTATCTGGGAGGGAGTGGCGAGGCTGGCTCTCACTCCAACGCGAAGTGCAGCGCCGCCGCGAGCCGCGCGGTGGCCTCGTTGATCTCGATCTGACGCTTCGGCTGCTCACCGGGCTGCTCGTCGAAGTGCAGGCTCGGCGCCGGACGTGTCGCGCGTCGAGCGGCCTGCTCCAGACGCAGGTGCGCACCTGCGGCGCGGCAGTCGGCGTGCATCTCGGCGGGCGTCGCGAGGTCGTCGTACGAGGAGGTCATGGCTCGACGCTAGGGGCTACCGATGGGTACTACCAGGCCCGTTGTGGCTAGGGTTTCGTCCCATGCCTCTCCTGATCGCCGGATCCATCGCGACCGACCATCTGATGTCCTTCGGCGGCAAGTTCGCCGACTCCCTCGTGGTGGAGCAGCTGGACAAGATCTCGCTCTCCTTCCTCGTCGACGACCTGGAGATTCGACGCGGCGGGGTCGCCGCCAACATGACGTTCGGCCTCGGTCGCCTGGGCCTGACCCCGGTGCTCGTGGGTGCGGCCGGCGAGGACTTCGCCGACTACCGCTCCTGGCTGGAGCGGCACGGTGTCGACTGCAGCGCCGTGCGGATCTCCGAGACCAAGCACACCGCCCGTTTCGTGTGCACCACCGACCCGACCGGCGCCCAGATCGCCTCCTTCTACCCCGGCGCGATGAGCGAGGCACGGCTGATCGAGCTCGGCCCCATCGTGGCTCGGGTGGGAGCCCCCGACTACGTGCTCATCGGTGCCGACGACCCCGACGGGATGCTGCGCCACACCGAGGAGTGCCGCCAGCGCGGCTACCCCTTCATCGCCGACCCGAGCCAGCAGCTCGCGTTCAGCGGCGGGGAGCTGATCCGCGACCTCATCGACGGTGCGGCCTACCTGTTCTCCAACGAGTACGAGTCCGCGATGATCGAGCAGAAGACCGGGTGGACGGCAGACGAGGTCCTCAGCCGCGTCGGGGTGCAGGTCACCACGCTCGGCAAGGACGGAGTGCGTGTGCAGGCCGCCGGCGCGGAGCCCCTCGTCGTCTCGGCCGCCGCCGACGTGACGGCCGTCGAGCCGACCGGGGTCGGCGACGCCTTCCGGTCCGGCTTCCTGGCTGCCCTGAGCTGGGGCCTCGGCCACGAGCGCGCCTGCCAGGTGGGCTGCGTGCTCGCGGCCTACGTCGTGGAGACGGTCGGCACCCAGGAGTACTCCTTCACCCCGGCCGAGTTCGTCGCTCGCGTCGTCCAGTCGTACGGCGACGAGGCCGGCGCCGAGGTGTCGCAGCACATCAGCTGACCCGGTTGGCTCACCTGAGGCGCCGTACGACGTAGCGCGTGACCCCGTCGGCGGCCGTGTCGGCGCCGACGTACTCCTGCTCGCGCATCCGGCACCACGCCGGCACGTCGTAGCGGGCTGCCGGGTCCTCGGCGACGACGGCGAGCAGCTCACCGATGGAGACGTCCTCCACGTGGCGGGCGAGCTCGATGATGGGCCGCGGACACACCATGCCGCGGCAGTCGAGCTCGGCGTGCACCTCGTGCGTCACGACCGCAGCCCCGCGACGACCTCGGGCAGGACGGCGCAGAACGCGTCCACCTGCTCCGGGGTGGTCTCGCGGGTCAGCGAGACGCGGACGTTGCCGTGAGTCAGGGCGCCCATGGCGGCCAGGACGTGGCTCGGCTCCAGGCTCGAGGCGGTGCACGCCGATCCGCTGGCCACGCCGAAGCCGCGCCGGTCGAGCTCGGTCACCAGCGCCTCGCCGTTGACGTAGAGGCACGAGAACGTCACGAGGTGGGGGAGCCGGTCGACCGGGTCGCCGACGACCTCGGTGTCGGGCAGGGCGGTCGCCGCGGCCCGGACCTGGTCGATCATCGCGTGGTGGCGTGCGGTGGTCCCGGCGCGCTCGGACACCACGGCCCGCAGCGCGGCGGCGGCGGCGAGGGCGGCGGGCACGTTCTCGAAGCCGCTGCCCCGATGGTCGACGCGGTCATCCTCGGGGAACGGGCTCTCCCAGCGCGCTCCACGCCGTACGACGAGCACGCCGACGCCGGCGGGGCCACCCCACTTGTGCGCCGAGCCGGCGAGGGCGTCCCAGCCGCGGGGGAGCGGGAGTCGCCCCATCGAGGCGCAGGCGTCGACGAAGAGGGGAACGTCGTTGGGGAGGCGGAACTCCCCGACGGGCTGGACGGTGCCGACCTCGTGGTTGGCGCTCTGCAAAGCGCAGACCGCCACGTCGGCGGTGGCGTTCTCGACGAGGTCACCGTCGTAGACCCTTCCGTCGCCCATCGCGCCGACCAGTCGCGGGCGACCGCCCCATGCCGCGGCATGGCGGACGGCGGAGTGCTCGACCTCCGAGTGGAGGATGACGTCGCCCCGGGACCGCCGCGCCCGGACCAGGCCGAGGAGACCGCGGTGCACGGCATCGGTGCCCGAGGAGGTGAAGGTGACCTCGTCGGCGCGCACCTCCAGACACTCCGCCACCACCGCTCTCGCGTTGTCGAGCAGCAGGCGTGCGTCGCGCGCCGCCTTGTGCAGGCGGCGCGGGTCGGCGTACCCCCGGTCCAGCGCGGCGAGCAGGCTCTCGCGGGCGGCCGGATGCAGTGGCTCGGAGGACGCGGAGTCCAGGTAGCCGCCCGGGTGGGTCATGAGCCGAATCTTGTCACCCACCCGGTCACAGGGGTGGAGCAGGATTCGGATAGTCTCTGGTCCGTCCCCTGACCGCCCTGAAGGAAGGCTCAGACCTTGAGTCTGCAACTCCCTGAGCGCTCGGCATCACTGCCGCGGCGTGCTCGCCGGATCACGTTGCTCGGACTGCTGGGCGTGGCCCTGCTGGCCCTGAGCGCCTGCGGCAGCGATACCGAGCTCGAGCGCCTCGCCATGCCCAAGCCGGTGACGGTCGAGGGCGAGAGCACGCTGGAGCTCTGGCAGGGCGCCTGGATCGCCGCGCTCCTGACCGGCGTCATCGTCTGGGGCCTGATCTTCTACGCGATCATCAAGTTCCGCCGTCGCAGCGACGACGAGGTGCCGATCCAGACGCGGTACAACCTGCCGCTCGAGATCTTCTACACGATCTTCCCGATCATCATGGTGATCGTGTTCTTCTCCCACACGATCCGGGTGCAGAACATCGTCCTGAACGACGAGGACGTCGTGCCCGACCAGACGGTCTACGTCGTGGGCCAGCAGTGGTCGTGGACGTTCAACTACCCCGAGGCCGTCGACGGCAAGAACGTCTACGAGTCCGGCGACGGCGCCGTCAACCCGATCCCGACGCTGGTGCTGCCCGTCGGGCAGACGACGCGCTTCGAGCTGCGCAGCCCCGACGTCATCCACGACTTCGGGGTGCCCGGCTTCCTGATCAAGATGGACATCATCCCGGGCCAGGAGAACTACTTCCAGGTCACGCCCAAGGTCGAGGGCACCTACGCCGGCAAGTGCTACGAGCTGTGCGGGGTCTACCACTCCCGGATGCTCTTCAACGTCGACATCGTCTCGCCGGAGGAGTACGAGCAGTACCTCCAGGACCAGTACGACGCCGGGTTCTTCACCGACACGCCGGTCTGCGGTGGGCAGTACGCCCGCACTCAGGTCGCCCAGGATGACGAGGATGCCGTGATCGAGGAGGCCTGCCAGTGACCACCACCGCCCCACCGCCGTCCAGCACGTCGGTGCCCGAGCCGCGCAAGCCCCTGGGTCGCCAGCTGGTCACGATCCTGACCACGACCGACCACAAGCTGATCGGCAAGCTCTACCTCGGTACGTCGTTCGCCTGGTTCCTCATCGCCGGCCTGATGGCGATGCTGATCCGCTCCGAGCTGGCCTTCCCAGGCAGCCAGATCGTCAACGACGAGCTCTACAACCAGCTCTTCACGATGCACGGCACGATCATGCTGCTGCTCTTCGCGACGCCGCTGTTCTTCGGGTTCGCCAACGTGATCATGCCGCTGCAGATCGGGTCGCCCGACGTCGCCTTCCCGCGGCTCAACATGTTCTCCTACTGGCTGTTCCTCTTCGGCGGACTGATCGCCGGCTCCGGGTTCCTCACGCCCGCCGGTGCCGCGGACTTCGGCTGGTTCGCCTACACACCGCTCTCCGACGCCGTGCGCTCGCCCGGAGTCGGGGGAGACCTCTGGATCATGGGCCTGTGGCTCGCCGGTCTCGGCACGATCCTCGGTGCGGTCAACTTCATCACCACGATCATCTGCATGCGCGCGCCCGGCATGACGATGTTCCGGATGCCGCTGTTCGTCTGGAACACCCTGATCACCAGCCTGCTGGTGCTCATCGCGTTCCCGGTCCTGGCCGGGGCCCTGCTCTCGCTCGAGGCCGACCGTCAGTTCGGTGCCCACGTCTTCGACACCGCCCACGGTGGAGCGATCCTGTGGCAGCACCTGTTCTGGTTCTTCGGCCACCCGGAGGTCTACATCATCGC
>NZ_JAPYPS010000085.1 GCF_029937575.1 Nocardioides sp.
TGCTCTACATCTCCCAGACCGGGTGCCAGTGGCGCTACCTGCCGGAGTCCTTCGGTCCTTGGACTCGGGTGTGGTCGCAGTTCCGCCGCTGGTCGCGCAACGGCACCTGGGCGTGCGCCCTCACCGTGTTGCACACGGCAGCACGGCGAGCGAACGGTCGCGCCGAGGCGAGGCCCTCGATGGTTGTCATCGACACTCATCTAGCTCGCGGAGCGTCGAGCGGCGGCGCCACCTTCCACGACCGAGGCGGTCCCTATGGTCGGACGAAGGGCGCCAAGCGAGTCGTGGCGGTGGACGTGACCGGCCTCCCGCTAGGCGCGCTGGTGGTGCCCGCGTCCACGCAC
Source organism: Nocardioides sp. (assembly GCF_029937575.1). Classification (GTDB taxonomy): domain Bacteria; phylum Actinomycetota; class Actinomycetes; order Propionibacteriales; family Nocardioidaceae; genus Nocardioides. The sequence continues at coordinate 345 of NZ_JAPYPS010000085.1, forward strand.
GAGAACCGCGCCAGTGACCTGATGCTGGAACACTTGGCCGACCAGGACGTGACGGGGCGCCTCGAGTTGGTACTCGTGGATAGGGGAGTCACCGCGGCAGCGGGTCGAAACCTGGGTCGTGCGCACGGTGTCGAGGTTCGCCGGGTCGGCTGGGAGGACAAGCAGCCGGTATTCCGGCCCATCCGGCACGCGTGGCGCGTAGAGGTCGCCCATGGCCGGCTCGGACGCGCCCGCCGATTGGCCAAGTCGTTCGAGAACACCACCGCGTCGGCCACCGGGTGGCTGCAAATCGCGTGCGTCGCGACCACCCTTCGACACCTGTCCGCCGTCGCGGAGGGCCCACCGACGGTCCGAATCGCAGAGTAATAGCCCGACCACCCGCGCGCTTCGCAGCCCACGACGGCTGCTGCATCAAGAAAGCCTCTGTTCACAAGCACGTGCCCTCGGAAAGGATGCAGCATGCTCACCCTGGAGGAAGTCTTCCCCCCGTTCGCGCTGAGGATCTCCTGCGGCCCCCTGGAGCTCAGGGTCCTGCGCGACGAAGACCTCCCTGAACTCGTCGAACTCATCCGCGGCGGCATCCAGGTTCCTGGTCTGCCGATGCCCTTCCTCAATGCCTGGCACGAGGAGCCCTTCGCGCCAGGATGTCCTGACGGCTTCCCTACGACCTCGCTGGGATGGTGGTGGACGCAGAGGGCGACGTTCGCACCCGACGAGTGGCGCCTCGCCTTGACCGTCCGTCGCGATGGAGATCTCGTCGGTATGCAGGACCTGCACGCGAAGGACTTCGCGCAAGCGCGCCATGTCATGACTGGCTCGTGGCTGGGGAGAGCTCACCAAGGGATGGGCACCGGCACGCTGATGCGGCAGCTCGTTGTCGGGCTCGCGTTCGACGAGCTGGACGCGGGCCGGTGCGAGTCCGGCTACATCGTGGGCAACCACGCTTCGTCAGCGGTCAGTCGTAAGGTCGGATACGTCGACAACGGCCGCCGACGGATTGTGCAGCGCACGCGACAAGGCAAGGTCGGAGTGGACGAGCAGCGCGTGATAGTGACGCCTGCGACCTTCATACGCCCAGATGATCAGGTCTCAACCGAAGGCGCTGAGGTGTTGCGGAACTTCTTGGGGATCCACCGCGCCGCCGCGGACTCGTAGCGACACTGCCCCGGCCGTCCGAGGTCCGAGGTCGTGTGCCCAATTGGCGGCACTGTCGGTGCCGGGCGGCACCATCGGTTCGTGCCCGCTGCTACCGGATCCGCTGACACTCTCGTGTCGCACACCGGTGTGCCCTTGACGCGTGCGACGACGTTCAAGTTCACCCTCGACGTGAACGATGAGCAGCACCACCGCCTCTTCGCGCACGCCGGCGCGTCCCGGTTGGCGTTCAACCACCACATCGGCCGAGTGAAAGCCAACCTCGACCAGCGCGCCGCCGAACGGTCCTACGGGGTGGCGGAAGCAGATCTGACGCCAGCGCTGTCGTGGTCAAAGGTGTCCTTCATCAACGAGATGAACGCGTGGAAAGATGGCCGTGCACCCGATGCCAGAGTCGAGGTCCTCGACGACGGCACCGTCGTCCGGGGCCTCCCCTGGCGTGGTGAGGTGTCCACCGACGTGTTCGAGACAGCGTCGGTGAACGCCGCGCAGGCGTTGAAGAACTGGTCCGACTCGAGGAAGGGTGCCAGAGCCGGCAAAGCGGCTGGATTTCCACGGTTCAAATCCCGGCACCGCACCGCCCCGACGTTCCGTCTGCGGTCCAAGTACCGGGAGGGCGCAGCGCCGTCCGTGCGGCCAACCGGGCCGCGCACGGTGCGGTTCCCGAAGCTCGGCGAGCTCCGCGTCCGGGAGAACACCCGCCAGCTCCGCAGAATGCTCGGATCGGGCCGATTCCACGCCTATGCCGCCTCGTTCCGGTTCGAGCGCGGTCGATGGACCGTGACCGTCACCGGTGTCGCAGCAGTCCTGCACCACCAGCGCCGCAACCCGGGCGCAGCCGGGCGCACCCAGTCCCGGGTCGGCCTCGACGTCGGTGTGAAGACCCTCGCCGTCGCTGCCGACGAGCACGGCAATCAGTTCCAGGTCTGGGAGGGGGTGAAAGCACTACAGCAAGCCCAGGCACGCCTGAAGCTGGCCAACCAAGCTCTCGCGAGAACCAAGCGGGACTCCGAGGGTCGGCGCAGGGCAGCACGACGTCTGGGCAGGATGCACGGCCGGGTCGCGGCGGTTAGGAAGGCGCTGCTGCACTCGATCTCCTCCGAGCTCGCGAAGGGCTCTGCGGTGGTGGTGATCGAGGACCTCAACGCCGCCGGCATGCTCCGCAACCGCAAACTCGCGCGGCACATCTCCGACGCCGGGTTCGGTGAGCTCCGCCGCCAGCTCGAGTACAAGTCCGCCTGGTACGGCACCGAACTCATCGTCGCGGACCGTTGGTTCCCGTCGTCGAAGACCTGCTCCGCCTGCGGAACGGTGAGGGCTGACCTGACCCTCGCGGACCGGGTCTACGAATGCGGCGCGTGCGGCCTGGTCATCGACCGCGACCTCAACGCGGCGGTCAACCTGGCCCGATACACCCCGCCCGCGCAGCCTTCGGGGACCAAGCCTTCTCCGCCGCTACCCGCGGCTGCCTGACACACGCATCAGTGTGTCCGCGCCTGGATGGACCGGGCCGTAGAGCCGACCGCCACTCCGCTACATGAAGGGGCCCTGGGTCGGAACCGATGGAAGCCCACCAGCTGGTGGCGGTCGGATGACAACCAAGAACCACCGCCCCGGATGGGGCGGCGGTCAAGGGAAGTCAGTGTGGCCCGAATAGGGACACACCCAGTTAGAGTCACGGCCATGAGCACCTCCACCGGCACCGGACCGACCGCCGACGTCTCCGTGCGGATCGCGTGGGGCGACGACGCCGACGCCATCGCCGCCGTGCAGGTGCAGGCCTGGCGCGAGCAGTACGGCGACCTGCTGCCGCCCGAGGCTCTCCCCCAGGACGCGGCCCCGCTCGCGGAGGCGTGGCGCACGTCGATGACCCGGCCCGAGGACGCCCGCAACCGGGTGCTGGTCGCTCTCGAGCGCAACCGCGTCGTCGGCTTCGCCGTGACCGCACCGGCCGCCGACCCGGACTGCGACCCCGTGTCCGACGGCGAGCTCGCCGAGCTGAGCGTCGTACCCGGAGAGCTGGGCAAGGGACACGGATCCCGCCTGCTCCAGGCGGTGGCCGACACCCTGGTGGCCGACCGCTTCACCCGCGCCGTCAGCTGGACGATCGTCGGCGACGACGCACGCCGCGCCTTCCTGACCAGCGCCGGGTGGGGGCCGGACTCCGCGCACCGCGAGCTCGACCTCGACGGCAGCGGCTCGACGCTGGTCAAGCAGGTGCGGCTCCACACCGCCCTCTCCTGAGGGCGGCACGCTCGGTGGAGTCCCAGCAGCGGACGATCGTCCGTGACAGCCTCGCCGTGGGCCTGGCCACCGGGACCTACGGTCTCTCCTTCGGCGCCGTGGGCGTGAGCTCCGGCCTCGACGTCGCACAGACGTGCGCGCTCTCGCTCCTGGTGTTCACCGGCGCCTCGCAGTTCGCCTTCGCCGGCGTCCTGGCGGCGGGAGGCTCCCCCTTCGCCGGCGCCCTGACCGCCCTTCTCCTGGGGAGTCGCAACACGCTCTACGGGCTACGCCTCGCCCCGTTGCTCGGCTACCGCGGGGGCGCCCGGCTCGGCGCCGCTCACCTGGTGATCGACGAGTCCACGGCGATGTCCCTCACCCGCGACTCTCGTGCCGACGCGCGGATCGGTTTTCTCACGACCGGCGGGTCGATCTTCGTCCTGTGGAATCTCGCGACCTTCCTCGGCGCCCTCGCCGGGAGCACCCTGGGCGACCCGCGCAGCTACGGTCTGGACGCGGCTGTGGGCGCCGCCTTCCTGGCGCTGCTGTGGCCTCGTCTCGACCAGCCGCTCCCGCGCGTCGTGGCGCTCCTCGCGGCGGCGGTGGCGATCGGCGCGGTGCCGTTCACCGCCGCGGGGGTTCCGGTCCTGGTGGCCGGAGGTGTCGCCGTGCTCGTCGGCGCCCTCGCCGGACGACCGACGGGCAGCCGGACATGACCTGGGCTGCCGTGGTCGGGGCGGGGGTGGGCTGCTACCTGCTCAAGCTCGCCGGCCTCTCGGTGCCCGATCGGGTCCTCACCCGTCCGCTGGTGGCGCGGGTCGCCGACCTGTTGCCGGTGGCTCTGCTCGCGGCGCTGATCGCCGTGCAGGTCTTCGCCACCGACGGCGGATCGCTGGTGCTGGACGCCCGGGCCGTCGCGCTGGCGGCGGCGGTGGGTCTGCTGATGCTGCGTGCACCGTTCCTCGTCGTCGTCTTCGGCGCCGCTGGCGTCGCCGCGCTCGTCCGGCTCCTGTGAGGCCACGGCGGCGGGCCCGACCGAGAGCCACCCGACGTGCGACGGCCCGTCCGACCACGAGGGTCTGACGGGCCGTCGTACGACGAGCGTGGTCGCTCAGGCGGGTTGGACCACCCCGAGCACCTCGAGCACCTCGCCGGTGGTGCGCGCGGCCTCGAGCCGGGCGACCTGCTCCTTGTCGACGAAGACCTCGGCGATGCGTCGCAGCAGAGCCAGGTGGTCGTCGCCCTGACCGGCGATGCCGATGACGAACTTCACCGGCTTGCCGTTCCACTCGATGCCGTCGGAGTAGCGGACGAACGAGATCGCCGAGCGACGGATCGCCGACTTGGCCTCGTTGGTGCCGTGCGGGATGGCCAGGAGGTTGCCCATGTACGTCGAGACCGACGTCTCGCGGGCGTGCATGGCCTCGACGTACGACGCGTCCACCGCACCCGCAGCGACCAGCAGCTCACCGGCGCGGGTGATGGCCAGGTCACGACTCTCCGTGGCCGCATCGAGCACCACGGACTCCGGGTCCAGCAACGAGCCCGGCGGCGTCCCCTTGGCGGGAGCAGGGATCGTGTCGCCCGCCGAGACGGAGGCCGCGGCGTGAGACCCGTCGGTGTTGGTGCGCTGCAGCAGCTCCACGATCTCGTCGTAGCGCGGGCTGTTCATGAAGTTGTCCACCGAGACGTGCACCGCGGAGCCCGTGCGCTGCTTGGCCCGGTCTGTGAGGTCGCGGTGGGTGACGACGAGGTCGTAGGTGTCGCTGAGGTTGGAGATCGCCTGGTTGACCACGGTGACGTCGTTGAATCCGGCGGCCTCGACCTTCTTGCGCAGCACCGAGGCGCCCATCGCCGAGGAGCCCATGCCGGCGTCGCAGGCGAAGACGATCGAGCGGATCGGACCGGAGGTCGCGGCGGTCGCGGAGCCGAGCAGGGCGCTCGAGACCGAGGACGCCCTGCCCTTCAAGGACTCCATCTTGGCCGTGGCGGAGACGAGCTCGTCCTCGGCGTCCTCGCTGCGGTCGGTCTTGAGGATCAGTGCGGCCACCAGGAAGGTCACCGTCGCACCGCCGACGACCGAGAGCAGCACTCCGACCACGCTCCCGCCCGGGGTCTGGGCGAGGACGGCGATGATCGAGCCCGGCGCTGCGGGGGCGCGCAGACCGGATGAGAAGACCACGTTGATGAAGATCTGCGTCATGCCGCCGGCGATCATGGCCAGGATCAGCTTGGGCTTCATCAGCACGTAGGGGAAGTAGATCTCGTGGATCCCGCCGAAGAAGTGGATGATCACGGCCCCGGGGGCCGATGCCTTCGCCATGCCCTTGCCGAAGACCGAGATCGCAAGCAGAAGGCCCAGACCGGCGGCCGGGTTGGCCTCCAGGAGGAAGAGGACCGACTTGCCGTTCTCGACGGCCTCGTTGGTCCCCAGCGGTGTCAGAACGCCGTGGTTGAGCGCGTTGTTCAGGAACAGCACCTTCGCGGGCTCGATGATGATCGACGTGAAGGGCAGCAGGTTGTTGGAGACCAGGAAGTCGATCCCGTCGGAGAGCCGGTCGGCGATCCACTTCACGACGGGGCTCATCACGAAGAACCCGAAGGTGGCCAGGATGCCGCCCCAGATGCCGGCGGCGAAGTTGTTGACGAGCATCTCGAAGCCGGGCTTGATCTTCCCGTCCCAGATGGCGTCGACGCGTCGGATGGACCATCCGCCGAGCGGGCCCATGATCATGGCGCCCATGAACATCGGGATGTCCGTGCCGGCGATCACGCCCATCGTGGCGATGGCTCCGACGACACCACCTCGTGCGGGGCTGGCCTCGTAGGTCATCTTGCCGCCGGTGTAGCCGATCAGCAGCGGCAGCAGGTAGGTGATCATCGGGCCGACGATGCCGCCGCCGTCGAAGTCACCCCAGCCGCCGATCTCCGCCACCCAGCTGTCGGGGGCGAGCCCGCCGGAGCCACCCCAGTTGAGCCAGCCCTTCTCGATGAACAGCGCGGTGATCAGGCCCCACGCGATGAACGCCCCGATGTTGGGCATGACCATGTTGGACAAGAACGTCCCGAACTTCTGGACGTGAACTCGCGCTCCCCTCGGAGCCTGCTGCGTGGTTGCCATGAGGCACCTTCCTCGAAGTCTGTGACCGAGATCACTGAATCTGTGAATGCCTTTGTATCTGCCGGAAAGCGCCCGTGTCAATGGTTTAAACCCACACGTTTCAACTTGATCCCACACGAATGCTGTAGGGTTGGTCACATCACCACTCGCTGGATCAGCGCCGCACCACCCGCCGAGACAGCCGGTGACCCCTACTGCTGGCACGACGACGTGGAGGACACGACGAATGAAGCTCTACAACCAGTACCGCGCGGCCGAGCTCGACCTGCCGGAAGGGAGCTGGGCGTGGAACGTGTACGGCGCGGGCGCGGAGAACATGGGCAAGGACGACCAACCCGAGCTGCTGCCCGTCCCCCGACCCGATGCCGACCAGATGCTGGTCCGGATCGACAGCGTCGGACTCTGCTTCTCCGACGTGAAGATCCTGCGCGCAGGTGGCAGCCACCCCAAGCTCTACAACCGCGACCTGTCCCAGGAGCCCACCAGGCTGGGCCACGAGGTCAGCCTCACGGTCATCGAGGTCGGCGACAACCTCCAGGACCGGTACCACGCCGGCCAGCGGCTGGCCGTGCAGCCCGACATCTACCAGGACGGCAAGAGCACGGCCTACGGCTACACCATCCCCGGGGGGCTGATCCAGTACCACCTGATGGGCTCGGAGATGCTCGACACCGACGACGGTGCCTGCTTGCTGCCACTGCCCGACACCATGGGGTACGCCGAGGCCTCGACGCTGGAGCCGTGGGGGTGTGTGATGGCGGCCTACACCCAGCGTCGCCGCCTCGAGCCCAAGTCCGGCGGCACCATGTGGATCAACGGCCGGCCCGGGGACGAGCGGGACTACGAGTTCACCACTGGTCTGGACGCCCCGGCCACCATCGTGATGACCGACGTACCCGACTCGGTGCGCCAGCTGCTGGAGCACACCTCGGCCCGGAAGATCGTGCGCGACGGCATCGGGACCGATGACTACCAAGCGCTGGTGGACGAGCTGACGGACGGCGCCGGCTTCGACGACGTCGTCATGCTCGACCCCCGTTCGGCGGCAACCGTGGGTGCCGTGGCCAAGCACATCGCCCGGCGGGGCACCCTCAACCTGGTGGGCGAGACCGCCCTGGACGGCCTGGTGGACACCGACGTGGGACGTCTGCACTACGACTACACCGCCTACCTCGGCGGACCGGGGCCAGACATCGCCGACTCCTACGGGGAGGCGCGCAACCGCTGCGACCTGCGCGCCAAGGGCACCACGGTCTTCGTGGGCGCCGGCGGCCCCATGGGGTTGATGCACGTCCAACGCGCCATCCAGCAGCCCGACGGCCCCAGCACGATCATCGCCACGGAAGTGAGCGACGAGCGTCTGAAGAGCCTCGAGGAGCGGCTGGCCCACCTGGCCCGGAGCAACGACTGCGAGCTGATCACCTTCAACTCCCAGACCGCGCAGACGTCCCTGCACGACTTCGTCATGGGGATCACCGACGGCCAGGGGGCCGACGACGTGGTGGTCAGCGTCCCGATCGCCGGCGTGATGGCCGAGGCCGACACTCTCATGAAGCCCGACGGCATGCTGGTCTTCTTCGCCGGCGTGCCGAACGGGACCCTGGCGCCGTTGAACCTGAGCGCGGTCTACCTGGACAACGCCCAGTACACCGGGACCTCCGGCTTGACCATCCATGATCAGCAGCAGGTGGTCGACCTCGCCAGCCGGGGCGACCTCTCCCCCGGGTCCATCGTGGGCGCCGTCGGCGGCATGCGGGCCGCCAAGGACGGCCTCCAGGCTCTGGTCGACGGCAGCTACTCCGGAAAGGTCCTGATCTTCCCCCAGATCCACGACCTGCCCCTGATGGGCCTCGACGAGCTCAAGGAGAGTCTGCCGGCCGTCGCGGAGAAGCTGTCACCTGGCGACACGTGGAATGACGAGGCAGAGGCGGCGCTCTTCGACAGCCAGCTCGGCGGCTAGCCGTACCAAGCAGCGAGCTGCCCACCACGACAGGAGGAGACCCGCGCCGGTTCCGTCCGGCGCGGGCCTCCCGTCAGTGGGTGCGACGAGCGATCAGCCGACGTTGACAGCGCTCCACGCCGCAGCGACTGCGGCACGCTCGGCGCTGCCCTGACCGTAGAGGTCCGCCGCGGCGCTGAGGGTGCCGGTGCGCGCCTGGGCGTACGTCGTGCCCGAGGTGAAGTACGTCGTCAAGGCCCGGAACCAGATCTGCTGAGCGGCGTCACGGCCGATCCCGCTGACCGACGAGCCGTTGCAGGTGGGTGAGCTGTGCTGCTTGCCACCGATGGTCTTGGCACCCGACCCCTCCGCCAGGAGGTAGTAGAAGTGGTTGCCGACACCGGAGGAGTAGTGCACGTCCACACTGTCGGTGTCGGAGGCGTAGCAGCTCTGCGAGGAGCCGTCCAGGGACGGGTTGTCCATCCGACGGAAGCCTTCACCGTTGGCGAGGTCGAACTCCTCGCCGATGAAGTAGTCGGCCGGGTCCTCGGCGTTGTCGGCGTAGAACTCGACCATGGTGCCGAAGATGTCGGAGGTGGCCTCGTTGAGGCCGCCCGACTCACCGGAGTAGACGAGCCCGGCGGTGTTCTCGGTGACGCCGTGCGACATCTCGTGACCGGCGACGTCGAGCGAGACCAACGGCCCGAAGGAGCTGCCGTCGCCGTCGCCGTACGTCATCTTCTCGCCGTCCCAGAAGGCGTTGACGTAGTTGCTGCCGTAGTGCACGCGGCTGGGCGCCCCGGTGCCGTCGCCGAAGATGCCGTCGCGACCCAGGACCTGGTCGTAGTAGTCGTAGGTCATCGCCCCGCCGTAGTGGGCGTCGACGGCAGCCGACTCCCGGTTGGCGTTCGTGCCGTTGCCGAATACGTTGTCCGGGCTGGTGTAGGTGACACCGTTGGTGCAGCCGAAGCCCAGCAGCGTGCACAGGAAGCCGTCGGTGCCGTTCTGCATGTCGGTGGTCCTGGCGTTGCCGTGCGCGGCGTCGGTGAGCGTGAACGATCCGCCGCTCGCGGTGACGGAGATCGGCACGGTGCCGCTGTAGAGCGAGTTGCCCTCGCCGTCGGCGGTGTGAATGCCCTCGACGCGACGCAGCACGGCGCCGTTGCGAGCGTCGACGTACGTCGTCAGTCGGCTCGGGGTGCCGTCGGCCTGACGGCCCTTGGTCTGGATCGCCCAGGCCAGTCGCGGCTTGGCACCCAGCGCGTCGACGACGAGCTGAGGCTCGGCGTCAGCGGGGCGCAGCCTCTTGATCGTGGTGGCTGCCTTGCCGGTCGAGACTGCACGGGTCGCGGCCCGCGTCGCGGCCAGCTTGGGGGTGGCCGAGACGGTGATCGGCGCCTCGAGGGTCTGGCTGACGCCCTGCAGCTGGGAGGCAGCGCTCTGGTGGACGACCAGGTCACCGCCCAGCACCGGCAGACCACGGTAGGTCCGCTCCATCCGCACGTGGGAGGAGCCGTCGCGGTCGAGCATCGTGTCGGTGACGCTCAGCTCCTGCTCGACCCGACGCTCCACCTCCTGCTCCACACCCTTGGCGACCCGGGCGAGGCCCGGTCGCTCGGCCAGCGCCCTGAGCGCCGCGTCGGCCGCGGCCGACGGGTCGGCCGCACCGACCCGGGACGCAGCCGGCGACGCCGTCGCCGTGGTGGGCTGGACTCCGAGCGTGCCGGCGGTCAGTACTGCTGCCGCGGCCAGACCCAGGGTTTTCCGCATCATGAACCTCTCGTCGGTGCATCGCCTCACCCGTCGGGCGACGTCGTGGCCGACTGTGCCCTCGTGTGACGCCGAGTCACACCTATGCGCCGCCGCAGGTTTGTGCAACGCACAAACGTGCAACCGAACCCGAATTCGGGCCGGTGCGCGTCGGGCGCTACCCGAGATCGATGAGGTTCTCGAGGCCCACCGTGAGTCCCGGGCGGGATTCGATGGCTCGTACGGCGGCCAGCACTCCCGGCGCGAACGACTCGCGCGACAACGAGTCGTGGCGGATCGTCAACGTCTCCCCCGCACCGCCGAGCAGGACCTCCTGGTGGGCCACGAGGCCGCTGATCCTCAGGGAGTGCACGGGCACGGCGTCGACGACCGCTCCGCGCGCTCCGTCGAGCGAGGTCGAGGTCGCGTCGGGGGCCGGCTCGAGGCCCGCCTCGCGGCGCGCGGCGCCGACCAGCTCCGCCGTACGGCGTGCGGTCCCGGAGGGCGCGTCGGCCTTGTGCGGGTGGTGCAGCTCGACGATCTCGACCGACTCGAAGTGACGCGCGGCGAGCGCGGCGAAGCGCATCATCAGCAAGGCGCCGATCGAGAAGTTGGGCGCGACCAGGATGCCGGTCTCGGGATCGGCCCCCAGGATCTCCCGCAGTCGTTGCAGTCGCGGTCCGTCGAAGCCGGTGGTGCCGACCACGGCGTGGATCCCGTGCGCCACGCAGAACTCCAGGTGGTCCATGACGGCGTCCGGGTGGGTGAAGTCCACGACCACCTCGGTATCGGTGTCGACCAGCGTCTGGAGGTCGTCACCCACGTCGATCTGAGCGACCAGGACGAGCCCGTCCGTGGCCTCCACGGCACGGCAGATCTCCGTCCCGACCTTGCCTCGCGCTCCCAGGACTCCCACTCGCATCGTTGTCGGCACACCGCGACCTTAGAAGATCGTGGCGAGGCTCGTGGGCGCGGTCGGCACAAACGGACGGTCGGTGAGTGCTACACCAGTGTGGTTCTGGCAGGGTGTGGGCATGGTCGCACAGACGATTCCGGCGCGGATCCGGTGGGCGGTTGACTTCATGGACCCCCAACCATCCGATCAGCTGCTCGAGATCGGCTGTGGCGCGGGCGCAGCAGCCGAGCTCATCTGCAGTCGCCTCGAGACCGGCAAGCTCTTCGCCATCGACCGCTCCGAGTCCGGCGTCGACCGCACCAAGCGGCGCAACGAGGAGGCTGTGAAGGCCGGTCGACTGACGGTTCGCCAGATCGACCTCGCCACGCTGCGGGTGCCGGTCAAGCGGCTGCACAAGGTCTTCGCCTTCAACGTCAACCTCTTCTGGGTGCGCGACTGCGCCGACGAGATCGCCCTGCTGCACGAGCGCGTGGTCCCCGGCGGCGCGGTGCACCTCTTCTTCGAGGCCACCCGGCGCGACCAGGTCCCGAAGATGATCAAGCAGGCCTCGGCGTCGCTCAGTGAGGGCGGCTTCCGGGTCTCGGTGGTCGACAACAAGCAACCCCCGGTGATCGGGATCATCGGGCGCAGATGACGCGCGAGGCACGAGCGCGTCGCTGCGCGCGATGATCGCTGGTCGTTGAGCAGCGAGCGCGGCTGAGGGACGAAGCCGCGACCGAGCGTGTCGAAACGCGGTGAGATGCCCACCCACCCCAGCTCAGGGCCCCACAACCGCCAGGATCTCCGGCCGCGAGAACACCTCGGCGGCGACCGCGCGCACCTGCTCCAACGTCACCGCGTCGATCTGGGCGAGCACGTCGTCGATGTCCAGCAGCTCGTCGTGGACCAGCTCGGCGCGACCCAGTCGCGACATCCGCGACGCCGAGTCTTCCAGACCGAGCACGAGACCGCCCCGGAGCTGGCCCTTGCCGATGCGCAGCTCCTCGGCAGTGATGCCGTCCTCGGCCACTCGAGCGAGCTCCTGGCGCACGACGTCCAGCACGTCGTCCAGCTTGGCCGGCAGGCAGCCCACAGCGACCCCGACCAGGCCGGACTCGGCGTGGTGGGACGCGAAGGAGTACACCGAGTAGGCCAGCCCGCGACGCTCGCGGACCTCCTGGAACAGCCGGCTCGACGTACCGCCTCCCAGGGCGGTGTTGAGAACTCCCAGCGCGAAGCGATCCTCGTGGTCGCGGGGCAGCCCCTCCATCCCCAGGACCACGTTGACCTGCTCGAAGGGTCGGCTCGTCCCGGCGCGCCCCGCGGAGACCTTCGGACGCTTGGGTGGTCGCGGCGCTGACTGTGCCGTCTCACCGGCGAGGAAGTCCGCCCGACCGAACGCCGCCTTCACCTGTCGTACGACGCGCGCGTGGTCGAGGTTGCCGGCCACGGCCACGACCATGTTGTCGGGGCGGTAGTGGCGCTTGTAGAAGCGTCGGATCCGCGCCCGGTCCAGCGCGGTGATCGACGCCTCGGTCCCGGCGATGGAGCGTCCCAGCGGCGAGTCGGCGCCCCAGGCGACCTCGGCGAACAGGTTGTGCACCACGTCGTCGGGGTCGTCGTCGTGCATCGCGATCTCGTCCAGGATCACGTCGCGCTCGGCCTCGACGTCCTCGTGGTCGATCGTCGAGCTGGTGATCATGTCGCCCAGCACGTCGACGGCCAGCGGGAGGTCCTCGTCGAGCACCCGGGCGTGGAAGCAGGTGTACTCCTTGGCGGTGAAGGCGTTGACCTCCCCGCCGACCGCGTCCAGGGCGACGGACAGGTCGAGGGCCGAGCGCTCCCCGGTGCCCTTGAAGAGCAGGTGCTCGAGGAAGTGCGAGGCACCGTGGAGTGCGGACGTCTCGTGGCGCGAGCCGACACCGACCCAGACGCCGATCGTGGCCGAGCGCGCGCCGGCCATCTGCTCGGTGACCACCCGCAGCCCGCCGGGAAGCACGGTGCGCTTGACCCGAGAGGTGACCTGCCCGTCGTCGTCGCGGACGGTCGAGAGCGTGCGCGTCGTACCGACCTTCTGGCCGGCCTTCTGGCCCGTCCTCTGGTCGACCTTCTGCTGGACCTGCTCCATGTACCTGCACTCCCCCGTGTGACGCGGTGTGTTCTGGTGTCAAAACAGCCGCTGACCCGTCGCACATGTGCGACGGGTCAGCGGTGGTGGATCAGTTGTCGACGGCCTCGGCGGACTCGCCCTCAGCGGCCTCGTCCTCGTCGACGACCGGGACCAGCGACAGCTTGCCGCGGTCGTCGATCTCGCCGATCTGGACCTGGATCTTCTGGCCCACGGACAGGACGTCCTCGACGGCGTCGACGCGCTTGCCGCCGGCCAGGGCGCGGAGCTTGCTGATGTGCAGCAGTCCGTCCTTGCCGGGCAGCAGCGAGACGAACGCACCGAAGTTGGTCGTCTTCACGACGGTGCCGAGGTAGCGCTCGCCGACCTCCGGCATCGTCGGGTTGGCGATCGCGTTGACGGCGGCGCGCGCCGCCTCGGCGGCCTCACCGTTGGTCGCACCGATGTAGATCGTGCCGTCGTCCTCGATGGACAGCGACGCACCGGTGTCGTCCTGGATCTGGTTGATGACCTTGCCCTTCGGCCCGATGACCTCGCCGATCTTGTCGACGGGGATGCGGACCGTGATGATGCGCGGCGCGTGCAGCGACATCTCCTCGGGCTCGTCGATGGCCTCGGCCATGACGTCCAGGATCGCCAGACGGGCGTCGCGGGCCTGGGTCAGTGCCGCGCCCAGGACCTCGGCGGGCAGCCCGTCGAGCTTGGTGTCGAGCTGGAGGGCCGTGACGAACTGGCGCGTGCCGGCGACCTTGAAGTCCATGTCGCCCATCGCGTCCTCGGCGCCGAGGATGTCGGTCAGCGCGACGTACTGCGTCTCGCCGTCGACCTCGCCGGAGATGAGACCCATCGCGATGCCGGCGACGGGGGCCTTGAGCGGCACTCCGGCCTGCAGCAGCGACAGGGTCGAGGCGCAGACCGAGCCCATCGAGGTGGAGCCGTTGGAGCCCATCGCCTCGGAGAGCTGGCGGATGGCGTAGGGGAACGTCTCGCGGTTGGGCAGCACCGGCAGGAGCGCACGGCGCGCGAGCGCACCGTGTCCGACCTCGCGGCGCTTCGGGGAGCCGACGCGGCCGGTCTCACCGGTGGAGAACGGCGGGAAGACGTACTTGTGCATGTAGCGGCGGGTCTTCTCCGGGCTGAGCGTGTCGAGCTTCTGCTCGAGGGTCAGCATGTTGAGCGTGGTGACACCGAGGATCTGGGTCTCGCCGCGCTCGAAGAGGGCCGAGCCGTGCACCCGCAGTGAGTTCATACTTCTCCTCGAGCTGGGTTTC
>NZ_JAPYPS010000131.1 GCF_029937575.1 Nocardioides sp.
GAGCGGATCAAGTTCAAGCTGGCCTCCTACTGGGACCTCGAGGGGACCTTCGACCGGGGGGCGGCCGCGGCCGACTCCGGGCCGCGGATGTTCCCGGCCAAGCTCCACTCCCTCGACGGCACCCGCGTCGCATCCGGCTCCAACTTCGGCCAGGACGGCCAGCTCAAGGCCGGCACCGACGTCGTCCACCTCGACCGGACCCGCGCCGAGGCGCTGGTCAGCGCGCTGGCGGACACGACGTACGACGTCCGCTCGGTCGAGTCCAAGCCCTACCGTCGCTCGCCGTACGCCCCCTTCCGCACGACCACGATGCAGCAGGAGGCCAGCCGCAAGCTCGGGATGAGTGCGTCCTCGGCGATGTCGGTCGCCCAGCGGCTCTACGAGAACGGCTTCATCACCTACATGCGTACCGACTCCACGACCCTGTCGGGCGGTGCGGTCGAGGCCGCTCGCTCGCAGGTGCGTGAGCTGTACGGCGCCGAGTACCTGCCCGACAGCCCGCGCACCTACGCCTCCAAGGTCAAGAACGCCCAGGAGGCGCACGAGGCGATCCGCCCGGCCGGGGAGTCGTTCCGTACCCCGGCTCAGACCGGGCTGACCGGTGACCAGTTCCGCCTCTACGAGCTCATCTGGATGCGCACCGTCGCCTCGCAGATGAAGGACGCCGTCGGGCAGAGCGTCTCGGTGCGTCTCGGGGGCCCCGCGACGAGCGGCGAGGACGTCGTCTTCTCCGCCTCGGGCCGCGTCATCACCTTCCACGGGTTCCTCAAGGCCTACGTCGAGGGCACCGACGACGGGGGAGCCAAGGACGACCAGGAGACCCGGCTGCCGGCGCTCGCCGAGGGTGACGCCGTGACGGCCGCCTCGCTGAGCGCCAACGGCCACGAGACCAAGCCGCCCGCGCGCTACACCGAGGCGACGCTGATCAAGGAGCTCGAGGAGCGCGAGATCGGGCGCCCCTCGACGTACGCCTCGATCATCGGCACCATCCTCAACCGCGGCTACGTCTACAAGAAGGGCTCGGCGCTGGTGCCGGCCTGGCTGGCGTTCTCGGTGATCCGGCTGCTGGAGGAGCACTTCCCGCGCCACGTCTCCTACGAGTTCACCGCCGAGATGGAGGACGTGCTCGACGAGATCGCCGGCGGACGCAAGCACCGGGTCGAGGAGCTGACGGAGTTCTACTACGGCTCCGACGCCGTCCCCGGCTTGCACGCTCTGGTCAGCGAGCTCGCCGACATCGACGCCCGTGACAACGCGACGTTCCCGATCGGCGACCCCGAGGCGGGCATCAACCTGCGCGTCGGGCGCTACGGCCCCTACCTCGAGGGCCCCGACGACGAGGGCAACCCGGCCGGCAAGCGGGCCAACGTGCCCGACGACCTGCCGCCCGACGAGCTGACGATGGAGAAGGCCGTCGAGCTGTTCGCGAACCCGGCGGGCGAGGAGATCGAGCTCGGCAACCACCCGGAGACCGGGCTGCGCGTCGTGGCCAAGAACGGTCGCTACGGCCCCTACGTCACCGAGGACCTGCCCGAGGACGCGCCCAAGAAGGCCAAGCCGCGCACCGGCTCGCTGTTCAAGTCGATGTCTCTGGACACCATCACGCTGGACGACGCGGTCAAGCTGCTGTCGCTGCCCCGGGTGGTCGGCGAGGTCGAGGTCGAGGTGAAGGCCAAGACCGGCGAGGACGGCGAGGAGATCCCGGCGACGACCGAGATGGTGGAGATCACCGCGCAGAACGGTCGCTACGGGCCCTACCTGAAGAAGGGCACCGACTCACGGTCGCTCGCCAGCGAGGACCAGCTCTTCACGATCACCCTCGACGAGGCGGTCGCGATCTACGCCCAGCCCAAGCAGCGTGGCCGCGCTGCGGCCGCCCCACCGCTCAAGGAGCTCGGCGCCGACCCGGTCTCGGGTCAGCCGATCGTGGTGAAGTCCGGCCGCTTCGGCGAGTACGTCACCGACGGCGAGTACAACGCGACGCTGCGCAAGGACGACTCGGTCGAGGAGATCACCACCGAGCGGGCCGCCGAGCTGCTCGCCGACCGCCGCGCGCGGGGACCGGCGAAGAAGGCGGCCAAGAAGGGCGCGAAGAAGGCACCGGCAAAGAAGGCTGCCGCGAAGAAGTCGACGGCCAAGAAGGCGCCGGCCAAGAAGAGCGCCGCGAAGAAGACGACGAAGAAGGCTGCTGCCAAGAAGTCCTGACGCGACGCTGGTCGAGGTGTGAGGAGCGCCAGCGACGAACCTCGAGAGCCGGCGACCTGAGCGCCCTCCAGCACCCCCGCCTACCCACGAATCATCCACAGCCCTGTGGATGACGTGGTTGTCCACAACCCCCATGGTTGAGCCAGATTGACTGTCCGGCAGTGTCGGTGGTGGGTGCTTGTATGGAGTCATGAGCAGGCACCTCGACGGCACCGGGACGGGTCACCCGATCCTGGCCTGCCTCGATGTGCTGGAGGCTGAGCTCGACGCGATCGCCGAGACCCCGGCGTGGTCGTTGAGCGCCGAGGAGACCGAGGCCGCCATCACCCGGTTGAGTGCGGACCTGGCCCGGTTGTCCGAGGTCGAGACCCGG
>NZ_JAPYPS010000086.1:0-14307 GCF_029937575.1 Nocardioides sp.
TAGCACGCCGCCCTCTCACGGCGGTAGCGCCGGTTCGAATCCGGTCGGGGGTACAGATCGTGCAGGGGGCTCTGACCAGCGGAAACGTTGAGTCGGAGCCCCCTTCCGCGTTGTAGCCACGAAGTGGTTTCTGGGTGACCGAGGCGCGCGAGGAGTTGATCCATCTCATCGATGGGCTGCCGGAGGAGAAGGTGAGTGCTCTGCTGACCACGGCTCGCGCACTCAGCATGCCGAAGGCTTATGGCGAGCGGTCGTGGCCCCCGGCCTTCTTCGCAAGCATCAAGCACGCCGCTGACGGTCGTACCGACACGGCCAGGTGCGTGGATGAGTTCTTGGCCGAGTCGGGGTTCGGGCAGGACCTCCGGGGATGATGGTGGTGGACTCCGGTCTGCTCATCGCTGCGTCTGCATGTTCGCGGCTCTGCACGTGAGTTCCGAGACGTTGCTGGTGCCGCAGACTGACTTTGCCGAGTGTGCCTACACGATCCAGAGGCAGGGCGGCACGGCGCAGGAGGTGCTGTTCCTCCAGTCGATCGCTGACGGCGACCTTGCTCTTGTCGAGCTTGTGGCGGAGGACATGTCGCGCGTCATCGAGCTGGTCGACACCTACGACGACTTTCCGCTCGGGACCACCGACGCTTCGATGATCGCCATCCCAGAGCGACTTGGCGTCACCGAGATCGCCACGCTTGACCACCGGCACTTCCCGAACGTGCGACCACGACACGCCGACTCGGAAGGTGAGCCAGGGACTCTCCTCCGAGCGCGGACCGAACCCGCGCCTCACGATCTGCGGTGCCACGGAGATAGCAGCGCAGCGTCCCAGTCATCGAGCTAGGCCGCGTGCCGTTCGGCTTCCCAAACGACCGGATCTGCTTGTTATGCACGTGATCTGCCACCCTCCCGTCCACGATCGGCACGCGGCGGTCGCGGCGCGCGGATAGAGCCATGGTCGGGCGGAGCCCTCGGGGCGGCATGGCTCGTAGCCGGACGTACACAACTGGGAAGGACGCGATGCAGTTCCGCGCGGCTGCGTGGGCGAGGCGCTGCGTCGTTCGAAGCCGGTGGGGGTGAACGTTCACCCCACGTGGATGCACTCGACGCCGGGAAGGTCGCCGAAGCGTGCGCTGCGATCCCCCGTCAGAACTACGCGCCCCGTGGAGGCGGCCGTGGCCGCGATGATCAAGTCGTGTGCACCGCGCTTGGCTCCCTCGCGGTGCACATGCGCCAGCAATCGGCCGTGCTCTTCGGCTGTTCTGAGGTCGTACGGCTCGACAGGCAACGTCTCCAGCACTCGTACCAGAAACTCGCTGCGACCCGCTCTGCGAGCATCGCTAGCAAGTTCGACGCCGGTACGAAGCTCGGCCACGGTGATCGCTGCAATAGCGAGGTCGTCGTCGGCCTCGATCGCGGCGGTGAGGGTCCCCTGAGCACGTTCGGACATCACGAGGACGCTGGTGTCAACGATCAGTCTGCGGGCCACGTCGGGGCCTCAAGTTGGCGTGCGGCAAGGGCGTCGGCCGCGAAGTCCTCGTCCAGCTTGGCCGAACCGAGCAACTCGGCCACCGCGACGCCATTGCCAGCCGTGGCAGGGCCGATCGTCGCGATCCGGCGACCACCACGAGTGACGACGATCGTGCCTCCTCGTTCGGCCTCGTCGAGCAGTGAAGCAAAGGAACGGCTCGCTTCTGTCGCGCTCATTGTCTTCATCGAATCAGATTATCTGATCGCCGATGTCGCGACAACCATCGCGTTGAGCAGCGAGTCCCACACCGGAATTGCCGACGCTAGTTCAGCGGCCTGAAGCGTTCGGTGACGCTGTGAGCCAGGTGAGCGCGGCCTCTCGTGAGGCAACGCGTTCACTTGGAATCGTCCGCAGTCGCGATGCGATCACGTCGGCGTCGACGAGATTGGCCTCGAGCAGCGCGGTGACGAAGTTGCGGTCCTTCTCGCGTAGTGCGACCAGCTTTGCGACCCAGAGGTCCTCCTTGTCGAGACACCAGCCGGTGAAGCGAGGCTCGCCGCCTGCCGCCGCCGTGTTTGCGTTCTCCACCTTGACCAGTCGGCTGCGCCAGCCGTCGGGGAGGATTGCCGTGTCGAGGTCGACGCCATCGATGCTGAAGCCGTGCAGTTCCTCGAATGGTGATAGCTCGCCGGCGACACCTTCGATCAGGTCGGCCAGTCGTGCCGTCTCATCGTTGGTCTCGGCGATGGGCAGGATGTCGACCTCGATAGACATCGTCGCCGCCGAAGGCAGTTGTGACTCGTCGTAGGCGCCGAGGATGGCCTGCGAGCCGACAACGATGACCTCGGACTGATCGATGATCTGGCAGGCCGTGCGGATGGCGTGCTCCAGCTGGTCTCGTCGCATCAGCCGACCACTCGCAGGACTTCGCGGCGCTGCTCGTCGGGGAGCAGCCCGGACATGGGGGAGACCTCGCGCATCTCGATCGAATCTCGGCCAAGACCCGTGAGGACGCGGTGCAGTCCGGGAAGGTCGCCGCGCTCGACCAGCTGGTGCCACTGCTCGAGATTCCGTTCGTGCGGCTGGCCGGTCACGTTGCCGCCGAGGCGGTCGAGGTTGCGCTCGATCATCGGTCGCCACCCCTCAAAGCTCGAATCATTCAGAAGGGTGGAGAGTCGCCGGTGCAACTGCCACGAACGGCGTTCGGAGCGAGTCAGCTGGGGAACGACGGGGCGTCGTAAGACCTCGAGGCGGAAACCCATGCACGACAGCAGACGGTCGAGCTGGTCATCGCTGAGGTCGACCTTGCCCGAGAGGAAGCCGCTGATGCTCGGCTGCCGCACACCGCTGAGCCGAGACAGGCCGGACTGCGTGGTGCTCGTCTTGAGCATCACCTCGCGCAGCACGTCACTTTTGTCCGTCATGAACGCACTATAGCAAATAATGCTATAGGCGTCAGGGTTGCGGTCAGCACTGTCGGGCAACACTGGGGCAACACAAGGGCCAGAAGCAGCCCGAAATGACCAATGAGTGCCAATCGTCAATAGTGCCTCTGACCTGCACGTTCAATGATTTCCAGCATCGTCCGGGGACTCCTCGGTCGCCCTCTCACGGCGGTAGCGCCGGTTCGAATCCGGTCGGGGGTACAGATCGACAAGAGGTCCTGATCTGCGGAGACGCAGGACAGGGCCTCTTCGTCATGTGCGGTGCCCGATAGATCGAGGGCTGTCTAGACCCCCCTGGGCTACGTTCGCCACATGTCGTTGAACCACGTGCGCCGCGGGAGTGGCCGTCCTCTGTTGCTGGTGCACGGTCTGGGTGCGGGGTGGCGATCCTGGTCCCCGATCATCGACACGCTGGCGCAGAGCCGCGAGGTCATCGCCGTCGACCTGCCCGGCTTCGGTGAGACCCCACCGTTGGCCGGAGAGGTCTCGATCGCCACCCTGACCGACTCCGTCGCGGACTTCATCCGCGAGCAGGGCCTCGACGGGGTGTCTCTCGTCGGGCAGTCCATGGGCGGGCGGATGGTGCTCGAGCTCGCGCGGCGAGGTGTCGGCGGCGACGCCGTGGCGCTGGACCCGGGCGGCTTCTGGAGCGACCGTGAGCTCCTCGTCTTCGGCGCGACCCTGCGTCCCTCGGTCGCCCTGGTCCGGGTGCTGCGAAGCCTGCTCCCGGCACTGCTCGGCAGCAGGGTGGGCAGGACGCTGCTCCTGGCTCAGCTGTCGGCGCGACCCTGGGCCCTGTCTCGCGAGACCGTGCTGCCGGACGTGCGCGGCCTCGCCGACTCCCCGTCCACCTGCGCCGCGCTCACGGCCCTGGTCAAGGGGCCCAAGCAGCAAGGAGCCGCTGCCGGCACGGTGCCCGGCCGGGTCACGATCGGATGGGGTCGTCGAGACCTGGTGACGCTGCCGCGCCAGGCCGCGCGCGCCACGGAGCTGTTCCCCGACGCAGTGCTGCACTGGTTCGAGCGGTGCGGCCACTTCCCCCAGTGGGACGCCCCCGAGGAGGCGATCCGACTGATCCTCGACAGGACCTCCTAGGACCTCCTAGGACCGCCCTCGGTGCCCGCCGGAGGGCGAGCCGTCGACGGGGTCCGGACCGGTGCTGGGATCAGGTGCAGAGCCCGGCCTGGCGCCGCGCCTCGGCGGCCGCCTCCGCAGCTGCTTCCTCGTCGGGGTCCGTGGTGGGCTCGTCCGTCGGATCGTCGGTCGTCGGCGTGTCCGAGGGCTCCTCGGTCGGGGTGGCCGACGGCGTCTGGGTCGGCTCGTCGATGCTGCCGACCGAGTCGTCGGCGCCGATGCTCGTGGCGCTGAAGTCCTTGCCGAGCTGCTGGTCGTCCATGATCCGCGCCCACAGCTCGTCGGCCTGCTCGGTCCAGATCAGCCGGTTGGGGTCGAGCGGGTACTCGGCGATCGGCACGGTGATGAACTGGATGTCCGACAGACCCGTGTTGCGGAACTGGGTGGCCAGGTCGGCGAGCTTGCCGACCGAGTCGAGCTCGGCGTCGACCTCGATGGAGGAGGTCGCGGCGTTGAGGAAGTTGAAGATCGACAAGGGCTGGGACAGGATCCCGGCCGACTTGACCTTGTTGATCATGGAGGCGATGAAGGCCTGCTGGCGCTTCATCCGCCCGATGTCTCCGGTCACCGACAGGATCGAGCGCTCGCGCACGTAGTTGAGGGCGTCCTGGCCGGTCAGGGTCTGCACGCCGGCGGGCAGGAAGATGTTGTGCTCGGTGTCGTTGACCTCCTTGGGCAGGCACACCTCGACGCCGTTGATGGCCTCGACCATGTCCTTGAAGCCGTTGAAGTCGACGACGAGGAAGTGGTCGATGTAGATGCCCGTCAGCGCCTCGACAGTCTGGACCGCGCACTGGGCGCCGCCCTCGGAGAAGGCGGTGTTGAACATGACCTGCTCGGCTCCAGCAGCCATCTCCCCGTCGGCGTCCATGCAGTCGGGCCGGTCGACGATCGCGTCGCGCGGCAGGCTCACGCCGTACGCGTTCTTCCGGTTGGCCGAGACGTGCATCAGGATCGTGGTGTCGGCGCGTTCGCCGATGTCGCCGAGACCGTCGATGTCGTTGCCGTCGCCGGAGCGCGAGTCGGACCCGAGGATCAGGATGTTCAGCGGCTCCATCGGTCCGGCGTCCTCGGCCGCCACCGGCTGCTTGGTCGCCTGGTGGTTGATCGTCTCGCCGTCCTCGATGTTGCCGTTGAGGGTGTTGTAGGCGAGCGTCACGGCGCCGACCGTCAGTACGGCCAGCACCAGCTGGGTCACCGCGACCGCAAGCCAGACCTGGCGACGGTTTCGGGTGGGGCGCACGGGCACCGCGGTTTCCTCGGTCACAGGTCACATTCTCACAGACACCCGGTAGCACGCGGCCGGATCGCGCGACGACGGTGGTGTCCGATTTCCGCCGGAGCCGGCGAGCAGGGTCCGTCATGATGGACCCATGCACACGGCCCGTCTCGACCCCGAGTCCTGCTACCGGGCCGTCAAGGCGCGCGATCGCCGCTTCGACGGGGTGTTCTACACCGCGGTCCGCACGACGGGCATCTACTGCCGACCTTCGTGTCCCGCACGGACGCCTGCTCTGAGCAATGTCGGCTTCCACGTCAGCCCGGCCTCGGCCCAGGCAGCCGGGTACCGCGCCTGCAAGCGCTGCCTGCCGGACGCGACCCCTGGCAGCCCGGACTGGGACGTCGCCGCCGACGTCGCCGGGCGCGCGATGCGCCTGATCTCCGACGGCGTGGTCGACCGCGAAGGCGTCGACGGACTCGCCCTGCGCCTCGGCTACACCGCGCGCCACCTCGGACGGGTGCTGTCGGCCGAGCTCGGCGCCGGGCCCCTGGCTCTGGCTCGCGCACGACGGGCGCAGACCGCTCGGATCCTCGTGGAGACGACCGAGCTGGGCTTCGCCGACATCGCCTTCGCAGCCGGCTTCTCCAGCGTGCGGCAGTTCAACGAGACCGTCCGCGAGGTCTATGCCGCGAGCCCGACCGAGCTGCGGGGGCGTCGGGCTCGCCCGTCGTCCTCGGCCCGCGCCGGTCAGGCGCCCGCGTCGAGTCCACCGGGGGCGGTGAGCGTGACCTTGCGGCTCGCCGTACGCACGCCGTTCGCCGGTCGGGCGCTGCTGAACTTCCTCGCCTACCACCTGGTGCCGGGGGTCGAGGTCGCCGGCGACGGTTGGTACGCGCGCACCCTCGACCTCCCGCACGGACCCGGCACCGTGGTCCTGGAGATCGCCGATGCGCCGGAGTCCGGGCGTACGGCGTTCGTCGACGCCAGGTTCGAGCTCACCGACCTGCGCGACACCGCGGCCGCCGTCGAGCGGGCGCGACGACTCCTGGACGCCGACTGCGACCCGGTCGCCGTCGACGACCACTTCGTGGGGGACCCGGTGATCGGGGCGCTCGCGCGAGCATGTCCCGGGTTGCGGCTGCCCGGTCAGGTCGACGGCGACGAGACCGCCGTACGGACGGTGATCGGTCAACAGGTGAGCGTGACCGGCGCGCGCACCGTGACGGGGCAGGTCGTCGCGGCGGTCGGTCAACGCATCGACACGTCGGTCCGGGGGCTGACGCATCTGTTCCCGAGGGCCGACGTCCTCGCCGGGCTGGGCCCCACCACACTGCCGATGCCGCGGGCCAGGGGCCGGGCCCTGGTCGGGCTGTGCGGGGCGCTGACTCGTGGTGAGGTGCGACTGGACCGCGGCGTCGACCGAGGAGACGTGCGCGCCGCTCTCGTGGCCCTGGCCGGCATCGGACCGTGGACAGCCGACTACGTCGCGATGCGCGCGCTCGGTCACCCCGACGTCTTCCTGCCGACCGATATCGGCGTGCGCAACGCCCTGCGCGGCCTCGGCCGCGACCCCGCAGACGTGATCGCCGGTGCCGCAGCCTGGAGCCCCTGGCGCTCCTACGCCCTGCTCCACCTCTGGAACACCCTCATGCCCACCACCGCGCCGCCCCCGACGAAAGAGGCCTGACCCATGTGGACCGTGCTCGACTCACCCATCGGCGAGCTGCGTCTCGTCGAGCGCCACGACGAGATCACCGCGATCGAGTTCTCCCCGTTCCGCGACGGCGACGGGCGGGTACGGGGGGTGCGCGACGACGCCCACCCGGTGCTCCGGGAGGCTACGCGGCAGCTGACGGCGTACTTCGCCCGTGAGCTCAAGGAGTTCGACCTCCCGCTCGCCCTGGTGGGCACCGACTTCCAGCAGCTGGTCTGGCAGCAGCTCGCGGGCATCGGCTACGGCGAGACGGCGTCGTACGGCGAGATCGCCCGGCGCCTGGGCAAGACCAACGCCGCCTCGCGCGCGGTCGGTCTGGCCAACGGCTCCAACCCGATCCCCATCGTGATCCCGTGCCACCGTGTCATCGGCGCCAACGGCACCCTGACGGGCTACGCCGGAGGTGTCGAGCGCAAGCAGACGTTGTTGTCGTTGGAGCAGGAGGCGTTGTTCTGAGGCATCCCGTGGTCGAGGTTGGTGCTCGTCCCACAGGATTTCGTCTCACCCGTCGCGGGCTCGTGCCTCGCCCGCGGGGTTCGCTCAATCTTCGCGACAGCGCGGAGTTCGCAGGCTCACTCCGCTGCCGCTCGCCGCAACGACTCCGACAGGCGCTCCGCAGCAGCCAGGACGGCGGGGGCGTGCATCCGACCGGGCTGGCGCGAGAGCCGCTCCAGCGGACCGGAGACCGAGACGGCGGCGATGATCTTGCCGCCGGGGGAGCGCACCGGGGCGGAGACCGAGGCGACGCCCTGCTCGCGCTCGCCGATGGACTGGGCCCAGCCGCGACGGCGGATGCCGGAGAGCGCCGCGGCGGAGAACGCGGCGTTCTGCAGGCCACGGTGCATCCGCTCGGGGTCCTCCCAGGCGAGCAGCACCTGAGCGGCGGATCCGGCGCGCATCGTCAGCTGGGAACCGACCGGGATGGTGTCGCGCAGGCCGGAGGGTCGCTCGGCGGCGGCAACGCAGACTCGGTGCTCGCCCTGGCGTCGCCAGAGCTGGGCGGACTCGCCGGTGATGTCGCGCAGCCGTGCCAGCACGGGGCCGGCGGTGGCGAGCAGCCGGTCCTCGCCGGCAGCAGCCGAGAGCTCCGCAAGACGGGGCCCCAGCACGAAGCGGCCCTGCATGTCGCGGGCCACGAGCCGGTGGTGCTCGAGGGCCACCGCGAGGCGGTGCGCGGTCGGTCGGGCGAGGCCGGTGCCGGCGACGAGCCCGGCCAGGGTGGCCGGTCCGGACTCGAGCGCGGTGAGCACGAGCGCCGCCTTGTCGAGTACGCCGACGCCACTTGAGGTGTCCATTGGGTGAGATTAGCGTCTCACCCAATGGGATGCAACCGCTAACGTTTGTTCCCGCGACGTACGACACCCCTGTGCGTCGCCACCCGTGACGTCGAGCAGACGACGTCCACCGGCGCCGACCGGGCGCCGCAGCTCAGGACACAGAGGAGATCAGCAATGGGCAGGACGCTGTCGGAGAAGGTCTGGGACGAGCACGTCGTCCGGAGCAGTGAAGGCGAGCCGGATCTGCTCTACATCGATCTCCACCTCATCCACGAGGTGACGAGCCCGCAGGCCTTCGACGGCCTGCGGCTCAACGGCCGGACCGTACGACGTCCGGACCTGACCCTCGCGACCGAGGACCACAACGTCCCGACGCTCGACTGGGACAAGCCGATCGCCGACCCCGTCTCCAAGACCCAGGTCGACACCCTGCGCAAGAACGCTGCCGACTTCGGCGTGCGCCTGCACCCGCTCGGCGACGTCGAGCAGGGCATCGTCCACGTGGTCGGCCCGCAGCTGGGCCTGACCCAGCCGGGCATGACGATCGTGTGCGGCGACAGCCACACCAGCACCCACGGCGCCTTCGGCGCGATCGCCTTCGGCATCGGCACCTCCGAGGTCGAGCACGTCCTGGCGACGCAGACCCTGATGCAGGCCAAGCCGAAGACGATGGCGGTCACGATCAACGGCAGCCTGCCCGCCGGCGTCACGGCCAAGGACATGGTGCTCACCCTCATCGCCCACACCGGTACGGGCGGAGGCCAGGGCTACATCGTGGAGTACCGCGGCCAGGCCATCGAGGAGCTCTCGATGGAGGGCCGGATGACGGTGTGCAACATGAGCATCGAGTGGGGCGCCAAGGCCGGCCTCATCGCCCCGGACCAGACGACGTTCGACTACATCGAAGGTCGTCCCGAGGCGCCCTCCGGTGACGAGTGGGACGCCGCGGTCGCACACTGGAGCAGCCTGGTCACCGACGCCGACGCGCTCTTCGACAAGGAGATCGTCCTCGACGCCAGCGAGATGACGCCGTTCGTCACGTGGGGCACCAACCCCGGACAGGGCGTGCCCCTGGGCGCGAGCGTCCCGTTCCCGGAGCAGTACGACAATGCCGAGGACCGGATCGCCGCCGAGAAGGCCCTGGAGTACATGGGTCTGGAGGCCGGCACGCCGATGCGCGAGGTCAAGGTCGACACCGTCTTCGTCGGCTCCTGCACCAACGGTCGCATCGAGGACCTGCGGCTGGCGGCCGAGATCATCGAGGGCCACACCGTCGACGCCGACACCCGGCTCCTCGTCGTCCCCGGCTCCGTGCGCGTGCGTCTGCAGGCGCAGGAGGAGGGACTCGACAAGATCTTCATCGCGGCCGGGGCCGAGTGGCGTGGCGCCGGCTGCTCGATGTGTCTGGGGATGAACCCGGACACGCTCCAGCCCGGCGAGCGCAGCGCGTCGACCTCCAACCGCAACTTCGAGGGGCGCCAGGGCAAGGGTGGACGCACCCACCTCGTCTCGATCCCGGTGGCCGCGGCGACCGCGATCCGCGGCACCCTCTCCTCGCCTGCCGACCTGACCCCCGCCACGACTGGGAGCAACTGACATGGACGCCTTCACCACCCACACCGGCGTCGGCGTCCCGCTGCGCCGCAGCAACGTCGACACCGACCAGATCATCCCCGCCGTCTACCTCAAGCGCGTCACCCGCGACGGCTTCGAGGACGGGCTGTTCAGCGCCTGGCGCAACGACCCGACCTTCGTGCTCAACGACCCGTCGTACGCCGGTGGCTCGGTCCTGGTGGCCGGGCCGGACTTCGGCACCGGGTCCTCGCGCGAGCATGCCGTGTGGGCGCTGCAGAACTACGGGTTCAAGGTCGTCATCTCGGCACGCTTCGCCGACATCTTCCGCGGCAACTCCGGCAAGGCCGGCCTGCTCGCCGCCCAGGTCGACGAGAAGGTCATCCAGCGCCTGTGGGACTACCTCGCCGACCAGCCCGGAGCGAGCATCACCGTCGACCTCGAGACGCGCACCGTGCGTGCGGGCGAGGGTCCTGACGCGATCGAGGACTCCTTCGACATCGACGACTACACGCGGTGGCGCCTGCTCGAGGGTCTCGACGACATCGGCATCACCCTCGGCCACGCCGACGACATCGACTCCTACGAGGCGACCCGTCCGACCTGGAAGCCGGCGACGATCAAGGCCTGACCGGCGGACGCCGCGTGGGTCGTGTGCTTCACACCGGTCCACGGGCCGTTGTCGGGCACACGACCCGTCTCGGGGTGGCGAGTTCGCGGCCCTACATGCCGACGTCTGACCAGCTCGGTCTGACTCAGAAGCCCACCGTTGAGCGGGATTGAGCCTCTACGGCCCGGGGTGAGCGCCGGCGTCGGCGGCGTCCTCTCGTTGCCCGTGACTCGCTACGCAGCATCGATATCCGCTCAGCCATGGGCGTTTCGGGCACTTGCAACGTGTGCAGCAACGTGAAATTTGTCGACCTTGCTACGGCGTGGCGATTGTCACCTCGGGCGCATTTACCTAGCGTGCAGGGGAAAGTCGGGCACTTGCTCGGCACCAACCAGGTTCATCGGAAGGGAAGCAAGTGAACAAGACGCAGCTCATCGACGCGCTCGCCGCGCGATACGAGGGGAACCGCAAGGCCGCAGCGCACGCGCTCGACTCGGTCCTCGACACCATCACGCGTGAGGTCGTGAAGGGGGAGAAGGTCGCGATCACCGGCTTCGGCTCGTTCGAGAAGCGAGTGCGCGAGGCTCGCTGGGTCCGCAACCCGCAGACCGGCGACCGGGTCAAGGCCAAGAAGAAGTCGGTGCCGAAGTTCACCGCGGGCGCCGACCTGAAGAACGTCGTCTCCGGCGCCAAGAAGCTGCCCAAGCTCACGGTCGCGAAGGCTGCCCCGGCTGCCAAGAAGGCGTCGGCGCCGGCGAAGAAGGCGGCCGCTGCCGCGAAGAAGGCGACGCCGGCCAAGACGGCTGCGAAGAAGGCCCCGGCGAAGAAGGCTCCGGCCAAGACGGCAGCGAAGAAGGCCCCGGCGAAGAAGGCTCCGGCCAAGACGACTGCCAAGAAGGCTCCGGCCAAGACCGCGGCCAAGAAGGCCCCGGCGAAGAAGGCCCCGGCCAAGACGACTCCGGCCAAGACGACTGCCAAGAAGGCCCCGGCCAAGACCGCGGCCAAGAAGGCCCCGGCGAAGAAGGCTCCGGCCAAGAAGGCTCCGGCCAAGAAGGCCTGACCACCGGAACCACCCAGCAACGGGCCGTACCTCTTCGGGGGTGCGGCCCGTCGCCGCGTCGTGAGGACCGCCCAGGGACGCAAGCCCGTCAGGGAAGGAGGCCGGCGACCAGCCGGTCGGTCTCCGGGCCGAGCCCGAGCGCCTGCGCTGCCCGGAGGTCGTCGAGGTCGTCGACGTCGCGTCGCAGGCTGGCCAGGTCGCCCTGCACCGCGTGCGCGCCCCCCACCAGGTGGGCATGGGCGGAGTCGGGACCGAACGACGGGTCGAACTCGTCGTACGGCGCGGTGTAGAGCGTGCTGCCCGTCCCGTCGGCGTCGGCGACGTACGACGCGCGTCCCGGGACCAGCGACCGCAACGCCTCGTCCAGGTCGTCGGCGCGCAGCGCCGGGAGGTCGGCGAGCAGCGCCACCGGGACGAGGTCCGGCCAGCGACGGCGGGCCTCCTGAGCCGCCTGGGACAGGGCGGGGTTGAGACCGCTGCTGTCCCCGTCGGGGACGCTCGCGCACCCGAGCGCGGCGAAGCGCGCTGCGAACGCCGCATCGTCGGTGACGACGAGGACCTGCGCCACGCCCGTGGCGGCCAGACAGGCCGCGGCGGTGTCGAGCGCGAAGGCCTCGGCCAGGTCGCGACGCAGCGCGCCGCTGAGTCCCTGCAGGCGCGACTTCCCGAACGCCGGAGGCTTCACCGGCACCACGACGACGTACTGCTGCATCCCGGCATCGTTCCAGGTCCGTGCCGGCTCCTGGTGGCGGGTCTGCGCGGTGCGCTGCGGTGATCGCAGGCGGCCACCTCGGGAGCGGCACCGGCGCCGGGGGCGGTGCGGCGAGTAACCTGCTCTCCCGTGAGACCTCGCAAGCTGGACCAGCCCCGCGGCTGGACCTTCACCCTCGGGGCGGTCATCCTCAAGCCGCTGTTCTTCCTGACCACCAAGCGCGACTGGATCGACGGCCTGAAGATCCCCGCGAGCGGCGGCTGCGTGCTCGTCATCAACCACCTCTCCCACGTCGACCCGCTGACCGCCGCGGTCTTCACGCACGACCACGGCCGGCTCCCGCGCTACCTGGCCAAGTCGGGGCTGTTCCGCAACCGCTTCCTGGGTCACTTCTTGCGCTCGGCCGGACAGATCCCCGTGGAGCGCTCCAGCGTCAACGCAGCCGGCGCGTACGCCGCCGCCGTCGCAGCGGTGCGGGCAGGGGAGTGCATCGTGATCTATCCCGAGGGCACGATCACCCGCGACCCCGACCTGTGGCCGATGACCGGCAAGTCCGGCGCGGCTCGGATCGCTCTCGAGACCGGCTGCCCGGTGATCCCGATCGGGCAGTGGGGTGCCCAGGACCTCCTGGCGCCGTACGCGAAGAAGCCGGACCTCTTCCCGCGCAAGGCGATCCACATCAAGGTCGGCGACCCTGTCGACCTCCGTGACATCGGGGACGCCGCACCGCCCTCCGCCGAGACGCTCGCGTCGGCCACCGAGCGGATCATGCGTGCGATCACCGACCTGGTCGAGGACCTGCGGGGCGAGAGCGCCCCGGCCGTGCGCTACGACATGAAGAAGGCGGGGGCCGGCGACGACCACCCGCGACGGGAGGCAGGATGACCAGCACGCCCCACGCAGCATCACGCGGCAAGGTCGCGGTGCTCGGAGCCGGTTCCTGGGGGACGGCCTTCTCGATCGTCCTGGCCGACGGCGGTAACGACGTCACTCTGTGGGCTCGTCGTGAGGAGGTGGCCGCTGCCATCAACGCAGAGCGGGAGAACGCCGACTACCTCCACGGGATCCAGCTCCCGCCCACCGTCAACGCGACCCACGACATCGAGAAGGCCCTGCACGGCGCCGACGTCGTGGTCTTGGCGACCCCGTCCCAGACGCTGCGGGACAACCTGACGACCTGGGCGCCGTTCATCGAGCCGGACGCCGTCATGGTGTCGCTGATGAAGGGCGTGGAGCTCGGCACGCTCAACCGGATGAGCGAGGTCATCCACCAGGTGACCGATGCCGGTCCGGAGCGGATCGCCGTCATCAGCGGGCCCAACCTCGCCAAGGAGATCGCGCGTCGTGAGCCGGCGGCGTCCGTCGTGGCCTGCGCCGACGAGGACGTCGCGAGGATGCTGCAGGGGCGCTGCCACTCGCCGGCCTTCCGGCCCTACACCAGCGTCGACGTGCTGGGCTGCGAGCTCGGCGGCGCCTACAAGAACGTCGTCGGTCTCGGCGTCGGGATGGCCGTCGGCCTGGGCTTCGGCGACAACACCACGGCGTCGCTGATCACGCGTGGCCTCGCTGAGACCGCGCGCCTCGCCATGAAGCTGGGTGCCAACCCGCTGACGCTGATGGGCCTCGCCGGCCTCGGCGACCTGGTGGCCACCTGCTCCTCGCCGCTCTCGCGCAACCGGTCCTTCGGGGAGAAGCTCGGTCGTGGACTGACCACCGACGAGATCTACGCCTCGACGCGGCAGGTCGCGGAGGGCGCCAAGTCGTGCTCCTCCTTGCGCGCTCTCGCCGAGAAGTCCGACTGCGACGCGCCGGTCGCGCGCTACGTCGACGACGTCGTCGCAGGCCGGATGACCGTCACCGACATGATGGACACGATCCTCGCCCGCGACACCAAGTCCGAGATGGAGTGAGCAGCGACCGTGCGAGGAACGAGCACGGTCGCGTGGCGAACGAAGATTGAGTAAGCCCTGCGGCCGACGAAGGAGGCCGCAACGGGCGCATCGAAATCCAGCGAGCCGAGAAGCAGCCGTACGGCGCGGAGGGCGAGGAACGAGCACGGTCGCGTGGCGAACGAAGATTGAGTAAGCCCTGCGGCCG
>NZ_JAPYPS010000086.1:14407-14606 GCF_029937575.1 Nocardioides sp.
GAGGCCGCAACGGGCGCATCGAAATCCAGCGAGCCGAGAAGCAGCCGTACGGCGCCGCGGGCGAGGAACGAGCCCGCGACGCGCGCATCGAAGTCCGGCGAGCCCAGAAGCAGGCCGTCCCCCACGATTGCGACCAGGCCGCCCGGTCTCGAGGCTGTGAGTGTTGGTCCTGGCTAGCCCGGGGCTGGCTGGCAGGGTT
>NZ_JAPYPS010000017.1:0-43103 GCF_029937575.1 Nocardioides sp.
ACCTGGACTGAGAAGAGCCTGGTCCGGACCACGACTGCCCGACGCCGTACGGCGTCGGGCGGTCGCGCATTTCGGCCAAAAAGGCCGCCAGGCCGAATCCGGTGGCTGGGGGGCAGTCCATCGGCGCGGCCTGGCGATGGAACAAGCATGACACTAATCGGTCCCAGGTGACAGTCGGGGGCCGAAGTTCGAAGCAAATTTGTCGTTCGGAGCCCCTCGAGAGCGCTCAGGCGACGGTGATCAGACCCACCGCGACCGCGCACAGCAGCAGCCCCACGCCCTGGTCACGGTGGATGCGTTCGCGCAGCAGCGCCGCGGCCAGCAGCACGGTGAAGGCGGGGTAGAGCGAGGTGATCACGGCCGAGATCGTGAGCAGCCCGGTCTGCGTCGCGATGAGGAAGAGCACGGTGGCCGCGGCGCCGAGGATGCCGGAGACCATGCCGACGTACGCCATCGGCCGACGTGGCCAGAACGCGTGACCCATGGCGAGGGCCAGGCCGGCGACGATCGTGGTGCCGACCACCTGGTTGAGGGCGAGGGGGAGCAGCCCCGACTCCTCGGGGATCTGACCCAGGGCGGCGAAGAGGAGGCCGAAGCCGAGGCCGGCCAGCACGCCGTCCACCACTCCGGACGCGGCGGAGCCGGAGGTGGTGCTCGGGTCGGGCGCCGGCTCGCGCGCCACCAACCAGATGGCGGGCAGCGCGGCGAGGATGCCGACCCACGCGAGAAGTCCGGGGCGTTCACCGGTGACCAGCCCCACCAGGAGCGGCACGAGTGCGGCACCGACGCCCGAGATCGGCGCCACCACACCCATCCTCCCCGAGGAGAGACCGCGGTAGAGGAACGCCGTGCCCACACCGTTGCCGAGGCCTGCCAGCAGGGCCCACCCGACGTCTGTGCCCCGGGGAGAGCCATCCACGAGCAGGCTCAGGACGAGGATGGCCAGGGCGCCGCCGAGCTGAGCCATGAAGGCGATCGTCCACGGACTGATCCGACGCGAGACGACGCCGCCGACGAAGTCGGACAGTCCATAGGCCAGGGCGGCACACAGGGAGAGAACGATGGCCACGGGAGCAACTTCGCACGCGTCTGCTTCGTCGAGGTATCCGGGTGGTGAAAACGCGCTCGACCCCGGACCGAGGTCCGGGGTCGAGCGGTGGTCGGGCGCGGCCTGGCCGCGAGCGCGTCAGGCGTCGTCGGAGGACGGCGTCGGGGTGGCGGTGAGCTTGTGGGTCTCGTCCACCACGACCTCGGCGACCTCGGCGAGCTTGTCGCCGTGCTCGCGAGCGTGGTGGGCGCAGAAGAGGAGCTCGCCACCGGTCTGGAGCTCGACGCGCAGGTAAGCCTGGGCGCCGCAGCGGTCGCAGCGGTCCTCAGCAGTCAGGGAGGTGCTGGGGGCGGTCGCAGTCGTCATGTCGGCCTCTTCTCATCTCGGTCTGTGCCGGTTCCAACGTATCCAGCGGGGTCAAGATTCCCGATTCGGGGTGGCTCACACCACATCGGTGGGGTGGATTCTCGCATCGGGTGGAACTGGTCCTCGTGGAGCGGTGGTGCTGTTCGTCGTGCCTGCACCAAGTGTGACGTCCGGCCGGTAACTCCGGATGCACAATCAGGTGACGATCCCGAGATCGTGTCCTCATCGTGACGTTCGGGGTGCAGGCGAGCCTGCATCGGTCCCCGGCGTGTCGCTAGTAGATTCGTCGGTGACCGGGTGTCCGGATTGGTGGGGCGCCCCGCCGCCACCACTCGACCCACCAGCACCACGCACGTCGATGTCGCAGGAGCTCACGATCGCTGACAACACCTACAACGCCGCCCACCTCCTCGTGCTCGAGGGGCTGGAGGCGGTGCGCAAACGCCCGGGGATGTACATCGGCTCGACCGACACCCGGGGCTTGATGCACTGCCTGTGGGAGATCATCGACAACGGGGTCGACGAGGCCCTTGCCGGTGCCGCACACCGCGTCGAGGTGACGCTGCACCCTGACGGGTCCGCCGAGGTGCACGACGACGGCCGTGGCATCCCGACCGACAAGGAGCCCAAGACCGGCCTTCCCGGCGTCGAGGTCGTGGCGACCAAGCTGCACGCCGGTGGCAAGTTCGGGGGCGGCTCGTACGTCGCCACAGGCGGCCTGCACGGCGTCGGGCTCTCGGTGGTCAACGCACTGTCCTCCCGGATGGACATCGACGTGGATCGGTCGCCGGCCTCTCGGGGACTCAGCTTCCACCGGGGTGCGGCCGGTGTCTTCGACGGCGACGGTCCCAGCGCCACCTTCACCCCGCAGAGCGGCCTGACGCGCAAGGGTGGTCGGGTCGCGAAGACGAAGTCCGGCACCCGGATCCGTTTCTGGCCGGACCGCCAGATCTTCACCAAGGACGCGACGTTCGAGTTCGAGGGTCTGCTCGGCCGTGCTCGACAGACGTCGTTCATCGTGCCCGGTCTCGAGCTCGTCATCCGCGACCTGCGCGGGGAGACGCCGGTGGAGGAGAAGTTCCGCCACGACGGTGGCATCGCGGAGTTCACCGAGTACCTCTCGTCGGACGAACCCGTCACCGAGGTGCTGCGGATCCAGGGCTCGGGTGCCTTCACCGAGACGGTGCCGATGCTGGACGCCAAGGGCCACATGACCCCGCAGGACGTCGAGCGCAACCTGGGCGTCGACATCGCCGTGCGCTGGGGCACGGGCTACGACACCGAGGTGCGCTCGTTCGTCAACGTGATCGCCACCCCCAAGGGCGGCAAGCACGTCTCCGGCTTCGAGGGTGCCCTGACCAAGACGTTCAACGACGCCATGCGTGCGGTGAAGGTGCTCAAGGTCAACGACGCCGACGTGATCAAGGAGGACGTCCTCGAGGGGATGACCGCTGTGGTGACCGTGCGGCTCGCGGAGCCGCAGTTCGAGGGGCAGACCAAGGAGATCCTCGGTACGCCGGCTGTGCTCGGCGTGGTCAAGAAGGTCGTCTCGGCCGAGCTCAAGACGTTCCTCACCTCCACCAAGCGGGCCGAGAAGGCTCAGGCGCGCCTGCTGATGGAGAAGGTCCTCGGTGCCTCCAAGACCCGGATCGCCGCGCGTCAGCACAAGGAGACCCAGCGCCGCAAGAACGCCCTGGAGTCGTCCACACTGCCCTCCAAGCTGGCCGACTGCCGCTCGGGCGACAACGACCGGACCGAGCTGTTCATCGTCGAGGGGGACTCCGCGCTCGGCACCGCCAAGCTCGCGCGCAACTCGGAGTTCCAAGCGCTGCTGCCTATCCGCGGCAAGATCCTGAACGTCCAGAAGGCCTCGGTCGGCGACATGCTCAAGAACGCCGAGTGCGCCTCGATCATCCAGGTCGTGGGCGCCGGCTCGGGTCGTACCTTCGAGCTCGAGGCGCGTCGCTACGGTCGGATCATCTTCATGGCCGACGCCGACTCCGACGGGGCGCACATCCGCTGCCTGCTCGCCACGCTGTTCTTCAAGTACATGCCCGACCTGATCGCCGAGGGGCGGGTCTTCACCGCCGTACCGCCTCTGCACCGTGTCGAGATCTCCAACCCGCGCAAGGGTCAGGACAAGTACGTCTACACGTACTCCGACGACGAGCTGCGTCGCAAGCTCGCGGAGCTGAAGAAGAAGAACACCAAGTGGAAGGACCCGGTCCAGCGCTACAAGGGTCTGGGAGAGATGGACGCCAGTCAGCTGGCCGAGACCACGATGGACCCGCGCCACCGCACCCTGCGCAAGCTCACGATCGACGACGCGGACGCCGCGACCTCGGTCTTCGAGCTGCTGATGGGGGCCGAGGTGGCGCCGCGCAAGGAGTTCATCGTCCAGGGCGCCTACGAGGTGGACGTCGAGACGTTGGACGCGTGATGCCGTCCGCCATGCCACCGAGTCCCCGCGCCCGGTCCGCCGCCACGCGCGCTGGAGCCGGCGTCGCAGGTGGCGGGCTCGCCGGCGGAGCTCGCCTGATCAGTACTTGCGGTCGATGAGGCCGGTGTCGACGTCGTAGACGAAGCCGCCCACTGCCACGTCCTCGGGGACGAGCGGGTGGGTGCGGAGCTTCTGGACGTCGTCGGCGAGTGACTCGAGCTGGTCGGCCGTCGCGGTGATCGTGAGCCACGAGGCGTCCTGACCGGCCGAGGCCTCGATCCGCTCGCGTAGGTCCTGGGTGGTGCTGCTGGCCATGGCGCAACGTGTGTGAGCCACGATCAGGATCCGCTTGACCCCCAGCAGGTGCACGGCGATGACCAGCGCCTCGAGCGTGGTGTGGGTGACGCGGCCGCCCGGCGTACGCAGGATCTTGGCGTCGCCCAGCTTGAGACCGAGCATCTCGAGGGGCTCGATCCGCGAGTCCATGCACGTGACGATGCCGACGCCCGCCTTGGCGATGCCGTCGAACCCGCCGTCGGAGAAGGATTCGGCGTAGGCAGCGTTAGCCTCGACCAGGTCCACGAAGTCAGCCACGGGCGCAAGGTTATCCATTCATCCCCCCGAACGCATGACAGCACCCGTGTCGAGGCCGCGTGTCGGGGCTCCTCGGAACAGGATCATCGCGGCGACTGCGGCCAGGAGGGCGAAGAGCGCTGCGCCCTCGAAGACGGCCCGCTCCTGCAGGATG
This sequence comes from Nocardioides sp., assembly GCF_029937575.1. Lineage (GTDB taxonomy): Bacteria > Actinomycetota > Actinomycetes > Propionibacteriales > Nocardioidaceae > Nocardioides. The sequence goes on from NZ_JAPYPS010000017.1 coordinate 4,603, forward strand.
CCGAGCTCGGTGACGCTCAGCTCGGGGTTGGCCGCGCCTGCGTCGTAGAGCTGGGCGAGGCCCCAGGTGGTGAGGACGGAGATGCCCACGAGCATGCCGATCATCCGGGCCACCACGACCAGAGCGCTGGCGATCCCGTGCGTGTCGTCGCGCGTGGTGGCCAGGATGGCGGCGTTGACGGGAGCCAGGGCCAGGCCGAAGCCGAGTCCGCAGAGGACGAGCGGGACGTTCGAGGAGAACGCATCCAGGCTGGTCTCGCCCCACGTCGACATCCACCAGAAAGATCCTGCGGACAGCAGCATCCCCACGCCGGTGATGGGTCCCGCCGCCACGCTGCGCACGAGGTAGCCGCCGACGACCGCTCCCGCGGGCAGTGCGACGAGGAAGCGCAGCAGCACGAGAGCGGCGCCCAGCTGGGTGTCGTACGTCGTCGTGCGGGCGAAGAGGGGGATGTCGACGAGCGCTGCGATCAGCGCCCAACCCACCAACAGGCTCACGACGAGCGATCCCCAGGCCGGCATCGCCCGCAGGGTTCCGGGCGGGACGAGGGGGTTGGTGCTACGTCGAAGATGGATGACGAGGGCCACGATCGCGAGCGCCGAGGCGGCCAGCAGCCATGGTCCCTGAGGCGAGAAAACCGACACCTCGGGGTCTGCGGTGGCGAAGGCCAGGACGATGCCGCCGAGCGCCACCGCCAGGTACGTCGCGCCGGCAAGGTCGGCGGCTGCGAGGCTGCGACCCCACGAACGCGCGTCGACGAGGGGGCGGCGAGCGGTGAGGCACCGCACCACGAACAGGAGCAGGGCGGCGACGGCGACCAGTCCCAGCGGGGACAGCCACCGGCCCGAGGCGACGACGGGGGTGAAGAGCTCGCCGTAGGTGAGGTCCAGGTAGAGCCGGTCGGGCGGGTAGAGCACGAGCACGGCACCGGCTGCTGCGAGCAGCAGTGCCGCGCCGCCGATGAGGTCGGGCGGCCCGCGGCGCTGGTCGTCTGCAGTCGCGGAGCCGTGCGGCTCGTCGAGCGCGGCTGCCTGAGCGTCCTCACGACGCAGGACCCGCACGACGACCACGAGCAGCACCGCGACCGACGCGTTGATCGCGAAGATCGCCCGCCACGACGACACCGAGAGCACGGCTGCCCCGAAGAGTGGCCCGAGCACGGAGCCGAACTCCTGGACCGCCGAGACCAGGCCCAGGGGCAGGCCGCGCCGCTCGACGGGGTAGAGCGCGGCGACGAGGGCCATGGTCGCGGGCACGAGACCACCGCCGCCGAGTCCTTGCAGGAAACGTCCGGCGACGACGCTGGTCAGGTCGTACCCGACGGCGGTGACCAGGGAGCCGACGGTGAAGGTGGACAGGGAGGCGACGAGCACCGGCACCGGGCCACGCAGGTCCGCGACACGGCCGATCAGCGGCAGGACGGCGACGTACCCGAGCAGGAACCCGGAGATGATCGGGGCAGCGCGCTGGAGATCCTGGGCGCTGATGCCGACCGACGTCATCATCTCCGGCAGTGCCAGGACGACGACGTAGGTGTCGATGGCGGCGAAGGCCACCGCGACGGCACCGAAGATCAGCAGGGTGCGCGAGCGCCGGTCGAGCACGGCAGGGCTCGGGGGGCTCATGCGTTCCTCATCGCGGGTGCCCGGGAGGGATCACGCTCCGTCAGGGAGCGGTGATCTCCTGCGTGACGCCGTACTCGGTGACCGCGATCGTGTAGGTGATCTCCCCGCCTCCGGAGAAGAACTCGCCGGTGAGCTCGGCGGCTCGCAGCTGACCCTCCTCGTTGACGGTGAAGGTCGCCTGGAAGGTGTCACCCGGTGCGCACGGCAGGATCGCGGCGACCGCGTCCCCGGGGACCGCGGCGGTGTACGGCGTGACGATGACCGCGTTGTCGTCGGCGGCGCGCCGCTTCTCGCCCGCTTCGATCTCCGTGGCCGCGACCAGGACGTTGGAGACACCGGTGTCCGGGTCGAGGAGCAGTGCCGGGTCCGGGGCGCACAACTCGGCTGGGTCGTAGGTGTCCCACCCGATGATGGGGGCGTTGACGTAGAAGTCGCCGTCGACCGAGCGGACCTCGATGTCCTCGGCGTCGAAGCCGAGGAACCGGCCGCCGGCCGTGCCCTGGAACGCCGGAGCATCGGTGATGACCCCGTCGGCGCTCCGGAGGAAGTCGCCGTCGGGTCGCTCGTCCTCGGTCGAGAGCGAGAGCCGCACCCCGGACGTCTCGTCCAGCTCCACCTTGGCCTGGGCCAGGACCTCCTCGGGCGTCGCACCGGCCGTGTCAGCGTCGGGAGCGTCGGGGGAGTCGTCGCTGCTGCACGCGGAAAGGGAGAGCGTCAGCAGAGCTGCGCCGGCCCCGACCGCTGCGCGTCGGGTCAGGGTCATGGGCGTCAGCCTGTCACATCGTCGGGCACGCCGGCCCCGATGCGGACGGCCACCGGACCCGAGCAGGCGGCGATCGGCTGCGCTCCGGGGACGCCCGAGCCGTCGCGACGCCCCTGCGCCGCGGGGAGCGCCACCGGCGCCCCGCTCGAGGCGGCAGCGCGCGCGGGCGCTGCGCCCACCCAGGCGAAGACCAGGGCGTCCTCGCCCTTGAGGAAGCGGTGGCATCGCACGCCGCCGGTGGCGCGCCCCTTGGGCGGGTACTCCGCGAAGGGGGTCACCTTCACCAGCCCCGGCTCGGTGCCGGGCAGAGCCGTCGACGAACCGGAGGCCGTGACGAGCACCGAGCCCTCGGGAGCATCCGGATCGACGACGCCGAACCACGCCACCTGCTGCCCGACGCTCAGCTTGATGCCGGCCATCCCGCCGCCGGAGCGACCTTGCGGCCGCACGACGGAGGCCGAGAAGTGCAGCAGCTGGGCGTCGGTGGACACGAAGCACAGGGTCTCGTCGCCGGTGGCCAGCTCGACGGCGCCGACGACCTCGTCGCCGTCCTTGAGGCCGATGACCTCCCACTCGTCGCGGCCGAGCACCTCGGGGTTCACCCTCTTGACCGTGCCGTCGCGCGTGCCGAGTGCCAGGCCGGGGCCCTCGCCGCTCAGGGTGCACAGCGCCAGGGCACGCTCCTTCGGCGCCAGCGGGAGCACCTCGCTCAGCGGCAGCCCGCCGGACAGGTTGGGGTCGTTGGCCGACGGGGGGAGCGCCGGAAGGTCCAGCACCCCCAGGCGCAGCAGCCGACCGGCCGAGGTGAGCACGCCGATCTCGCCGCGGGCGGTGGTGCGCACCACCGATGTCACGACGTCGTGGTTGGCGCGGTCGTCGCCTTGACCGACCTCGGTGCCGGTCGTGCGGGCGAGCAGCCCACTCGCCGACATCAGGGCGAAGCACGGGTCGTCGGGAACCTCGAGCGGTGCGGTCGCCGCCGTGACCGTCGTACCGGCCGACTGGAGCAGGACCGTACGACGGGGGGTGCCGTAGGTCTTGGCGACCTCGGCCAGCTCCTCGGAGACGAGCTTCTGGAGGAGCTTCTCGTCGGCGAGGATGGCGTCGAGCTCCTCGATCTCGCGGCGCAGCTGCTCCTGCTCCTTCTCCAGCTCGATCTTGCTGAACCGGGTCAGCCGGCGCAGCTGCATCTCGAGGATGTAGTCGGCCTGGGGCTGGGAGAGCTCGAAGACGGTCTGCAGGCGCTCGCGTGCGCCGGCGGCGTCGTCACTGGTGCGGATCACCTGGATGACCTCGTCGATGTCGAGCAGCGCGACGAGTAGCCCGTCGACCAGGTGGAGTCGGTCGGCCTTCTTGTTGCGCCGGAAGAGCGATCGACGCCGTACGACGTCGTAGCGGTGCTTGAGGAAGACCTCGAGCAGCTCCTTGAGACCGAGGGTACGGGGTTGTCCGTCGACGAGCGCCACGTTGTTGATGCCGAAGGAGTCCTCGAGCGGCGTCATCTTGTAGAGCTGCTCGAGCAGCGCCTCGGGCACGAAGCCGTTCTTGACCTCGATGACCAGCTGCAGGCCCTTGTCGCGGTCGGTGAGGTCCTTGATGTCGGAGATGCCCTGGAGCTTCTTGCCCTGCACGAGGGTCTTGATCCGCTCCATCACCTTCTCGGTGCCCACGGCGTAGGGGAGCTCGGTGACGACGATCGCCTTGCGACGCCCGATGGTCTCGATCCGGGCGGTGGCACGCATCCGGAAGGAGCCGCGGCCGGTCTCGTAGGCGTCGCGGATCCCGTCGAGGCCGACGATCTTCCCACCGGTCGGCAGGTCGGGTCCGGGGATGAAGCGCATCAGGTCGTCGAGGGAGGCCCGGGGAGTCTTGATCAGGTGCCGCAGGGCGGCGATCACCTCGACGAGGTTGTGGGGTGCGCAGTTGGTCGCCATCCCGACAGCGATGCCGGTCGTGCCGTTGACCAGCAGGTGCGGGATCGCTGCCGGCAGCACGGAGGGCTCGAGCTCGCGGGAGTCGTAGTTGGGTCGGAAGTCGACGGTGTCCTCGTCGATGTCGGCCGTCATCGCGACCGCGGCCGGCGCCATCCGGCACTCGGTGTAGCGCATCGCCGCAGGGGAGTCGTCCGGTGAGCCGAAGTTGCCGTGTCCGTCGACGGTGGGCACCCGCATCGCGAACGGCTGGGTCATCCGCACCAGCGCGTCGTAGATGGCGCTGTCGCCGTGCGGGTGCAGCCGGCCCATCACCTCACCGACGACCCGGGCGCTCTTGACGTGCCCGCGGTCGGGCCGCAGGCCCATGTCGTTCATCGTGTAGAGGATGCGCCGCTGGACCGGCTTCAGGCCGTCGCGCGCGTCGGGGAGTGCCCGGGAGTAGATGACGGAGTAGGAGTACTCCAGGAACGAGTTGCGCATCTCCTCGCCGATGTCGATGTCGAGGATGTGCTCCTCGAAGTCGTCGGGGAGCTCAGGGGGAGTGGTACGGCGTGCCATGGAGTCATTCTCACGGTTGCGGAGGGCAGATGTGCGCCGGGCACGCCGTCGTCGACACCTGTCGTGAAGCAGCACAGAATGCGGGCGAGTGCAACACCCTAGGAGGTGATAGTCACAACGAGCCATAGCCGACGACCGATCGGACCTGGAAATGTCGGGGCGTTGTTCCGCAGTCACCCCCAACCCAGGAGATCTCGTGTTCCAGTCCAAGAAGCTATCGGGAGCCGCGCTCGTCGTCGCGCTGCTCGCACTCGTCATGTCGCTCGGCGGGACGTCCTACGCGGCCAAGCTGATCACCGGCAAGGACATCAAGAACGGCTCGGTCACCAACAAGGACGTCAAGAAGTCGACCCTGACCGGCAAGCAGATCAAGAACGGCTCGATCAAGTCGGCCGACCTGGCCTCCGGTGTGGGCGAGACCCAGCTGGTCTACAAGAAGCTCACCCCGACGTCGGGTGCGAGCTACGACGCCGCTCGCGGCAACGCCCCCGAGGTCGTGATGTTCAGCGAGGGCCCGCTGTCGGTCGTCGCCAAGTGCTTCACCGACGAGAGCGGTCCCACCACCTACTCGGTCACCTACATCAAGTCGTCGACCAACGGGTCGGTCTTCGACAGCGACTACAGCAACCTGGAGGGTGGATCCTTCGAGGACTTCCTCAACACCGGCACCGACGAGGACGACCGTGAGATGTGGGACGCCTCGGCCAGCGACGACGACTCGGAGTTCTACGGCAACCACAGCACCGAGTTCACCGCGGTGGCCGCTGACGGGACTGCCATCGCAGGGTTCGTGAGCAACGGCGCGAAGCGCGGCACCTTGCTCGGTGGCAACGGTGCCTACGGGCCGGGCAACGCCTGCCTGGCCACCGCTCAGGTCTGGAGCAACTGAGTCCGGACCGCAGCAGGCGTATCGACTGACCGGCGGTGCGCCGCGGGCCTCGGCCCGTGGCGCGTCGCCTGTCGTCGCTCAACGGTAGGCTCTGCAGCGTGACCACGGACCCCCACAGCGTGGCCGGCGTGGCCGATCTGGCCGACAACGCCTCGGCCCCCCGCCACTGGGAGGCCGACGTCCTGCTCCGTGACGGGCGCACGGCCCACATCCGGCCGATCGTGGCGGCCGACGCCGACCTGCTGGTGCAGTTCTACTCGCGGGTCTCGGACCGCTCGAAGTACTACCGCTTCTTCAGCCCGATGCCCAACCTCTCCGAGCGAGACGTGAAGCGGTTCACCGTGGTCGATCACGACCACCGCGTCGCCCTGGTGATGGTCCTGCAGGGTCAGATGATCGCCGTGGGCCGCTACGACGTCATCGGGGACGGCGAGGCCGAGGTCGCCTTCCTGGTCGAGGACCAGCACCACGGCCGAGGCATCGCCCAGCTCCTGCTCGAGCACCTCGCCCAGGCGGCCCGCGAGCGGGGCATCGAGCGCTTCATCGCCGAGGTGCTGCCCGACAACCAGGCCATGATTCACACCTTCCGTGACGCGGGCTACCGCGTCGCGAGCGGCTACGAGGACGGCGTCCTGAGCCTGGAGTTCTCGATCGACCCCACGGACACCTCGATCGGGGTGATGCGCGGGCGCGAGCACCGCGCCGAGGCAGCCTCCATCGAACGGTTCTTCAACCCGCGCTCGATCGCGGTGATCGGCGCCAGCCGCCGCCAGGACACCATCGGGCAGGTGCTGGTCCGCAACCTGGTCAGCAACGACTTCACCGGACGGATCTACGCGGTCAACCCGAGCGCGCCGGCCGTGTCCGGCCTGCCGTCGTACAAGAGCGTCACCGACATCCCCGACGACGTCGACGTCGCGATCGTCGCGGTGCCGGCCGAGGCGGTCAACGACGTCGTCCTGGACTGTGCGGCCAAGGGCGTGCACGGGATGATCGTGATCTCCTCGGGCTTCGCTGAGGTCGGCGAGGAGGGCCGCAAGCGACAGCGCCACCTGGTCGGGCTGTCCCGGTCCTACGGGTTGCGCCTGATCGGACCCAACTGCCTCGGCGTCATCAACACCGACCCGACCGTCTCGGTCAACGCGTCGTTGTCCTCGGTGATGCCGCCCCGCGGCCGCGCCGGCTTCTTCTGCCAGTCGGGTGCACTCGGCTCGGCGATCCTGGAGAAGGTGCAGAACCGTGGCCTCGGCCTGACCACCTTCGTCAGCGCCGGCAACCGTGCCGACGTCTCCGGCAACGACCTCCTGCAGTACTGGGAGGAGGACGACGCGACCGAGGTCGTGCTGCTCTACCTCGAGTCCATCGGTAACCCGCGCAAGTTCTCCCGCATCGCGCGCCGGGTCTCGCTGCGCAAGCCGATCATCGCGGTGCGGTCGGGGCGCACCACGCAGGGTGTGCCGATGGGCCACGCCGTACGACGGATCGTGGCGCCGCCCGAGGCCCTGGACGCGATGTTCAAGCAGGCAGGCATCATCCAGGTCGACACCCTCGAGGAGATGTTCGACGTCGCGCAGCTGCTGGCGCACCAGCCGCTGCCGCGTGGACGACGCGTCGCCATCGTCGGCAACTCCGACGCCCTCGGCCTGCTGGCCGCCGACGCCGCGGCGGCCGTGGGTCTGCTCGTCGCTCGGACGGTGACGCTCAGCGCCGAGCCGAGCGCCGAGGACTTCGAGGACGCCCTCGACGACGCCATCGACGACCCCGAGGTCGACGCGGTGGTCGCGGTCTACATCCCGCCGCTCAACGTCTCCGGCGAGGACGTCGCCAACGTGCTCGCCGCGGTCGGCGAGCAGTCCGACAAGCCGCTCGTCTCCTCGTTCCTGGGCGCCGAGGGCGTGCCCGAGCTGCTGCGGGTGCCCGACGTCGCCGGCTCCGACGCGGGTCGCGGCTCGGTGCCGTCCTACCCGGCGGTCGAGGCGGCCGTGCGGGCCATGGCCCGCGTCGTGGACTACGCCGTCTGGCTGCGCACCCCCGACGGGCCGTCGTCCGACCCAGGTGACGTCGACGCGTTCTCGGCCAAGCGGATCCTCAACGAAGCACTGGCTGCCCACCCCGAGGGTGCGCAGCTCAGCCGGGACGAGGTCGCTGCGCTCCTGGAGACCTACGGCATCTCCGTGTGGGAGTCCGTCGCCGTGGCCAGCGTGAAGGAGGCCCAGGCCGCGGGTCGACGTCTGGGCTGGGACGTCGTGCTCAAGGCCACGGCCGAAGGGTTGCGCGAGCGCCCCGACCTGGCCCACGTCTGGCGCAACATCGACACCGCAGCCGAGATGCGCACGGCCTGGGACTCTCTCACGGACCTGGTCAAGGACGCCTCGCTGGCCGACTTCGTCGTCCAGAAGAACGCTGCCGCGGGGGTTCCGGTGGCGATCAAGTCCATGGAGGACCCGCTCTTCGGGCCGGTCGTGTCCTTCGGGATCTCCGGTCCGATCATCGACCTGCTGGCCGACCGGTCCTACCGGATCCCGCCGCTGGGGGAGCGTGACGTCTCGACCATGGTGCGCGAAGTGAAGAGCTCGCCGATCCTGTTCGGCTACCGGGGGGCCGAGCCGATCAACGTGGCCGCGGTCGAGCATCTCATCAGCCGGGTCGCGCAGATGCAGAACGACCTGCCGCAGCTCAGCGCGCTCGAGCTCTCCCTGGTGCTGGCCGGGGTCGAGGAGGCCACCGTGCTCACGGCCTCCGCGAGGGTCGCGCCGGTCGCCGACCCGCGCTCCGACCACTTCGTGCGCCGCCTGCCGGACCACCCCGGGGACACCATTCCCGAGTAGTAGTGGCGCCCTGCGTCATCCAGCTGAGACCATCCTCTCGTGCCCACATCGAGCCAGTGGATCGCCTTCCTGGTGGCCTCCATCCTCTTCATCCAGGTCCCCGGGCCGAGCCTGCTCTTCATGCTCGGTCGCGCCCTGACGGTCAGCCGTCGCGAGGCCCTCATCTCGGTGCTCGGCAACGCCCTCGGCCTGATGGTCCAGGTCGTGCTGGTCGCTGTCGGCCTCGGCGCCGTGGTCGCGGCGAGCGCCACGGCGTACACCGTCCTGAAGGTGGTCGGGGCCGCCTACATCGTCTGGCTGGGGCTCAAGGCGATCCGGCACCGCGGTGATGCGCGTCGGGCGTTGCTGGAGGGAGCACGGGTGCCGACCCGGCGCGGGCAGGCGCTCACGACAGGTCTCGTAGTCGGGCTGACCAACCCGAAGACCATCGTCTTCTTCGTCGCCTTCCTGCCCCAGTTCACCTCCGACGCCGGACCCGCCGGGGCTCAGATCGCTCTCCTGGGCCTGGTCTTCGCGGTCCTCGCCGTGCTCTCCGACAGCACGTGGGCCGTGCTCGCCGGCGCGGCCAAGCAGTGGTTCGCGCGCAAGCCCGCCCGCCTCGACGCCCTGGGGGCGGCCGGCGGGACGATGATGATCGGCCTGGGTGTGACCCTGGTGGCGACCGAGTAGCCGGGCGCCCGTGGCACCCGTGACACACTGACGCCGTGCGCCGCCCCCTCGACGATCTCGACCACGCTCGTGACCTCCGCAAGGCCATCGACCGCACGGGCTACTACCCCGAGGTGGTCGGCGACGCCGTCGACGGGGCCGTGGCCGGTGAAGCCGTCCGAGCCTTCTTCGTGCACCACGAGCCGACGTTCGAGCGCGACGAGGTGCGCCGTCACCTCAGTGTCATCGTGCTCACCCCGAGCCGCCTGATCCTGGCGCACACCGACGAGCATGCGGGCGACGACCTGTTGCCCGAGCCCTACACCTCGACCTCCACCGAGGCGGTCAGCCTGACCGCGGTGAAGTCGGTCGTGGTCACGCGGATGACCGCCAACCCGACGGCAGGTCCGCAGCCGCCCGCCGAGGCCGTGATGACCATCGGCTGGGGCGGCGTCAGCCGTCTCGACCTGGAGCCCGCGGGCTGCAGCGACCCGCAGTGCGATGCCGACCACGGGTACGCCGGGGTCCTGGCCTCGGACGACTTCTCGCTGCGGGTCTCCGCGGCGGCAGACGGTCGCGACGCCGTGGGTGGACTGCTCGGGTTCGCGGCTGCGCTCTCGGCCAGCACGCAGCACTGAGTGGTGAGCGAGCACCCGATGGCGACCACTCCCGAGGCCTTCGTCGAGCCTGCCTACGGGCGCAGGTCCCTCGCGGACGTCATGCCGGCGGTCGCCGCGGCACTGGGGTCACCGCTGGCCCGCACGCCGACCGGTCTCACTCTGCCGGACGCGCCGTCGTACGTCGTGTTCCTCGTCGACGGACTCGGAGCGCGCCTGCTCGAGCGCTACGCCCACGCGGCGCCGTACCTCTCGTCGTTGCTGGTCGACAGCGAGCCGGGCACAGCCGGGGTGCCGTCCACGACGGCGACCAGCCTCACGTCCTTCGGCACCGGTCTCGGTCCCGGTGCGCACGGCCTGGTCGGCTTCACCGCCCGGGTGCCCGGCACCGACGCGCTGCTCAACCATCTCTGGTGGGACCAGAAGGTCGACCCGCTGGAGTGGCAGCCACACCCCACGTCGTTCGCGACGATGATGTCGGCAGGCGTCGACGTCACGGTCGTCAACAAGCGTGAGTTCCGCGACTCCGGCCTCACCGTCGCCTCGTCCCGGGGCGCGTCGTTCGTCGGTGCGGACAAGGTCGGCGAACGGATCGCCGCTGCGGTCTCCTCCTCGTCCGCGCGCCCCTCGATGACCTACCTCTACGACAGTGACCTCGACTGGACCGGGCACCGCTGGGGAGTCTCGTCCAGCCAGTGGTTGCAGCAGCTGGCGATGGTCGACGCCGAGGCCGAGCAGCTGCGCGAGACGCTTCCTGCCGACGTCCGCCTCGTCGTGGTCGCCGACCACGGCATGGTCGACTCACCGGCGGCGAGCCGCACCGACGTCGACACCGAGACGCACCTGCTCGACGGCGTCGCGCTCCTGGGTGGCGAGGCGCGGTTCCGTCACCTGTACTGCCGCAGCGGTGCCGTCGACGACGTCATCGCCACCTGGCGGGAGTCGTTGGCCGACAACGCCGACGTCCTGACCCGCGCCGAGGCGATCGCGCGCGGGTGGTTCGGGCCGGTCGACGCGCGCGTGCTGCCGCGCCTGGGCGACGTGGTGGTCGCGTGCCGTGGCGAGCACGGCGTCTTCGCGAGCGAGAAGTTCGACTACGAGACGACCCTCGTGGGCCTGCACGGCAGCCTGACGGCAGACGAGATGCTGATCCCCGTCCTGGTGGACTGATCTCGCGCCGCGACCGGGCTGCGGACGTCGTCTTCCGCTACTGGACCACCGTGCGCGGCTCGCCGCCGCTCAGGCCGGTGCCGGGGATGCGGCAGGTGCCACCACGCACCGCGCCACCGTCGTACGCCGTGTGGCGTGAGTCGCAGCGAACCCAAGGGAGGTCGCCGACCACCCGCACCCTCGCCTCCGCCGAGCGTGGACAGGTGAGATGATCCCGCGGTGGCCGAGCTGACCTTCTGGACCGGGACCATGGACGCCGGTAAGTCCACCTTGGCCCTGCAGACCAACCACAACCACGCGGCCCGGGGCCGGCTGGGTCGGATCTTCACGTCCCAGGACAGGGCTGGTGCTGCCCGCATCTCCTCACGGCTGGGGCTCACCCATGACGCGCTCGAGGTGTCCCCCGACTTCGACTTCTGGCGCTACGTCGTCGACGCGCTGACCCGGGGCGCCCGGATCGACTACCTGGTCTGCGACGAGGCACAGTTCTACTCGCCGGCCCAGATCGACGCCTTGGCCAAGATCGTCGACGAGCTACAGATCGACGTCTTCTGCTTCGGCATCCTCACCGACTTCCGCACCCGGCTCTTCCCGGGGGCTGCGCGGCTGGTCGAGCTCGCTGACCGCACCGAGGTGCTCCAGGTCGAGGCGTTGTGCTGGTGCGGGAAGCGGGCCACCCACAACGCCCGGACCGAGGACGGCGTGATGGTGACCGAGGGCGAGGTGGTCGTGGTCGGCGACGTCGAGGACCAGGCGAGCCCGCAGGGCCCGCCCGCCGAGGTTGCCTACGAGGTCCTGTGTCGCCAGCACCACCGGCGCACCCTCACCGCCGCGCGTGCTCGAGCGGTGTCGATGGCGGCCGATCCGCTGCCCTTCGGCTGAGTGTCCGCGAGCGGTCGCCAGCTTGATCCCGGTGGCGCCGCGCGCAGCGCGTGCCTCAGTCGTCGGGGTCGTCGAGGCGCGCCAACCAGGTGGCGAAGCGCTCGACGGCCGTCTCGAACTCCGGGTGGGTGTCGGTGAAGACCTGGAGCTGCTCGGCGACCCACGCCAGGGTGACGTCCTCGTCACCCCGACGCTTGACGAGCTCCTCGATGCCGCGGTCGGTGAAGTACATCGCCTCATCCTCTGCCGTGGTTGCCGTCGGCGCTCGGCTCACGGGGTTTCGACCCGCCGGAAGCGGGTTCGTTGCTCACTCGCTCGGCCTGCTCATGAGAACGCCCGGTCGAGCAGGTCCTTCTGCTCGGCCGCGTGCCGCTTGACGGTGCCGACCGACGGCGACGACGAGGCGTCGCGGGTGATCCGCTCCACCGTCGCGTCGACCTCGGGCCACACGTTGAGGGCGTAGTCGGGCCAGGGGCCGTAGTTGGCCGGCTCGTCCTGGACCCAGCGCACCTGCTTGAGGTGGGGGTAGCGGGCGATCTCGGCCTTGATCTCGTCGAGCGGGCGCGGGTACAGCTGCTCGACGCGCGCGATCGCGAACCGCTCGCCTCCCTCGCGCTTGGCGCGGTCGACCATCAGGTCCCACGTCACCCGGCCGGAGCAGACCAGCAGCGTGTCGACCTTGTCCTGGTCGGCCTCCGCGTCGCCGATGAACGGACGGAACGTGCCCTCGGTGAAGTCGCCGGGCTGGGAGGCGGCCTCCTTGCGCTTGAGCATCGACTTCGGCGTGAACACGATCAGGGGCCGGTGCTTCTCCCCGAGCGAGTGGTGGCGCAGCAGGTGGAAGTACGACGCCGGCGTGGACGGCTGGGCGACGACGAAGGCGTCGTCGGCGGCCATCTGGAGGAACCGCTCGATCCGAGCCGAGGAGTGGTCGGGGCCTTGACCCTCGTAGCCGTGGGGGAGCAGCAGCACCACGCCGGAGTTCTGGCGCCACTTGGTCTCGCTGGACGTGATGAACTCGTCGATGACCGTCTGGGCGCCGTTGACGAAGTCGCCGAACTGCGCCTCCCACAGCACGAGTGCCTCGGGGCGGGCCACCGAGTAGCCGTACTCGAAACCGAGGGCGGCGTACTCGGAGAGCAGCGAGTCGTAGATGTAGAACTTCGCCTGGTCCTCGGTCAGGGCCGAGAGCGGAGTCCACTCGTCGGCGTTGACCCGGTCGATGATCGTGCCGAAGCGGGACACGAACGTGCCGCGACGCGAGTCCTGGCCGGCCAGGCGCACCGGGCGCCCGTCCATGAGCAGGGAGCCGAAGGCGAGGATCTCGCCGGTGCCCCAGTCGATCGGGCCCTCGGTGATCGCGGTGGCCCGGCGCTGCAGCTGAGGCATCACCTTGGGGTGCACGGTGAAGCCGTCGGGCGGCGTGACGTAGGCGTCGGCGATCCGCTTGAGGCACTCGAGGTCGATGGCCGTGCGGGTCTCGCCGGTGGGCTTGTCCGGGTAGTCGGGCACCGTGGTCCACTCGGGCGGCTGCGACGTGGCGTCCTTGACGTCGGTGAAGACCCGCTCCAGCTGCTGCTGGTAGTCGGCCAGCACCTGCTCGGCCTCTTCGATCGTGATGTCGCCACGACCGATGAGCGACTCGGTGTAGAGCTTGCGCACCGAGCGCTTCTGCTCGATCAGGTCGTACATCAGCGGCTGGGTGTACGAGGGGTCGTCGCCCTCGTTGTGACCGCGGCGGCGGTAGCAGACGAGGTCGATGACGACGTCCTTGTTGAAGGCCTGGCGGTACTCGAAGGCCAGTCGGGCCACGCGGATGCAGGCCTCGGGGTCGTCGCCGTTGACGTGGAAGATCGGCGCCTGCACCATCCGCGCCACGTCGGTGCAGTAGAGCGAGGAGCGCGAGGAACCGGGGGAGGTGGTGAACCCGACCTGGTTGTTGACCACGACGTGGATCGTCCCGCCGGTTCGGTAGCCGCGCAGCTGCGAGAGGTTGAGCGTCTCGGCGACCACACCCTGGCCGGCGAAGGCGGCGTCACCGTGCACCAGGAGGGGCAGGACCGGGAACTTCTCGCCCTGGTCGAGCACGTCCTGCTTGGCGCGGGCGATGCCCTCCAGCACGGGGTCGACGGCCTCGAGGTGCGAGGGGTTGGCCGCGACGGAGACCTTGATCTTGTCCCCGGAGCCGGCCTCGAACTCGCCCTCGGCGCCGAGGTGGTACTTCACGTCGCCGGAGCCCTGGACCGTGCGCGGGTCGATGTTGCCCTCGAACTCACGGAAGATCTGCGAGTACTTCTTGCCCACGATGTTGGCCAGCACGTTGAGGCGGCCGCGGTGCGCCATCCCGATGGCGACCTCGTCGAGACCGACCTCGGCGGCGGCCTCGCAGATCTCGTCGATGACCGGGATCGTGGTCTCGCCGCCCTCGAGGCTGAACCGCTTCTGGCCCACGAACTTGGTCTGCAGGAACGTCTCGAAGGCCTCGGCCTGGTTGAGCTTGAGCAGGATCCGCAGCTGCTCCTCGCGGGGCGGCTTGGTGTGCGGCCGCTCGACGCGCTCCTGGACCCACCGACGCTGCTCGGGGTCCATGATGTGCATGTACTCGATGCCGGTGGTGCGGCAGTAGGAGTCGCGCAGGATGCCCAGGATGGTGCGCAGCTTCATGAAGCGTCGACCGTCCCCGAAGGAGCCGGTCGCGAACTCGCGGTCGAGGTCCCACAGGGTCAGCGCGTGCGACTCGATCTGCAGGTCGGGGTGGGTGCGCTGTCGGTACTCCAGCGGGTCGGTGTCGGCCATCATGTGCCCGCGCACGCGGTAGGCGTGGATCAGCTCGAGGATCCGGGCCTGCTTGCTGATCTCGTCGTCGTGCGACGTCGCGATGTCGCTGCCCCAGCGGATGGGCTCGTAGGGGATGCGAAGCGAGCGGAAGATGTCGTCGTAGAACCCGTCCGCGCCCAGCAGCAGCTGGTGCATGCGCTTGAGGAACTCGCCCGACTGCGCGCCCTGGATCACGCGGTGGTCGTAGGTCGAGGTCAGCGTCATGACCTTGCTGATGCCGTTGCGGGCGATGGCCTCGTCCGAGGCGCCCTGCCACTCGGCGGGGTACTCCATCGCACCGACGCCGATGATCGCGCCCTGACCCGACATGAGCCGGGGGACCGAGTGCACGGTGCCGATGCCGCCCGGGTTGGTCAGGCTGATGGAGGTGCCCTGGAAGTCGGCGACGGTGAGCTTGTTGTCGCGCGCCTTGCGCACGACCTCCTCGTAGGCGGTCCAGAAGGCCGCGAACTCCATGTCCTCGGCGGCCTTGATGGCCGGGACGAGGAGCTGGCGCGAACCGTCCGGCTTGGGCACGTCGATCGCCAGGCCGAGGTTGATGTGGGCGGGCGTGATCAGGTTGGGCTTGTTGTCGACGGTCTCGAAGCCGACGTTCATCTCCGGCATCGTGCGCGCCGCCCGGATCAGCGCGTAGCCGATCAGGTGGGTGAAGGAGACCTTGCCACCGCGCGCGCGGGCGAGGTGGCTGTTGATGACGGTGCGGTTGTCCCACAGGAGCTTGACCGGAACCGAGCGCACCGAGGTGGCCGTGGGCACGGTCAGCGACTCGTCCATGTTCTTCACCACGCGCGCCGGGGCGCCGCGCAGCACGGTGTACGTCGGCTCGTCGCTCGCCTCGGCCGGCTCGGCCGGCTTGGCGTCCTTGGGCGTCGGCTTCGAGGTCGCCTTCGCGGGCTCGGCGGCCTTGCCGGACGAACGGGGCTCGGCCTTGGGGGCGGGCTTGGCGTCCGACCCGGCCTTGTCCGCCGACTTGTCCGGGGCAGGCGCCTTCGCGGCTGGCGCCGCCTTGGCCCCCTTGGCCGGTGCCTGCTCGGCAGGCTTCTCGGCCGGCGTTGCGGAGCCGTTCGACTGCGAGCCGTTCGACCCCGAGCCGTTGCTCGTGCCGCCCTCGTCGGCGAAGTAGGCCTTCCACGCCGCATCGACGCTTCCGGGGTCGGCGGCGTACTGCTCCCGCATCTCCTCCACGAGCCACTCGTTGGCACCGAAGTCGGTGCTGGAGGGCTCGGTGGAACTGGTGGAGGGGCCTGAGGACTGCGGCACGGCTTGGTTCGCCTCTTCCGAAGGGTGCTGGTGGGTTGCTGGTGATCGCTCCGACGGGTGCCGGAGGGCGCCAGGCGCGCCTGAACCAGGCGCGGAGCGACGCGTTGTCAAGGCTAGACCCACACGCCAGCAAATGCGCGGACTGTGGTCCACTTTCGGGCACGCTGTCAGGCACACCACAGTCCGGTCCCTCGTCCGCAGCTCCGGCAGCCCCCTCACCAGGGGGGTCGCTCGCGCGGGCGTCGGTGCCGTCGCCCGCCCAGACCGACCGCCGTACCCACCCCAGGAGCACGCCGCATGACGCGTTGGATCAAGCACGCCGTACGTCGGACCGCCCTGGCGGCGGCCGGGGCGACGCTGGTGTCCGTGGCCCTCGTGGGGTGCTCCGGGGACGAGGTCGACGCGGGAGGAGGGCCGGCACCGACAGGGGAGCCGACGCCCACGCCGACGCCCACCCCCGAGCCGATCGTGACCAACGCCACGATCAACCGCGTCGACGGCGACCTCGCTGCCTCCGGACGCGACCGGCTGCGTGACCGCGTGCTCGTGGCGGTGGATGCCTGGATCGACGGGGCGTACGGCGGCAGCTACCCGCGTGACGACTTCTCCGAGGCCTTCGCCAGCTTCACGTCTGCTGCCGGGAAGCGGGCGATCGGCGACCAGGACCTGATGAGCAACGCGAGCATCGGCGAGCAGCTCGACGCCGTCCTGCCCGTGCGCCGTCGTCTCCGCATCGACGTCCTGGGCGTCGAGGGTCGCGCCGTGGCCGTCACCGCCCAGGTGGTGCTCGGCCTCGAGCTGTCCGGCGAGATCACCCGTAGGGACCGGATCGCCGGATCGCTCTACCTGACCTACGAGAAGTCGGGCAAGGCGCCCGGCTGGCGCGTGTTCGGCTACGACGTCTCCCGAAAGGCCCTCTGATGCGCCGGACCCTCGCTCGCCTGCTGAGCCTCGCCCTCGTCCTGGTCGTGACCGGTCTGATCGTGCCGGACAGCAGCCGGGCCTCGACCCAGGTCGCGCTCGTGAAGATGGAGCACGCCGAGGCCGTGGCTCTCGACCGGGACACCGTGTGGATCCTCGGGGTGGGCAGCGACGCCCGGCCCGGTGAGGACATGACCCGCACCCGAGGCGACGCGCTGCAGCTGATCGGCCTGAACACCGCTACCGGTGCCGCGACCACGATCGGCATCCCGCGCGACTCCTACGTCTCGATCCCCGGCGTCGGGTCCGACCGGATCAACGCCGCCCTCTACTACGGAGGCCCACAGCTCCTCGGGGAGGCAGTCGGCGACCTGGTGGGAGTCGAGCCCGACTACGTCTTCGTCACGCGCTTCCCGTTCTTCGAGAACATGATCGACGACATCGGCGGGATCCAGGTCGACAACCCGCGCTACTTCTCCGACTCCGACCTCAAGCCGTTGGGCTTCGAGGAGGGACCGATCCGCCTCAACGGCTACGGCGCGATGGCGTTCTCCCGGATCCGCAAGAGCCTCCCGGCAGGAGACTTCGACCGCTCGGCCAACCAGCAGATCGTGCTCGGTGGCATCCAGGCGAGGATCGCCGAGCGCGTCTCCGAGCGTGGCTTCATCGCCTCGGGCGTGCTCACCGTGCTCGAGCACATGGACATCACCGGCGTCGGCCCGGCCGAGCTCTTCCGGCTCGGCCAGGCCATCGCCCGCGTGAAGCCCCGCCTGATCACCGGGTGCGTCGTGCAGGGTGGCATCGCGACGATCAACGGCGCCAGCGTCGTGCTGCCCTACACCGACCAGGCGCGGCGCTACGGCGACGACGCCCGCGACGACGCGGTCATCGACGGCTGCTGAAGCCCGATCCCGGCGCAGGCTCAGGCGTGGCAGCTGTGCCGCTCCTCGACCCCGCGCTCGCAGCTGTCCTTGCCGGGTCCGCCGTACCCGGTGTCCTGACCCCGGCCGCCGTACAGCTCGTCGTCAGCCGAACCGCCGTGGAGCTCGTCGGCCCCGCGTCCGCCGACGAGGGTGTCCTCACCGGCGCCGCCGCGCAGCACGTCCGCGCCGTCGTCTCCGGCGACGTAGTCCTTGCCCGGCCCGGCCGAGATCCGGTCACGCCCCGGACCGCCGTTGACGAACTGCTGGCCCTTGCCGGTCGTGATCTCGTCGTTGCCGAAGCCGCCACGGATGTCGGCGTAGCCCCGGCCGACGATGATCCGGTCGTTGCCGCCGTCGCCCTGGACCTCGGTGTCCCCGCCGCCGGGGACGGTGACGACGTCGTTCCCGGGCCCGGCGTAGACCAGGTAGGCCGCACAGATGTCGTCGTCGCCCTCGAAGGCGTGGACCTCTGAGTTGGGGGCGTAGATGACGTCGTCACCCGCCGTGCCCTCGACGTACTCGCGGTCACCGACGATCGTGGCGGTCTTGCCGTGGCAGGTGGGAGCTGTGCCTGCGGCTGCGCCGGTGGTGACCCCGGTCAGCGCCGAGGCAGCGAGGGCTCCGAGGCCGAGGGCGGTCAGGACCGATGTGCGAACGGGTGACATGTGAAATCTCCAAGACGGTGACTGTGTGGTCACAGGAGAGACGCAGTCGGCGCCGAGAAGGTTGCGATCAGACGAGGGGCGCCTCCGGCAGGATTCGAACCTGCGGCACCTGGTACCGGAAACCAGTGCTCTATCCCCTGAGCTACGGAGGCCCGCGTCTTGCGACGCACCAGCGGAGACTACCGGCCATAACTGGTGAGAGGGAAACCGGTGGTCGCCGATAGGCTGGCGCGGTGAATCCGGCCCAGCTCTCCGCCACCGTCGTCGAGGCCCTGGCCTCGCTCGTCGACCAAGGCACGCTCGTCCTGCCCGATGGTGTCCCGACGGAGGTCACCGTCGAGCGACCGCGCGAGGCGTCGCACGGCGACTACGCCACCAACGTGGCGATGAAGCTCGCCAAGAAGGCCGGGACCAACCCGCGCGCTCTCGGCGAGCTGCTCGCGACCGAGCTCCGCTCCGCAGCCGGGATCGCCCAGGTCGACGTCGCCGGCCCGGGGTTCCTCAACGTCACCGTGGCCGCCGACGCCCAGGGCCAGGTCGCCGCCGACATCCTCGCGGCCGGGACGTCGTACGGCGCCACTGCGTCGCTGGCGGGGGAGAGGATCAACCTCGAGTTCGTCAGCGCCAACCCGACCGGACCGCTGCACATCGGTGCCGTTCGCTGGGCCGCGGTGGGCGACGCCCTGGGGCGGGTCTTCGAGTTCTGCGGCGCCGAGGTCACCCGCGAGTACTACTTCAACGACCACGGCGGCCAGATCGACCGGTTCAGCCGGTCCCTGCTGGCCAGCGCGCTGGGCGAGCCCGCCCCCGAGGACGGGTACGGCGGGCAGTACATCCATGACATCGCCGCCGCCGTGGTCGCCGCGCATCCGGATGCCCCGGGGCTGGCGTTCGAGGAGGCCAACGAGGCCTTCCGCGCCGCCGGTGTGGAGATGATGTTCGACGAGATCAAGAAGTCCCTGCACGACTTCGGTGTCGACTTCGACGTCTACTTCCACGAGGACAACCTGCACAAGAGCGGTGCGGTCGACCGCGCCGTCGCGCGCCTCGGCGAGCTGGGCAACACCTACGAGCAGGACGGCGCCCTCTGGCTGGCCACCGAGCGCTTCGGTGACGACAAGGACCGGGTGATCATCAAGTCCGACGGGCAGGGCGCCTACCTCTCCGGCGACCTGGCCTACTACCTCGACAAGCGCGAGCGCGGCTTCGGTCGTTGCTTCATCATGCTCGGCGCCGACCACCACGGCTACGTCCAGCGGTTGATGGCGATGTGCCAGGCCTTCGGCGACACCCCGCACGTCAACCTCGAGGTCCTGATCGGGCAGATGGTCAACCTGCTGCAGGACGGCGCACCCATGCGGATGTCCAAGCGGGCCGGGACCGTGGTCACGATCGACGACCTCGTCGGTGCCATCGGGGTCGACGCCAGCCGCTACGCCCTGGCGCGCTACTCCAGCGACTCCCCGATCGACCTCGACCTCGGTCTGTGGACCAGCGCGAGCAACGAGAACCCGGTCTACTACGTCCAGTACGCCCATGCCCGCACCTGCCGGATGATCGCCAACGCCACGGATCTCGCGATGGCCCTCCCCGGGGAGGGCTTCGACGGGTCCCTGCTCGACCACGAGCGTGACCGCGCCCTGCTCCGGGCCCTGGCCGACTTCCCGGCCGTTGTCTCCAGCGCCGCCGAGCTGCGCGAGCCGCACCGGATCGCGCGCTACCTGGAGGACACCGCCTCGGCGTTCAACAAGTGGTACGACACCAAGGAGTGCCGGATGCTGCCTCAGGGCGACGAGCCGGTCACCCCCACCAACGAGGCGCGGCTCGTCCTGGTGCACGCCACCAACACCGTCCTCGCCAACGGCCTGGGCCTGCTCGGCGTCTCCGCGCCCGAGCGGATGTAGGCGATGACCCACGAAGCCGGTTGGGCGCACGCGCCCGGAGCCCTGCGCGGCCCGTCGTGGCTGCGCGAGCCTGCCGACCCCAACGACCTGGTGCCGCTGCTGTGGTCCAGCACCGCGCACAAGTCCGACGGCGACCTCGTCGTCGGCGGCGTGGCGATGCGCGACCTGGTCGCCAACCACCAGTCGCCGGCCTACGTCCTGGACGAGGCGGACTTCCGCGCCCGGGCCGCGGCCTTCCGCGACGCGTTCAGCGACTACGACGTCTTCTACGCCGGCAAGGCGTTCCTGTGCACCGAGGTCGTGCGCTGGATCGCACAGGAGGGCCTCTGGCTCGACGTCTGCTCGGACGGGGAGCTGAGCGTGGCCTTGCGCGCCGACTTCGACACGGCTCGGATCGGCTACCACGGCAACAACAAGACCGAGTCCGAGCTGCGGCGTGCCGTCGAGGCGGGGGTGGGCAGGGTCGTGCTCGACTCCTTCGTCGAGATCGAGCGGCTCGCGGCGATCACCGCCGAGCTGGGGGTCACGCAGTCGGTGATGGTCCGGGTCACGGCGGGCGTCGAGGCCCACACCCACGAATACATCGCGACCGCCCACGAGGACCAGAAGTTCGGGTTCTCCATCACCTCGGGTGACGCCTTCGACGCCGTACGACGCGTGCTGGCGGCGCCAGGCCTGGAGATGCTCGGGCTGCACAGCCACATCGGCAGCCAGATCTTCGACTCGGCCGGCTTCGAGGTCGCGGCCCGGCGCGTCCTGGCGCTGCACGCGCGGGTGAGCGACGAGCTCGCCGTCGCGATGCCCGAGATGGACCTCGGCGGCGGCTTCGGGATCGCCTACACCACCCAGGACGACCCGTCGGACCCAGCTCAGCTGGCCACCGAGATGACCAAGATCGTCGAGCACGAGTGTCGCGCGCTGGGTGTGGCCGAGCCGCACCTGTCGATCGAGCCCGGCCGCGCGATCGTCGGCCCGGCGATGTGCACGGTGTACACCATCGGCACCGTCAAGCCGGTGGCGCTCGACGGCGGCGTGGTGCGCACCTACGTCTCGGTCGACGGCGGGATGAGCGACAACATCCGCACGGCGCTCTACGACGCCGACTACTCCTGCACCCTTGCCGCGCGCCGCTCCGACGCCGCACCGGTGCTGGCCCGGGTCGTCGGCAAGCACTGCGAGGCCGGCGACATCGTCGTGCGCGACGAGTTCCTGCCCGGCGACGTCGCCCCCGACGACCTGCTCGCGGTGCCCGGCACCGGTGCCTACTGCCGCTCGTTGGCCTCCAACTACAACCACGCGCTGCGGCCTCCGGTGATCGCGGTGCGGGACGGGGTCGCGCGCGTCGTGGTCAGGCGCGAGACTGAGGACGATTTGTTGGCAACGGACGTGGGTGCGAAGTGAATGACGGCGACGGGGCCCAGCAGCGGGCCCTACGCGTGGCAGTGCTCGGGTGCGGTGTGGTGGGCAGCCAGGTGGTGCGACTCATCCTCGAGCAGGCCGGCGACCTCGCGGCCCGGGTCGGGCGGCCGGTCGAGCTGGCCGGGGTCGCCGTACGACGCATCGACGCCCCGCGCGAGATCGAGGTCCCCGACGGGCTGCTCACGACCGACGCGGCCGGACTGGTGGCTCGCGAGGACGTCGACCTCGTCGTCGAGGTGATCGGTGGCATCGAGCCGGCCCGCACCCTGATCCTCTCGGCCCTCGAGCACGGCGCGAGCGTGGTGAGCGCCAACAAGGCGCTGCTGGCCGAGGACGGTCCGACGCTCTTCGAGATGGCCGCCAAGGCCGGGCGCGACATCTTCTACGAGGCCGCGGTCGCCGGCGCCATCCCGATCCTGCGTCCGCTGAGCGAGTCCCTGGCCGGCGACCGGGTCACGAGGGTGCTCGGCATCGTCAACGGCACCACCAACTACATCCTCGACAAGATGGACACCTCGGGGGCCGGCTTCGCCGAGGCCCTGGCCGAGGCCCAGGACCTGGGGTACGCCGAGGCCGACCCCACCGCCGACGTCGAGGGCTTCGACGCGGCGGCCAAGGCCGCCATCCTCGCCTCGCTGGCCTTCCACTCGCGGGTGACCGCCGCCGACGTGCACCGCGAGGGCATCTCGGAGGTCACCGCAGCCGACATCGCCTCAGCGCGGGAGATGGGCTGCGTGGTCAAGCTGCTCGCCATCTGCGAGCTGCGCACCGGGCTGCTGGGTCCTGACGGGACCGAGGACGCCAACGGGGGAGAAGCCGTGGCTGTGCGTGTGCATCCGGCGATGATCCCGCTCGCACACCCGTTGGCCAGCGTCCGCGGCGCCTACAACGCCGTCTTCGTCGAGTCCGACGCGGCTGGGGAGCTGATGTTCTACGGGCCCGGTGCGGGTGGGGCACCGACAGCGAGCGCGGTCATGGGCGACCTGGTCACGGCCGCGCGCAACCACGTCGCCGGCACCCGCGGGTCCGGCGAGTCGGCGTACGCCGATCGCGCGGTCCTGCCGATGGGGGAGACCCGCACTCGCTACCACGTGGCGATCGACGTGGACGATCGCGCAGGCGTGCTGGCCACCGTGGCGCTCGCCTTCGCCGAGCACGGCGTCTCCATCCAGACAGTGCGTCAGGAGGGTCGTGACGACGACGCCCAGCTGGTCGTCGTCTCCCACTGGGCCACCGACGCCCAGCTCAGCGCGACTGTCGAGCACCTGCGCGGCCTCGAGATCGTGCGCGAGGTCACCTCGGTGATGCGCGTGGAAGGAGGCGACGAATGAACGCCCCCACCAGCGCCCCCGAGACCCGCCGGCCGACCCACCAGTGGCGCGGGATCATCGAGGAGTACCGCGACCTGCTCGAGATCCCCCAGAGCACTGCGGCGGTGACCCTGCGCGAGGGCGGTACCCCGCTGGTCCACTCGGAGTGGCTCTCCGGCCTCACCCGCGCCGAGGTGTGGCTCAAGGTCGAGGGCAACAACCCGACCGGCTCCTTCAAGGACCGCGGGATGACGGCCGCGATCTCGGTCGCGAAGGCCGACGGCGCGCAGGCGGTCGTGTGTGCCTCCACGGGCAACACCTCCGCCTCGATGGCGGCCTACGCCGCCAAGGCCGGCCTCAAGCCGCTCGTCCTGGTCCCCGAGGGCAAGATCGCTGCCGGCAAGATGGCGCAGGCCATCGTGCACGGCGCCCAGGTGATCATGGTGCGCGGCAACTTCGACGACTGCCTCACGATGGCGCGCGGCCTGGCCTGGGACTACCCCGTGGCGCTGGTCAACTCCGTCAACCCGGTGCGGCTCGAAGGCCAGAAGACGGCCGCCTTCGAGATCGTCGACTACCTCGGCGACGCCCCCGACTACCACCTGCTCCCGGTCGGCAACGCCGGCAACATCTCGGCCTACTGGCTGGGCTACTGCCAGTACGCCCAGCTCGGGATGGCGACCAAGACCCCCGTCATGCGCGGCTTCCAGGCGGCCGGCGCCGCGCCGCTGGTCACCGGTGAGCCGTTCCCGGACCCCGAGACCAAGGCCACCGCCATCCGGATCGGCAACCCCGCCTCGTGGAAGCTCGCCGAGGCCGCAGCCCAGGAGTCCGCGGGCCGCTTCGCCTCGGTCACCGACGAGCAGATCCTCGCCGCCCAGCGTGAGCTCGCCTCCCACGACGGGGTCTTCGTCGAGCCCGCCTCCGCAGCGGGCATCGCAGGGCTGCTCCAAGAGCTCGCCGCCGGGGAGTCGTACGCCGGCAGCACGGTCGCGATCACGGTGACCGGACACGGTCTCAAGGACACGCCCACCGCGCTCGAGGGCGTCGGCCCCCTGGTGGACACGGTCGTCGACGCCGACGTGGCGGCGGCCGCGGCTGCGGCCGGACTGGCCTGACCACGTCGTGTCGTCGGTGTCATCGGTCTTCCGCGAGGGACCCGTGCGGGTCACCGTGCCCGCCACGTCGGCCAACCTGGGCCCGGGCTTCGACGCGCTCGGTCTCGCGCTCGACCTGCGCGACGCGTTGGAGGCCGAGGTCCTCGACAGCGGTCTGGTCGTGGAGGTCGAGGGCCCGGGGAGCGACACGGTGCCTCGCGACGAGACGCACCTGGTCGTGCAGGCGATGCGCGTCGGCTTCGAGGCGCTCGACGCCCGGCCACCGGGCCTGCGGCTCTCCTGCCGCAACCTGATCCCCCACGCCAGAGGCCTGGGGTCGTCGTCGGCCGCCATCGTCGGTGGCCTCGCCCTGGCCCGGCATCTGGTGAGTGACGGCCCCGCCCGGATGGACGACGGACGGCTCTTCGGCCTCGCCGCCGAGATGGAGGGTCACCCCGACAACGTCGGTCCCGCGTGCTTCGGAGGCTTCGTGATCTGCGGCCGCGACGGCGACGGCGGGTTCTACGCCGTACCGTCCACCGTCGCTGCCGGTCTGTCCGCCGTGGTCCTGATCCCGCCCGACGGCGTCCGTACGGAGGTGGCACGAGGACTGCTTCCCGCCGAGGTGGCGCACGCCGATGCTGCCGCCAACGCCGGACGTGCCGCGTTGCTGGTGGCGGCTCTGGCCGCTCACCCGGCACAGCTGCTGCGGGGCACCGCGGACCTGCTGCACCAGCAGTACCGTCGACCGGCCATGCCCGAGACCCTCGACCTCGTCGACTCCCTGCGTGCGGACGGGTTCCCCGCCATCGTCTCCGGGGCGGGGCCGACAGTCCTGGCGTTCACCGACGGGCCGGACTCCACCGGTACGGCGTCGCTCCTGGAGTCCTGTCCCGCGGGATGGAGCGCCACCCACCTCGCCGTGGACAACCGCGGTGTCGAGGTCGGCTGAGTCGGTGCGGGTGGTAGGTTGAGGACTGCGCCAGGCGTACGGCGCCGTGCCGGTGGTAGCACCCGGGCACGCCAGTCCCGCCCCGCGACCGTCGATTCGTCGCACGCCGACCGCGCTGGGCAAGCACTCCACCAGCGGTCGGTGTCCCCGCCCGCTCCACTCGGTGAACCTCGTAAGGATCCCACGTGACCGACACTCTCGACTCTCCCGACGCTGCGCCGAAGAGGCGCTCCGGAGGGCTCAACTCCATGCTGCTCGCCGACCTCAAGGCCATGGCCGGCGGCATGGGGATCTCCGGGGCCGGCGCCATGAAGAAGGCGCAGCTCGTGGAGGCGATCAAGTCGGCCCAGGCCGGCAGCGCCGGTGGCGGTGCCCCCGCAGGACGGGCGCGCCCGACCAGGTCGGGCACCAAGTCGGGCACCACGGCGGGCACCACGGCGGGCAGCGAGCAGGCGCCCGGGAAGCCGGTGGCGTCGTCCGACGAGCCCGGCACCGTTGCCGAGGCCGACGCCCGGACCCAGGAGCCGACCGACACCTCGACGAAGCAACAACCCTCGAAGAAGCTCCCGAAGCGGTCGGAGCCCGACGGCTCGCAGCCGTCCACGAAGAGCGGAGGGGCCGGCGACCAGGGCGATCAGGCCGGTCGTCCGGACAAGCAGGCGGCCAAGCAGAAGCAGCCAGATGGTGGGCCGAAGGATGCCGGGCAGGCGACGGGTGGCCAGAAGGATGCCGGGCAGGCACCGGGTGGCCAGCGGGACGGCGGACAGGGCCAGGGCGGCCAGGACAACCAAAACGACGAGGAAGGCCGCTCGGGACGCAACCGGCGACGCCGCGGGCGTGACCGCACCCGGCCCGGCGCCGCTCCCAGTCAGCAGGGAGGCCAGCGCAACGAGCCCGACACCACGATCCTCGAGGACGACGTCCTCGTCCCGGCCGGGGGGATCCTGGACGTCCTGGACAACTATGCCTTCGTGCGTACCACCGGCTATCTGCCTGGTGTCGACGACGTCTACCTCTCGCTGTCCATGGTGCGGAAGTTCGGCCTGCGTCGCGGTGACGCCATCGTGGGCCAGGTGCGCCAGCCTCGCGAGGGTGAGCGCAAGGAGAAGTTCAACCCGATGGTGCGGATCGACACCGTCAACGGCTCCGACCCGCAGCACACGGCGACTCGTCCGGAGTTCGCCAAGCTGACGCCCGTCCACCCGACGACGCGGCTGCGGATGGAGACCGACACCACCAACCACATCGGTCGCACGATCGACCTGCTGTCCCCGATCGGCAAGGGTCAGCGAGGCCTCGTCGTCGGCCCGGAGGGCACGGGCAAGACGACAGTCCTGCGCTCGGTCGCCAGCTCGATCACCGCGAACAATCCCGAGTGTCACCTGATGGTCGTCCTCGTCGACGAGCGTCCCGAGGAGGTGACGGAGTTCGAGCGTGCGGTCAAGGGTGAGGTCATTGCTTCGACCTTCGACCGGCAGCCGGCAGACCACACGATGGTCGCCGAGCTCGCCATCGAGCGGGCCAAGCGCCTGGTGGAGCTGGGTCACGACGTGGTCGTGCTCCTCGACAACCTCGTCCGACTCGGACGCGCCTACCACCTCTCGGGCTCGACCTCGGGGCGCACCCTGGCCGCCGGCGTCGACGCCGGCGCCGTCCAGGCGCCCAAGCAGTTCTTCGGCGCTGCTCGCAACGTCGAGAACGGCGGCTCCCTGACCATCCTGGCGACCGCGGTGTCCGACTCGGGTTCGGCCATCGACGAGGTGTTCCTCGAGGAGTTCAGCGGTTCCGACAACATGGTGCTGCGACTTCGTCGAGACTTCGCCGACAGCGGACGCTTCCCGGCCGTGGATGCCGTCCGGTCCGGCACTCGTCGCGAGGAGCTGATGATCAGCGAGGAGGAGGTGGCGATCATGTGGAAGTTGCGCCGCTTCCTCGCCTCGGTCGAGGATGGTCAAGCCGTCGGGTACCTTCTCGATCGACTGAGCGGCACCCACACCAACATCGAGCTCCTCACCCAGGTGCAGAAGAGCACCCCGACCCTCAGCGGAGGTCAATGACATGGCGCGGATCGTGGTGGCCGACGACGACGTGGACATCCGGGAGCTCGTGGAGTTCAAGCTGTCCACGATGGGTCACGACATCGTCGCGGTCGGTGACGGGGGAGCAGCGCTGGAGGCGTGCCGGGCGGAGAAGCCCGACCTGGCGGTCCTCGACGTGATGATGCCCGGAGTCTCGGGACTCGACGCGATCAGGATGATCCGCTCCGACCCCGGCCTGCTGGACCTGCCCGTCATCCTGCTCACGGCGCGCGCCCAGGAGTCCGACGTGGAGACCGGCTTCGACTCCGGCGCCGACGACTACATCACCAAGCCGTTCAGCCCGCGAGAGCTGGCCTCGCGGGTGGAGGCGTTGCTGAGCCGCACCTCCTGAGAGGTGCGAGGGCCTCCTCGGCTCCACGGTGGCCCCACGGGCGGCCCACGAATCACCAACAGAGGTGTCCTCGACGGTCAAGTCGGCTCCTTGTCGAGCCCGAGCGGGGTAGGCTCGGCGCACCCGTGGGGGGTGCAGCAGCAAGGGGGGAGTCGCCATGGCGGTGGTCGGAAAGGTCGTCGACCCCGGACGTCCGGTCTCGCGGATGGTGGCTCCGGTCATCTGGCGGCTCGGCACGTTGGTGGCGGTGATGGCTGGCGTGAGCGTCATCGGCGTCGTGCTCTCGATGCAGTCGGTGAACCGGTCGACCGACGTCATCCATCCGACGGCCCGCGCCCACGGGGAGGTCGTGCGCAGCCTCGAGGACGTCCAGGCCTCGGTCAACGGCTGGGAGGTCAGCGGGTCGCGTGCGTTCCGTGTCGACTTCGCGATGAGCATCGCGGAGCTCGACGCAGCGCTCGTCGACCTCGAGGACCAGTCCGCCCGGCTGCCCGACGTAGGCCCGCTCGTCGACGCCGAGGTCACGCGGGTCCGCACCTGGTTGACCTCCTACGCCCAGCCTCGGATGGCGACGCCCGGTGGTGGCGCGTCCTTCGAGCAGACCCGGTTCCAGACGGGCCGAGAGCTGATGGCCGACATCGTGGGGGCGCGGACCCGGGTCGATGCGAGCCTCGAGGAGGAGGAGGACAGCGCCCACTCGGCAGCGCTGTTGCGCTTCCGGGTGACCATCGTGACCGCCCTGCTGCTGATGGGGATCTCGTGGATCCTGATCGGCCGCGCCAGGTCCAAGCTCCTCTCCGAGCTCTCCGAGCCGCTTCTTGCCCTGGAGAAGGTCGTCCAGCGGATGCTGCGCAACGACCCGGAAGGCCGAGCTGCCGACCATCGAGGGCCCAAGGAGGTCCGTGCCGTGGCGCGGGCGCTCAACGACTTCGCCGACGCCCAGTCGCGCGCCCGGGCAGTCGAGGGCAGGATCCAGGACGAGCTGCACGTGCTCGACAGCGCCAAGGACGACTTCGTCTCCAACGTCTCCCACGAGCTGCGCACCCCGTTGACCACGATCAGCGGCTACCTGGAGATGGTCGCCGACGAGTTTCAGGGCCAGCTCGAACCGCGCCACGACCGGATGCTGGAGGCGACCCGGCGCAACGTCACGCGGTTGAGGGCCCTGATCGACGACCTGCTCGCCCTGTCGAAGGCCGAGCAGCGAGCCAGTGACCTCGAGCCGGCCGACGTCAACCAGATGGTCATGGACGCGGTGACCGACATCCGGATGACGGCTGCTCGCCGGGGCATCTCCGTCGAGGTCAGTGCCCCGGACGACCCGATGATGGTGGTCTCCGACCGGGCCATGCTCTATCGCGCGTTCCTCAACATCCTGACCAACGCGGTGAAGTTCAGCCACGACCAGGGTTCGGTGGACGTGACCGTCAAGCGGGTGCGCAACCGGGTGGAGATCTCGGTGCGCGACCACGGCATCGGTATCCCCAAGGCCGAGCTCGACCGTCTCGGCACCCGCTTCTTCCGCGCCTCGAACGCGATGAGCAACGAAATCGCCGGGACAGGCCTCGGACTGCGCATCGTCCAGACGATCATCGACCGGCATGCCGGCGACGTCATCATCGAGTCGGCGGAGGGCGAGGGGACCACGGTGTTCGTCCGTCTCCGTCTGCACGGCGAGCGGACGGGTCGGATCGAGGCCACGACCCCGGGTCGCAGCGACCAGCCGGTCTCCTGAGCCGCTCCTACGGCGGGTCGGGCACGACGGTGCCGACGGCTGGAATTGGTGGGGCGGCTGTGGCGTTAGTAGGATCGACAAGTTGTTCCGGTTCACGTCTCGCGTAGCCCGCGCGGTGACGACCCGGCACTCTCCCAGCAATGGGACGATCGTCTGCGAGGGACACCCATGAAGAAGGACATTCACCCCGACTACACCGCCACCCAGGTCACCTGCACCTGTGGCGCGTCGTTCACCACCCGCAGCACTGCCTCGGCCGGCACGATCCGTGCCGATGTCTGCTCGCAGTGCCACCCGTTCTACACCGGCAAGCAGAAGATCCTCGACACCGGCGGCCGCGTGGCCCGGTTCGAGGCGCGCTACGCCAAGAAGGCCGCCGCCGACAAGGCTGCCGCCGACAAGGCCGCTGCCGAGAAGTAGCCGCTTGACCGACGCCGGTCCCCGCCCAACGCGGGGGCCGGCGTCGGTTGTGTTTTCTCCCGTGCGCAGCGTCGCAGCCACCCGTCGAAAGCAGGGCAGATGTTCGAGGCAGTCGAGGGATTCCTCTCCGAGCACAGTGAGCTCGAAGGTCGACTCGCTGCGCCCGAGACCCACGCCGACGCGCGCCTGGCCAAGCAGCTCAACCGGCGCTACTCCGAGCTGAGCGCCATCATCGGGGCCTGGCGCGAGTGTCAGTCTCTCCGAGAGGACCTCGGGGCAGCACGCGAGCTGGCCGGCGAGGACGCCGGCTTCGCCGCCGAGGCCGAGGCGCTCGCCGAACGGATCCCGGTCGCCGAGGAGCGGTTGCGGCGGCTCCTCGTGCCGCGCGACCCGGCCGACCACAAGGACGTCCTGGTGGAGGTGAAGTCCGGTGAGGGCGGCGAGGAGTCAGCGCTGTTCGCCGCGGACCTCTTGCGGATGTATACCCGCTACGCCGAACGCCGCGGCTGGTCGGTCGAGATCCTCGACGCCACCGAGTCCGACCTCGGCGGCTACAAGTCCGTGACTGCGGCGGTCAAGGCCCGAGGGGGCGGCGCCGAGCCGGGCAGCGCGCCGTACGGGGTCCTCAAGTTCGAGGGCGGGGTCCACCGCGTGCAACGGGTGCCGGTGACCGAGTCCCAGGGGCGCGTCCACACGAGTGCGGCCGGTGTCCTGGTCGTGCCCGAAGCCGAGCAGGTCGAGGTCTCGATCGACGACAACGACCTGCGCATCGACGTCTACCGCAGCAGCGGGCCGGGCGGGCAGAGCGTCAACACGACGGACTCGGCGGTCCGGATCACCCACGTGCCCACCGGGATCGTCGCGAGCTGCCAGAACGAGAAGTCGCAGCTGCAGAACAAGGACCAGGCGATGCGCATCCTGCGTGCCCGGCTGCTCGCAGCCGCCCAGGAGGAGGCGGACGCAGCGGCCAGCAAGGTCCGGCGCAGTCAGGTCCGCACGGTCGACCGCTCGGAGCGGATCCGCACCTACAACTTCCCGGAGAACCGGATCTCCGACCACCGCACCGGCTACAAGGCCTACAACCTCGACCAGGTCCTCGACGGCGATCTCCAGCCCGTGGTCGACTCGTGCGTCGAGACCGACCTGGCCGCCCAGCTCGCCGCACTGGAGGACTGATCCACCGTGGTCGAGACGCGCCGTTCCCTGGTGCGTGACGCAGCTGCCGAGCTTCACGCAGCCGGCGTCGCGAGTGCGTCGTACGACGCCGAGGTGCTGGTGGCGCACGTCCTGGGGGTTCCTCGGGCACGTCTGGTCCTGGTCGACGAGGTGACGACGGAGCAGGCCGACGAGCTCCGGGCGCTGGTCGAGCGCCGGGCCGCGCGCGAGCCCCTCCAGCACCTGACGGGCGTCGCCGGCTTCCGCTACGTCGAGCTGATGGTGGGGCCGGGGGTCTTCGTGCCGCGCCCCGAGACCGAGCTACTCGCCGGCTGGGCGGTGGACCGGGCCGCACCGCTGACGGCCCCCGTGGTCGTGGATCTGTGCACCGGCTCGGGCGCGATCGCCCGGGCGCTGGCCGACGAGGTGCCGCACGCCCGCATCCACGCCGTCGAGCTCGACGAGAAGGCCCTCGACTGGGCCGGCCGCAACCTTGCCGGCACCGGGGTCGACCTGAGGCACGGATCCATGGGTGAGGCGTTCGGAGACCTCGACGGCGAGGTGGACGTCGTGGTGTGCAACCCGCCGTACATCCCGCTCGAGGCGTGGGAGTCCGTCGCGCCCGAGGCACGCGACCACGACCCCCACCTGGCGCTGTTCTCCGGGGCCGACGGGCTCGACGCCTTCCGCGTGCTGGAGCACGTGGCGAGCCGGCTGCTGCGGGCCGGGGGAGTGGTGGGCGCAGAGCACGCCGACGTCCAGGGCGTCTCGGCCCCGGCGATCTTCGCCGGCGCTGGCCGGTGGCACGAGATCGAGGACCACGAGGACCTCGCGGGGCGTCCGCGCTTCGTGACCGCTCGGCTGCGATGATGAGCCGGTGACCTCCGAGCGCTACGGCACCTCCACCCCCGAGGAGAGGGAGCAGGCCATCGAGGCCGCGACCCTGTCCCTGCAGGGTGGCGACCTTGCTGTGATCCCGACCGACACCGTCTACGGCATAGCGGCCGATGCCTTCGACGTCGACGCCGTCGCCGAGCTCCTCGAGGCCAAGGGGCGGGGACGTGCCATGCCGCCACCCGTGCTGATCAGCAGCGCCAGCACGCTCGACGCGCTCGCCACCGACATACCCGCCTTCGCCCGCGCCCTGGTCGAGGAGTTCTGGCCCGGGCCGTTGACGCTGGTGTGTCGCCAGCAGGGGTCGTTGCAGTGGGACCTCGGAGAGGCCAGGGGCACCGTGGCGCTGCGGATGCCCGACGATGAGATCGCTCTGGAGATCCTGGAGCGGACCGGCCCGCTGGCGGTCAGCTCGGCCAACAAGACCGGCGAGCCGGCAGCGACCGACGCCGACCAGGCGGAGGCGATGCTGGGCGACGTCGTGGCAGTCATCGTGGATGCAGGGGAGTCAGCCGGCGGCGAGGCCTCGACCATCGTGGACGCCACGTCCGGGCAGGGCCGGGTGCTGCGGGTCGGCGCCCTGTCGCTCGAGGCTCTCAACGAGGTCCTCGAGCCGCTGGGGGCGACGTTGACGGACGAGGCCGGGACCGACGACTCCGCAACCGGGGCCTGAGCCGACGCATGCGCGAGTACCTCGTCGTCTTCCTCGTCGCCGCGGCGGTGACCTACCTGCTCACCGTCGTGGCGCGGGAGATCGCGTTGCGGACGGGAGCCGTCGCCGCCGTGCGCGACCGCGACGTCCACGCCGAGCCGATCCCCTACCTGGGCGGCCTGGCGATGCTCGGGGGACTTGTCGCGGCGTACTTCGTGGCGCGCGAGCTGCCGTTCCTCTCCACCAGCAACGTCTTCACCTTCTCCGACGCCGGCGCCGTGCTGCTCGCGGGGGCACTCATCTGCGGGGTCGGAGTGCTCGACGACATTTTCGAGCTCGACGCGCTCACCAAGTTCGGCGGCCAGGTGCTCGCGGTGGGACTGCTCGTCTACTCCGGGATCCAGTTCCGCTTCTTCTTCGCGCCCAACGACGTGCAGTTCTCCCTGGACCCCGGCCAGGGGGCCCTGCTGACGGCGCTGATCGTCGTGGCCACGGTCAACGCGGTGAACTTCGTCGACGGGCTCGACGGGCTGGCCGCCGGGGTGGTCGGGATCAGCGCGCTGGCGTTCTTCGTGTACTGCTACGAGATCACCCGGATCAACGAGGTCGATCGCGCCACCACCGGCGCGTTCCTGAGCGCCGCGCTGGCGGGGGTCTGCGTGGGCTTCCTGGTGCACAACTTCCACCCAGCCCGGCTCTTCATGGGCGACTCGGGCTCGATGCTCATCGGCCTGGTGCTCTCGGCGAGCGCGATCACCGTCACCACACAGTTCTCCAGCGAGGACATCGCGCTCGGCGCCGACGGGGCCCGGGCCAGCTGGCTGCCGATGCTGCTGCCGGTGGCGCTGCCCATCTTGATCCTCATCGTGCCGCTCATGGACCTGGTCCTGGCCGTCGTACGGCGGACCCGTGCCGGACGCTCGCCCTTCGCCCCGGACAAGCAGCACCTGCACCACCGGCTCCTCGAGATCGGGCACTCCCATCGCCGCGCGGTGGTGATCATGTGGGTGTGGGCCGGGCTGATCGCCTTCGCCACCGTGCTGGCAAGCCTGTACACCGGGCCGAGGGTGTGGGCGACGGTGTCCGCAGGGTTCGCCGCAGCGCTGCTCCTGACGTTCGTGCTGCCGATCCTGCATCGTCCGGGACACGCGGCCGACCCCCTCTCGGCAGCCTTGTCCGGGGCCGATGAGGAACCGTCCGAAACTTTGTGATAACTTTCACGAGCAGGTGAAAGCAGCCTGAGAGATGCCCTGATCGCCCCCGACCAGAACGGCCGCCGACGATGACGACCGAGACCAGGCAGGACGCTCGCCGTACCGGCGTGAGCACCCTGGTCCGGGCGAGCGCAGCGGCCGCGGTCATCGGGCTGGCGATCGCGCTGGTCGCGCTGGTCGTCGCCGGGGGAGCGGGCTTCCTCGCCGCGATGATCGGCGCCGTCGTCGTGGTGGCCGTGCTGTTCAGTGGGGCACTGGTGGTCACGGTCGTGGCTGACCTGATGCCCGCGGCCTCGCTGCTGGTGGCACTGATGACCTACACGCTGCAGATGGCGCTGCTCGCACTGGTCCTGATCCCGCTCAGCCGGACCGAGTGGTCCTCGCGCGAGCTGGACGCGCCGTGGCTGGCGGCAGCCGTGATCGGGGGCGCACTCGTGTGGACCGTGGCCCAGGTCGTCCTTGCCACGCGAGCCCGGATCCCGGTCTACGCCCTGCCCGTCGAGGACCCTGCGCGGACGCCCCGTCAGGGTGTCTCAGCAGCGGCCGAGGGGGGTGCGCGATGACCCCGGGCGACTGCTATTGTCCGGGGCGCAATGACCCAGGCCGACGAATCACCGCGAGGCGATCCCTGGAACGCCTTCGGCTACGTCGTCGCTGGCGTGTTGCTGTACGGCCTTGCCGGCTACGGACTCGATCGCTGGTGGGGCACGGGCTTCATGGTGGCGGTCGGGATCATGCTGGGCGCCGTTCTGGGTCTGTACATGACCTGGGCCCGGTTCAAGGCTCCACCAGAACCCGACGCGGACTCCGGCGCCCCGACCAGTCGCACCACCAGCCCCGCCCCGCAGCCCCCGACGTCCACCGACCACCCCACCGAACCCCCGCGGTAGTGAAGACACAGGAGAACCGGTGAGCAGCCTCATGTTCCTCAACGCCGAGACGGAGCCCTTCGAGCCACCCGGCCCGGCGGACTTCGACTACCCGGCGATCCCGGGTACCGGTAGTGGCACCTTCGAGTTCCTCGGACAGGCCCAGATGGCCGGGATCACCAAGCCGATGGTGCAGATCGTGATCGCCGGGATCCTGGTGTTCGTGTTCTTCTACTACGCCTCGCGCAAGCGGGCGATGGTGCCCGGTCGCCTGCAGTACGTCGGCGAGGAGGCCTACGGCTTCGTGCGCAACTCCATGGGTCGCGACATCATCGGCAGCCAGGACTTCCAGAAGTTCGTGCCGTACCTCTTCGCACTCTTCTTCTTCCTGCTCTTCAACAACTTGATGGGCTCGATCCCCTTCATCCAGTTCCCGACGTTCTCGCGCTCGGGGATGGTCTACTCGCTGGCGCTGATGAGCTGGCTCATCTACAACGCGGTCGGCATCAAGAAGCACGGCTTCGCCGGCTACTTCAAGCTCCAGTCGGTGCCCGCCGGGGTCGGCGGACCGATCCTGCTGCTGCTCATCCCGCTCGAGTTCATGTCGAACATCCTGGTGCGGCCGGTCACGCTGGCGCTGCGTCTGTTCGCCAACATGTTCGCCGGCCACCTGCTGCTGATCCTGTTCGCACTCGGTGGCGAGTACCTCATCCTGGAGCAGCCCCTGGGCTACGCCCCGGTCGGCGTCATCGCCTGGCTGCTGTTCATCATCATCTCGTTCCTGGAGCTGCTGATCCAGTTCCTCCAGGCCTACGTCTTCGTCCTCCTCAACGCCATGTACATCCAGGGCGCGCTGGCGGACGAGCACTGATCAGCCATCTTCACCCGCACCACCTGCTCCACCTCAGTCCCACAGCTCCATCCCATCTGAAGTAGAACCAACCGAAAGGAAACAGCCGTGGACGGCAACCTCAACATGATCGGCTACGGCCTGGCCGCTATCGGGCCGGGTATCGGAATCGGTCTGATCTTCGCCGCCTACATCAGTGGTGTCGCGCGTCAGCCGGAGGCCCAGAGCCGCCTGCAGTCGATCGCCATCTTGGGCTTCGCCCTCGCCGAGGCGCTCGCGATCATCGGTATCGCGCTCGCATTCGTCCTCTGACCGAGGCTCGAGAAGCCAGACTGACGTAGGACCCCGGAAGGACCTGCTATGCAAGCACCCACCGCGCCACCCGTGTTGCGGGCGGCCGAGGAGCTCAACCCGCTCATCCCGCACCCGGTCGAGATCGTCTTGTCGATCGTCGTGTTCGCCATCCTGTTCTACGCCGTCAAGAAGTTCGTCGTTCCGAGCTTCGAGTCGACGTTCGCCGAGCGCACCACGGCGATCGAAGGTGGCCTCGCGGCCGCCGAGACGAAGCAGGCCGAGGCGGACGCCAAGCTCGCCGAGCTCGAGAAGCAGCTCGCCGACGCGCGACACGAAGCGGCACGCATCCGTGAAGAGGCACGCGAGCAGGGGGCGGCCATCGTCTCCGAGATGCGTGAGCAGGCTCAGACCGAGGCAGCCCGCATCGTCGAGCACGGCAAGACGCAGATCGAGGCGGAGCGCCAGCAGGCGGTCACCTCCCTGCGGGCCGAGGTCGGCACGCTGGCGACCACGCTGGCCGGACGCATCGTGGGCGAGTCCCTCGACGACGACGCCCGCCAGGGCCGGGTCGTGGAGCGCTTCCTCGCCGACCTCGAGGCCGGAACCCCGGGCCAGAACTGATGAAGCCTGAATTGATGGGAGACGTCTGATGGCCTTCCGTGGTGCTTCGGCTGACGCCGTCGCCGCGCTGACCGGCGAGCTCGAGGCCGGCGCATCGTCGCCGGAGGTCGCCGCCCAGGTGGCTGACGACCTGTTCGGTGCGGCGACGACGCTGCGTGGCGAGGCCGCGCTGCGGCGCTTTGCCACCGACGCCTCGATCCCTGCCCAGGCCAAGAGCGGTCTGGTCGGGGAGGTCTTCGGCGGCAAGGTGCACCAGGTCACCGGAGCGATCCTGGCCTCCGCGGTCGGACGTCGCTGGGTGGCCGGGCGTGACCTGGCCGACGCACTCGAGCACCTCGGGGTCGTCGCCTACGTCAAGGCTGCCGGCTCCGAGACCGATCGACTGGCCGACGAGCTGTTCGCCTTCGCGCAGGCGGTCAAGGACAACCCCGAGCTTCGTGATGCTCTCGCGGACCCGGCGCGGTCGGCGGCGGACAAGCGCACGCTCATCAGTTCGCTGCTCGACGGCAAGGCACTCGCAGCCACCGTCGCGCTGGCCGGTCAGTCGATCAGTGGGAGCCACCGCACGGTGGCGGTCGCTCTCACCGAGTACCAGAGGGTCGTTGCCGACGTGCAGGCCCAGGGAGTCGCCACCGTCCGGGTGGCGCGCCCGTTGCCGGACTCCGAGCTCGACCGACTGGCCTCGGTCCTGTCGGCGCAGTACGGCCGTCCGGTCCACCTCAACCTGCTCGTCGACCCCTCGGTCCTCGGCGGCATCCGGGTGGAGATCGGCGATGACGTGATTGACGGGACGGTCGCGAGCCGTCTCGACGACGCCCGCCGAAGGCTGGTCGGCTAGCCGTCCCGGCTGCCCCCGGTCCCACCACCCACCCGTCCCACCCCGACGCACCAGTAGACCCAAGAGAGAAGGCACCACAATGACGGAGCTCTCCATCCGTCCGGACGACATCCGCGACGCGCTGCAGAAGTACGTCGCCGACTACCAGCCGGAGGCGGCCAGCAAGGAAGAGGTCGGCACGGTTGCGGAGGCCGGGGACGGCATCGCCCGGATCAGCGGCCTGCCCTCGTGCATGGCCAACGAGCTGCTCGAGTTCGAGGACGGCACCCGCGGCCTGGCCCTCAACCTGGACACCCGCGAGATCGGTGCGGTCGTGCTCGGCGACTTCGACAAGATCGAGGAGGGCCAGACGGTCCGCCGTACCGGCGAGGTGCTCTCCGTGCCCGTCGGCGACGGCTACCTCGGCCGTGTCGTCGACCCGCTCGGTGTCCCGATCGACGGTCTCGGCGACCTCGAGACCACCGGTCGCCGCAACCTGGAGACCCAGGCGCCGTCGGTGATGGAGCGCAAGTCGGTCCACGAGCCGCTCGCGACCGGGATCAAGGCGATCGACGCCATGACGCCCATCGGTCGCGGCCAGCGCCAGCTGATCATCGGCGACCGGGCGACCGGCAAGACGACCGTCGCGATCGACACGATCATCAACCAGAAGCAGTACTGGGAGACCGGCGACCCGGAGAAGCAGGTGCGCTGCATCTACGTCGCCATCGGCCAGAAGGGCTCGACCATCGCCTCGGTGCGTGGCGCCCTGGAGGAAGCCGGCGCCCTGGAGTACACCACCATCGTCGCCTCGCCGGCCTCCGACTCGGCCGGCTTCAAGTACCTCGCTCCCTACACCGGCTCGGCCATCGGCCAGCACTGGATGTACGAGGGCAAGCACGTCCTCATCGTCTTCGACGACCTGACCAAGCAGGCCGAGGCCTACCGCGCCGTGTCGTTGCTGCTGCGTCGTCCGCCGGGCCGCGAGGCCTACCCGGGTGACGTCTTCTACCTGCACAGCCGGCTGCTCGAGCGGTGCGCGAAGCTCTCCGACGAGATGGGCAAGGGGTCGATGACGGGGCTGCCCATCATCGAGACGAAGGCCAACGACGTCTCGGCGTTCATCCCGACCAACGTCATCTCGATCACCGACGGGCAGATCTTCCTGCAGTCCGACCTGTTCGCGGCCAACCAGCGCCCGGCGATCGACGTCGGTGTCTCGGTCTCGCGCGTCGGTGGCGCGGCGATGACCAAGGCGCTGAAGGCCGTGACCGGCTCGCTCAAGGTCGACCTGGCGCAGTTCCGCGCCATGGAGGCCTTCGCGATGTTCGCCTCCGACCTCGACGC
>NZ_JAPYPS010000017.1:43203-67866 GCF_029937575.1 Nocardioides sp.
TGGCGCAGTTCCGCGCCATGGAGGCCTTCGCGATGTTCGCCTCCGACCTCGACGCGGCCTCGCGCCAACAGCTCGACCGCGGACAGCGACTGATGGCCCTGCTCAAGCAGCCAGCCTACTCGCCGTACCCGATCGAGGAGATGACCGTCTCCCTGTGGCTCGGCACGACCGGTCGTCTGGACAAGGTGCCGGCCGACGACGTGCTGCGCTTCGAGACCGAGTTCCTCGACTTCCTGCGCCGTTCGCACGACGGCATCCTGTCGGCGATCCGTGAGTCGCTGAAGTTCGAGGACGACACGGCGAGCGCGGTCAGCGACGCCTACGACTCGTTCCTCGACCAGTTCGAGACGAGCGACGGCTCCTCCATCAAGATCGGCAAAGAGGCGGCCGCCGAGGCGCTCGGCGACGATGAGGTCGAGCAGGAGCAGATCGTCAAGCAGAAGCGGGGCTGACCGCTGTGCACACCGCACCACACGATCGAGACGGGAGGCTGTGACCGATGGCTGTATCACTGCGTGAGTACCGCGCGCGGATCAAGTCGACCGAGTCGATGAAGAAGATCACGCGGGCCATGGAGCTCATCGCTGCCTCGCGGATCATCAAGGCACAGCAGCGGGCCCAGGCGGCAGCGCCGTACGCCCGTGAGCTGACGCGGGCGGTCTCGGCGGTGGCGACGTTCGCCAACGTCGACCACCCGCTCACCAAGGAAGAGGACAACCCGGTCAAGGCGGCGGTGCTCATCGTCACCAGCGACCGCGGTCTGGCCGGTGCCTACTCGGGCAGCGTCCTCAAGGAGGCCGAGCGTCTCTTCGAGCGGTTGCGCGACGAGGGCAAGGACGTCGACGTCTTCGTGGCCGGACGCAAGGGGGAGGCGTACTTCAAGTTCCGCAACCGCCCGGTGGTCCAGTCGTGGACCGGCTTCTCCGACCAACCGTCGTACGACGTCGCTGCCGAGATCGGCGAGGCGCTGATCACGGCCTTCCTCAAGGACCAGGGTGAGGAGGGTGACGTGGACGAGGTCCACGTCGTCTACACCCGGTTCCGCTCCATGCTGGTCCAGGAGCCGACCGCTGTCCGGCTGCTCCCGCTGGAGATCATCGAGGGTGAGCAGGCCCCGGAGGCCTCCGAGGCCCTGCCCCTCTACGAGTTCGAGCCCTCCCCGGAGTCGGTTCTCGACGGGCTGCTGCCGCAGTACGTCCAGAGTCGGATCTTCTTCGCCCTTCTCCAGGCCGCGGCCTCGGAGCTGGCGGCGCGGCAGAAGGCGATGAAGTCGGCCACCGACAACGCCGAAGAGCTCATCAAGAAGTACACGCGCATCGCCAACCAGGCCCGCCAGGCCGGCATTACCCAGGAAATCAGCGAGATCGTCGGTGGCGTCAACGCGCTCGCCGACTCAAACGCCGGGAGTGAGTGAGAGAGACATGACTGCCACTGTTGAAGAGACCAAGTCCGGCGCCAGCGCCGGAAGCACGGGCCGCGTCGCCCGGGTGACCGGGCCCGTCGTCGACGTGGAGTTCCCCGTCGACGCGATGCCCGAGATGTACAACATGCTCGAGGTGCCGGTCGAGCTGGGCGGCGAGACGATCACGCTGATCCTCGAGGTCGCCCTGCACATCGGCGACGGGATGGTCCGCGCGATCTCGATGAAGTCGACCGACGGCCTGGTGCGCGGCGCCACCGTCACCGACACCGGCGGTCCGATCTCGGTTCCCGTGGGCGACATCACCAAGGGTCACGTGTTCAACGCGACCGGTGACGTGCTCAACCTGACCGAGGGCGAGTCCTACGAGGTCAAGGAGCGGTGGGGCATCCACCGCAAGGCGCCTGCCTTCGACCAGCTCGAGTCGAAGACCACGATGTTCGAGACCGGCATCAAGGTCATCGACCTGCTGACGCCCTACGTCAACGGCGGGAAGATCGGCCTGTTCGGTGGAGCGGGTGTCGGCAAGACCGTGCTCATCCAGGAGATGATCGCCCGAGTCGCCAAGGACCACGGCGGTGTCTCGGTCTTCGCCGGCGTGGGTGAGCGCACCCGCGAGGGCAACGACCTCATCGCCGAGATGGAGGACGCAGGCGTCCTCGGTCAGACCGCGCTGGTGTTCGGTCAGATGGACGAGCCGCCGGGGACCCGGCTGCGCGTCGCGCTGTCCGCGCTGACGATGGCGGAGTACTTCCGCGACGTGCAGAACCAGGACGTGCTGCTCTTCATCGACAACATCTTCCGGTTCACCCAGGCCGGTTCCGAGGTCTCCACCCTGCTGGGTCGGATGCCGTCGGCCGTGGGCTACCAGCCCAACCTCGCCGACGAGATGGGCCAGCTGCAGGAGCGGATCACCTCGACACGAGGCAACTCGATCACCTCGCTGCAGGCGATCTACGTGCCGGCCGACGACTACACCGACCCGGCGCCGGCCACGACGTTCGCGCACCTGGACGCCACGACCGAGCTCTCGCGTGACATCGCCTCGCAGGGCATCTACCCGGCCGTGGACCCGCTGACGTCGACCTCGCGGATCCTCGACGCCCAGTACATCGGGCAGGCGCACTACGACTGCGCGATCCGGGTCAAGCGGATCCTCCAGCGCAACAAGGAGCTGCAGGACATCATCGCGATCCTCGGTGTCGACGAGCTGTCCGAGGAGGACCGCATCATCGTCTCGCGGGCGCGCCGCATCCAGCGCTTCCTGTCGCAGAACACCTACGTGGCCAAGCAGTTCACCGGTCTCGAGGGCTCGACCGTGCCGGTCGCCGACACCATCGAGGCGTTCAACAAGATCGCCGACGGTGACTACGACCACGTCGCCGAGCAGGCCTTCTTCATGTGCGGTGGGCTCGAGGACGTCGAGGCCAAGTGGGCTGACATCCAGAAGAACCTCTGATGGCGGGCGAGATCGGGACCGGGCTGCAGGTCGAGATGGTCGCAGCGGACCGGGTCGTGTGGTCGGGCGAGGCCTCGATGGTGATCGCGCGCACGAGCGAGGGCGACCTCGGCGTGCTGCGCGGGCACGCACCTCTGCTCTCGCTCCTGGTCGACGCCGCGGTGGAGATCTCGACGCCGGAGGGCGTCGTGCACGCGGCGGTCGACGGCGGGTTCTTGTCGGTGGCGGCTGATCGCGTCTCGATCCTCTCCGAGTACGCGCTGCTCGCCGAGGAGATCAAGATCGACGAGGTCAAGGCCGAGCTCGAGGCTGCCGAGGGCATGCCGACCGGCGACGAGCGCGAGGTGCGGATCCGTCGCGCCAGTGCCCGGATCCGGGCCGTGGAGAAAGCGTCCTGACCCGCACCCAGTAGGGTTCGTGCTCCAGGGAGGGGGAGGGCGCGTGGCATGGTGGCAGTGGTTGATCGACGCTGCCGGTGTGCTGCTGCTCCTCGCCCTGCTCTACGGTCTGGCACTGGTGGTACGTCGTCGCGTCATCTCGCGTCACGGGGGCACGTTCGAGCTGAGCTGTCGCGTCAACCCGCACGGTGACGGGCGTGGTTGGGTCCTGGGCCTGGGGCGCTACTCGGGTGAGCGGCTCGAGTGGTTCCGGGTCTTCTCCATCGACCCCCGGCCCAAGCGCTCGTGGGCGCGCGACACGATGAGCTACGACGGGCGGCGTGAGGCGCTGGGCGCTGAGCAGATGTCGCTGTACCCCGACCACCTCGTGATCCACTGTCAGACCCGTGAGGGCGAGGTGGAGCTGGCGATGAGCACGGCGTCGCTGACCGGCTTCCAGTCCTGGCTCGAGGCGCGACCGCCCGGCACCGACTGGAACCGCTGAGACGGCCGTCCCGGCCCGCCGACTCGGCGTAGGCCGGGTTCGTGACGGTCAGTCGAACAGTGCGCGGATGTCGGCCGCGGTGATCGCCGACGTCGCGGCGCCGTCGCCGTCGATGACACGGGCGAAGAGAGCGGCCTTGCGCTCCTTGAGAGCCACGACCTTGTCCTCGATCGTGTCGGTGGAGACCATCCGGTAGACCATGACCGTCTTGTCCTGGCCGATGCGGTGGGCGCGGTCGACCGCCTGCGCCTCGGCTGCGGGGTTCCACCAGGGGTCGAGGACGAAGACGTAGTCGGCCTCGGTGAGGGTCAGCCCGACGCCGCCGGCCTTCAGGCTGATCAGGAAGGCCGGCACCTTGCCGGTGCGGAACTCCTCGATCACGTCGGCCCGACGACGAGTGGTGCCGTCGAGGTAGGCCGTGGGGATGCCGGCGGCATCCAGACGGTCCCGCACGCGACGCAGGAAACCGGTGAAGGAGCTGAAGACGAGGGCGCGGTGCCCCTCGGCGGTGATCTCGGCGAGGTGGTCGGCCAGACGGTCGAGCTTGGCCGAGCCGACGCGTTCGTGGTCGGGGTCGGTGAGCGCGGGGTCGAGGGCCAGCTGACGCAGCGTCGTCAACGCAGCGAGGATCGCGACCCGGTTGCGGTCGAAGTCCTCGACGAGGCCGAGGATGCGTTGGCGCTCCTTGGCGAGGTGGGTGTCGTAGATCTTGCGGTGCCTGGTGCCGAGCTCGATCTGCAGGACCTGCTCCTGCTTCGGCGGGAGGTCATCGGCGACGACCTCCTTCGTGCGGCGCAGCAGGAAGGGCTTGATCCGCTGGGTGAAGCGACGCAGCGCGGCGTCGTCGCCGAGCTTCTCCACGGGCCGGACGACGTGCTCGGTGAATGCCCGTGGGTGGGGGTAGAGGCCGGGGGCGACCAGGGACAGCAGGGACCAGAGCTCGAGCAGCCGGTTCTCGAACGGGGTGCCCGTGACGACGAGGCGGAACGGTGCCGGGACCATCCTGGCCGCGGCGTACGCCTTGCTCTGGTGGTTCTTCACGACCTGGGCCTCGTCGAGGACGAGGCCGCCCCAGTCCACGGAGGCGTAGTCGTCGGACTCCAACCTCAGCAGGGTGTACGTCGTCACGACCACGTCGGCGCTCTGAGCGACCTCGCTCACCGTCTCGCCGCGACGCGGCTGCGAAGCGGTGATGGTGCGGATGCGGAGTCCTGGCGCGTGCCGGGCCGCCTCGCTCTGCCAGGCGGTGACCACGCTGGTGGGCGCG
Source organism: Nocardioides sp. (assembly GCF_029937575.1). Lineage (GTDB taxonomy): Bacteria > Actinomycetota > Actinomycetes > Propionibacteriales > Nocardioidaceae > Nocardioides. The sequence goes on from NZ_JAPYPS010000017.1 coordinate 48,232, forward strand.
ACGACGAGGAACGGTGCGTCGGTCGTGGTGCGCGTGTGAGCGATGAGTGTCAGCACCTGCAGGGTCTTGCCGAGGCCCATGTCGTCGGCGAGGATCCCGCCGAGCTGGTGCTGCCACAGGAAGGCCAGCCAGTGGAAGCCCTCGAGCTGATAGCCGCGCAGGTTCGAGGTGATGCCGGTGGGCTCGGGACGAGGCAGGTCGGTCAGGTCACGAAGAGCCTGAGCGCGGGAGACCCATTCGTTGGCCTGGGCGTCCACGATGCCGAGATCGGCCAGCTGGGCCCACAACCCGAGGTCGGCCCGACCGACTCGCACGCGTTCGCCGTCGTGCGCCTCGAGCTCGGCTGCGGCCCGCACGATGTCGTACAGCTGGGCGAACTCCGGTCGGTCCGTGCGCACGAACAGGCCGCTGGGCAGGATGAGGTGCTCGTGGTCCAGGGTGAGGGCGGCCAGGACCTCGGCCAGTGGCACCCGCTCGCCCTCGACGGTGATCACGACGTCGAGGTCGAGCCAGTCGTTGTGCTCAGGGGCGGCCTGCTCGTCGACGTCGGACAGCTCGAAGGTGACGTGCGGCTCTTCCTGTGCCTCCCGGAAGTCGGGCGGGTCCGTCTCCACGACCTCGACCTCGTCGTGGGCGCGCCACACGGGCAGCTCGAGGAGCGCGAGATGGAGGACGTCGACCCCACTGACGGTACGCGTGGCGACGTCGGGCTGCTGGGGAAGTCGGTCGAGGATCTCCTTCTCGAGGCGGGTGTCGCGCAAAGGGTGAGCCTCGTCGGCGCGGACGCTCGACTCGCCGTACATCCAAGACCACGAGAGCGACGCCTCCTGGCTCGAGGTCCACGCGACGGTCAGGCGCAGCCGGGGTTGCACCGGCTCCGGGACGAGGACGGAGTCGTCGCGCGAGGTGACCGGGACCAGACGTTGCAGTCGTCGCAGCTGGTCGGAGACGGCCACCGAGGCCGGGATGGAGACCGGCTCACCGGTGCGCAGCGACCGCAGGGGGCCGGCCGGCAGCCGTCGCGCCAGTGGTGCGAGGACGAGGTCGTCGCGGCCGATCAGCCCCACCGAGTGGGCGGGGTCGCCCCACAGCAGCACCTCGTCCCCGCGCCACAGGCGCCCCTCGTGCTCGAGCCCCGCGGTGAGCGTGGTCTCCGTGTCGTTGCCGGCAGCATCGACGACGAGGTCGAGGGGGGCGTCGAGGAAGACGATCCCGCCGAGCGGCGCGGTGGGCACCAGGGCGACACCGACGTCGCGGGCACGTCGCAGCAGGCCGAGCGCGTCGGGGCCGAAGTCCTCGAGCGCGGGCTCGGAGATCGGGTAGCCGTAGGAGTTGCGCGAGGTGAGGCACTCGGCGAGGTCACGCAGGGCGGCGAGCTGGTCGGGCGCGTAGGCACCGCGGGCGGCGGCCGCCGGGACCTGCGACCACTCGAGACCCGACTTGACCCACGCCTGGCGAGCGCCGGGGCGGAGTGGGCGGATGCGCACGCGGGGGCCGGAGTCGTAGTAGTAGGCATGGCGCGGTGAGTCCACGTAGGTGAAGCCGAGCGCGACGCCGGGGAGGTCGCGATCCGGCGGTGCCAAGTCGGCCAGCTGGTCCAGGAGCTCGGCGAGGTGGTGCTCCCACGTCGGCGCAGCGGCCTTCGCACGGCGATGGAAGGTCCGTCCGAGGACCAGGGCGAGCGCGGCCCCGTGCTTGCACTGGAAGCGCACCGGGCAGTTGCACAGCGTCTGGAGGTCGAGCCCGGTCCCGACGCGCTGGGCATCGAGCCGGACGACGTACGCCGCGTGCGCCGAGCCGGAGACGTAGGCGATGGCCTCGACGTGGTGCTCGCTGAGGCTCACGATGTCCGGGCTCGAGGTCGAGCCGTCCTGTGCGTAGGCGTGGGCACGCCCCATCGACCCCGCGTCGAAGTGGGACGCGATCTCGTCGGGGGACAGCAGGCTGAGGATCATCGAGGCCCAGTCTGGCAGCGAGCACCCACGGCGCACGGGCGCTCTCCACAGGGATGCCGACACGCGGCACCCGGGTAGGCGGCTACCTCTCGCCGCCGGGCACCCAGAGGACGTCGCCCTCGGCTCGGTTGGCGTAGCGGGCGAGGATGAAGACGAGGTCGGAGAGTCGGTTGAGGTAGGTGATGGCCAGCTTGTTCATGCTCTGGGCGTGCTCCGCGTGGGCTGCCCACGCGGAGCGCTCGGCGCGGCGGACCACCGTGCGGCAGACGTGCAGGTGGGCCGCTGCGGGTGTGCCTCCGCTCAGGATGAACGAGCGCAGCGTCGTCAACGACTCGTTGTAGTGATCGCACCACTGCTCGAGTCGGTCGACGTACTCCTGCTCGATCCGCAGCGGCGGGAACTCGGGGTCCTCCACCACGGGTGTGCAGAAGTCGGCACCGACGTCGAAAAGATCGTTCTGCACGTGGGTCAGGACCTTCACGACGTCGTCGTCCAGGCCCCCGGTGGCCACGGCCAGGCCGATCTGGGCGTTGGCCTCGTCCACGTCGGCGTAGGCGTGGAGCCTGGTGTCGTTCTTCGTGGTGACGCTCATGTCGCCGAGCCGGGTCTCCCCGGCGTCGCCGGTGCGGGTGTAGATCCTGGTGAGGTTGACCATGCGCCGAGCGTAGCCAGCAGGGTTCCGGCGACAGACGCCGGAACGGTCCACAGCAAATTGCCAGCCGATTCCACGCAACCTCAAGGAGTGTCAGGGCGTCATAGGGGGTAGAAGGCAGCCCACAAGCCGAGCGGCGCCGACCCCGCACCAGGAGGAGACCACGATGGACATCGTCACCGACGGCCCCGCCCTCCTGCTCGGTGGCGACTTCGACGTACGCAGCACGTGGGAGGTCCGGACCGCCCTGTACGACGCGCTCGAGGTCCACGAGCGCGTCGTCGTCGACCTCAGTGGCGTCGAGACCGTCGACGTGACGGCACTGCGGGTGCTGGCCGCGGCGTCGCGCTTCGCGTCGCGCCGAGGCGGTCAGGTCACCCTGCGCGGCTGCAACGGCGCCGTACGTCGGCTCCTGCACATGACGCACCTGATCCGACTGGTCGAGGTCGAGCGGGACGCGGTCCCTGCCTGAACGGGCCGGTGCGAGGCCCGTGGCGCCGAGATCCGGTTGACCGGACGGGCACAGTGGGAGCATGTCCAAACGCCTCGTGCTGTCCCTCGTGCTGGCCCTACCCGCGCTGTCCTTGGCCGGGGCAGGGTTCTTCCACCCCCACGGGCTGAACTACGACACCTCCCAGCAGTGGTCCTCCCTGCACTTCCCGGGCCTGCTCGCCTTCCCCCTGGTCGGCGCCTCCCTGGCCTGGCTGGTCCGCGGACGCAACGACACCCTGGCCTGGGTCGTCCGGCTCACCGCGCTGACCTACGCCGCCTTCTACAGCGCACTCGACGTGATCAACGGGATCGCCGCCGGCTACGTCACCAACCGGCTCGGACCAGGCGTGCCCCGCCCCGACGAGATCCGCTACCTGTTCGACATCGGTCGGCCGCTGGGCGACATCGGCGAGTGGGGCCTGATCGCCTGCTGCCTCGCCGTGACGGCCGACCAGGTGGTCCGGCACCGCCTGTGGGGTGCTCCGGCGGCCGCGATGGTTCTCGGCGCGTGGTTCGTGCGAGGCGACCACATCTTCACCCCGATCGGGGTCGTGGGGATGGCCATCATCGGCGTGGTCTCGGCCTACCTGGCCTGGCACGACCCGCGGATCTTCGCCTCCCGCACGATGGACCCCGACTCCGAGCGGGAGCTCGTCGGCGCTCGTCAGTAGTCGACGAGGGTGGGAAGGGCCTCCACGGCCCGGAAGCTACCCGCGCTGCGCCCGCCGTACACCCCTGCGCGGCGTGCCTGTGGACAAAGCGGCATCCCGCGCTGTCGGATAAGCCACATCCGAGACGAGTTACCAACTGGTAAACGACGTCCTACCCTCTCTCCATGACCGAGAACGACGCGGCCCTGCCCGAGCGACCGCAGAAGGACCGTCCGTGGGTGATGCGCACCTACGCCGGCCACTCCACGGCAGCGGCGTCCAACGCGCTCTACCGGGGCAACCTGGCGAAGGGCCAGACGGGGCTCTCGGTCGCCTTCGACCTGCCGACGCAGACCGGCTACGACCCCGACTCCCCGCTTGCGCGCGGGGAGGTCGGCAAGGTCGGCGTGCCCGTGCCGCACCTCGGCGAGATGCGTCGCCTGTTCGAGGACATCCCGCTGACCGAGATGAACACCTCGATGACGATCAACGCGGTCGCGATGTGGATGCTCGCGATGTACCAGGTCGTGGCCGAGGAGCAGAATCCCGACCTGTCGCCCGAGGAGGTCGCCGCCCAGCTGGCCGGCACGACGCAGAACGACATCATCAAGGAGTACCTCTCCCGGGGGACCTACGCGTTCCCGCCGGAGGCCTCGATGCGGCTGATCGCCGACATGATCGCCTACACGGTCCACCAGATCCCCAAGTGGAACCCGATCAACATCTGCAGCTACCACCTGCAGGAGGCCGGCGCGACGCCGACGCAGGAGCTCGCCTACGCGCTGAGCACCGCGATCGCGGTGCTCGACCAGGTCAAGAGCTCCGGTCAGGTGAGCGAGGACGACTTCGAGAAGGTCGTCGGGCGGATCTCCTTCTTCGTCAACGCCGGAGTGCGCTTCGTCGAGGAGACCTGCAAGATGCGGGCCTTCAACCAGCTGTGGGACGAGATCACGCGCGAGCGGTACGGCGTGCAGGACCCCAAGATGCGCCGGTTCCGGTACGGCGTGCAGGTCAACTCCCTCGGGCTCACCGAGGCGCAGCCGGAGAACAACGTCCAGCGGATCGTCCTGGAGATGCTCGGCGTCACCCTGTCCAAGAACGCGCGTGCCCGTGCTCTGCAGCTGCCCGCGTGGAACGAGGCGCTGGGTCTGCCACGACCGTGGGACCAGCAGTGGTCGCTGCGGCTGCAGCAGGTGCTCGCCTTCGAGTCCGACCTGCTCGAGTACGACGACATCTTCGAGGGCTCGCACGTGATCGAGGCCAAGGTCGCCGAGCTGGTCGCGGGTGCGAAGGCCGAGATCGACCGCGTCCAGGCGATGGGCGGGGCGATCTCCGCTGTCGAGTACATGAAGTCCCAGCTCGTCTCGTCGCACGCCGCCCGGCGGGCACGGATCGAGAACGGTGAGGAGATCATCGTCGGCGTCAACAAGTACGAGACGACCGAGCCATCACCGCTGACCTCCGACCTGGACGGCGCGATCATGGCGGCCGACCCGCAGGCCGAGAAGACGGCGCTGGACAGCGTCGAGGCCTGGAAGGCCGAGCGCGACGCCACCGAGGTGGACGAGGCGCTGAACGCCCTCGCCGCGGCGGCGAAGTCGGAGGAGAACCTGATGGCCGCCACCCTGGTCGCCGCCCGTGCCGGGGCGACCACGGGGGAGTGGGCAGCGACGCTGCGCGAGGTCTTCGGCGAGTACCGCGGACCGACCGGGGTCAGTGGCGCGGTCGTCGCCGAGGCGGGTGCCGAGCTGACGGCCGTGCGCGAGCGCGTGAAGGCGACCGGCGACGAGCTCGGCGGACGGCTGCGGCTGCTCGTCGGCAAGCCCGGGCTCGACGGGCACTCGAACGGTGCCGAGCAGGTGGCCGTGCGCGCCCGGGACGCCGGGTTCGAGGTCATCTACCAGGGCATCCGGCTGACCCCGGAGCAGATCGTGTCGGCCGCGGTGGCCGAGGACGTGCACTGTGTGGGGCTCTCCATCCTGTCGGGCTCTCACATGGAGCTGGTGCCGTCGGTGCTGGAGGGACTGCGCGCCGCCGGGCTGGACGACGTACCGGTCATCGTCGGCGGGATCATCCCCGACTCCGACGGGAAGCGCCTCGTCGAGCAGGGTGTCGCGGCCGTCTACACGCCCAAGGACTTCGGCCTGACCGAGATCATGGGCGGGATCGTGGACGTGATCCGCGCGGCGCACGACCTGGGCTGAGCAAAATCCGGGGGCGGCAGGTTTGTCCCCGCCCCGGGAGGGGAAGCAGGGCCCTCATGTCGGGAACCCTGCTCGCCGCTCTGACCGCAGCCGAGGACTCCGGATGGATCGGTGATCTGGAGGAGAGCATCAGCAGCGGCTTCCAGCCGATCGCTGACGCCGTCGGCAAGGTCATCTTCTTCGAGGTGAGCGTGGGCTCGGCGACGTTCCCGCTGATCGTCTTCTGGCTCGTCCTGGCGGCGACGGTCTTCACCGTGTACTTCCGCGGGATCCAGTTCACCGGCCTGCGGACCTCGCTCGACCTCGTCCGCGGCAAGTTCTCCCGGGCGAGTGACCCGGGCGAGGTGACGCACTTCCAGGCGCTCTCGTCGGCGGTCTCGGGCACCGTCGGTCTCGGCAACATCGCCGGTGTCGCCGTCGCGGTGACCATCGGCGGACCCGGGGCGACGTTCTGGATGATCCTCGCCGGTCTGCTGGGGATGTGCACCAAGTTCGTCGAGTGCACCCTCGGGGTGAAGTACCGCGAGGTCCACGAGGACGGGACCGTCACCGGTGGCCCGTTCCGCTACATGCCGGTGGCCTTCGAGCGTGCGGGCTCGATCGTCAGCGGAGCAGCGGTGGGCATCTTCGCGATCGCGCTGATCGCCTTCGGCGCCTTCGGCGGCAACGCCTTCCAGGCCAACCAGACCTTCGCCCAGGCGCAGGAGATCACCGGCGGCGAGGACGGCCTCCTCGGTTCGGACGGAGCTGCGCTGATCTTCGGGATCGTGCTGGCCGCACTCGTGGGCGCGGTCATCATCGGCGGGGTCACCTCCATCGCCAAGGTCACCTCACGGCTGGTGCCGTTGATGGCTGTGGTCTACGTCGCTGCCTGCCTGCTCGTCGTCTTCGGCAACGTGACCGAGATCCCGGGCGCGGTCGGCTCAATCGTCTCCGGAGCCTTCAACCCGACGGGAGTGGCCGGCGGTGCGGTCGGGGTGCTGATCGTGGGATTCACGCGAGCCGCGTTCTCCAACGAGGCCGGCGTGGGATCGGCACCGATCGTGCACTCGGCGGTCAAGACCCGGCACCCGGTGAGCGAGGGTTTCGTCGCCCTGCTCGAGCCGTTCATCGACACCGTCATCATCTGCACGATGACCGCTCTGACGATCGTCATCGCCGACGTCCCCTTGTACGGCGAGCTGCGCGACGCGGCGGCCAACGACGAGGTTGTCAGCAACGACGCGGGTGTCGTGCTGACGTCGCGTTCCTTCGACACCTTCCTGCCGGGCTTCGACAACGTCCTCGCGGTGGCCGTGGCGCTCTTCGCCTTCTCCACCCTGATCACCTGGGCCTACTACACCCAGAAGGCCTGGACCACCCTGGTCGGGCGCAGCGCCTTCAAGGAGAACCTCTTCAAGGGCATCTTCTGCCTGTTCACCGTCATCGGCACGGTCGTGAACCTGGGCTCGGTGCTCGACTTCGCCGACGCGATGCTCTTCGTCTGCGCGGTGATCAACCTGATCGCCTGCTACCTGCTGCTGCCGAAGGTGAAGGCGGAGCTGAAGAGCTTCCTCGACGGCCGACGCAACGGGACCATCGCGGAGGTTCCCGTGGAGGAGCGGGCCACCACGTAGGCCGACGTGACGACCGTCCCACGGGGTCGTGAGGGGTGCCTTGGTGAACCAAGGCTCTCCTAACAACCGGTGCTAGGCTGCGGTCGTGGGCAAGAGCAAGAACAAGGTGGCCAAGCTGCCGAAGACCAAGTGCTGCGAGTCGCGCAAGAAGTGCGGCCGCTGTCCCTTGCGCATGCTCAAGGAAGGCACGCTGCCCGCGGGCTATACGGTGAAGCGACGCAAGCTCGTGCGGCTCGACGGCGGCAAGGTGACCAAGAAGAAGCTCGCCAAGGCCGCCTGATCGCACGCACCGCTCCACCCCGGCCGACCCGCGACCCCAGGAGACACCTGTGCCTGCCCCCCGCTTCTCCGACCAGCTCAACACCCAGATCGGCAACGAGCTGGCGGCGCACAACCAGTACCTCGCCATCGCGGTGCACTACGACGCGCTGACGATGCCGCAGATGGCAGCGTTCTTCTACGGTCAGGCCATGGAGGAACGCGGGCACGCGCTGATGATGGTCCAGTACCTCCTCGACACCGATGCCGAGGTGACGATCCCCGGGGTCGAGGCGCCGCAGGCGTCGTTCTCCGACGTCGTCGCGCCCGTGCAGCTGGCTCTGGACCAGGAGCGCCGCGTGACCGAGCAGATCAACGGACTGCTCAAGATCGCCCGCGAGGAGAGTGACTTCGCCTCCGAGCAGTTCATGCAGTGGTTCATCAAGGAGCAGGTCGAGGAGGTCGCCACCATGAGCGACCTGCTCGCCGTCGTGACCCGCAACGCCGACGACATCGACGACATCGAGGACTACGTCGCCCGTGAGCAACGCGGCTCGGAGTCCGATGCGACCGCGCCGCGGGCCGCTGGCGCCTGATCGCGTCCTGCGGCACAGTCGACCTCGTGAGTCGAGTCATCGTGGTGGGCGCTGGAGTCATGGGGCTCACCTGCGCCGTACGCCTGCTCGAGGCCGGCCACCGCGTCGACGTCGTGGCGCGAGATCTCCCCGGCGAGACGACCTCGGTCGTCGCGGCGGCCATCTGGTACCCCTACCGAGCCTGGCCGCAGGAGCGCGTGCTGGCCTGGGGGTCCCGTGCCTACGAGGTCTTCGCGGCTCTTGCCACGACCCACGACGGACAGGACTCCGGCAACGGGGTCCGGATGGTGCCCGGCACCGAGGTGATGACCGAGTCGACCCCGGACCCGTGGTGGGCGGGAGCGGTGGAGAGCCTGAGTCGCAGCGCGGCGCCTGCCGGGTACGGCGACGCGTGGACGTTCGCGACCCCGATCGTCGAGATGCCGCTCTACCTGCGCTGGCTGGCGGCACGGGTGGAGACTCTCGGCGGCACGATCACCCGGCTCAACCTCTCCGGCCTGCCCTCCGGCGGTGACCTCGTGGTCAACGCGTCGGGTCTGGGAGCCCGCCTGCTCGGTGCCGATGCTTCGGTCAGCCCGGTCGCGGGCCAGGTCCTGTACGTCGAGCAGGTCGGGCTCGACCGGTGGTGGCTCGACGGCGCGGGTCCGACGTACGTCGTCCCGCGCTCGCGCGACATCGTCGTCGGCGGAACCGCGGTCGAGGGGGAGTGGAGCCGTACACCGTCGCCGGAGACGGCTGAGGCGATCCTGCGGCGCGCCTCGCGCCTGGTCCCCGAACTCCTGCAGGCGCGCGTGCTGCGGCACAAGGTCGGGCTGCGCCCGGCCCGCCCCTCGGTGCGCCTGGAGCGCGAGGGGCGCGTCATCCACTGCTACGGCCACGGCGGCGCCGGGGTCACCCTGTCGTGGGGCTGTGCCGACGAGGTCGCGCGGCTCGCCTCGGCCTCCTGAGGGCTCAGTCGGTCCGGCGCGCCGCGATCGCCCGGGCGGCCAGGACGCCGAGCACGAGTCCGATGCCCGCACCCGAGAGCGGCCCCCAGTCGAGGCCCGTGGCGACGCCGACGAGGGTGAGCGCGACGACGCAGCCGAGGACCAGGCTCGCCAGCAGCAGCTGCTGGAAGACCTCGCGCAGGAACAGCCTGCTGAAGGAGTCCGAGGTCATCGGGAGTGTCTGCGCCTGCTCCTCGTCGAGGGGCAACGTCGTCAGCACGGCCCGTACGTCGATGGGACCGTAGATGTGCGGGAACGTCTCGCCACCGGGCTCCGCGCCGGGAGCCTGCTCGTCGACGACCGGGGAGGTCAGCAGCTCGGTGTCGATCGACAGCAGCACCAACGGCTCGGTGACGTCGGCGTAGAAGCGGTCCCGGACGCCCTGCCACTGGTCACCGCGGCTGGCGTGGATGAAGCCCTCCTCGGCAAGCGTCCGGCCACGCGTGGAGGTGGTGTAGCTCCCCGTGGCCTGGGCGGCCCGCCAGTCGGCGAGGGTCGCGATGTGGAAGATGCGCACGCGGCACGGTACGTCGAGCTGGACGCGCCCGGCCAGCCGGCGGAGGGCGCGGGCGCGCCGGCGAGCCCCGGTCCCCTCAGGGCCTCTCCATCTTCGACGAGGAGCGCGACGTCCCCGGTACCCAGGTCGGCTAGGCGTCCTCTGCCCCGCGCCTCGTCGCCCACCTGCGCAGCACGGCACGGCTCGACGCGACCTCCTGGCGGTACTGGTGCGCCAGCTGGCGAAGGGTCTGTTCGTGCAGGCGCGGATCGATCGAGGCCGTGGCGTCCTCGACCAGCGTGACGGTCAGGTCGTGGGCGAAGGCGTCGCGGGCCGTGGCCGCCACGCAAGACTCCGTCGAGATCCCGGTGATCGTCACGTGAGCGACACCGTGACGGGTGAGCAGCTCTCGCAGCGAGGTGTCGAAGAAGGCGCTGTCGCGGGTCTTGGTGATCGTCGTGGCGTCGCCGGTCTCGAGGTCGGCCGGGGGCTCGGCCCCCTCCGTGCCGGCCAGCACCACGCCGGAGTCGTCCTCCAGCATGCTGAGCGTCCAGGTGCTGCGTCCGGGGTCGTGCTCCGTGCGTACCTCGACGACCAGGACCTCGGCCTCCCGCGCCGACCGGACGAGCACGTTGACCGCCGACACCAGGTCGGCGCGACAGCGCTCGAGCTCTCCGTCGGCGAAGTAGTCGCGCTGCAGGTCGATCACCAGCAGGGCCTCGCCCCTCGGTGTCCTGGGACCAGCGTCGAAGGATGGCCTGGCGGCCCCGGCAGAGACGTCCATGTCGCGACGGTACCCCGATCGGGGCACCGTAAGTCCCCGGTCCTCCCTGCGGGCCAGCCTCCTTGCGGGCCGGCCACCTCCCAGGGTGATTGTCGCCGGCCCACCCGCCGTGGCACGTTGGCGCAAGGAGTCCCGCGTCCCCCAGCGACGCCGACCGCGATGCCGGCAGCACTGTCGGTGTCCCAGTCGGTCTCCCTGTCATGCCCAAGCCCATGCCCATCCTGCTCGGAGGCCACCCTGAACGAGACCCGACCCATCAGCTCCCTGGCCGAGGCCGCCCGCAAGACCGTCGAGAAAGCCGGGGAGGCCGTCCGATCGCGGGTGGCCGGACAGCCGGCGGCCGCGGTCCCCGGGGCACCCGCTCCACGCCCGCCTCGTGTGGAGGAGCCCACCGAGCCGGCAGAGCCGCTGGCGCCCAAGGACGACCAACAGGCTCCTCAGCGCAGGACGGCGACCGGAAGCAGCACCGACGTGCCTGCTTCCGACGTCGCGCAACAGGGCGCGTGGCTCACCACGTCGCAGGGAGCTCGGCTGCGCGACAGCGATCACTCGCTCAAGGCGGGGGAACGCGGACCGACGCTGCTCCAGGACCACCACCTGCGTGAGAAGATCACCCACTTCGACCACGAGCGGATCCCCGAGCGGGTCGTGCATGCCCGCGGCGCCGGTGCTCACGGGGTCTTCGTCGGCTACGGCAACGCCGCCTCGATCTGTCGCGCCGGGTTCCTGGCGGAGGGCGTCGAGACGGAGGTGTTCGTGCGCTTCTCGACCGTGCTCGGCTCGCGGGGATCCGCCGACACTGCTCGCGACACCCGAGGCTTCGCGACGAAGTTCTACACCTCGGAGGGGACCTTCGACCTGGTGGGCAACAACATCCCCGTCTTCTTCATCCAGGACGGCATCAAGTTCCCGGACGTCATCCACGCCGGGAAGCCGCATCCCGACCGGGAGATTCCACAGGCGCAGAGTGCCCACGACACGTTCTGGGACTTCGTCTCCCTGCACACGGAGGCCCAGCACCACACCATGTGGAACATGTCCGACCGGGGCATTCCGCGCTCCTACCGCACGATGGAGGGCTTCGGGGTCCACACCTTCCGCTGCGCCGACAGCGACGGACGGACCTCCCTGGTCAAGTTCCACTGGAAGCCCCGGCTCGGAGTGCACTCGCTGACCTGGGAGGAGGCGCAGCTGCTGGGTGGTGTCGACCCCGACTTCCACCGTCGGGACCTCGCCGACGCGATCGAGGCCGGCGCCCACCCGCAGTGGGAGCTCGGCGTCCAGGTCTTCCCCGACCTGCCGGAGCAGGTCTTCGACGGCATCGACCTGCTCGATCCCACCAAGATCGTGCCCGAGGAGCTGGCGCCGGTGCAGCCGATCGGACTGCTGACCCTGACGCGCAACCCGACCAACTACTTCGCCGAGACCGAGCAGGTCGCCTTCCACGTGGGCAACCTCGTGCCCGGCATCGACGTGACCGACGACCCGTTGCTCCAGGCGCGGTTGTTCTCCTACGTGGACACCCAGCTGACCAGGCTGGGCGGGCCGAACTTCTCGCAGATCCCGATCAACCGCCCGCACGCCCCGGTCAACGACATGCTCCGCGACGGACTCCACCAGCACGCGGTGCACGCCGGGGTGGCCCCCTACAAGCCCAATGCCCTCGACGGCGGATGCCCGTTCTTCGCGAGGGCGGACGACGGGGCATTCGTGGATCTTCCGGTCGTGGTGCCGGAGGCCACCAAGGTGCGATCGAGTCCCGCGTCGTACGACGACCACTTCAGCCAGGTGCGCCAGTTCTGGTTGAGCATGTCGCCGGTCGAGAAGGAGCACATCGTCGGTGCCTACACCTTCGAGCTCTCCAAGTGCTTCGAGCAGGCAGTCAAGGAGCGGCAGCTCCGGGCGCTGGCCAACATCGACAGCGAGCTGTGCGAGCAGGTGGCGGCCGGGTTGGGGTTGGCGGCACCCGAGGCCACCGAGCCTCTCGTCGACATGCCGCCGAGCCCCGCCCTGTCGATGGTGGGTGAGACCTGGCCGACCGACGGGCGACAGATCGGCATCGTCGTCGACGCCGACGCGCCCGACGAGAGTGTCCAGAGCCTCGTGGAGGAGATCCGTGACGCAGGGATGGTGGCGCTGGTCGTCGCCGCCCGTGGCGGTGTCCTCGCGGACGGCTCGACGCCGGTGCAGAGGACGTTCGCGAGCGCCCGCTCCGTGGAGCTCGACGCCCTGCTCGTCGCAGCCGCCCCGGCTCCGGCTCCGGATGCCCTGGTGAGCCGGGACGCGAAGTCCGGCCAGGACGCGGCCTCCGACCTCGACCCGCGGCTGGTGCTGCTGCTGACCGAGACCTTCCGTCACGCCAAGGTGATCGGCGCCTGGGGCGCGGGCGTCAGGGCGCTCGAGGCCCAGGGCATCAGCGAGTCCAGCGCGGGGGTCGTGGTCGGTGACTCAGCCGCGTCGGTGCTCGGCCGGGTCGCGGACCTGCTCGGCCAGCACCGTGCGTGGGACCGGTTCGCCGCCTCGCTCTGACCCGGATCCGCGGACGGGAGGGTCACCGGTCCGGGGTGCGACCGGTCCGGCCTCAGAAGAGCCGGTGGCTCGGATCGTCGAGACCGCGCAGGGCGTCGTAGTCGACGACCGCGCAGGTGATGCCCCGATCGGTGGCCAGGACGCGCGCCTGCGGCTTGATCTCCTGGGCGGCGAAGATGCCACGGACCGGTGCCTTGGCCGACAGGAGCGGATCGCGGTTGAGCAGCTCCAGGTAGCGGGTGAGCTGCTCGACCCCGTCGATGTCACCGCGCCGCTTGATCTCGACCGCGACGCTGGCGCCCACCGCGTCGCGGCACATCAGGTCGACCGGGCCGATCGCGGTCGGGTACTCGCGGCGTACCAGGGTCAGCCCCTCGTCGAGGCTGGCCGGGTGCTCGGCGAGAAGCTCTTGGAGGTGCTTCTCGACGCCGTCCTTCTGCAGACCGGGGTCGACGCCCAGGTCGTGGCTGGAGTCGCTGAGCACGTCGGTGAGCAGGATCCGCAGCGTGTCGTCGGTCTTGGTCGAGGTCACCGTCCACTCGAGCTGCCCGTCGTCGTCGACACCCTCGCGCAGGGTGCACGGCGGCGACATCCAGTTCAGCGGCTTGTAGGAGCCGCCGTCGGAGTGGACGAGCACCGAGCCGTCGGCCTTGATCATCAGCACCCGCAGGGCGAGAGGCAGATGGGCGGTCAGTCGCCCGGCGTAGTCGATCTGGCACCTGGCGACGACGAGTCTCACAGGCGGTGAATCTACCCGCCTACCCTTGGAGCATGACCCCGGCCTCGATCCGCCTCGCGCGACCTTCGGACCTGCGCCACCTCGCCGGGATCGAGGAGGCCGGCGGGGTGCTGTTCGAGCAGCACTTCGGTGCCGAGGCGATGACGGCCCTCGGTGCGCCGGCTCCCACCGGCGGCGAGCGAGACCTGACGGGCACGGTGCTGGTCGCCGTCCAGGACGGGACGGTGGTCGGGTTCGCCCACCTCGTCGCTCCGGACGGCCACGCCCACCTCGAGCAGGTGTCCGTGCTGCCGTCGTACGGGCGGCAGGGGATCGGGACCGCCTTGGTGCGTGCGGTGATGGAGGAGGCCCGGTGGGGCGGCCACGACGTGCTGTCGTTGTGCACGTTCGCCGACGTTCCCTGGAATGGCCCGTTCTACCGCTCGGTGGGGTTCGAGGAGGTGGGGGACCTGGATCCCTTCCAGGCTCGTCTGCGCCGCCACGAGCAGGCTCTGGGCCTGGACGACGTGGCTCGCCGTGTGGTGATGAGAGCGCAGCTTCGCAGGCCCGGGGAGAGGCCGTAAGTTACCGACGAGTGAACATGTCGTGAGACCTCCCGGAGCGCGTGGAATGATGCGCGCCATGAGCCCCGAAATCCCTGAGACTCCCGAGAGCCCGGCCCGCAGCTTCACCACGATCGGCGTCGTCGGTCTCGGCACCATGGGTGCCGGCATCGCCGAGGTCTTCGCCCGCAACGGGCACGCCGTCATCGGCGTCGAGCTGAACGACGAGGGGGTCGAGCGGGGACGTCAGCACCTGACCAACTCGACCGATCGGGCGGTCGAGCGCGAGAAGATGAGCCAGGCCGAGCAGGCAGAGCTCCTGGGCCGGATCTCCTACAGCACGTCGCTGAAGGACCTCTCTGACGCCGATCTCGTCGTCGAGGCCGTCGTGGAGTCGATGGAGACCAAGCTGGCCATCTTCTCCGAGCTGGACGCGATCGTCTCGCCGGGCGCGGTCCTGGCCACGAACACCTCGTCGCTGTCGGTGACCCAGCTCTCCACCGGCACGTCCTCCCCGGGCCGGGTCGTCGGCGTCCACTTCTTCAACCCGGCGCCCGTGCAGAACCTCGTCGAGGTCGTCCGCACCGTCGTCACCGAGCCCGACGTGCTCAGCGACGTCCAGGCGCTGCTCGTCTCGCTGGGCAAGAGCCCGGTCGTGTGCGGCGACAAGGCGGGGTTCATCGCCAACACGCTGCTCTTCGGCTACCTCAACCACGCCGCCTCGATGTTCGAGGGTCGCTACGCCAGCCGTGAGGACATCGACGCCGGCATGCGCTTCGGCTGCGGCTACCCGATGGGCCCGCTCGCGCTGCTCGACCTGATCGGTCTCGACACGGCGTACGAGATCCTGGAGACGATGTACCTCCAGGGCCGCGACCGCCTCCACGCACCCGCTCCGATCCTCAAGCAGATGGTCACCGCGGGTCTGCTCGGTCGCAAGACCGGCCGCGGCTTCTACACCTACGAGGCCCCCGACAGCTCGACGATCGTCGTCGACGACAAGACGCCGTCGGCCGACGAGGCCCCGGCGTTCAAGCACGACATCAAGCAGGTCGGCGTCGTCGGCACCGGCACGATGGCCGCCGGCATCGCCGAGGTCTTCGCCAAGAGCGGGTACGACGTGCTGTACGTCGGGCGCTCGGCCGAGAAGGTCGAGGGTGTGGTCGCCACGGTCACCAAGAACTTCGACAAGCAGATCCAGCGTGGTCGCGCCACCGAGGAGTCCAAGACCGAGGTGCTGGCGCGTCTGACCGGCTCCACGTCCCTGGAGGACCTGAAGGACGTCGACATCGTCGTCGAGGCGATCGCGGAGGACCTGGCCATCAAGACCACCCTCTTCGAGAACCTCGACGAGATCTGTCGGGGCGGTCGAGGCGGGGCCGGCGCGATCCTCGCGACCACGACCTCGTCCCTGCCGATCATCTCGATGGCGAAGGTGACCAGCCGTCCGCAGGACGTCATCGGCATGCACTTCTTCAACCCGGCCACGGTGATGAAGCTCGTCGAGGTCGTCTCCACCGTCTCGACCGACGAGGACGTCACCGAGACGACGCGGGCCCTGTGCGCCAAGGTCGGCAAGGTCGCGGTCTCCTGTGGCGACCGCGCCGGCTTCATCGTCAACGCCCTGCTCTTCCCCTACCTCAACGACGCGGTGAAGATGCTCGAGGCGCACTACGCCACGGCCGACGACATCGACCTGGCGATGAAGCAGGGGTGTGCGCTGCCGATGGGACCGTTCGAGCTGCTCGACGTGGTCGGCAACGACGTGTCGCTGGCGATCCAGAAGGAGCTCTACTCGGAGTTCCGCGAGCCCGGCTTCGCCCCGGCCCCGCTGCTGGAGCACCTGGTCACCGCGGGCTACCTGGGTCGCAAGACCAAGCGCGGCTTCCGGGACTACTCGCGGCGCTGAGGCCTGCGACAACGCCACAATTGTGGAGTTGCGGCACGAATCGAGCCGAAGAACGTGTCACAACTCCACAATTGTGCGATCCGGACAGGCCCCCGACACGCCGCCTCAGCTCAGTCCCGAGCAGAACTCGTCGTCCTCCGGGTCGTCCACCACGATGACGCAGGGTGGCCGTGGCGCACGGTGCGGTCGAGGATGCCGAGCGTGGCGCGCAGGGCGCTCTCCGAGAGAACCGGGAAGATGCCCATCGCCGCCCAGTCGGGATGGATGTCGCTCCAGTCGTAGTACGACGTGACCAGCGTGCCGTCGCTGTCCTCCTCGGCGCCGCTGGCGGGTTCGAGCCGGTACCCGAAGACGTGCCCGATCTGGGGGCGGACCCTGCCGAGGACCGACCACGAGATCAGCCGGTCCTGCTCGAAGTCCTTGATCGTGACGGTCACGTCGTAGCGCCCCATCTCGGGGTAGTCGTTCAGCGGCTCGCGGTCCATGTGGATCAGGAAGGAGTCGCCGGCCGCCGTGGCCCGATCGCCCTCGGCGTCCTGCAGCATGCCCGAGGAGTCGATCGCGACGTGGCCGTGTGGGTCACACAGGATGGCGAAGATGGCGTCCGCAGGTGCCGCGATGTGTCGGCTGGTCTCCAGGCGGGTGGCGCCGCCGGTCTCGCTGTCGGTCATGGTCCGATCCTGTCACGACCGAGGTGCCCGGCTCGGGCACGATGTGGCGGTGACCGCCATCTCGCTGACCCGTCTCGTCGACACGTGGATCGACGGCTTCGCAACCTCCCGCTCGGTGCCGGTGCGTCGCCGCGACGGTGTGACCGAGGTGGAGGTGGGCGGCACGGAGCGCCGGCTCGAGCTGGTCCTCGTCGAGCCCGACACGCACCTGCTGCGCGAGACGCTCGGGCGTCTCGTCGGCACGAGCGACGTGTGGTCGACGATCTTCACCCGTGAGGCCGCGGCGCACGTGGAGCTGCCGGCCGGCGTGCGCGTCGTGCTGGCCGAGGAGGTGCTGATGACGGTGGACCTAGTGGACCTGGTCACGGTCGGTCTCCCGTCGGCCGCGGCCCCGCCAAGCTGGGAGCTCGACCTGACCGCCTCGGGTGAGCGGGTCGCCGTACGACTCCTCGACGGCGACCGGGTGGCGGCTCGAGGACAGCTGGGCCTGGTCGGCACGGACGCGATCTTCGACCGGATCGGGACCGAGCCCGACTATCGCCGCCGCGGGCTCGCGACCGTGGTGATGGATGCGCTCGCTGCCTGGGCGGTGTCCCGGGGAGCCCGGCGAGGGATCCTGGCTGCCTCGGTGGAGGGCCAGGCGCTCTACCGCCGGCTCGGCTGGGCGCCCGTCGCCAGGATGCTCACGGTGGCCGGAGCGGGGGAGTAGCGTCGCTGGGTTGGGCCCCGTGCCTGCTCCTGGTCGGCCTCGTGGCGGTCCTCCTCGGCACGCTGGTGGCGCCGTCCCCAGGTGCCGTGGGCATCACCGCCCGCCATCGCACCAGGGGTCCGTCACTGGGTCTGCCGGGCCCGGTAGGCCGCGACCGCGTTGCGGTTGCCGCAGGTGGTGGAGCAGAAGCGCCGTGACCGGTTGCGGGACAGGTCCAGCACGACGCCGTCACACTCGTCGTCGGCGCAGGTGCCGAGGCGGGACATCTCGTCGGCACGGATCACGTCGACCATCGCCATCGCGGTCTCCACGCGGATCCGCTTGGGCAGCGGGTCGTCGTCGGCCACCGCGTGCAGGTGCCAGTCGAAGCGGTCGTGACGCATCAGTCGGGGGACCGCCTGCTCCTCGGCGAGCATCGTGTTGACCAGCCCGACGGCCTCCTCGCGGCTCGCGGTCAGCAGCTCGCGCAGCTCGCCGCGCAGGGCGCGCACGGCCTCCAGCTCGGCGGCGTCCGCATCGTGGCGTCCGGAGTAGTCGAAGTCTTCGAAGACCTGGGACAGGTCCGCCACGGTGGCGAGGGTGTCGGGCTCGAGGGCTGAGTTGGCGAGCACGGTCGCGGCTTGCAGAGCGAGCTCGACGTCATGACTGAATACCACGTTGACAGATTACCAAGGTCTCTCTAATGTCATGACCCATGAGCACGTTGACGAATGACGTCGTGGTGGGCCGCCCCGCCCGTGGCGTCCCCACCGGGATCACCCTCGCGCTGACCTCGGCACTGGCCTTCGGGCTCTCCGGAGCGCTGGCCCGCCCCTTGCTGGAGTCCGGCTGGACCGCCGGCTCGGTGGTCCTCGTCAGGATCGGGCTCGGTGCGTTGATCGTGGCCCCGTTCGGGGTGCGGTCGCTGCGCGGTGACTGGTCGCCGGTGCGACGCAACGCCCGGTTGATCCTCGTCTACGGGGTCCTGGCGGTCGCCGGTGCTCAGTTCTGCTACTTCTCCGCCGTGTCCTACATGCAGGTCGGGCCGGCACTGCTCATCGAGTACACCGCCCCGGCAGCGGTCGTGGTGTGGCTGTGGCTGCGGCATGCCCAGCGCCCAGGGCTGGTCACGCTCGGCGGTGCCGCGATCTGTGCGATCGGTCTCGTCCTCGTCCTCGACCTCTTCTCCGGTGCCGACCTCAGCGCGGTCGGGGTGCTCTGGGCGCTCGGCGCCATGGTCGGGTGCGCGACGTACTTCGTGCTCGGGGCCGACGACACGACCGGGTTGCCACCGTTGGCGCTCGCCGCAGGCGGCCTGGTCGTGGGTGCCGTGCTGCTGGCGGTGCTCGGCCTGGCCGGCCTGCTGCCGATGCGGGTCGCGGACAGTGTCGTCACCTATGCCGGGCTGCAGACCTCATGGTGGGTTCCCTTGGGCTTGCTCGGGCTGATGACCGCAGCCGTCGCCTACGTGACCGGCATCGGGGCAGCGCGGATCCTCGGGTCGCGGCTGGCCTCCTTCGTTGCCCTGAGCGAGGTCGTCGCCGGCGTGGCGTGGGCGTGGGTGCTCCTCGGCGAGCTGCCCGGCCCGATCCAGCTGCTCGGCGGTGCCTTGATCCTGGTGGGCGTTGTGGGCGTCAAGCTCGGCGAGCGCGACGTCGCGGTCACTCCGGCTCCGGCTCCGGCCTGACCGGGTCCGGTCCGAGACCGGTCCGCAGAAAGTTCGCGACCGACTGCAACAGGTCGCCGCTCCCGCGCGTGAGTCGTGCATGGATGGGACCGTGACCGAGCACCAGCGCAGGTGGAGCGCCGACGCCCCACCGCCGTTCGACGCCTGGGCCGAGGCGCGCGCGACGGGGCTGCTGCGCTTC
>NZ_JAPYPS010000087.1 GCF_029937575.1 Nocardioides sp.
TGGCCGAGCTGGGGCGCTTCACGGCACGCTCCTCTTCCCCACGGCATCGGGTCGTATGCCTCACCACGGTGCATGGACCGGTCTCAGGCACACGACCCTCTGCTCGGGCATGAGTCGATTCTAGAACGAGCCACCGACAATCGCGAGAGTGTTCTAATAATCTGTGGACAGCTCACTCACCGCCTGAATTCGAGGCGGAGTCCGCGCCCTGCCCTCGTTACAACCCCAACGCTGCCAGCACGCCAGGCACGTCGGTCGTTGCCACGTCGTACGGGATGAAGGCCGACGGGTGCTCGCGTGCCGCGTCGACGACGAGCTGGTGGGGGACCTGGACAGTGGGGGACCGGTCGTCGCCGAGCTCGATCACCCGCACCCCCGCCGGGGCGAACGCGGACAGGTGCAGCGCGGTGCCTGCGGAGCCGGCCAGCACCGAGGCTCCGGCGGCGATCCGGACCTGCTCGGTGATCGGCAGGGTCTCCGGCGAGACGAGCTCGAAGCCTGCGTCGACGAAGGCGGTGTCCAGTGCCCGGTCGCGCTCCACAGAAGTCCGCACGGCCTTGTCCGCAGCCCGCTTGCCGGCGTTGAACGCCGTGCGCGAGAAGAAGACGCGGGGACCGGCAGGGTCGAGGACCGAGGCACCTCCGGCGGACGCCGTCATCTGCTGCCAGACCTCGACCGCCTCGGGCTCGGCCCAGCCGTTGACGACCACCGACCTCGTCGGGACCAGCAGGCGATCGACCCACAGCGGGTCGTCCTCGATGATCTCCACCGGCAGGTCGCCGTACGGCGTGAGCGACATCAGCTCGGTCTGCCACGGGGAGATGCCACGGAAGCGGCTCATGTAGCTGTGGAACACGATGCCCTCGACCCGGTCGTGGACCTCGGAGCCCGGCCACAGCGTCGTCACGGTCTCGGTGAAGAAGTGGCCGAAGTGCTGGATCCAGTGACCGCCGTACAACCACGTGCCGCCGAGCCGGCGGGCGCGCGGTCGGGTGGGCACGCGGGCCGGGTCGGCCATCACGGCCTGGTTGCCGCCGAGCCCGCCGATCTTCTGCGACGCGACGACGAGCTTGCCGTCGGCGTCGTGGACCGCGCCTCGCAGCCAGCGGTTGGGCCGCGCCAGGGTGCGCAGGTCGCCCCGCTTGACGCTGGTCAGGAAGGCATCGGGTACGTCGTGCAGCCCCATCTCGCCGACGCGCTCGTGCGGAGGCGTCGGCACGGTCCAGCCCGTCACTCGTCACCGCCACCGACGCGCGGATCGACGACCTCCGGGTCGATACCGAGCAGCTCGGCGACCTGCTCGACGACCACGGTCAGCACCATCGCCTCCAGGTCGCTGCGGGAGTCGCTGCGGTGCTCGATCGGCCGGCGGAAGACGACGAGCCGGGTCGGCCGGCTGCCCGAGCCGCGCACGAGTGACGAGAGCGGCACCGTGCCCGAGTCCCAGTCGTCGGGCACCTGCGGCGCGTCCTCGACGGCGTACTCGACCAGTCCGAGGTGCCGCTCCCAGCGCGACTCGATGTCGGTCACCACCGCCAGCACGAGGTCGTCGAAGCGGTCCCGGCTGGTGCGCTGCTTCGGTGCGCCGTTCGGTCCGGCCAGCACGGCGGGCCCGCGTGGACCGCGGCCGTGGCGGTCACGCAGGGCGCCGGGTCGTCGAGGAGGGGAGGGAGCCACGTCCGCGAGCCTAGTGAACCAGCGGCCCCGTGCGAGGTAGGTTCTGGCGCGTGAGTCTCGCCCGGCGCTGTTCGCGCACCCCCTGTGGCCGTCCCGCGGTCCAGACGCTCACCTACGTGTACGCCGACCAGACCGCGGTCCTCGGGCCGTTGGCGACCTTCGCCGAGCCGCACGCCTACGACCTGTGCGCCACGCACGGGGAGCGCCTCTCCGCACCACGTGGGTGGGAGGTGCTGCGTCTGGCCACCGACCTCAGCGACCGCGGACCGTCCGAGGACGACCTCCTCGCCCTGGCCGACGCGGTGCGCGAGGCGGCCCGCCCCCTGACGCCCGAGCGTCCGGCTCCGCACGAGGAGAGCGGCCACGAGACCGCACGCCGTGGCCACCTGCGCGTGCTCAGCCCGGAGTAACCACTAGGGTCCTTGCATGGCCTCTCTGGACCCCGCCAACATCAACGCCATCTTCAAGGCATACGACGTCCGCGGCACCGTGCCCGACCAGCTCGACGAGGACCTGGCCCGGGCAACCGGCAAGGCCTACGTCCAGGTCACCGGCGCCACCGAGGTAGTCGTCGGCTACGACATGCGGCCCAGCTCGCCCGGGATGGCCGGAGCCTTCGCCGACGGCGCCACCTGGGCCGGCGCGGACGTGACGATGATCGGTCTCGCCTCGACCGACCAGCTCTACTTCGCCTCGGGCCACCTGAACATGGCCGGCGCGATGTTCACCGCCAGCCACAACCCCGCGCAGTACAACGGCATCAAGATGTGTCGCGCCCTCGCGCAACCGATCGGCCTCGAGACCGGTCTCGCCGAGATCCGCGACCTCGTGATCTCCGGCGACTTCGCGGCCCCGACCCGGACCGGCTCGCTGACCGAGCACGACGTGCTCGCGGCCTACGCCGCCCACCTGCTGTCGCTCGCGCCGGTCTCGGGTCGCACGCTCAAGGTGGTCGCCGACGCGGGCAACGGGATGGCCGGCTACACCGCCCCCGCCGTCTTCGATCGGCTGGCCGACCAGGTCGAGCTGGTCCCGCTCTACTTCGAGCTCGACGGCACCTTCCCCCACCACGAGGCCAACCCCATCGAGGCCGCCAACCTCGTCGACCTCCAGGCCAAGGTGCTCGAGGAGCAGGCCGACATCGGGCTCGCCTTCGACGGTGACGCCGACCGGTGCTTCCTGGTCGACGAGACCGGCCGCGCCGTCTCGCCCTCGACTCTCACCGCCCTGATCGCCGAGCGCGAGCTGGCCAAGGACCCGGGTGCGTCGATCATCTACAACCTGATCACCAGCCGCGCCGTGCCGGAGCTGGTCTCCGAGCTCGGTGGCACCCCGGTCCGCACTCGGGTCGGACACTCCTTCATCAAGGCCACGATGGCCGAGACCGACGCCATCTTCGGTGGCGAGCACAGCGGACACTTCTACTTCCGCGACTTCTGGCGCGCCGACTCGGGGATGCTGGCTGCCCTGCACGCGCTGGCGGCCCTCGCCGGGACCGACCAGACGCTCTCGCAGCTGCTCGCGACCTACGAGCGCTACCCGCTGTCGGGCGAGATCAACTCGACGGTGGGCGACCAGCAGGCTGCCATCGCCGCGATCGAGGAGACCTTCGGGTCCCGCGACGGCGTGACCCTGGACCGCCTGGACGGGCTCACGGTCAGCCACGCCGACTGGCAGTTCAACGTCCGGGCGTCCAACACCGAGCCGTTGCTGCGCCTCAACGCCGAGGGCAAGGACGAGGAGACGATGGCAGCGATCCGCGACGAGGCGCTCGCCCTGATCCGGACGGGGGCCGACGCATGAGTGGCACGGACGAGACCCCGTCGGTGAGCCCGGCCCTGCTGGAGATCATCGTCTGTCCCGACTGTCACGGCTCGCTGGACCTCACCGGGGCCGAGCTCGTGTGCCAGTCGTGCGGACTGGCCTACCCGATCCGCGACGACATCCCGGTCCTGCTCGTCGACGAAGCCCGTCGACCCGGCTGAGCGGCCCACGCTGATGGTCTGGTTCGACGAGTCGCGCCTCGACGACGCGACCGCCCTCGGTGCGGCCGACCTGCGGTTGCGCACGCTCGCCGAGTCCGGTGCCCGGGTACGCCGTGAGGCCGGCGGCGCCGCCGAGGCGACGGCCCTCGGTGTCGCCGCCGGCCTGGACGCCCGGCCGCGTGCGGTGATCGCTGCCGGGCCCGACTCACGCCTGCTCCGCGCCGTTCTGGAGCCGTCCTGCCCGGTGCCGTTCGTGGCGTGGCCCGGTCCCGCGCTGCCCGGCTGGGCCGGCAGCCTGGACCTCGTGGTCGTGCTGGCGCCCAACGGCTCCGACTCCGGGACCGCCTCCGCGGTCGCCGAGGCCAACCGACGCGGCTGTCAGGTGGTGGTGGCCTGCCCACCGAACTCGATGGTGGGGGAGCACGCGGCCGGCCGCTACTCCTCGATCCTGCCCACCGTGACCGACGACCAGCTCGCCACCGCGGTGGTGATGCTGTCCTACCTCGACCAGCTGGGACTGGGCCCGGAGGCCGATCCCGACCGGGTCGCCGACGCCCTCGACGACGTGGCCGAGGCCTGCTCGCCGCACCGTGACCTGTCGATCAACCCGGCCAAGATGCTGGCGATCGCCCTCGCCGACGCGACCCCGATCGTGTGGGGAGGCTCCGTGCTGGCCGCGCGTGCTGCGCGCCGGATCGCCGAGTCGATCCGTCGCACCAGCGGCCGCACCGCGCTGGCGGGCGACGCCGAGCACCTGCTGCCCGTCATCGAGGCGGCCAAGGCGCACAGCGTCTTCGACGATCCCTTCGCCGAGGGCGGGGGAGACCTGCGCCCGGTCCTGGTGCTCCTGGCCGACGAGCCCGACGCGGATACCGGGAGGGACGGCGGCGGCGACCCTGTCGTGCGCGAGCACCGCGACCGGCTGCTGGCCGCGGCCGCCGAGCGCGGCGTACGAGTGGAGACCGTGAGCACGGACGCGACCACCGACGTCGCCCGCTACGCCTCGCTGCTGCTCACCGGGACCTACGCGGCCGAGTACCTGCGCCTCGGTCTCGTCGACGACTGATCGCTGCGGTCAGGGTCGGGTGCGACCCGGCTAGCCTGTGCGCATGAGCGCAGGACTCTTCGGGCTGCTGGACGACATCGCCGTGCTGGCCAGGCTGGCCGCGGCCTCGATCGACGACGTCGGTGCCGCAGCCGGACGGGCCAGTCTGAAGGCGGCCGGTGTCGTCGTCGACGACACCGCCGTGACCCCGCAGTACGTCCAGGGCGTCGCCGCCCAGCGTGAGCTGCCGATCATCAAGCAGATCGCCATCGGCTCGGTGCGCAACAAGCTGCTGTTCATCCTCCCCGCCGCCCTGCTGCTCAGCCAGTTCGCGCCCGAGTGGGTGCTGCCGCTGATCCTGGTCGGCGGTGGCACGTTCCTGGCCTACGAAGGCGCTCACAAGGTGTGGGAGAAGATCTCCCACCACGAGGCACCCCAGCAGGCCGAGGGCAAGGTGGCCGCCGAGATCGGGCCCGAGCAGGAGAAGGAAATGGTGGGCGGGGCGATCCGCACCGACTTCATCCTCTCCGCCGAGATCATGGTGATCTCCCTCAACGAGGTCCTGGAGGAGCCCTTTTTCAGTCGCGCGGTGGTGCTCGTCGTGGTCGCGATCGCCATCACCGCCGTGGTCTACGGCGTGGTCGCGGCCATCGTGAAGATGGACGACGTGGGCCTGGCTCTCGCGCAGCGGTCGTCCGCCCTGTCCCAGAGGATCGGTCTGTCCCTGGTCCGTGCGATGCCGCGACTGCTCGACGTGATCGCCCTCGTGGGCACCGCCGCGATGCTCTGGGTCGGCGGCCACATCCTGCTCGCGCAGTTCCACGAGCTCGCCGAGCTCGACTTCTTCCTGGGCTGGAACGGCCCCTACGAGGCGGTGCACCACCTCGAGGAGGCCGTGCACGACGCCACCGGGGCCGTCGGAGGCGTGCTCGGGTGGGTGGTCAACACGACACTCTCGGCGGTGGTGGGCCTCGTGGTGGGGGCCGTGGTGCTCGCGATCGTGCTCGCGCTGCCGTCGCGCAGCAAGGCCGCGACGGCTCACTGACACCCCTGACACGGTCCGTCCCGGCCCCGCCACGGGGAGGCGCCGAGGATTCCCGGATACACCAGAGGCTGACCTAGGCTGCAAAAGTCGCGTGGGAGATCCCAAGAACGCGCAGATGCGCGGCGCGAACGCCACAGCAGCCTCCTGAAGGAGACCACCCGATGGACTACAAGGTCGCAGACCTTTCCCTGGCCGACTACGGCCGCACCGAGATCAAGCTCGCCGAGCACGAGATGCCCGGCCTGATGGCGATGCGTGAGCGCTACAGCGACTCCAAGCCCCTCGCGGGTGCCCGCATCGTCGGCTCGCTGCACATGACGATCCAGACCGCGGTCCTCATCGAGACGCTCACCGCGCTGGGCGCCGAGGTGCGCTGGGCCTCCTGCAACATCTTCTCGACGCAGGACCACGCTGCCGCCGCCGTGGTCGTCGGCCCCGAGGGCACCCCCGAGGCGCCTGCCGGTGTCCCCGTCTTCGCCTGGAAGGGCGAGACCCTCGAGGAGTACTGGTGGTGCACCCAGCAGATCCTCGACTGGGGCCCGGACAGCTCCCGGCTGCCCAACATGATCCTGGACGACGGCGGCGACGCCACGCTCCTGGTCCACCTCGGTGTGCAGGCGGAGAAGTCCGGTGTCGCGCCCGACCCGGCCACCGCCACGAGCACCGAGCAGCGGATCATCTTCGGCGTGCTGACCGACGTGCTGGCCAGCAAGCCCAACCACTGGACTCCGATCGCCAACGAGATCAAGGGCGTGACCGAGGAGACCACCACGGGCGTGCACCGTCTCTACGAGATGATGAAGGAGGGCTCGCTCCTCTTCCCGGCCATCAACGTCAACGACTCGGTGACCAAGTCGAAGTTCGACAACAAGTACGGCTGCCGCCACTCCCTCATCGACGGCATCAACCGCGCCACCGACGTCCTGATCGGCGGCAAGGTCGCCGTCGTGTGTGGCTACGGCGACGTGGGCAAGGGCTCGGCGGAGTCGCTGCGCGGCCAGGGCGCCCGCGTCATCGTGACCGAGATCGACCCGATCTGCGCCCTGCAGGCATCGATGGACGGCTACCAGGTCACCACGCTCGAGGACGCCCTGCCGTACGCCGACATCATCATCACCACCACGGGCAACCGCGACGTCGTCACGGTCGACCACATGAAGGCGATGAAGCACAACGCGATCGTCGGCAACATCGGCCACTTCGACAACGAGCTCGACATGGCTGGGCTCGAGGCGCCGGGCGTCGCCGAGCGGACCAACGTCAAGCCGCAGGTCGACGTGTGGACGTTCCCCACGGGCAAGGCGATCATCGTCCTGTCCGAGGGTCGCCTGATGAACCTCGGCAACGCGACGGGCCACCCGAGCTTCGTGATGTCGAACTCCTTCACCAACCAGGTCCTGGCGCAGATCGAGATCTTCACCAAGACCGAGGAGTACCCGACCGGCGTCTACGTGCTGCCCAAGCACCTCGACGAGGAGGTCGCGCGCCTCCACCTCGACGCCCTGGGCGTCAAGCTCACCACGCTGACCGAGGGCCAGTCGGCCTACCTCGGCCTGCCGATCGAGGGCCCGTACAAGACGGACGCCTACCGCTACTGAGCGCGGGGGCACGAGCTTGCGAGCGCGTGCCGGCAGCACCACCGAGACGCCCGGGGTCACCACCCCGGGCGTCTCGCGCGTCACCCAGCCATCACCTTGCACGCGTCACCCACGCGCGTCACCCGTTGTCCGACAACCCCCGGACTAGGATGGAAACCATGACTGAGCCGTCCCACGATCTCGCGACCAACGGTCGCGTGCTGGTCGTCGACGACGACGCCGCTCTGGCGGAGATGCTCTCGATCGTCCTGCGCCAGGAGGGCTTCGACTCCTTCACCGTCTCGCGTGGCGACCTGGCGCTCGACGCGCTGCGCGACTACAAGCCGGACGTCGTCCTGCTGGACCTGATGCTGCCCGGTCGCGACGGCATCGACGTCTGCAAGGAGATCCGCGCCGAGTCCGGGATCCCGATCGTGATGCTGACCGCGAAGGGCGACACCGTCGACATCGTGGTCGGCCTCGAGTCGGGAGCCGACGACTACGTCGTCAAGCCCTTCAAGCCCAAGGAGCTCGTCGCGCGGATCCGGGCCCGGGTCCGACGCAAGGAGGCCTCGACGATCGCGCACGCCGAGAGCATCGACATCGGGGACCTCCTCATCGACGTCGCCGGACACTCCGTCAGCCGGCTCGGCGAGCCGATCGGCCTGACCCCGCTGGAGTTCGATCTGCTGCTCTGCCTGGCCCGCAAGCCGTGGCAGGTCTTCACCCGCGAGATGCTCCTCGAGAACGTCTGGGGCTACCGACACGCAGCCGACACCCGGCTGGTCAACGTCCACGTGCAGCGGCTGCGCTCGAAGGTCGAGCACGACCCCGAGCATCCTGAGATCGTGCTGACGGTGCGCGGGGTCGGCTACAAGGCCGGCAAGGTCTGAGCATCCTCCGATGACGGCCGGACGATGAGGCGACCGCGGGTCCCTGCCGGCGTACGGCGCGCGCTGACGTTCTGGAGGCGCTCGGTCCAGGCGCGGGTGGTGGCCAGCACCCTGGTGCTCTCCGCGGTGGTGATCACCGCCGTCGGCTGGTTCCTGCTCCAGCAGACCCGCGACGGTCTGCTCTCCAACCGGGTGGACGCCGTGGTCTCCGAGGCGAGTGGCGAGACCAACGAGGCCGAGCTGCGCCTGGAGGCGACGCTGCGCACCGAGGTCGACATCACGCGGCAGGTCCAGGACCTGGCCCGCCCGATCATCTCCCGGGGGGAGACCCGCGGGTTCCGCGTGGTGCTGGCCGGTCCCGTCGACGCCGAAGTCCCGCTGGCCAACGCCGACTTCAGCACCGGGCTCGACCTCGAGGCCTCCATCCCCTCCTCGCTCGAGGAGCGGTTGGCCACGGTCGGGTCCAACCCGGCGTGGACCTACACCTCCATCGTCACGCGCGGGGCGGAAGGCGAGGGATCCCCGGCCAGTGTCCCCGGCATCGTGGTCGGCTCCCAGATCCGGCTGCCGGCCGACGGCAACACCTACGCCCTGTACCTCCTGTTCCCCCTCGACGAGCAGGCCGAGACACTGAGCCTGGTGACTCAGGCCCTGCTCACGGCCGCCGTCCTGCTGCTCGTCCTGGTCGCCGGCATCACGTGGCTGGTGACCCGTCAGGTGGTCACACCGGTCCGGATGGCCCGCCAGGTGGCCGAGCGGCTCGCGGCGGGTCGCCTGCAGGAGCGACTGCGGGTCACCGGCGAGGACGACCTCGCCCGGCTGGCGATGTCGTTCAACCAGATGGCGACGAACCTGCAACGCCAGATCCGCCAGCTCGAGGAGCTGAGCCGGGTGCAGCGGCGCTTCGTCTCCGACGTCTCCCACGAGCTGCGCACCCCGCTGACGACCGTCCGGATGGCCGGCGACGTGCTCCACGACGCGCGCGGCGACTTCGACCCGGTCACGAGCCGGGCCGCCGAGCTGTTGCAGCACGAGCTGGACCGCTTCGAGACCCTGCTCGGCGACCTGCTGGAGATCAGTCGCTTCGACGCCGGAGCTGCCCAGCTCGACCTGGAGGACGTCAACCTGGGCGACGTCGTACGGCGCGTGGTCGACTCCACGCGTCCCCTCGCCGAGCAGCGGGGCGTGCGGATCGCGATCGCCGACGGCACCCAGCCCTGCCTGGCCGAGGCCGACGTACGACGGGTCGAGCGCATCGTGCGCAACCTCGTCACCAACGCCATCGACCATGCCGACCCCGACCACGACCCTGGCATCGTGATCACCCTGGGCTCGTCGGCGACCGCGTCGGCCGTGGCCGTGCGCGACTACGGAGTCGGGCTGCAACCGGGGGAGTCGGCCATGGTGTTCAACCGCTTCTGGAGGGCCGATCCCGCCCGGGCTCGCACGAGCGGGGGCACCGGACTCGGCCTGGCGATCGCGGTGGAGGACACGCACCTGCACGGCGGCTGGCTGCAGGCTTGGGGGCGTCCGGGCGAGGGTGCTCAGTTCCGGCTGACCCTGCCGCGCCGTACCTCGTTGACCCTGCGCCGCAGCCCCCTGTCCCTGGAGCCGACCGACGCCCCCGCGGCGCCCGGTCGCGAGCCGGTCCGATGACCAGGCGGCTCCCCGCCATCGTGCCCGCTGTCGTCGCCGTGGCGGCGCTGTGCCTCTCCGCGTGCACGGGTCTGCCCGAGTCCGGCCCGATCGTCGACGCGGCGTCGGTGGCCCAGGCCGACGGTGCCAGTGCTCCCGACATCAACGCGGTCCCGCCCGCGGAGAACGCCACCGGGGTCGAGATCGCCAGCGGGTTCCTCGACGCGATGACGGCCTCGCCGACCCGCATCGACGTCGCCAAGGAGTACCTCTCCTCCTCGGCCGCCGAGGAGTGGGACCCGGAGGCGGCCACGATCATCTACGCCGACAAGCTGCCCCCGAGCGACGAGGTCACCCGCGTGACCGTCCCCCTGGTCGACGCCGACCGGATCGGGCGCTCCGGAGGGTGGGAAGGGGGCCTGTCCACCTTCGAGCAGAGTCTGCGGCTCGACCTCACCATCGAGGACGGCGAGTACCGCATCACCAACCCTCCGGACGCCCTCATCGTGCCGGCGCCGTGGTTCAACCAGCGCTTCCGCCCGGCCTCGCTCTACTACTTCGACCCGACCGGTCGGATCCTGGTGCCCGAGCCGGTCTACCTACCTCGTGGCGAGCAGCTCGCGACCTCCCTGATCGCCGGGCTCCTTGCCGGCCCCGGACCCGACCGCGCCGACGTCACCCGGTCGTACCTGCCGAAGGGCCTGACCTTGCGGCTCTCGGTGCCCGTCTCGGCGGACGGGGTGGCCGACATCCAGCTGGACGGGAGCCCGACGACCCAGACGGAGGCCGGCATCGAACGGATGCTGGCCCAGCTGGCGTGGAGCCTGCGCCAAGAGCCGGCGATCTCGTCGTTCCGGGTCACCATCGGCGACGAGGCCGTCCAGGTGCCCGGCGGCGGCACGGACTACTCCGTGGACCAGGCGGGGAGCTACGACCCGACCGTGCAGGGAGCCTCGACCGACATCTTCGGGCTCCGCGACGGAGTCCTGTCCGTGCGTGACGGCAACCAGCTGCGCCCGGTTCCGGGTCCCTTCGGCGGCGCCGACCGCGACGTCCGGGCGGCCGCTGTCAACCTCGACGCCACTCGTGCCGCCGTGGTGACCACCGACGGGACCACTGTCCTCGAAGCCACGAGCGACGAGGGTGCGCAGCGTTCGGCGGAGGTCACCGAGGTCTTCTCCCGAGGAGTCGACCTGCTGCCGCCGCACTGGGACTTCGCCAATCGACTCTGGCTCGTCGACCGCACGACCGAGGGCGCCGTCGTACGGGTGGTCGAGCGCGGACGGGTACGGCGGATCGCCGTGCCGGCCGTGAGTGGGATGACCGTCAAGGCGTTCCTCGTCAGCCGGGACGGCACCCGGATCGCGGCCGTCGTGCGCGGCAAGCAGGGCGACCAGCTCAGGATCGGCAGGATCGCCGTCAACGACCGTGGCGAGCCCAACGCCGTGCGGGCGACCGTGCCCCTGGTGACCGACCCGGGGATCCCCCTGCGCATCACCGACATCGCCTGGAACTCGCCCACGTCGATCGCGCTGCTCACGCCCGTGGTGCCGGGGGAGTCGTTCGAGGTGAGGACCGTCAGCGTCGACGGCTCGCCGAGCAGCCCCGACGGCTTCTCCACCACGGTCTCAGGTCGTCTGCTGGGCCTGGTGGGCTCGCCCTCCACCGACGTCCCGACGTACGGCGCGACCGCGACCAGCCTGCTCGACCTCCTCGCCGACGAGTCCTACGGCTTCGCCTTGGACGACTCGTCGCCCACGGGCCTGCGCTACGCCGGCTGAGCTCGTCTCCACAGGCGTCGCCCCGACCGCTGGTGCCCGACCATCGAGCTCTGGTGCCATGGTGTGCATGGCGGGTCTCGACGGCTTCCGCGACCTGATCCTCGGGGGGTCGTGCGTGGGGTGTGCCGCGCCCGGGCGCCTGCTGTGCGGCACGTGCCTGGCGTCCCTGCCCGACGAGGCGTCCCCGCACTGGCCGTCGCCGGTCCCGGAGGGACTGCGCGTGCCCTACGCCGTGGCGCCGTACGACGGGCTCGTGCGTGACCTGGTCATCGGGCACAAGGAGCGCAACCTCGTGGGGCTGCGCGACGTGCTCGGCTCGCTGCTGGCGCTGGCCGTGCTGGCTGCGCTCGACGCGAGCGACGTTCGGGGTGCGGTCCTCCTGGTCCCGGTCCCGTCACGTGCCGCCAGCGTGCGCAGCCGTGGACGCGACGCGACCCTGGACGTCACCGAGCGGGCCCGGCGGTCGGTCCAGGCACGGGGATCGGGCCGCTACGAGGTGACCCTGGCGCCGCTGCTGCGCTCACGGCCCGGCGTCCGGGACCAGGCCGGGCTCGACCTCGACGAGCGTCGCGACAACCTGTCCGGCTCGATGGCGTGCTCCTCGGGGCGGCTGCGTCGTCTGGCACGCCGGGTCGGGAGTGCTCACGTGGTCGTGTGTGACGACGTGCTGACCACCGGGAGCACCGTGCGCGAGGCACAACGTGCACTCGCCGCGGCCGGCGTACCGACCCTGGCGCACGCGACCGTCGCGGCCACCGTGCGGCGTCGATCCGAGGCGGGTCCCGGGGGCCCACCGGGCGGGGAGGCAGCAGATTCGCCTGGTGTTCACGGGGAAAGTTCAGCGAGTTCACTTTCGCCGGCGCCGCGACACCACTAACGTCACGTCATGGAGTCCGTCCGGGTCCGTGGTTGCGTCGCCTCGCTCAGAGGCGGCAAGCCGATGCCAGTCGCAGGCGAAACGGTCCACGTAAGAACCGCCACGGGGGCTCTGTCCTCGTGCGTTCGATCACGGTGCGGCTTAGAGGTAAGTCCTGCCGTCCTCCGGTCGTCAGATGCGACCACACCTTCGGGGCCCTCCGGGGTGAGGACGAGAAGGCCAGTAGTGGCGCCAGAGATGGCAGATGAGCTGCGAGAGTCTCAGCAGGCGGCTGTGGGGTCGAAGACCAGGTCGGCCGGGCGGGCTCCTGTTCGTCAACCGAGGTAACCAACTGCAAGCGGGAGGTTCACGATGGATGTTGTCGTCACCGGACGTCACTGTGAGATCAGCGAGTCGTTTCGAGGTCATGCCGCCGAGAAGCTGACCAAGCTCGAGAAGCACGATCACCGGATCATCCGGGTCCACGTGGAGGTCGACTGCGAGACCAACCCCCGCCAGCACGACAAATCCGTCCACGTCGAGCTCACCGCCTTCTCCAAGGGGCCGGTCATCCGCGCCGAGGCGGCTGCTGACCACCAGATGGGTGCGCTGGACCTGGCCGTCGACAAGATGGCGGCCCAGATGCGCCGCGCGGCAGACCGTCGCCGCGTCCACCACGGCCGCCGTACGCCGGTCTCGGTCGGGCAGGCGCTCGCCGAGACGGGTCCCGTCGACTCCCTCACCAGTGCTCCCGAGGAGACCGAGACGCAGCGCTCCGTCGGACCGATCGAGGTGACCGGGGACGGGCCTCTGGTGGTGCGCGAGAAGACCCACCCCGCCGTCGCGATGACCCTCGACCAGGCGCTCTACGAGATGGAGCTGGTCGGCCACGACTTCTACCTGTTCGTCGACAAGGAGAGTGAGCGACCCTCGGTCGTCTACCGCCGGCGCGGCTACGACTACGGCGTCATCTCCCTCGACCTCGAGGACTGACGGGGGACCCGCTCACGGCGCCGAGCCCGGGCACTTCACCTCGGGCTCGGCGGGGAGTGGGCGAACCCACACGTCAAACGTGACATGATCTGCCCGTGGCAGACCTAGGACAGATGCGCTCGACAGGCCGTGAGCCGATCCGCGTGCTCGTGGTGGACGACCAGGAGCTCTTCCGGCGGGGCCTGACCATGCTGCTCGCCGTCGAGCCCGGGCTCGAGGTGGTGGGCGAGGCCGGCGACGGCGCCGAAGGCGTCACCCTGGCCGAGAGCGCAGCCCCCGACGTGATCCTGCTCGACGTACGGATGCCCAAGAAGTCGGGCATCGAGGCCTGCCTGGCGATCAAGGAGTCCGTGCCGTCGGCCAAGATCATCATGCTCACCGTCTCCGACGAGGAGGCCGACCTCTACGAGGCCGTCAAGAGCGGCGC
>NZ_JAPYPS010000018.1 GCF_029937575.1 Nocardioides sp.
GGGCCCGCCTAGTCATTTCTGACTAGCGCGGGCCCCGACCGTCGGGTTCCGTGGGTTGCCGCCGGGATCAGGCCGCGACGTCTCCCTGTCCGCTGTCGTCGAGTCGCTCGACGTCGGGCCTCCGGCGCGCCCGAGCGGCGAGCTCGAGACCGGTGTAGCTGCCCGGCTCGTAGATCGGCGGCATCGGGGGGCGCTTCTTGGCCTTCACCGAGGGGGCGCTCCGCTTCGGGTCGGACTGCGGACGGTCAGCGACGTCGAGCCCGTTGGCCGAGGCGAAGAGCTTGAGCTCCTCGAGGTCCGGGACGGTGCCGTTGCTGATGTGGGTGAGCAGCTGCTCGTGGGTGAGGTCGGCCGCGACCACGATGCCGAGCACCTCGGCGCCGAACTGCTCGAGCCACAGCCACATGGTGAAGGGCTTGATCCCCTGCTCGTCGGCGCGCTCGGTGATGAAACGCGCCTGCTGCACCGGCACTCCCTCACGGCCGAGGGCCGCCACGATGTCGGCCGAGTTGACGTGCGTCGGGTGGGTGGCCACGAACTTGGCACGGCGGCTCGCCGAGCGCTGCCGGGAGGAGTCGGTGGCGGGACGCGAGATCTGGGTCGCGAGCAGGATGCCGACCGTCAGGCATCCGATGAGGAGTGCGAGAGACATGGGGGGTCGTTCCTTACATGGGGGAGTGGGGGGCGCACCTGAGGAGGTGCTACGAAGTCAAACGGACTCGCCGTACGCAGGTCACGTGTTACCGCAAAATAGATCTTGCGGTCTAGACCGGAGCCCGTCTCCCCCACCCGTTGTTACTCAATTGTGGATCTTGTGGACGCATGGTTACCTCTGGGTCGGGTACCCCTAGGAGTAGCTGGCGCGCACGACGTCGGTTGTCGCGGTCGCCTGGCAGGCCAACCGGATCCCGTCGGCGAGGTCCTCGTCGTCCAGCACGTCGTTGTGCGCCATGGACACCTCGCCCTCGATCAGGCGTACCGCGCACGCCGAGCACTCCCCCTCCCGACACGAGTACGGCGCCTTCACCCCACGTGCCTCCAGGTGCTCCAGCAGCGTGGTGGAGCGCTCCCAGTCGTCGAAGACGTGCTTCTCACCGTCCAGCTCCACCTCGAGGCGCACGGGGTCGGCGTCGGCGGTCACGCTGACGTCCCCCGAGCTGCTCTCCTCCACGGCGGCGGTCGTCGCTGCCGGGGCAGGCGGCTCCGCAGCCTCCACGGCCCCCGGCACGTCGCCGAACGGGTTGCCACCCAGGGACACGAACTTCTCCTGATGCCTGCGGGCTCGGGGGAAGTCGAGCTCCTTGAGGGCGGCGGTGGTCATCTTCATGAAGGGCGCCGGTCCGCACACGAACGCGTCGCGCTCCTGGTAGGGCGCAGCGAACGCGCGCAGCTGCTCCTGGGTGGGCAGGCCCTGCACGCTCTCCAGCCAGTGGATCACGAGGAGCCGACAGGGATGGGCGGCTGCGAGCTCGGAGAGCTCGCGGGCGAAGATCACCGAGCTCTCGTCCCGGTTGGCGTAGAACACCGTGATCTGCCCGCTGCCGCGAGCCAGCGCCGTACGCGTGATCGACATGATCGGAGTGACGCCGCTGCCGCCGGCGAACAGCAACAGGTCGGCGTCCAGGGACGCCGGGGTGAAGATCCCGCTCGGGGGCAGGACCCGCAGCGTGTCGCCCGCGCCGACGCGGTCGCAGATCCAGTTGGACGCATAGCCCTCGGCGGTGCGCTTGACCGTGATGGTCAAGCTCGTCTCGGCGCCCTCGTCACCCGGGCTGCTGCACAGCGAGTAGCACCGGGCAGCGACGCCCGTCTGGTCGCTGGGAACGGCCACGGTGAGGAACTGGCCGGGCCGGTACGTGAAGTCGGTGGCGGCCTCGGTCGGGACGCGGAAGGTGATCGAGTGGGCGTCGGCGGTCTCTTCGACGACGTCGATGACCTCGAGCTCGTAGGAAACAGGCTCCACGGTTCTCTTTCGTGACGAGGTTGGGTAGGACAGCAGCACACCGGATCCCGGTGGAGCGACGCTGAGCAGGCGCGAGGGTCAGTAGCCGTCCTCGGCGCCGAGGGGGATTCTTCCCTCACGGGCCGCGGCGTCGATGCTGGCCTCCATCCGTGGACACCCCGCGTGGACGGAGCGGGCGCGCGGCACGCCCCGGCGCGACAGCACCGGGCACGAGCCCTGGGCGCTCGAGCTCCACTGGATCGCGGTGTGGTGCTCGCTGTTCTTCTTCACGCCGACCTCCGCCAGGCAGTCCAGGCAGGCGACCGTGGTCTGACGCGCCTCGGTGTAGAGCCGCCGGTCCTCGAGGGTGTCGTCGCTGGTGGGTACGAACGAGGCCATCAGTGTGCCGCGGTCGCCTCGGCGGACTCCGACGACGGCGGGGCCGTCTCCTCCTCCTGAGCGCGCTTGGCCAGGTTGTCGGCTACCTCCTCCTGCCAGTACTCGTTGGCCTTGGTGGTGTCGACCTCGAACTCGAACCGGTCGGTCATCTCGGCCGCGATGTCGGCCCGGTCGACGTAGAACTGCTCGTACCACCGACGCAGCTGGTAGACGGGACCATCCTCCTCGCAGAGCAGCGGGTTCTGCACGGGCACCTTGTTCTTCCAGATGTGCACGTCCTGCAGGAAGCCCCCACCGAACATCTCGGCGTACTTCCCGGCGATGAACTGAGCGGTCGGCTCGTCGATGCCCTCGGGCTTCTTGACCGTGATGCCGTACTGGAGGGTGAACGAGTCCGGACCCGTCGGGATGTGACAGTTGATCAGGATGACCTCGGTCTGGAAGCCCTTGTAGTCGACGTCGAGCCAGTTGATCATGTACGACGGCCCGTAGTACGTCGCCTCGGACTTGAGGAAGAGGTCGGCGTCGCCGTACCCGCCGCTCATGTCGGGACGCCCCTTGGACTCCATGAACTGGGTGGCGACGTGACCTTCGAAGACGTTGCGGAAGCTGGTGGGGAACGAGAAGTGCACGTAGTAGAAGTGCGCCATGTCGACCACGTTGTCGATCAGCTCGCGGCAGTGGGAGTCCTCGATCGGAACGACCTCCCAGGACCAGTCGGTGTACTCGTCGGTCCCGACGCCGGGGAGCTCGGGCGGCAGGATGTCGTGGTCGGCGTCGCTGCCCTCGGTGTCGTGCCAGATCAGCAGCTGACCGTTGCGGATCGCCGTCGGGTACTTCTGCGTGCGGGCGCGCAGCGGCACGCGTCGGGCGTAGGGGATCGCCTTGCACTTGCCGTCGCCACCCCAGCGCCAGTCGTGGAACGGGCAGGCGATCTCGTCACCCTTGACCGATCCCTGCGTGAGGTCGCCACCCATGTGGCGGCAGTAGCCGTCGAGCACCTGCAGGTCGCCGTGGGTGTCCTGCCAGACGACCAGCTTGGTGCCGAAGGCCTCGATCCCGTGCGGCTTTCCGTCCCCGAAGGCACTCGCCAGTCCGAGGCAGTGCCAGCCGCGGGCGAACCGCTCGGGGGCGGCGCCCTGGTCGAGCATGCGAGTCTCACTCATTGCGTCTCCCGTGTCGTGCGTCCATCGGTCCTGCTCGGGCCATTCAACGTCAAGGCGAGGCTAGCCGAAAACGAGAACACGTTCTAGTCTGACGCCCATGCGTGTAGTCCTCGAGCCTGAGCACCTGGCCCTGCGAGCGGAGCTGAAGGAGTACTTCGACGACCTCGTGACCCCCGAGCGGAGGGCCGGCCTCGCCTCGGCCACCGGGGAGTTCGGTGAGGCCGGGGTCTACAAGGAGGTCATCCGCCAGATCGGCACCGACGGCTGGCTGGGCATCGGCTGGCCCCGGGAGTACGGCGGCCAGGCCCGCTCGATGATCGAGCAGCTGATCTTCACCGATGCCGCGGCCGTGGCCGGCGTACCGATTCCCTACCTGACGCTCAACACCGTCGGGCCCACGATCATGCGCTACGGCAGCGACGCCCAGAAGGAGTACATCCTCCCGAAGATCCTCGCGGGCGACCTGCACTTCTCGATCGGCTACTCCGAGCCCGGCTCGGGCACCGACCTCGCGTCGCTGAAGACCAGGGCCACCCGCGAGGGCGACGAGTGGGTGATCAACGGCCAGAAGATGTGGACCTCGCTCATCCAGTACGCCGACTGGATCTGGCTGGCCTGCCGCACCGATCCCGACCTCCCCCGCCACAAGGGACTGTCGATGATCATGGTCCCCGCACAGGCGCCCGGCGTCTCGTACACGCCCGTGCACACCGTCGCCGGCGTCGGCACCAGCGCGACGTACTACGAGGACGTGCGTGTCCCGGCCGAGAACCTCGTCGGCGAGCTCAACGGTGGTTGGTCGTTGATGACCAACCAGCTCAACCACGAACGCGTCTCACTCACGTCGGCGGCGCCGACGGTCCACTCGCTCAAGCTCGTGCGGGAGTGGGCCCAGCAGACCAAGAACCCCGACGGCCAGCGCGTCATCGACACCGAGTGGGTCCAGATCGCTCTCGGCCGGGTCCACGCGCGTGTCGAGGCACTGGCGCTGCTCAACTGGAAGCTCGCCGCCGACGCCGACGCGAAGGTCGACCTCTCCCCCGCCGAGGCCTCGGCCATCAAGATCTACGGCTCGGAGCTCAACACCGAGGTCTACCGCACGCTCACCGAGATCGTCGGTCCGCAGGCCGGCCTCACCGGCGACTCCGAGGGAGCAGCCCTGGCCGGCCGGCTCGAGCGCTACTACCGGTCGTCGCTGGTGATGACGTTCGGCGGCGGCACCAACGAGATCCAGCGCGACATCATCGGCTACGTGGGCCTCGGCCTGCCCGCCGCGAAGCGATAGAGGACGGGACGCACACCCATGGACTTCTCCTTCACCTCCGAGCAGGACGAGGCCGCCGCGCTCGCCGCGACCATCCTCGGCGAGCGGGCGACCAACGAGCGACAGAAGCAGGTCGAGGCCGCGGGGTCGCGCTTCGACGCCGAGCTGTGGGGTGAGCTCGCCTCCTCCGGCCTGACCACCCTCGCGGTCCCGGAGCAGTACGGCGGTGCCGGGCTCGGCCTCGTCGAGCTGTGCCGGGTGCTGGTCGAGGTCGGCCGCACCGTCGCCCCGGTCCCGCTGGCCGTCCACGGGCCGGCGGCCCTGCTCGTCGCCGAGCGCGGCACCGAGGCCCAGCGCGAGTCCGTGCTCCCCCGCGTGGCGTCCGGCGAGCTGATCCTCACCGCCGCGGTCGCCGAGGAGCGCTCGCACCTCCCGGCACGCCCGACGGTCCTGGCACGTGCTGCCGGTGACGGGAGCGACGACTGGGTGCTGACCGGGTCGAAGTCGATCGTCCGCGCCGGTGGCGTCGCAGGTCTCCTGCTCCTCACCGCTGCCACGGACCAGGGTGTCGGCGTGTTCCTCCTCGACCCGGCCGCCGACGGCGTCACGGGCGTCGAGGGACACAGCAGCGACCGGGACGCCGTCGTACGACTCGACCTCGACGGCGCCGCCGCTCAGCTGCTGGGCGACGTCGACGGTGCCGCCGCGGACCGCCTCGCCCAGTTCCTCATCGCCTGTGCGGCCGCCGAGCAGCTCGGCGTCACCGAGGGTGCGCTGCACCTGACGGCCGCCTACGCCAAGACGCGCGAGCAGTTCGGCCGACCGATCGGCACGTTCCAGGCGGTCTCGCAGCGTCTCGCCGACGGCTACATCGACGTGCTCGCTCAGCGACTCACCCTGTGGCAGGCAGTGTGGCGCCTCGCCGAGGGGCTCCCTGCCGAGACCGAGGTCGCCACCGCCAAGCTCTGGGCCGCCGACGCCGGGCACAAGCTCGCCCACACGACGGTCCACGTGCACGGCGGGGTCGGCATCGACCTGGACGGCGAGGCGCACCGCTACTTCACGACGGCCAAGCGTTTCGAGTTCCTCTTCGGCGGCGCCACTGAGCAGGCGTTGACCATCGGACGGGCGCTGGCTGCGGAGCCTGCCTGATCGTGTCCCAGTCCCACAATTGTGCCGTCCTGACACGTTCGGCGGCCGTGGACGTGCCACATCGGCACAATTGTGCGATCTGGACGTCCGGGGCGACGACCCCATGACCGACGCCCCCACCGTGCGCGACCACCTGGTGGCGCGCTCCGAGGACGACCGGCCGGGGCTGCTGGCCGGCGACGCCGCCTGGAGCTGGCGCGAGGTCGTCGACGCTTCCCGGGTGCGCGCGACCCTCCTGTCGTCCGTGCTGTCCCCGGGCAGCCCGCCCCACGTGGGTGTCCTGCTCGAGAACACCCCGGAGTTCCTCTTCCTCCTCGGTGGAGCGGCCCTCGGCGGTCACGTCGTCGTCGGACTCAACCACACCCGCCGCGGAGCCGCCCTCGCTGCCGACGTACGACGGGCCGACGTGCAGGTGGTCGTGACCGAGGAGTCGCTCGCGCCCCTCCTGGACGGGCTCGACCTGGGTGTGCCCGTGCTCGTCGTCGGCTCACCCGCGTGGCGGGCCCTGGTCGAGGACGCCGAGTCGGCGCCGCGGTCAGGCACCGCCACCGCCACCGGCACCCCGGCGCCCGACGACCTGCTGATGCTGATCTTCACCTCCGGCACCTCGGGCGAGCCCAAGGCCGTCAACGTGACCCACGAGAAGATCGCCTACCCGGGGCAGTTCCTCTCCGAGCGGTTCGGCCTCACCCCCGACGACGTCGCCTACCTCTCCATGCCGCTGTTCCACTCGAACGCGATCATGGCCGGCTGGGCCCCCGCGCTGGCCGTCGGCGCCACCATCGCCCTCGCGCCGCGCTTCAGTGCGTCCGGGTTCCTGCCTGACGTGCGCCGCTACGGGGCCACGTACGCCAACTACGTCGGCAAGCCGCTGGCCTACGTGATGGCCACCTCCGAGATGCCTGACGACGCCGACAACCCGTTGCGGCTGGTGTTCGGCAACGAGGCGAACGAGCGCGACATCGAGGGGTTCGGGCGCCGCTTCGGGTGCACGGTGATCGACTCCTACTCATCGACGGAGAACGCCGTGATCGTGCAGCGGGTCGCCGGGATGCCGCCGGGCAGTCTCGGCCGGCCGGTCGACGGCGTCGCGGTGCTCGACCCCGCCACCGCGGAGCCGACGGCGGACGCGATCTTCGACGACGACGGCAGGCTGCTCAACGCCGAGGGCGCGACGGGCGAGCTCGTCAACACCCACGGCTCCGGCGCCTTCGCCGGCTACTACCGCGACGACAGCGCCGAGGCCGAGCGGATGCGAGGCGGGATGTACTGGTCGGGCGACCTGGCGTACCGGGACGCCGACGGATTCGTCTACTTCGCCGGGCGCAGCGCCGACTGGCTGCGAGTCGACGGCGAGAACCTCGCAGCCGCCCCGATCGAGCGGATCCTGCTGCGACACCCGGCCGTCTCGGAGGCGGCGGTGTACGCCGTGCCAGATCCCGCGGGCGGCGACCAGGTGGTTGCCGCGCTGCTCCTGCGCGACGGGCTGACGCCGCAGACCCTGGCCGCGTTCCTCGACGAGCAGGACGACCTGTCCCCCCAGGCCCGGCCACGCTACGTCCGGATCGTCGACGACCTGCCGCGCACCGCCACCAACAAGGTGCTCAAGCGAGCGTTGGCCGAGACCGGGGGCGGCACGACCTGGGAGCGGGCGCCGCGCGGCACGACGTACGCACCGATCTGAGCGCTCGCGCCCGGGTGGCGCTACCGCAGCTTCTCCAGCTTGGCGACGGTCTCCTCGAACTCCGCCACGAGGTCGGCCATCACCTCGGCGACCGGGCGCACCTCGTTCATCCGCCCGACGATCTGGCCCACGGGCATGGAGATCACGTCGGGGTCGTTGGCAGCGCTGATCCGGTTGTGGGCGTCGGAGACGAGGAGGTTCTGCAGCGGCATGGGCAGCGGCGCCGGTGCGCCCTCCTCGGCCCAGGCCTCGGTCCACTTCGTCTTGAGCAGCCGGGCCGGCTTGCCGGTGTAGACGCGGGTCCGCACGGTGTCGCTGCTCGTGGCCCGGGTGAAGGCCGTCTGCCAGGCGTCGGAGTTGGCCGCACCCATCAGCTGGTACTCCTGCGTACCGAGCCAGATCGAGCCCATCCACACGCCCTGCGAACCCAGGGCCAGCGACGCGGCGATCTGGCGGCCGGAGCCGATGCCACCGGCGCCGAGGACGGGCACGTCGGGTCCGACGGCGTCCACGATGTCGGGCTGGAGCACCATGCTCGCCACCTCACCGGTGTGTCCGCCGGCCTCGTAGCCCTGCGCGATGATGATGTCGACACCGTTGTCGACGTGACTCAGCGCGTGCTTGGCGGCGCCGGCCAGGGCACCGATCTTGATGCCGTGCTCGTGGCACTTGTCGATGACGTCCTTCGGCGGCGAGCCGAGCGCATTGGCGATGAAGACGGGGCGGTGCTGCAGCGCGACGTCGAGGTGAGAGCGCGCCACCGAGTGCAGCCAGCCGAGCACGCCGTCGCGTCCCTCGCCCTCCGGCAGCGGCGGGACGCCGAGCTTGAGCAGGGTCTCGTCGACGAACTTCTTGTGGTCCTCGGGGATCATCGCGCCGAGGTCCATCGAGGTGCCCTCGGTGGGGATCTTCATCGGCATCACGATGTCGACGCCGTACGGCTTGCCGTCGGTGTTGTCGTCCAGCCACGACAGGACGCTCTCGAGCTCCTCGGTGTCGTTGAACCGGACGCACCCGAGGACCCCGAGGCCACCGGCCCTGGACACCGCCGCCGCCACGTGCTCGGAGGGAGTGAAGGCGAAGATCGGGTACTCGATGCCGAAGGCCTCGCACAGCGGGCTGCGCATCATGCGGGGGCTCCCTGGCTGGTGGCCTGCGTGGTGGCCGCGCCGGTCTGGTCGGCGAGGATCATCTCCTTGGCGCGGGGGTACTGCGCCTTGCCGGTGGCGTTGCGCGGGATCTCCGGCACGACCGT
This sequence comes from Nocardioides sp., assembly GCF_029937575.1. GTDB lineage: Bacteria > Actinomycetota > Actinomycetes > Propionibacteriales > Nocardioidaceae > Nocardioides. The sequence continues at coordinate 8,863 of NZ_JAPYPS010000018.1, forward strand.
CAGGCTGCGGGGCAGCTTGTAGCCGGACAGGTGCTCGCGCAGGAAGGTGCGCAGCTCCTCGAGCTCCACGCTCGCTCCCTCGCGGGGCTGGACCACCGCGGCGACCGACTGCCCGTACTTCTCGTCGGGGATGCCGACGACCAGGCAGTCGTAGACCGCCGGGTGGCGCTTGATCGACATCTCGACCTCCTCGGGGTAGACCTTCTCCCCGCCGGTGTTGACGCAGTTGGAGCCGCGGCCGAGCAGGGTGACCCGGTTGCCTTCCTCGATGCGCGCGAAGTCGCCGGGCACCGAGTAGCGCTCGCCGTCGACCTCGAGGAACGTCTTGGCCGACTTCTCCGGGTCCTTGTAGTAGCCCACCGGCACCGAGCCTCCGCGCCCGAGGCGACCGATCTTGCCGACGCTGGTGGCCAGGTCGTAGGGCCGGTCGTCGTCGTCGAGCACCACGCTGCTGGGACCGAGCCCGACCACGGGGCCGTCGGAGCTGATCGCGTCCTTGTCCTGCATGCCCATGCCCTGGAAGCCCGTCTCGGTGGCGCCCACGGAGTCGGTGAAGACGGCGTTGGTGAACTCCGACATCCACCGCTCCTTGACGGGCGGGCTGAAGATCGCTGCGCTGCTGGAGATGGCGAACAGGCTCGAGCCGTCGTACGGCGTGCCGGTCGCCTTCTTCCGCTCGTACTCCTCGATCAGCGGTCGTGCCATCGCGTCGCCGGTCATGAAGATCAGCTGGACCTTGTCGTCGTTGATGATCTCCCACGTGCGCTGGGGGTCGAACTTGGGCTCGAGGATCGTCAGGTGACCCGCGAACAGGTGCATCAGCAACCCGGCCTGGGCGCCACCGTGCATCAGGGGGCTGAGCGGGAAGGTCGTCATCCGGCCGTCCAGCTTGGCCTGCTCGGACTGGTCGAACTCCGAGAGCGGCTCTCCGGTGTAGAAGTCGATCCCACCGCCGAGCACGCGCCAGAAGTCCTCGTGGCGCCACATGACGCCCTTCGGGAAGCCGGTCGTCCCGCCGGTGTAGATGATGTGCAGGTCGTCGGCCGAGCGCTCGGCGAAGTCGCGCTCGGGGCTCTGGTCGGCGATCGCGTCGGCGTACTCCACGCCGCCGTACGACGACAGGTCGGCATCGTTGGTCGGGTCCAGGATGTCGGGGAACGACACGAACGTCTTCAGCTGGGGATGGTTCGGGGCGCAGGCGGCCACGAGGGGCGCGTAGGAGCGCTCGTGGATCAGCGCGACGACGTCGGCGTTCTCGAAGAGGTAGTTGAGCTCGCCCTCGACGTAGCGGAAGTTGACGTTGATCGTGACTGCGCGGATCTTGACCGTCGCCAGGACAGCGACGACGTGCTCGACGCTGTTCTTGGCGTAGATCGCCACGTGGTCGCCGGGTTGGACGCCCTGGGCGGCGAGGTAGTGGGCGAGCCGGTTGGCGTCTGCCTCCAGCTCCGCGTAGGTGACGACCCGGTCGCCCACCTTGACGGCGGGCTTGTCCGGGGCTGCGTCGACGGCGTGCTCGAAGAGGTCTGCGATGTTCAGGGCCACGCCGCGAGACTAGAACACGTTCTTGTTTTTCGCTACCGTCTCGCGACATGACCGAAACCGCAGCCGACTCCACCTCCCACGAAGCTCCGCACTGCCTGGTCGAGCAGGTCGGCCACACCCTCGTGGTGACCATGAATCGCCCGGAGGCGCGCAATGCGCTGTCCGGGGACATGCTCGCGATCATGAGCGACGCATGGGACAGGGTGAACTCCGACGACTCCATCCGGGTCTGCATCCTGACCGGGGCCGGCGGGTACTTCTGCGCCGGTGCCGACCTGAAGGCGATGAACGCCAAGCCGCCGAGCGACAGCTTCGAGTCGGGCGAGTTCGACCCCTCGGTGATCAAGTCGCTGCTCAAGGGATTTCGCCTCACCAAGCCACTGATCGCCGCGGTCGAGGGGCCGGCGGTGGCCGGCGGGACCGAGATCCTGCAGGGCACCGACATCCGCGTCGCCGGCGAGTCCGCGAAGTTCGGCGTCGCCGAGGCGCGCTGGAGCCTCTACCCGATGGGTGGCTCGGCCGTCCGGCTGATCCGCCAGATGCCCTACACCGTGGCCGCGGAGCTGTTGCTGACCGGCCGCACCATGAAGGCTCCGGAGGCCAAGGAGGTCGGCCTCATCGGGCACGTCGTGCCCGACGGGGAGGCGCTGGCGAAGGCGCACGAGATCGCCGACGCGATCGCGGCCAACGGGCCGGTCGCCGTCCAGGCGATCCTCAGGACGATGCGTGACTCCGAGGGCAAGCACGAGGACGACTGCTGGGCTGACGACGCGAAGGTCGGCGCCGCGGTCTTCGCCTCCGACGACGCGAAGGAGGGCCCGCGGGCGTTCCTGGAGAAGCGCAAGCCCGAGTTCACCGGCCACTGACACCGACGACCGGGTTTCCGGGCGCGGCGTTCCGGAGAGGATCCTCGCCATGGCCTCCCTGGCCGTCTCCGGGCCGGCGGTCTCAGACGGGGAAGAGCGGGAGGGATCGCCGCGGCTCGAACTCGAACCTCGCCCCGGTGCTGAACCTCGTCACCGCCACCTCGCCCGCCTCCGGAGCCGGCTCGTGACGTCGTACGACGGTGAGGTCCCACGTCTCCTGCGAGCCGGTCACCTCGACGTCCAGGTAGGGGTCCACGGCGCGTACGGCGGCCTGGAGGGGCGCGGTGCGACCGGGTCCGCACAGCGCGATCCACCCACCGTCGGCGGCCGCGTCCGATGGCATGACCGCCAGCGTCGCTGCACCGGATCCGCCCTCCTCGCCACCGGTGTAGACCACGGGGTTGAAGAGCGGCAGCAGGGCCAGAGCGCGTGCTGCCCCGGCCTCGTCCGCAGGCAGGGCCAGCGCACGGTGGAGCCGCTCGGCGGCGATGCCGGCGATCCCGACCAGCTGCTTGGTGCAGATCTCCTGCGCCTGCTCCGACGATGCGGCCCGCTTGGCCACCGCGATCCCGAAGGAGAGGTTGAGCAGATGCATCTGCAGGCACACCTCGTCGGCGATGCGCACCAGCGCGGCGTGCGAGAACGCCGCGAAGTCGAGGTCGTCGACGAGGGGCCCGGCGTAGTCGTCGAGCCCGCCCCCACCCGGGACGATCGGGTCCAGCGCAACTGTCACGGCGCGCTTGGGCTCGACCTCGTAGTACGGCGGCAGGGGGGTCACCGGCTCGTGCGCCTCGTCGATCACGACGGTCCAGCGGCAGTGCGGGTGCTGATCGGTGGAGGCACGAGGCGGTCGGTGGATCGGCCGCACCTGGGCCTTGGCGTTCGTCGCCACCGCCGTGGCGTCGAACGTGGGGTCCTCGATGTCGTGGCACATCGAGCGGACGTAGTCCTCCCCCATCGGCTCGACGTCCATCAACGCACCGCAGTGGTCCAGCCAGAACTCCCCGTGCCAGGGGTCGGTGACCGCGTAGCGGAAGTCCATGAACTGGGGCGGTGCGCCGATGTCGAGCTGGAGTCCCTTGAAGATCGTGACCACGTCGGTGCCCTCGTAGCCCAGCGCGCGCTGCATCCGGCGCGTGTAGAAGGGAGAGGAGCCCGCCCACTCCTCGATGGCGATCTGCGCCATCTCCTCGCGGCCGAAGGCCGAGATGCACCAGGCCATGCCGGATCGGTCGATGAGCTGGCCGATCAGGAGCAGCTCGGGGACGAGCGTCGCGAGCTCGTCGCGGGTCAGAGATGCGTAGCGACTGGTCACACCACGATCCTCACGCGTTCCGACAGGTGAGTCAACAGTGTTGACCTCCGGTCAGCCGACAGAGCGCTCACCAGTCCAGTACTGGGCGCGCAGGGCTTTCTTGTCCGGCTTGCCCAGACCCGTCAGCGGAAGGGCGTCGGTGGCGATGACCTGCTTCGGCGACTGCACCGAGCCCTTGCGCTGCTTGACCATGTCCTGGATCTCGGCGACGACCTCGTCGGTCAGGTCGTGCCCGTCGCGCAGGACGACGATCGCGGTGACCGCCTCGCCGAACTTCTCGTGCGGCGTCCCGATCACGCCGACCTGGGCGATCGCGGGGTGCTCGGCGACGACGTCCTCGACCTCGCGCGGGAAGACGTTGAAGCCGCCCGTGACGATCATGTCCTTGGTGCGGTCGACGATGTACCAGAAGCCGTCCTCGTCCTCGCGCGCGATGTCGCCGGTGTGCATCCACCCGTCGCGGAAGGTCTCCGCGGTCTCCTCGGGGAGGTTCCAGTAGCCACCGGCGAGCAAGGAGCCGGACACGCAGATCTCGCCCGGCTCCCCGACCGGCACCTCGTTGCCGTCCTCGTCGAGCAGTGCCGTGCGGATAAAGGCCGACGGGCGCCCGCAGGAGGCGAGTCTCTCGTCGCCACCGGTGACGTGGTCGGCGCGACTGAGGTAGGTGATCACCATCGGCGCCTCGGACTGACCGTAGTACTGCGCGAAGATCGGTCCGAAGCGGTCGATGGCCTCCTTGAGCCGCACCGGGTTGATCGCCGAGGCACCGTAGTAGACGGTCTCCAGGGAGCTCAGGTCGCGGGTGTGCGAGTCGGGGTGGTCCATCAGGGCGTAGAGCATCGACGGCACCAGCATGGTGGCGGTGATCCTCTGCTCCTCGATCGTGCGCAGGACCTCGGCCGGGTCGAAGCGCGAGAGCACGTGCAGCGTGCCGCCCTTGATCACGGTCGGCACGAAGAAGGCCGCGCCGGCGTGCGACAACGGCGTGCACATCAGGAACTTCGGGTTCTCCGGCCACTCCCACTCGGCGAGCTGGATCTGACTCATCGTGTTCATCGCCGCCGACGTGCCGATCACGCCCTTGGGCTTGCCCGTCGTCCCGCCCGTGTAGGTGATCGAGACGATGTGGTCGGGCGGGAGGAGCTTGGCGGTCAGCGGTTGCGCGTCGTACTCCGCCGCCTTGGCCACCAGGTCGACGCCGACGCCTGCGAGCGCCTCGGGGACCGGCCCGATGGTGAGGACCTGGGTCAGCCCGGGACACTTCTCGAGCAGCTCGAGGGCCCGCTCGGTGAAGTAGGGGTCGATGATCAGGAACGTGATGCCAGCGTCGTTGATCACGTAGGCGTGGTCGTCGGCGGAGCCGAGGGGGTGCAACGACGTACGGCGGTAGCCCTGGGTCTGGCCGGACCCGAGGATGTAGAGCACCTCGGGGCGGTTCAGCGCGAGCAGCGCCCCGTGCGTCCCCGTGCCCGCGCCGAGGGCCTCGAAGGCCTGCACGTAGCGACTCATCTGCTCCGCGGTCTCGCCGCCGGTGAGCGTCGTGTCCCCGAGGTACATCACCGGCTTGTCGTGATGGCGCTTGAGCGCCGCGACCATCAGGTTGCCGTTGTGGGTGGGGGTGCGCATCGTCTCGGCCGACGCCTGGTGCGTCGCAGACGGCGAGGCTGATGCGGGACGGTCGTCAGTGGTCGTCATGCCGCCGAGACTAGAACGTGTTGCAGTTTCTGTCACGGGTCACGACCCGTCACCTTCAGAGCAGGCGTTGCAGCGCCGGGACCGCCTCGGTCGGGATCTTGGCAGGGATGCCGACCCCGATCGCGTGCAGACTCCAGTCGGGTGCCCGTCGCACGAGCTCGGCGATGACCAACCCGGTCTCCTTGACCGCGACGGTCAGCCGGAAGCGGGCGAGCTCGACCGCCGCCTCGTTGTCGGTGACCACGCGGCAGTAGGCGTTGTCGGTCCACTCGAGGCTGTGTCCGGCGTAGCTGCTGACGAGCAGAAAGATCCGGTCCACCTTGGCGTAGACCTTGTCGAGGTCCACCAGGATGGTCTCGTCGTCCCCCACCCCCGAGCCGGACCGGTTGTCGCCCTGGTGCACCACGGAGCCGTCACGAGTCGACAGGTTGTTGTAGAAGGCCAGGTCGAAGAGCTTGCCGTCGGCGAACTGGATGGCCGAGGCGTCCAGGTCGATCTCGGGCGCTCCGGTGCCGATGAAGCCGCCGGTACGCGACTTGTCCCACCCGATCCCCAGGCGCAACCGTCGGGGGTGCGCACCGTCCTCGGTCGCCAGGTCTGTCTCTTGGTCCTTGCTCAGCTCGATCACGCCGTCGAACGTACTCCGGCTCTCCAGGCGCGGTGCGCGTCTGGGTCAGGGTTGGTCCTGGCGGTCACCCGGGGGTGGGCCGCGCGCGGCCCCACCCCATCAGTCACAGAGGCCACAAGGTCTGGTCGGTTGGGCAGAAACGACACGAAAACGGCCTGAAACCTGTCGTATGCGCCCACTGGATGAGGCGATGTGAGTCATGTGCCGGGTGTGGCGTCCGCGCATGCGGCGGCGCGAGCTTGCTCGTGCCGTCAGCGCGTCGACCAGTCGACCGGGAGAGGCTCGCAGTCAACGGATGCCGAAGGCACCGCGAAGCGGGCGCCGCAGGCGATCCTTGACGGCGAGACCCGGTCGACTACGCGCGCGGGCGCCCCACCCACCACGAACAACACACCCACCCCGAACGCCGGCATCACGCCAACAGTTCGGCCACCTTCCGGATCTCGTCGGCACCGTGGAAGCTGAGCATCAGCGTCGTCACGCCGGTCTCCTCCCAGGCGGCGACCTTCTCCTTGACCTCGCCCGGCTCACCGACGATGTGCATGTCGTCGACGAGGTCGTCGGGAATCAGTGCGGTCGCCTTGTCCTTCTCGCCGGCGAGATAGAGCTTCTGCACCTCGGCGGCGAGGTCCTCGTAGCCCATCCGGACGAAGACCTGGTTGTGGAAGTTTGCCTCGGCGGCCCCCATGCCGCCCATGTAGAGCGACACCACGCCCTTCATCCCGTCGATCACGGCCTTCTTCTCCGCAGCGCTCGAGACGATCTGGAGATGGCAGGTCGCGGCGATCTCGAAGTCCGCGCGGGTCCGGCGTGCGCCGGGTCGCGCGAAGCCCTTGTCGAGCCACGGCTGGTACATCCCGGCCGACTTCGGCGTGTAGAAGATCGGGATCCAGCCGTCGGCGATCTCGGCGGTCTGCGCGACGTTCTTCGGGCCCTCGGCGCCGAGCCAGATCGGGATGTCGGGGCGCAACGGGTGCACGATCGGCTTGAGCGGCTTGCCGAGGCCGACCGAGCCCGCGCCGGTGAACGGCAGCGGGTAGTGCGGACCGTCGTTGGTCACCGGCGCCTCACGCGCCAAGACCTTGCGGATGATGTCGACGACCTCCCGGGTCCGGGCCAACGGCTTGCTGAACGGCTGGCCGTACCAGCCCTCCACGACCTGCGGACCGCTCACCCCCATGCCGAGCACGACCCGGCCGCCGCTGAGGTGGTCCAGCGTGAGGGCGTGCATGGCGATCGAGGCCGGCGAGCGACCCGACATCTGCACGATCGAGGTCCCGAGTCGCACCGTCGACGTCTCGCGACCCCACCACGTGAGGGGCGTGAACGCGTCCGATCCCCAGGCCTCCGCGGTGAAGATCGCGTCGAAGCCCGCCTCCTCCGCCGCCGCGACGAGTTCTCCGACGCCCTCGGGCGGTCCGGCCTGCCAGTAACCCAGCTGAAGTCCCAGTTTCATGGTCCGTAGCCTGTCAGAAACCTTGCGGGCGAGATAGAACGTGTTCTAGTTTCGTCCCATGGCTCGCACTCTCTCGGCGCCGGTGACCGTCGCCTTCGACTACACCCGCTCCACCGGCCCCGTGCTCGGCAGGTTCCTCACCGGGCTGCGTGACGGCGTGGTGGTCGGCGCGCGCACCTCGTCGGGCACCGTCGTCGTACCGCCGCCCGAGTACGACCCGGTGACCCACCAGCAGACCACCGACTTCGTCGAGGTCTCCCCCGCCGGCACGGTGACGTCGTGGTCGTGGGTGCCCGAGCCGGTCAAGGGTCAGCCCCTCGACCGTCCCTTCGCCTTCGCACTCGTCACCCTGGACGGCGCGGACGCTCCCCTGCTCCACGCGGTCGACGTGGCATCCCCGGAGGAGATGTCGACCGGCATGCGGGTGCAGGTCCGCTGGGCCGATGAGCGGGTCGGCCACATCACCGACATCGCCTGCTTCGAGCCCGCCGCCGAACGCGACGCAGTCGCGACCGAGCAGCCGAGATCCGGTGACATGCCCGCCGACGCCGATGTGGACCCGGTCACGGGCATCATCACCCCCGTCGAGCTCGACTACGTCTACGCCGCCTCCCCCGAGGAGTCGGCCTTCTACCGCGGCCTGGCCGAGGGCAGGATCGTCGGGCAACGCTGCCCGGCGTGCCACAAGGTCTACGTGCCGCCGCGCAGCGCGTGCCCCTCCGACGGGCAGCCGACCTCCGAGGAGGTCGAGCTCTCCCACGAGGGCACGGTCACGACCTTCTGCGTGGTCAACGTGCCGTTCATGGGCCAGAAGATCACTCCGCCGTACGTCTCGGCCTACGTCCTGCTCGACGGCGCCGACATCGCCTTCCTGCACCTGATCCTCGACATCCCCGCCGACCAGGTGCGGATGGGCATGCGCGTCAAGGCGGTCTGGAAGCCCGAGGACGAGTGGGGCACCACGATCGAGAACATCAGCCACTTCAGTCCGACCGGAGACCCGGACGCGGACTACGAGACCTACAAGAACCACCTCTGAGGGGCCTGAAGAGATGAGAGACGTCGCCGTCGTCGGGTTCGCCCAGCGACAGATGGAGGAGTTCGACGGGTCGCCGACCTGCGTCGAGCTGCTCGTCCCGTTGTTCGCCGAGTGCTACGAGCAGACCGGGTGGACCCGCAAGGACGTGGGTTTCTGGTGCTCCGGGTCCTCCGACTACCTGGCCGGGCGGTCCTTCTCGTTCGTGCAGGCCGTCGACGCGATCGGGGTCACCCCGCCCGTCAACGAGTCCCACGTCGAGATGGACCTGGCCTGGGCGATGTACGAGGCCTGGATCAAGATCCAGACCGGCGAGGTCGACACCGCGCTGGTCTACGCCTTCGGCAAGAGCTCCGCGGGCGTGCTTCGCCGCACCCTCGCCCTGCAGCTCGAGCCCTACACGATGACCCCCCTGTGGCCCGACACCGTGTCGCTCGCCGGCCTGCAGGCCCGCGCCGGCATCGACGCCGGGCTGTGGGACGAGACCGCGATGGCCGAGGTCGTCAACCGCTCGATGGGCGACGCCGAGAAGAACGAGTACGCCGTGCGCAAGGGCGCGTCGTCGGTCGAGGAGCTCCTCGCCCGCCCGATGTACGCCGACCCGTTGCGCAAGCACGACTGCGCGCCGGTCACCGACGGCGCGGCCGCCATCGTGCTCGCCGCGGGCGACCGGGCTCGCGACGTACGCGACAAGCCCGCCTGGATCAGCGGGCTGGCTCACAACGTCGACCCGATGAGCATGGGCACCCGCGACCTCACGCGCTCGCCGTCGGCAGCTGTAGCAGCGGCGGGTGCCGGCGTCGACGGGGTCGAGGTCGCCGAGCTGCACGCGGCGTTCAGCCACCAGGAGCTGGTGCTGCGCCGCGAGCTGGGACTGTCCGACGACGTCGCGATCAACCCGTCGGGGGGCCCGCTGTCGGGCAACCCGATGTTCTCGGCGGGCGGCATCCGGATCGGCGAGGCCGCCAAGAAGATCTGGTCCGGCGAGGCGGCCAAGACCCTCGGCCACGCCACCTCGGGGCCGGCCCTGCAGCAGAATCTCGTGTGCACCATGGAAGGACGTGCCTGATGGCCAAGCAGCCGGCAGCGGTCATCGGCATCGGCCAGACCCACCACCGTGCCAAGCGCGAGGACGTCTCCATGGCGGGCCTGTGCCGCGAGGCCATGGACCGGGCCCTCGAGGACGCCGGGCTGACCCTGGACGAGATCGACGCGATCGTGGTCGGCAAGGCTCCGGACCTCTTCGAGGGCGTGATGATGCCCGAGCTCTTCCTCGCCGAGGCGTTGGGCGCCGCGGGCAAGCCGCTCCTGCGCGTCCACACCGCAGGCTCGGTCGGTGGCTCGACGGCGATCGTGGCCTCCTCCCTCGTCCAGGCCGGGGTGCACAAGAAGGTGCTCACCGTCGCCTACGAGAAACAGTCGGAGTCCAACGCGATGTGGGCCCTGTCGGTGCCGATCCCGTTCAACATGCCCGTCCACGCCGGCGCCGGAGGGTACTTCGCGCCGCACGTGCGCTCCTACATCCGCCGATCCGGTGCGCCGAACCACATCGGTGCCATCGTCGCCGCCAAGGACCGCAACAACGCGCTCAAGAACCCCTACGCCCACCTCCACAACAAGGGCACCACCGTGGAGTCCGTGATGGCGTCACAGATGCTGTGGGACCCGATTCGCTACGACGAGACGTGCCCGTCCTCGGACGGCGCCTGCGCCCTCGTGATCGCCTCCGAGGACGTCGCGGCGTCCTCGCCCAACCCGGCGTGGATCCACGGGACCGTGATGCGCTCCGAGGCCACCTCGGGAGCCGAGCGCGACCAGGTCAACCCGCAGGCCTCCCGCGACGCGGCCGCGGTGCTGTGGAAGCAGGCCGGGATCACCAACCCGATCGACGAGATCGACATGGCCGAGATCTACGTGCCGTTCTCCTGGTTCGAGCCGATGTGGCTGGAGTCGCTGGGGTTCGCCGAGCCGGGTGAGGGGTGGAAGCTCACAGAGTCCGGGGCCACGGCGCTCGACGGCCGGATCCCGGTCAACTGCTCGGGAGGTGTGCTCTCGTCCAACCCGATCGGCGCCTCGGGCATGCTCCGCTTCGGCGAGGCCGCCCTGCAGGTGCGCGGGCAGGCCGGCGAGCACCAGGTCGACGGCGCCCGGCGGGCGCTCGGGCACGCCTACGGCGGCGGGTCCCAGTTCTTCGCGATGTGGGTCGTGGGATCGGAGAAGCCCAGCAGCTAGCTACAGCTAGCTGTACAGGCAGAACGGGTGCCCGGCCGGATCCAGCAGCACCCGTACGTCGTCCTGCGGCTGGAAGTCGGACAGCGCCGCGCCGAGCTCGATCGCGTGGGCGACGGCCTCGGTGAGGTCGTCCACCTCGAAGTCGAGGTGCATCGACATCCGCGGGCGGCCTGGCTCCGGAGGCCAGACCGGGCGCTCGTAGCCGGGGTCGCGCTGGAAGGTGAGTCCGCAGACGCCCTCCCCGGGGTCCAGCGCGGCACCCTCCGCATCGGCGGTCTCGGGCTTCCACAGCGGCCAGCCCAGCAGCTCGGAGTAGAAGGTCGCCAGGGCGAGTGCGTCGGGGCAGTCCAGGACGACGCCCCACCAGTCGCGCCGTGACCAGCGGTCGACCGACGGGTCCGAGACGCTGCGTCCACGCATGACTCGACCGTACCCCGACCCTGGGTCAGGCCACGCAGAGCTCGTTGCCCTTCCCCAGGGAGTCGCCATGCCACCAGGCTAGAACTCGCCACCGACGTTCGCCGCTGGCGAACGTGCTCGGCAACCACCCCGGACGGGCCTAACGTCGCGTCATGACTCAGGAGAACGTGGTCCCCCTGCGGCGCCCCACCGTGCCCTCGACCTCGGCGGCCGCCCCCGAGCCCCTCTGGCGCGAGGCGCTCGGCCGGGAGTTGCGCCAGGTCCGGCAGGACCAGGCGCGGACGCTCGCCGAGGTGGCGCAGCGAGCAGGCGTGTCGGTGCAGTACCTCTCCGAGGTCGAGCGAGGCCTCAAGGAGCCGAGCTCCGAGATCGTCGGCGCCGTCACCGGGGCGCTCGGGCTGCGCCTGGTCGACCTGACCGCCCGCGTCACCCGGTCCCTGGGGCGGATCGGCGGCCCCGTCTGCCTCGCTGCCTGAGCCGGGCTCAGAACCCGGGGAAGACCCGGCGCAGGTCGTCGAGGGTGACGTTGCCGCTCACGCCGACGTCCGCAGGCGTGTACGGCGCGCCAAGACGCCCGCCGAGGAGTCGGACGAACCCCTCGGTCGGCCCGTTCCACGATGCCGTGACCTCGTCGACGTTGTCCGCGCTGTCCCGAGGTGCCAGGCGCACGCCCTCTCCCAGCTCCAGCACGTAGCCGGCGACCTCCAAGCGGGCAGGCTGCGAGAGCTGGTCCGGCTTGCCGAGGAAGCCGAGCAGGAAGCCCATCGAACCGCCCAACAGCTCCAGGAGCAGCTCGGCCGACTCCGCGTCGAGGGGTGCGGAGGGCTCCGCTGCGACATGGACGTCCCACGCGTGCAGGGCGACCTCGTCGAGCCGCATCCCGAGCGCGACCTCCAGCGGGACGGGCTCGGGCAGGAAGCCCAGGTCGATGAGCAGCTCTCCGCGCTGACCGGCGTCGAGCGCCTCGACGGTCTCCACGTACCGGGCGTCGTGCTCGACGTACTGGCTCGCCTGGTCGCGAGGCGACAGCGCGTTCCACCGGTCCCAGATGGGCTGCATGCCTCCCTCGGGTGCCGGGGTGCCGTCGATCGCGGCCAGGATCGGCATGCGCATGATCTCGGCGCCGCTTCCCAGGTGCGAGAGCACGTCGGCCACGCTCCACTCCTGGGCCCCGCTGCGTGCGGCGAGGGTCTCCTCGCTGCTGTGGGCCACGAGCTCGGCCAGTCGGTCGTGCTGGGCGCGCAGGGCCGCGATGGTCCGGTCGACGTGAGTGGTCATGTCCTCACCCTAGATTGCGTGCCCCGAGCCGCTGAGCGACGCAGCCTTGCGGCTGTCGAGGACCGCGTCTGCCACGCCGTACTCCACCGCTTCGGCGGCCGTGAGGACGAGGTCCCGGTCGGTGTCGGCCCGCAGCTGCTGGATGCTACGTCCCGTGTGCTCGCTGAGCAGCGCCTCCATCGCTCCGCGGAGTCGGACGATCTCCTTGGCCTGGACGGCCAGGTCCGGCAGCGTGCCCCGGCCACCACCTGAAGGCTGATCGAGCATGACTCGGGCATGTCGCAGCAGGGTGCGGCTGCCGGGCTCGCCGGCCGCCAGGAGCAGCGCCGACGAGGAGCCCACCTGGCCGACACACGTGGTGGCCACCGCGGAGCGGATGAACTGCAGGGTGTCGTAGATCGCCAGCACCGCGGTGACCGAGCCGCCGGGCGAGTTGAGGTAGAGGCTGATGGGCGAGTCGGGGTGCTCCGACTCCAGGTGCAGCAGCTGGGCGATGACGACGTTGGCCACCCCGTCGTCGATCTCGGTGCCGATGTAGACGATGCGATCGCTCAGGAGGCGGCTGTAGATGTCGACCGCACGCTCACCGCGCACCGTGCGCTCGACGACGCTGGGAATGGTGTAGCTGCTCATCGACTCGCTCCGCTCGCCGGCCCGAAGGAGGGGCCGGGGCGCCGGGGAACCACCGCCGCGACCTGATCCAGCACGGCGTCGACGAAGCCGTAGTCCACCGCCTCGGCGGCGGTGAACCACCGATCGCGCAGCGCGTCACGCTCCACCCGCTCGACCGGCTGACCGGTGTGCTCGGCGGTGATCTGCATCATCACGTTCTTCATGTGCTCGAGGTTCTCGGCCTGGATCTCGATGTCGACCGCGCTGCCACCGATCCCGGCAGAACCCTGGTGGAGCAGGATCCGACTGTTGGGCAGCGCGAAGCGCTTGTCCGGGGTGCCTGCGGTCAGGAGGAACTGCCCCATGCTGGCCGCCAGACCCATCGCCAGGGTGCTGACGTCGTTGGGGATGAGCCGCATCGTGTCGTAGATCGCGAGCCCGGCCGAGACGGACCCGCCCGGGGAGTTGATGTAAAGGCTGATGTCGCGGCCGGGATCCTCGGCCGAGAGCAGGAGGAGCTGAGCGCAGATGGTGTTGGCGATGTCGTCGTCGACCTGCTGACCGAGCACGATGATGCGCTGGTGCAGGAGACGGTCGGAGGCCGAGAGGCCGGATGTCTGGGTCATGGCTCCAGGCTCCGTCGTACGACGTCGATCCCCCAGCGATTCTGCCGGAGGCGGATCCGCTCCGGGCGGAACCGCCACGACCGGCGGCGCCCTCGGAGGCTCTGCCCGCCGTGACCTAGGCTCGACCGCGTGATCGAGCTCCGTACCCCTGCCCAGATCGAGGAGATGCGCCCCGCCGGGCGCTTCGTCGCCTCGGTGATCGACGCCCTCGCCGCCAAGGCCGACGTGGGCGTCAACCTGCTCGAGCTCGACGCGCTCGCCGCCGACATGATCGCCCGGGCCGGCGCGACGTCCTGCTACGTCGACTACCACCCGTCCTTCGGCGCATCGCCCTTCGGCAAGGTGCTGTGCACCTCGGTCAACGACGCGGTGCTGCACGGACTCCCCCACGACTACGCCCTGAAGGACGGCGACCTGGTCTCGGTCGACTTCGCGGTCGCCGTGGACGGCTGGGTCGCCGACTCCGCCTACTCCCTGGTCGTGGGCACGCCCCGCCGTGAGGACCTGGAGCTGATCGAGGTGACCCGCAAGGCTCTCGACGACGCGATCGCGGCTGCTCAACCAGGCAACCGGATGGGCGACATCTCGGCGGCCATCGGGAAGGTCGCACGCAGCGCCGGCCTGGGGGTCAACCTGCAGTTCGGTGGCCACGGCGTCGGCCGCACGATGCACGGCGAGCCGCACGTCCCCAACGACGGCCGACCCGGCCGTGGCTACAAGCTCGAGCCCGGCCTGGTCATCGCCATCGAGCCGTGGTTCATGCACACCACCGACAGGATCTACACCGACCCTGACGGGTGGACGTTGCGCAGCGAGGACGGATCGCGCGGTGCCCACATGGAGCACACCATCGCGATCACCCAGGACGGCCCGCTCGTGCTCACCGAACGCGAGTGACGACCCGCATCGTCGGATGACGACAGCAGGCCAGGTCGTCTGAGACGGTATGCCGGTGCACCCCACAGAGCACGGCGACGAAGACGACGGCGACCGCAGCCTCGGCGACCGGATCCTGAGCGCAGTCCCCGACGGGTTGTGGATGCTGGACGACGAGGGGCGCACCACCTTCGCCAACGCCACGATGGGCGCGCTGCTCGGTCGCGACGACGAGGAGATGGCGTCCACGTCGGTCTTCGACGTGCTCGACGAGCAGGGCGGCGCACAGTTCCGCGGTCACCTCGCCGGACGCGACAGCGAGGCCCCCGGTCACGACCTGGAGTGCCTGGTCCATCGCCGTGACGGTTCGTCGTTCTGGGCGCTGGTCAGTCATGCTCGGGTGCTCGACGACGACGGCACCTGCCGGGGCTGGCTGTACCGGGTCCGGGATGACACGGACCACCGGGCGCTCTACGACGAACTGTCCCAGCGTGAGCAGCAGCTGGCCGAGGCGCAGTCGATCGCCGGGGTCGGCAGCTGGGAGCGCCTCGCCACCGGGCCGGTGTCCTGGTCGGCTGAGGCCTACCGGATCTGCCGGGTCACCCCGGAGAGCTTCGACCCGTCGCGTGACGCCTTCTTCGAGCTGCTGCACCCGGAGGACCGAGAGTCGCTCCTTCCCCACTACCAGCGCATGATCCGGGGTGGAGGTGCCCTGGACGTCGAGTGCCGGCTGCGCCCCGACGGAGACAGCGAGACGTGGTTGCGCGTCCGCGGTGTCGCCCTGCACGAACCCGACGGCACGCTGGTCCGGGTCGGGGGCACCCTCCAGGACATCACCGCGGCCAAGAACTACCAACGCGGTCTCGAGTTCCTCAGCGCCATGGCGGGCGTGGCGAACGAGTCGAGCACCTTGCAGGAGGTGCTGACCGCGTCGGACAGTCAGGTCCGCCCTTACGCACGCTGGCCCGCGGTGCTCGTCGCGGTGCCGGCCTCCCCGCTTCCGGGCGCCGAGCTGGTCCACATCGACATCGAGTGGTCCGCCGCGTCACCCACGACCCGGGACCTCGCCCGCACCCTGGCCGTCGAGGCGGTGGCCCACGGAGGGATGGTGCACCGTGCGGTCCGCCACGAGGATCACCTCGTCGCGGGTCCGGTCCTCGTCGGCGAGCGCCTGGCCTGCGTCCTGGTCTCGGGCACCGGCGCGCGAGAGGCACCGCAGCCGACCGACCTGGCCATCTTCGAGCAGACCCTGACCTTGCTCGCGCAGGTGGCCGAGCGTGAGTGGGCCGCCGAGGCCCTGGCCACCGCGCGGGACGAGGCACTCTCGGCCTCGCGGGCGAAGTCGGAGTTTCTTGCGACGATGAGTCACGAGATCCGCACCCCGCTGAACGGTGTGATCGGTCTCAGCGAGCTGCTCCGTCGTACCGACCTGACAGCTCACCAGCAGCGCCTGGCCGACGGGGTCGACCAGGCCGGGCGCACCCTGCTGGCCCTGGTCAACGACATCCTCGACCTCTCCAAGATCGAAGCCGGGCGGCTCGACCTCGAGGAGGTCGACTTCGATCCTCGAGCCATCGTGGAGCAGAGTGCGGGGCTGGTCGCCGACCGCGCCCGGGAGAAGGGCCTGGAGCTTGTCGTCTCCAGCGCAGCCGACCTACCCACCCTGGTCCGCGGGGATCCGGTGCGCTTTGGCCAGGTCATCACCAACCTGGCGTCCAACGCCGTGAAGTTCACCGCCCGGGGCGAGGTCGTCATCCGCGCCGAGCACGTCGGGCACCGGGTCCGGGTCTCCGTTCGTGACACCGGCGTCGGCATCGCGCCCGAGGCGCAGGACGGGCTGTTCGAGGCCTTCACCCAGGCCGACAGCTCCACGACTCGGGAGTACGGCGGCACGGGGCTCGGGCTGGCCATCAGCAAGCGCATCGTCACCGCGATGAAGGGGGAGATCGGGGTGCAGAGCGCGGCCGAGCTCGGCAGCACGTTCTGGTTCACCGCGACGTTTGCCGCGGCACTCGGCGAGCACCACTCCCAGCGCGATGCGCTGCGCGAGAGCGCGGTCGCGGGGCTGCGGGTGCTGGTCGTCGACGACAACGCGACCAACCGGTTCATCCTCACCGAGCAGCTCTCCGGGTGGGCGGTCGAGGTCTCCGCCGTCGCCTCGGCCTACGAGGCGCTCGTCGAGCTCGACGCGGCGGCGCGGACCGGGTCGCCGTACGAGATCGTGCTGCTGGACTACATGATGCCGGGCGCCGACGGGGAGCAGCTGGCACGGATCGTGCGGGCGGAGTCACGCCACGACGACACCCGCCTCGTGCTCCTCTCCTCGTCGACCGAGCCGACCGACGGCTGGTTGGTGGATGCCGGCATCGACGACTACCTCGCCAAGCCGGTCCTCCCCTCGCGCCTGCTCGACACCCTTGCCGTGCTCGGTGGGCACTGGGAGGCCGCGGCCGAGACCGCCGGGTCCACGGCCCCCGCGCACGCCGTGGACCGCGGCCGCGTGCTGGTCGTGGAGGACAACGCGATCAACCAGCTCGTCGCCGACGGCGTGCTGCGGCGACTGGGATTCACCGTGCAGCTCGCCGACAACGGGGCGGCAGGTGTGGCGGCGGTCGCGGACGACCCCGGCGGCTACACCCTGATCCTGATGGACTGCCAGATGCCGGTGATGGACGGCTTCGACGCCACCCGTGCCGTTCGTGCGATCCAGCGAGACGGGACCCGTACGCCGATCATCGCGATGACCGCGGCGGCCGGCGTCGAGGAGCGCGACCGCTGCCTCGACGCCGGGATGGACGACTTCATGTCGAAGCCGTTCGACGTGCGGCTGCTGACCGAGATGCTGGATCGGTGGGCGCCGGCGATGGCGTCCGCCGACCCGGCCGTGCCCCCGGACGCAGCGGAGCCAGCGGAGCCAGCAGGCCACCGCCTCACGCAGCGGCCCGTCTCCGAGCAGCCCCCCGACCACGCGCGTCTCGCCGAGCTGGTCGACGACGAGGGCATCGATCTCGTCCTCGTGGCGCGCATGGTGGAGCGCTTCGAGGCCTCGGCCACCGATGTCGTCGCCGCACTGACCCGATCCGTCGAGCAGCACTCCGTCGCAGCGGTCGAGCAGCACGCCCACGGGCTCAGGGGCAGCGCCGCCAACCTCGGCCTCCTCGACGTCGCCGCTCGCTGCGGCGCGGTCGAGGAGGCTGCGAGACAGGGTCGTCTGCCCACCCGGGCTGTGCTCGACGCGCTCCGTGAGGCTGTCGCGCACGGTGGCGGGCAGCTCCGCGACTTCGTCGAGTCCCGACGCGCCACTGGTGACTGAGCGCCCGGGAGCCCGCACGGCGCCCGGCCAGCCGCGGGCTCGCCGTACGGCTCAGCCGGTGTAGCTGACCTGAAGATCCTTGATCCCGTTGATCCAGCTGTGCCGCAGCCGGCTCGGCTCGGCGAGCTTGGTGATGTCGGGGGCCAGGTCGGCCAGGGCGTCGAACATCTGCCGGATCTCCTGGCGGGCCAGGTTGGCACCCAGGCAGTAGTGCGCACCGTTGCCCCCGAAGCCGACGTGCGGGTTGACCTCGCGCGTGATGTCGAAGGTGAAGGGATCGGTGAAGACGTCCTCGTCGAAGTTCGCGCTGGAGTAGAACAGCCCGACGCGCTGGCCCTTCTTCACCAGCTGTCCTCCGACCTCGACGTCGTGGTGGGCCGTGCGCTGGAACGAGATCACCGGGGTCGCATAGCGCACGACCTCGTCGATCATGGTCGCCGGGCGTTCCTTCTTCCACAGCTCCCACTGCTCGGGGTGGTCGAGGAAGGCGTTCATGCCATGAGTGATCGCGTTGCGGGTGGTCTCGTTGCCCGCGACGGCGAGGATGATCACGAAGAACCCGAACTCGTCGTCCGTCAGTCCCCGCCCGCTCTCGCCGGCGTTGACGAGCTTGGTCACGATGTCGTCGAGCGGCGTCGCCTTGCGCTCGGCGGCCATCGTCATCGCGTAGCCCAGGATCTCCGCCGAGGCGACCGCCGGGTCTCCGCCCACGTCGGGGTCGTCCGAGGCCAGCATCTGGTTGGACCACTCGAAGAGCTTGAAGCGGTCCTCCTGCGGTACGCCGAGCAGCTCGGCGATGGCCTGCAGCGGCAGCTCGGCGGCCACCTGCTCCACGAAGTTGCCGGAGCCCTTGGCCACGGCGTCGCCCACGATCTGGCGCGCGCGCTGCGTCATGATCTCGTCCAGGGCATTGATCGAGCGCGGCGTGAAGCCGCGGCTGACGATCTGACGCATCGCCGTGTGGTCCGGCGGGTCCTGGTTGATGATCATCACGCGCTGCAGCTCTACCTGCTCGCGCTCCATGCCCTCGCCGAAGCGGATGATCGCGCCGTTCTCGTGCGTGCCGAAGTTCTTGGAGTCCTTGGAGACCGCGAGCACGTCAGCGTGCTTGGTGATCGCCCAGTAGCCGGTGCCGGACTCCTCTGCGAAACCAGCCCGGTCATCCTCGGCCTGCTCCACCCAGTGCACCGGTGAGTTCTCCCGCAGGGTCTTGAACTCCGCGTGCGGGATCCGTACGTGGTTGACGTCCGGGAGGACGAAGTCGAATCCGGCCGGCAGCAGGTCTGCGGTCACTGGTGATCTCCCTCTGGTGCTTCTCGAACAGGACGGATCGTGCGCGACTTTCTGCAACACGTTCTAGTGCGAGATTACATACTTTCGGTACGACACGAAAGCCTTTCGTTAACCTTTCTGAGACCTCGCTCACACGAGAACCCGCCCGGCAGCGACCTCAGGCCTTGTCGGGAACGAGAACACGTTCTACTTTTAGCGCATGGGTACTCCTGTGATCATCGACGCGGTCCGCACTCCCCTCGGCAAGCGCAACGGGTGGCTGGCCGGCCTGCACCCCGCCGTACTCCTGGGCCTGGCGCAGCGCGAGGTGATCGAACGCGCCGGCATCGACCCGGAGCTCGTCGAGCAGGTCGTCGGAGGTTGCGTCACGCAGGCCGGCGAGCAGTCCAACGGCATGGTCCGACGCGCCTGGCTGCACGCGGGCCTGCCCCAGCACACCGGGGCGACGGTCGTCGACGCCCAGTGCGGTTCGGGACAGCAGTCGGCGCACCTGGTCCACGACATGATCGCGGCCGGCACGATCGACGTCGGCATCGCCTGCGGGATCGAGTCGATGTCCCGGATCCCGTTGGGCGGGAACGTGCCCGCCGGACTCGGCGACCCGCGGCCCGACGACTGGACGATCGACATGCCCAACCAGTTCGAGGCTGCCGATCGGATCGCTGCGAACCGCGGCATCACCCGGGCCGACCTCGACGCCTTCGGGCTCGCCTCCCAGCAGAAGGCTCGCACCGCCGTCGACGAGGGCCGCTTCAAGCGCGAGATCGTCGCGATCGACGCGCCGCTCCTGGACGCGGAGGGGAAGAAGACCGGCGAGACCCGCCTCGTCGACACCGACCAGGGCCTGCGCGACACCACCCTCGAAGGCCTGGCCGGACTGCGCTCGGTGCTGCCCGACGGGATGCACACCGCCGGCACGTCGTCCCAGATCTCCGACGGCGCCTCCGCCGTGCTGATCATGGACGAGGACAAGGCGCGGGCGCTGGGACTGACCCCACGGGCGCGGATCGTCAACCACTGCCTGGTCGGATCCGACCCCTACTACCACCTCGACGGGCCCATCCAGGCCACCCAGCGGATCCTCGACCGCACCGGACGCTCGATCTCGGATTTCGACCTCTTCGAGGTCAACGAGGCCTTCGCCGCGGTCGTCCTGTCCTGGGCCGGCCAGCACCAGGTCCCGATGGACAAGGTCAACGTCAACGGCGGGGCGATCGCGATCGGTCACCCCGTGGGATCGACGGGCACCCGGCTGATCACCACGGCCCTGCACGAGTTGGAGCGCCGCGACCAGTCGAGCGCCCTGATCTCCATGTGCGCCGGTGGCGCGATGGCGACCGGGACGGTGCTCGAGCGGGTCTGAGGGTCGGCGGATTGCGCCGTTTGGTCCCAAACGACGTGATCCGCGCCGTGAATCGTGTCGTTTGGGACCAAACGGCGCCCCTCGGGGGCCTGCTACTCGGCGGCGATACGGCCGAGGAGCCGGGCGGTCTCGAGGGCCGCCGCAGTCGCCTCGTAGCCCTTGTCCTCGCTGGACCCGTCGAGACCCGCGCGATCGAGGGCCTGCTCGTCGGTGTCGCAGGTGAGGACTCCGAAGCCGACGGCCACGCGGTGGTCCAGCGCCACCCGTCCCAGTCCGTCGGTCGCGGCCGTGCAGACGTAGTCGAAGTGTGGCGTACCGCCGCGGATGACGACACCGAGCGCGACCACGGCGTCGTAGCCCGCCGCGGCCAAGGCGTCGCAGACCACGGGCAGCTCGAAGGTGCCCGGCACCCGCACGACCTCGGGCGACGAGACGGAGTACGCCGTCAGCGCACGCTCAGCACCGGCCAGCAGTCCGTCCATGACAACGGTGTGCCACGAGGCGGCAACGACCGCGACGCGCAGGTCGCTGCAGTCGACGGGTGCGCTCGCGGGGGCTCCGTGACCACTCATGCCTGAGCCTCACGCTCGACCGCGTCGTGCTGGTGCGACTGCAGTCCCGGCAGCTGGTGGCCCATCCGGTCCCGCTTCGTCAGCAGGTAGGCGAGGTTGTGGTCGTTGGGGTGCGGAGTCAGCGGCACCCGCTCGACGACCGGCACGCCGTACTCATCGAGGTTGGAGACCTTGTCGGGGTTGTTCGTCAGCAGCCGCACGCTCTCCACCTTGAGGTCCTTGAGCACCTGCGTGGCGGTGCCGTAGTGACGCGCGTCGGCCGGGAGCCCGAGGTCGAGGTTCGCGTCGACGGTGTCACGCCCGCCATCCTGCAGCTGGTAGGCCTGCAGCTTGGCGACCAGGCCGATCCCGCGACCCTCGTGGCCGCGCAGGTACACCACGACACCGCTGCCCTCGGCCACGATCCGCTCGAGGGCCTCGTCCAGCTGCGGGCCGCAGTCGCAGCGGCTGCTGCCGAAGACGTCACCCGTCAGGCACTCGGAATGCACCCGCGTCAGGACCGGGTCGTCGACACCGCGCGAGGAGACGTCGCCGTAGACCAGGGCGATGTGCTCGGACCCGTCGGTCGTGATCCGGTACCCGTACGCCGTGAAGTCACCGTGCCGGGTCGGCAGGCGGGTCTCCGCGACGCGATCGACGAGGTTCTCGTTGCGGCGCCGGTAGCGCACCAGGTCCTCGATCGAGATCATCGCCAGGCCGTGCTCGTCGGCGAAGGCGCGCAGCTCTGGCGCGCGCTTCATGGTGCCGTCGTCGTTGACGACCTCGACCAGCACGCCAGCGGGGGTCAGCCCGGCCATCCGCGCGAGGTCGACCGCCGCCTCGGTGTGCCCGCGCCGCACGAGCACGCCACCCTCGCGGTAGCGCAGCGGGAAGACGTGACCGGGACGCGTCAGCTCCCAGGGCTCGGTGGCGGAGTCCGCCAGGACGCGCGCGGTGTGCGCCCGGTCGGCAGCAGAGATGCCGGTCGAGACCCCGTCGCGGGCATCGACCGAGATCGTGTAGGCGGTGCGCAGCTTGTCCTTGTTGTGCGGCGTCATCAGAGGAATCTCGAGCCGGTCCAGCATCCGTGCCGGCATCGGCACGCAGATCACGCCGCTGGAGTGCCGGATGGTGAAGGCCATCAGCTCCGGCGTCGCCTTGCTGGCCGCGAAGATGATGTCGCCCTCGTTCTCGCGTCCTTCGTCGTCGACGACCACGACCGCCTTGCCGGCCGCGATGTCGGCGACGGCACGCTCGACGCTGTCGAGGCGGATGCCGCCGTGCTGCGGTGCCCCGATGGGCCCCTCGGACGGTTCACTCGGCTGGGTCATGATGCTGCTCCTTCTGCAGATCCTGGTGCTGCTGATGTCGCTGGTGGGGTGTCGCCGACCGCGCCCAGACGGGCGGCGAGCAGCTTCTCGACGTGCTTGGCGAGGATGTCGACCTCGAGGTTGACCCGATCACCGGGCTGGCGGTGGCCGAGCGTGGTGCGGGCGAGGGTCTCGGGGATCAGGCTGATGGTGAAGCTGTGCTCCCCCACCTCGACGAGAGTGAGACTTACGCCGTCCACGGTGATCGACCCCTTGTCGACCAGGTAGCGCCCCAGGTCCGCGGGCATCGAGATCTCGACGACCTCCCAGTGCTCGCTCGGCTGGCGTCGTACGACGTGCCCGACGCCGTCGACGTGGCCCTGCACGATGTGACCGCCCAGGCGCTTCTCGGCGGTGACGGCGCGCTCGAGATTGACGCGGTCACCCACGTGCACCTTGTCGAGGGACGTCTTGTCGAGCGACTCCTTCATCACGTCCGCGGTCCAGGTACCGCCCTCGATCGTGACCACGGTGAGGCAGCAGCCGTTGACCGCGATCGAGTCGCCGAGCCCGGTGCCGTCGAGCACGGTGTCGGCGGCGATCGAGAGGCGGATCGCATCGGTGAGGTCGTCGATCGCGGTGATGGTGCCGAGCTCCTCGACGATGCCGGTGAACATCAGGACTCCTTGCTGGCGCTGGGGCTGGGGCTGGTGGTGGGGATCAGGGTGAAACGGACGTTCGGCTCCTCGCCGTCCAGGCCGGGCAGCACGCTCACGTCACGGACCACCGGACGGAACGCGTCGGCGATCGTGGTGATTCCGAGGTCGGCGACCGCACTGCGCCCGGCGCCGAGCAGGAACGGCGCGACGTAGACCACGATCTCGTCGACCAGGCGGGCCTCGAGGAACGCTGCGGCGAGCGTGGCACCGCCCTCGAGGAACACGTGCTGGCGGTCCAGCGCCCACAGCTCGGCCAGTGCTGCTCGAGGGTCGCGGGTGCGCAGGTGCACGCTCGGCGCGCCGCCGGAGAGCACGGGGTCGAAGATCCGCTTGCCGGCCGGCAGGTCCCGCTCCCCCATGACCGCACGCAGGGGCTGGGTCGCGAGCGGCCGGTCGTCGGCGTCGCGGACCGTGAGCTGCGGGTCGTCCACGGCCACCGTGTTGGTGCCGACCAGCATGGTGTCGCACCGGGCACGCAGCCGGTGGGTGTCGAGGCGGGCGGCGCGACCGGAGACCCAGCGCGACGTCCCGTCGGCCGCGGCGCTGCGACCGTCCAGGGTCGCGGCGAACTTCCAGGTCACGAAGGGTCGCTGCTCGCGCTGGGCCAGGCGGTAGACCGCCGCCAGCGCCGTCGCCTCGTCGGCCAGCAGGCCGGCCTCCACCTCGATGCCGGCCGCCTCCAGGCGGGCGCGGCCGCCGGCGGCGACGAGGTTGGCGTCGGACTCGGCGTAGACGACCCGGGCCACCCCGGACGCGATGAGTGCCTCGGTGCAGGGGCCGGTACGGCCGGTGTGGTCGCACGGCTCCAGGGTGACCACCGCCGTCGCACCGCGGGCCGCTGCGCCCGCGGCGAGGAGCGCGGCGGCCTCCGCGTGGGGCGTGCCCGGCCCGCGGTGGTGACCCTCGGCGAGGACACGCCCGTCGGGCGCGAGCAGCACGCACCCCACCCGGCGGGTGTCGGCCACCATCGGGACACCCGGCGTCGCTGCGAGCGCCAGGGCGCGACGCATGGCATCGCGCTCGGCTGCTGCGAGGGCCGTGTGGGTCATGGTCGTACGTCGTCTCCGGTCCGGTCTGCTCACGGACTCCGGGACGACGGTGGACGACGACCCGTGCTGCACGGCCAGGAACCTGGCCGAGGTCGGTCGACGATCCACCTGCGTGCGCTTCCCATCCGGACTTTGACCGTCGGTCCAGGAATCTCACCTGGTCAACCGATCGCTGGCTGCGATCGGGTCGCGGACTTTCACCGCCGGCTCGGAATTGCACCGACCCCAGAGCACGCGAGCTTGATTGCTCGTCTGGGGACAAGACTGCCACACGTGGACCCGGTCATGGGTGTTGTCCACATCACGGCCCTCGGTGATGTCGCAACACCTGGCAACCGGAAGCGGGGTCGGTGCAGCCCACCAGGGTGACCATCCGGCAGCTCGTCCTTCCCGCGCTCCCCGTGCTCGTCGTGACATCGGTGCTCGCCGGCGACGGGGCACCGCGCTCCGCCGGAGCGCGGCAACCAGGCGGTCATCGCGCACGCTGACGAGGTCACGGTTTGGTCGCGATGCATCAATCTCTTCCCGTCGGTGATGGCACTCGAGGTCGTTCCGCGGCTAGGTTCGACGGATGAGCAGCACTGGATCGCCTCGTGACCGTGCCCCCTCGCGAGACCTGACGCGCGTGTCCTGTCCGGTGGTGAGTCCGTGAGCGCGGCTCCTGAGGAGGACATCAGCGCCGGTCGCGGCGAACCGCTCGTCGTCCTCGAGGGCGTCAACAAGTGGTTCGGCGACCTGCACGTCCTGCAGGACATCAACGTCACGGTCAACCGTGGTGAAGTCGTCGTGGTGATCGGACCCTCAGGCTCTGGCAAGTCGACGCTGTGCCGGGCCATCAACCGGCTCGAGACGATCGACCGGGGCGCGATCACCCTCGACGGCAAGCCGTTGCCTCAGGAGGGCAAGGAGCTCGCCAACCTTCGCGCCGAGGTGGGCATGGTCTTCCAGTCCTTCAACTTGTTCGCCCACAAGACGATCCGCGAGAACGTCACCCTCGGACCGATCAAGGTCCGCAAGATGTCCAAGGCGAAGGCCGATGCCAAGGCGGCCGAGCTGCTCGACCGGGTCGGCATCGGTCACCAGGCCGACAAGTACCCCGCCCAGCTCTCGGGTGGTCAGCAGCAGCGTGTGGCCATCGCCCGTGCCCTGGCCATGGAGCCGAAGGTGATGCTCTTCGACGAGCCGACCTCGGCGCTGGACCCGGAGATGATCAAGGAGGTCCTCGACGTCATGGTCGACCTCGCCGAGCAGGGCATGACCATGATCGTGGTGACCCACGAGATGGGCTTCGCCCGTACGGCGGCCGACCGGGTGCTCTTCATGGCCGACGGCGCCGTCGTGGAGGAGAACACCCCCGAGGAGTTCTTCACCAATCCGCAGAGCGAGCGGGCCAAGGACTTCCTCGGCAAGATCCTGAAGCACTGACCCAGGCGCACCACTCGGAGTTCCACCCCCAAGTAAGAGGAGACAGCAATGCGCACGATGAAACTCAGGGCCGCCGCGGCGACCGTCCTGCTGACCGCCCTCTCCGGCACGCTCGCCGCCTGCGGTGACGCCGGCAGCGAGGGCGAGGGTGTCGACGTCCAGGCCGAGGAGGTCGAGGACGGCAAGTTCGAGGAGGGCTCCCGGATGGCCGAGCTGGCCGAGGCCGGGTCGATCACCATCGGCGTGAAGTACGACCAGCCCGGGCTCGGCTTCAAGAGCGCTACCGACGACATCCCGACCGGCTTCGATGTCGAGATCGCCAAGCTGCTGGTCGCCGACCTCGGCATCGACCCCTCCGACACCAGCGCGGTCACCTACGAGGAGACGATCTCCGACAACCGCGAGCCCTATCTCGAGGCCGGCCGCGTGGACCTGGTCCTGGCGTCGTACTCCATCACCGACGACCGCCGACAGGTCGTCGGTCAGACCGGTCCCTACTTCATCACCGGGCAGCAGATCCTCGTCGGTGCCGACAGTGACGTCGAGTCGATCGACGACCTCGTCGGCGAGACCGTGTGCTCGGTGAGCGGCTCGACGTCCCTGCAGAACGTCGAGGACGCCGGGGCCGTCGGCGCTCCTGCCGACACCTACTCGCAGTGTGCCGAGGACGTCCTCAACGGCACCGTCGAGGCGATGACCACCGATGGGTCCATCCTGCTCGGCCTGGCCGCGCAGAACGAGGGTGAGCTCAAGGTCGTGGGTCCGGAGTTCTCCGAGGAGCGCATCGGCGTCGGCTACAGCCAGGACTACCCGGAGATGTGCGAGTGGATCAACGGCGTCCTCACCGAGGCCTACGAGGACGGCTCGTGGGCCGAGGCGTTCGAGGCAACGCTCGGGGGCGACGACGTCGAGACGCCGGAGCCGCCGGCGCTCGACGAGTGCCCCGCTGCCTGACGCATCGACCCGGTCGAGCTGACCGGTTGAGCCACGGGGCCGGGGTGACACCTCGCTGAGGTGTCACCCCGGCACACAACCTCTGAAGGACCCCTCCATGAACGTCGTGCTCGACAACGCCGGCGACATCGCCCTGGCGTTCATCTACACCCTGAGCCTCTTCGTGGTCGCCGGGGTCCTCTCGCTCATCTTCGGCGCACTCCTGGCGGCGGCCCGGGTCGGCCCGGTGGCGGTGCTGCGCAAGGCCGCGGCCGTCTACGTGATGCTCATCCGCAACACGCCACTGCTCATCGTCATCATCTTCTTCCGCTTCGCCGGCCCGAAGATCGGCCTCACGTTCGGCTTCGTGGACATCCGCGTCGCCGACATCCGGCTCAACAACCTCTACGCCGCCTGCGCCGTGGGGCTCATCGTCTACACGAGCTCGTTCGTCTGCGAGGCGCTGCGCTCGGGCATCAACGCAGTGCCGCTCGGTCAGGCCGAGGCCGCTCGCGCGATCGGGCTGCCCTTCGGCGGCGTGATGAGCCAGGTGATCATGCCGCAGGCCATGCGCCACGCCCTGCCGCCACTGGCCAGCGTGCAGATCGCCCTGTTGAAGAACACCACCGTGTGTGGGGCCCTCGGGGTCTTCGAGGCGTTCGCGCGCATGCGGGGGCTCACCAACGACTTCGCCAGCGCGCGCACCGAGATCTTCCTCGCCTTCGCCCTGATCTTCGTCGTCCTCGTCGAGGTGCTCTCCTTCGTCGCCTACCGGCTCGAACGCCGCTGGAGGATCGCCTGATGGCCACCTCGGTACTCTTCGACGCCCCCGGACCCAAGACGGTCGCCCGGCACCGTGCCTACACGATGGCCGCCTACGGCGGCCTCCTGCTCGTCGTGGCGTTCATCGCGTGGCGGCTCCAGCAGACCGGACAGTTCGCCTACGACCTGTGGGAGCCGGTGCTCACGCCCAGCATCATCGAGGTGATCCTCGTCGACGGGCTCCTCAACACCCTCAAGATGGCGTTCAGCGCGATCATCCTGGCCGTCGTGTTCGGCCTCGTGTTCGGGATGGGCAAGCTGTCCGACCACGCCTGGGTGCGCTGGCCCTGCTGGCTCGTGGTCGAGTTCTTCCGAGCCGTGCCGGTGCTGCTCCTGATGGTCTTCATCTTCTACCAGTTCGGCGGTGTCACCAACGGTGACCGCGGCGCCTACTGGAGCGTGGTCGCCGCCCTGACGCTCTACAACGGGTCGGTGCTCGCCGAGGTGTTCCGCGCCGGGCTCAACGCCGTCCCGTCGGGCCAGGCCGAGGCCGCCTACGCCCTGGGCATGCGCAAGTCGCAGGTCATGACGATCGTCCTGCTGCCGCAGGCGGTGAAGATCATGCTGCCCTCGATCATCAGCCAGTGCGTCGTGGCCCTCAAGGACACCAGCCTCGGCTACGCGATCGCAGCCATCGGGCTGTCAACCGTCTCCCGCCTGGTCTACATCGAGTACGGCAACCAGCTCCAGGTGGTGGCCGTGGTGGCGCTTCTCTACATCAGCGTCAACCTGGTCCTCACCGGCATCGCGACCTGGGTCCAGAAGAAGTTCGTCGGGGAGAAGAACCCGATCGACCTCACCCGTGCCGGCAACATGGACGGCGGGCAGAACACCGGCGGAGGGATCTGACCTATCCGTCAGCCGGCCGCGCGTCACGGCCGTAGAGGGCCAGCACGCTGGCCTCGCGCCCGACGTCGGTGGAGACCAGCATCATCTCGAAGGCCCCGTCGACGTAGAGCTGCTCCCCTGCGTCGACCGCGAACGCGAGGAGGAAGTCGAGGGTGGCGTCGTCGAGCTCGCCCGACATCCCCCGGGCGCGAGCGATGTCCCAGGCGTGCAGGATCACCTCGAGCGTCTCCAGGAGCGCGCGAGGCTGCCGGGTCAGGTGCTCCTCGTAGACCGCGAACAGGTCGGCGTCGTCGGAGACGATGCCGTGCGCGGCCAGTACGGCCTCGTGGTTGTCGGCCACGTGGGTGAGCACGTCCGAGATGGTCCAGCCGGGGCAGGACGGCACCGGCAGGAGCAGCTCGGCCGCTCCCAGCTGCGCCGTGGCGGCGCGGAACAGCGCGGCCCCGCGGGAGTAGGCCGTCATCCTCGCTGCTCCTGGACCGCCTCCGCGGCTGTGCGCAGCGCGGTGACCATCGCGTCCGGGTCGTCGGCGTTGTAGACCGCACTACCCGCCACGAAGACGTCGGCGCCGGCCTCGGCGCAGCGCTCGATGGTCTCCAACGAGACCCCGCCGTCGACCTGCAGCCAGGTCTCGACGCCGTGCTTGTCCATCAGCTCCCGCGCCCGGCGGATCTTGGGAAGGCACAGGTCGAGGAACTTCTGTCCTCCGAAGCCGGGCTCCACGGTCATCAGCAGCACCATGTCGAGCTCGGGCAGCAGCGCCTCGTAGGGCTCGATGGGCGTCGCGGGCTTCAGTGCCATGGAGGCGCGGGCACCGGCCGCCCGGATCTCCCGCGCCAGGCGTACCGGCGCCTTGGTCGCCTCCACGTGGAACGTCACCGACCCGCACCCGGCCTCGACGTACGCCGGAGCGTGGACGTCGGCGTCCTCGATCATCAGGTGCGCATCCAGCGGGGTCGACGTGCTGCGGGCGAGCGCCTCGACCATCGCCGGGCCGAAGGTCAGGTTGGGCACGAAGTGGTTGTCCATCACGTCGACGTGCACCCAGTCGGCGCTACCGATCCGCGCGACCTCGGCGCCCAGCGAGGCGAAGTCGGCGTTGAGGATGCTGGGCGTGATCTGGATGTGGGGCGACGGCATGGGGCGAGCGTATCGGCGCCGATCCGGCTCCAGCGCAGCGGTGAACGGCACGGACCCGCGATGGGCCATCCCGGTGGGTGAGGCCGAGCGCCGCGCCGTGGCACGATGCTCGGGGGATGAAGCTCCTCATCGGCCTGATCATCATCGTCGTGCTGGCCTACCTCGGCTACCGCATGTTCTTCGTCAACGCGCGCGGCACCCGGCGGCACTGACGAGATGTGCCGCGTTCTCGCCTACGTCGGACCGGAGCTGCCCCTCGAGAGCCTGCTGCTGACCCCGGACAACAGCCTGATCAACCAGACCCTGGACCCCGAGCTGCACCCGCTCCTCCAGCTTGCGGGGTGGGGATTCGGGGGCTGGAGTGAGCACCTGCTGAAGCCGGAGAAGCCGTTCGTCTACCGGCGGCCGGTCGCGGCCTTCTACGACGACAACGCCGAGGGGATCATCCCGAGCCTGCAGGCCAGCACCCTCCTCGCGCACGTGAGGGCTGCGTCCTACGATGCCGGAGCGGTCCTGGCCGACGAGAACTGCCATCCCTTCTGCTACGAGGGGACCCGCTGGATCTTCGCCCAGAACGGTTCCCTGCCGAGCTGGACCCTCCTGCAGCGAGAGCTGCTGGTGCACTGCAAGGACGAGTACCTGCGGCAGATGCGGGGCACCACCGACACCGAGTTCCTCTACGTCCTGCTGCTGTCCCTGCTGACGGGAGACAGCAACGAGGAGGTCCAGCACGCCTTCGAGCGACTCATGCTGATCATCGTCGAGGCCATGCGGACTCTCGACCTGGTGGGGCTCACCAAGCTCAAGATCGCCCTGGTCTCCCAGGACCGCATCATCGGGGTGAACTGGGGCGCCGGCCACGAGGGAGAGATCGACGTGACCGGGGACTGGCGGGAGCTGCGGAGGTCCGGCCCCGGCACCGACGACCACGCTCTGTCCATGCTGCTCGAGCCCATGTACCTGCTGATGGGACAGAACTTCCACCACCACGAGGGCTCCTACGAGGTCGACGCGTGCGCCGAGGACGAGGCCACGTCGGCCATCTTCGCCAGCGAGGCCCTGACCGAGGACGACACCGACTGGCTGCACCTGCAGTTCGGGGAGATCGTCTTCATCGAGAACGCCGATGGGCGGGCGACCCGAGAGGTGCGCCGTCTCCAGCCTCGGTGAGGATCCCCCGCCGACTCACTGCTCCTCGCGGACGAACTCCACGTCGAGGTCCTCGACCTGGCAGCCCAGCAGCTGCAGGGCACGCACCAGCTGCAGCGCCAACCGGTTGGCCGAGATCAACGGAGTCTGACGGGAGAAGGTCCGGAACTCCTCGGACCACGGCTTCTCCCACCCGCGACCGAGGAGGGTCTCGATCGTCTCCGGCGGCATCTCCCAGTCCCCGCCGAAGGCCTTGGCACCGACGACCTCGCCGATGAGGAAGTCACGCGCCGCCGTGACCTGCACGAAACGCCGCGGCCCGGGCACCACCCGCGTGCCACCGAACAGGCCCTTCCTCACGACCTGCTGCTTGTCCCCGACGACCAGCGAGTCGTCGAGGTCCAGCGCGATGATCGCCGACGTCAGCCTGCGGTTCACGTCGTCCCAGTCACCTCTCATGCCTGCGCTCGGTCCCCTTCCTCCGGTGCGTCGGGCACGGCCGCGCCGTTCGCCTCGTCGCGTTCGGCCCACTCCAGCAGCGGCGCCAGGTCGAAGACGTGAGCGTCGATGTCCTCGTGCAGGTCGCCGACCTCGGCGAACCTCGCCGGCATCGTGGTGATCGTGAAGTCCCCCGGCTCGGCGTCGTCGACCTCGTCCCAGCGCACCGGCGCCGAGACGCGGGCCTCCGGCACCCCCCGCACGGAGTAGGCGGCCGCGATCGTGTGGTCGCGAGCGTTCTGGTTGTAGTCCACGAACAGCTGATGGGGGTCGCGATCCTTGCGCCACCACGTGGTCGTCACGTCGTCGGGCGCGCGCCGCTCGACCTCGCGCGCGAAGGCGAGCGCGGCGCGCCGTACGGCCTTGTGACCGTGGTCGGGCTCGATGCGGACGTAGACGTGCAGCCCGGAGCCCCCGCTGGTCTTGGGAAAGCCCACCGCGCCGAGCTCGTCGAGGAGCTCGCGGGTCACCGCGGCCACCCGTCGCACCTGGGCGTAGTCGGACAGCGGCCCCGGATCGAGGTCGATGCGCCACTCGTCGGGTCTCTCGGGGTCCTCGCGACGGCTGTTCCACGGGTGGAACTCCACCGTCGACATCTGCACGGCCCAGATGACCGCGCCGAGCTCGGTGACGCAGAGCTCGTCGGCGGTCCGGTTCCAGCGCGGGAAGTGCAGCTGCACGGTCTCGACCCACGGGGGCGCACCCTGCGGGAGTCGCTTCTGGTGGACCTTCGGCCCCTCGATGCCCTTGGGGAACCGGTGCAGCATGCAGGGTCGCTCGAAGAGGGCGTTGACGATGCCCGGACCGACTGCCAGGTAGTACTCCACCAGGTCGAGCTTGGTGGCTCCCCCGTCACCGACCGCCGGGAAGTAGACCCGGTCCGGGTTGCTGACGCGCACGACGCGGTCGTCGACCTCGATCTCGATGGACGGGGACTTCGTGGGCACCTGCTCACCGTAGTCGGCCGACGACCGGGGCGAGGTCGACCAGTGCTACTGCTTGCGCAACAACGCCATGAACATCGCGTCGGTGTTGTGCCGGTGGGGCCATAGCTGGAGGGTGCCGGGCAGCCGCCCGGCACAGTCCGGCACGCCGGGCAACAGGCCCGAGGCGTCCTCGAGGACGACGTCGCCGCGCGCGCCCACCACGGCGCTCACCAGGTCGGTCGTCTCCGAGGTGATCGGCGAGCAGGTCGCGTAGAGCACCACTCCCCCGGGGCGAACCAGGTCCAGAGCCGCCCCGAGCAGAGTCCGCTGCAGCAGGACCAGCGGCACCATGTCGCTGGGCTTTCGCCGCCAACGCGCCTCCGGCCGGCGCCGGAGCGCTCCGAGCCCGGAGCACGGAGCGTCGACCAGCACCCGGTCGACGGACCCGGCTGCGAGAGGGGGTGTGCGTCCGTCTGCCGTGACGACGCCGACCGTGCCGGGCGAGCCCCGCAAGGCTCTCCCGACCAGTCGCGCGCGATGCGCCTGCGCCTCGATCGCCAGCAGCGTGGCCTGACGTTCTCCCGCGAGGGCGGCCAGGAGCGCCGCCTTGCCACCGGGTCCGGCGCACAGGTCGACCCACGTGCGGTCGAGACCGTCGACCGGCGCCGCCGCCAGCACCGCGGCCACCAGCTGAGAGCCCTCGTCCTGGACCCCGGCCCGCCCGTCGGCCACCGCCGGGACCTCACCGGGGGCGCCGCCCTCCAGCGTCACGCCGTACGGCGAGTAGGGGGTGGGCGTGCCGGGCAGCTCGTCACGGGTGGATCGCCCCGGACGGGCGACCAGGGTGACCTTGGGCGGGACGTTGTCGGCTGCGAGCAGGGCTTCGAGCTCGGCGGCACCGACGGCTTTGCGCAGCTCGTCGACGATCCAGGCCGGGTGGCTGAAGGCGATCTCGGCGTGACGCTGGGGGTTGCGTTCCCGCGCGGGTGCTACCTGGGCGATCCAGGACTCCAGGTCCTGCGCGGCGACCTTGCGGAGCACCGCGTTGGTGAAGCCCGCCGCGCCCTCGCTGACCGTGGAGCGGACCAGGTCGACGGACGTGCTGATCGCAGCGTGGTCCGGCACCCGCATCGCGAGCAGCTGGTGCGTGCCCAGACGCAGCACGTCGAGGACCTTGGCCTCCACCTTGGACAGCGAGCGGTCGATGCAGGCCCCGAGAACGGCGTCGTAGGTGCCACGCCAACGGATGGAGCCCGAGGCGAGCTCGGTGACGAAGGCGGCGTCGCGCGGGCTCAGCGCGAAGTGACTCACGACGGCGGGCAGCACCAGGTTGGTGTAGGCGTCGTCGACACGCACGGTCTTGAGTACCTGGAGCGCCGCGAGGCGCGCGACGTCGACGTCGGTGCGCCGCGGGCCACGGCTCGCCTGTCCGGCGCGCCCGCCTCGGGGACTGCGACGCGGCTGGTCAGCCATCGGCGCCCAGGACGAGTCCGGACTCCAACCGCGCCCCGCGCGCCCAGTCGGCCACGTCCATCTGCTTCTTGCCGAACGGCTTGACCTCGCCGAGCCGTACGGCGTACGAGCCCGTGCCGATCAGCACCTGCTTCTTGCCGACCGCCAGCTCACCGGGCGGCAGTCGTAGCCCGTCGGCGGGGTCGGTCAACGTGACCGGACCGATCTTGATGCGCTCACCCTCGTGCGTCGACCACGCACCCGGCGCCGGCGTGCAGGCGCGGATCCGCCGGTCCACCGCAGCGGCCGGCTCGGTCCAGTCGACGTGGGCGTCCTCGACGAGGATCTTCGGCGCGAGGCTGACGCCGTCGGTCGGTTGGTCGAGGGCGGCGATCTCACCCTTCTCGAGTCCGTCAAGCGTGGCGACGAGGAGTCCGGCGCCTCCCTCGGCCAGGCGGGTGAGCAGGTCAC
Source organism: Nocardioides sp. (assembly GCF_029937575.1). Lineage (GTDB taxonomy): Bacteria > Actinomycetota > Actinomycetes > Propionibacteriales > Nocardioidaceae > Nocardioides. The sequence continues at coordinate 42,711 of NZ_JAPYPS010000018.1, forward strand.
CCGCCGTGTCGGTGGGTCGGATCCGCTCGGTCATCACCCCGAACGTGGGCCCGGCATCCATGGCCTTCACGATCCGGAAGGTCGTCGCACCGGTGACCTCGTCACCGGCCCAGATGGCGTGCTGGACAGGTGCGGCACCTCGCCAGGCGGGCAGGCAGGAGAAGTGCAGGTTCACCCAGCCGAGCGGCACGATGTCGAGTGCCGACTGCGGAAGCAGCGCGCCGTAGGCGACCACGGGACAGCAGTCCGGCTCGAGGGCCCGCAGTGCGGCCTGGAAATCGGGGTCGCGCGGGTGCTCGGGCTTGAGCACCTCGATGCCGAGCTCCGCGGCGCGCTGGGCGACCGGACTGGCGACCAGCTTGCGGCCACGACCGGAGGGGGCGTCCGGGCGGGTGACGACGCCCACCAGGTCGTGGTCGGAGGCGTGGATCGCCTCGAGGGCGGGCACGGCCACCTCGGGGGTGCCGGCGAAGACCAGTCTCATCGGTACCTCTCAGAGCCCCAGACCACGGGTGGCGTGCGGGCTGACCTTGACGGTGGGACGCTCCAGCCCGAACCACTCCGACTCACGGATCTCCCGCATGGCCAGCTTGCGGGCTGCGGCGTCGAGTCGGTCGATGAAGAGCACGCCGTCGAGGTGGTCTGTCTCGTGCTGGATCGCCCGGGCCAACAGCTCGGTGCCCTCGATGGTGACGGGTTCGCCGTGCATCGACCAGCCACGGGCGACCACGGACAGCGCACGGGTGCAGTCGAACGTGAGGTCGGGCAGCGACAGGCACCCCTCCGGCCCGTCCTGCAGCTCGCTGGACAGCGTGAGGTCGGGGTTGACCAGGTGACCGACCTCGCCGTCGACGTTCCAGGTGAAGACACGCAGCCCGACCCCGATCTGCGGCGCCGCGAGACCCGCACCCGGAGCCTCGAGCATCGTGTCGGTGAGATCGGCGACGAGCATGCGGAGCTCCTTGTCGAAGTCCACGACCTCCTGGGCCCTGGACCGCAGCACCGGGTCCCCGAAGAGGCGGATCGGCTGGATGGCCACGGAGCTCCTTGCAGGATGGGGTCAGGCGCCGTGTCTGCCCGGGACAGCGCCTCCGCAGAGTTTAGGGGTCGCCTCCCCAGCGGCGCAGCCTGGGCCCGTGCATGGTTGCGCGCAAGGCGGTCACCTGCTGTTCACTCGTCCTCCCTAGCCTGGCGCGCGTGCTTGACGACGTACGCCACTACATCGACCGCCTGCAGATCGAGGGCCACCGGATCGGCGAGGACCATGACGACGACCCGGTCCTGATCGACCCGGCCGGTCGCGCCGTCGACACCTGGCGGGAGAACTACCCCTACGGCGAGCGTCTCGACCGCGCGGTCTACGACGAGACCAAGTACCTCCTCCAGGTGGAGCTCCTCAAGTTCCAGAGCTGGGCGGCCCGCACGGGCACCAAGCACGTCCTCCTCTTCGAGGGCCGCGACGCAGCCGGCAAGGGAGGCACGATCAAGCGCTTCATGGAGCACCTCAATCCTCGCTACGCCCGGACGGTCGCGCTGACCAAGCCCAGCGACCGCGAGCAGTCGGAGTGGTACTTCCAGCGTTACGTCCAGCATCTCCCGACAGCCGGCGAGATGGTCCTCTTCGACCGCTCCTGGTACAACCGAGCCGGGGTCGAGCGGGTGATGGGCTTCGCCGAGCCAGAGCAGTACGAGCAGTTCATGGGGCAGGCTCCGCTCTTCGAGCGGATGCTCGTCGACAGCGGGATCTCGGTCACGAAGTACTGGTTCTCGGTGACGCAGTCCGAGCAGCGCACCCGCTTCATCATCCGGCAGGTCGATCCCGTGAGGCAGTGGAAGCTGTCACCGATGGACCTGCAGTCGCTGGACAAGTGGGACGCCTACACCGCCGCCAAGGAGGCGATGTTCCGCCGCACGGACACCGAGTGGGCGCCGTGGACCACGATCAAGTCCAACGACAAGAAGCGGGCCCGGATCAACGCGATGCGGCACTTCCTGTCGGGCTTCGAGTACGACGGCAAGGACCACGAGGTCGTCGGCACACCGGACCCCCTGATCGTGGTGCGCGGCGTCGAGGCAGTGGGCGACTGACGACTCAGGAGCAGGGTTGGTCGCCCGGAAGAACGGCCGCGGCCGAGACCGAGTAGACAGCGCCGTCCTGGCGGAACATCGTCGTCAGGGAGGCCTGGCTGAGCGTGTCGACGAGTCCTTGCGCCGGGACCACCTGACAGCCATCGATGTCGGCCAACGACACTTCGTCTGCCGGCCAGGCCTGGACGTCGCGGTCCAGGTCGGTCGCCATGACGTACGCCGCCAGCTCGGTCGGTGCGAAGTCGTCGGAGTCGAGACCGTCGACGAGTGCGGTCACGGCCACGATGAAGTCGCCGAGTGCCGCCCGCTCGGCCTGCTCCTCGTCGAAGCCCAGGGCGTAGGCGTCGTGCTGCCAGGTCTGGCCCTCGGCGGTCACGATGACCGAGGTGGTCGGGGCGTCGGAGATCTGCGGGCCGCCGCTGGTGTCGGTGTAGTCCGGCGGGGCACCGAGCAGGCCCGCGTCCTCGGCCAGTCGCAGGACCTCCTGCACCTGGGCCTCGTCCAGCGTCGTCACCGTCATCGGGATCAGCCGCGTCTGCTCGCTGACCTCGCCCTGTCGGAACAGGCGCCCGTCACCGGACAGCAGGAACGTCGGCTGGTTGGTGAACGCGTACTCCACCGGGACGAACCCGCCGCCCGTCTCGATCGAGAGCACGACCTCGTCGGCGCCGGTCGGGTGCGTGAGCATGACGGGGTCCTCGGCCGCCGTGGGACTCGCCGACGGCGCCGCGGACGGGCTGCCGGCGGGGTCGCTGGCCACGTCGACGCCGGCGTCACCGCCGCATCCACCCAGCAGCACGAGGGCCAGGGCGGAGAGGGGCAGCGCGAGGTAGTTCTTCATGGTGGTGTGACGATACGGCTGCGACAGCGGTTCCGCCTCCGCACCGGTGACCGGCTCGCTCAGAGGCTGACCGGGTCGACCTGCACCCGAACGGCATCCAGCTTGCGGCTCGCCCGCACCCGCTGCAGCTCGCCGAGGGCTCGGGCCAGCCCGGCTCCGTGCGAGCGCGGGGTGCGCAGGACGAGCCGTTCCTCGTCGTCTCCGGCGGGCACCGGACCCAGGACCTCGATGTGCGCGGGCGGCGCCAGCAAGGTCAGGACGTCGTCGAGTGCCCCCGGGTCGCCGGTGACCGTGGCGAGACGCACGGACGGCGGCAGGCGCGCCCCCTGACGCTCCTCGGAGAGCCGGCGGGCGAACCCCGGCTGGTCCCAGCGCACGAGTGCCTGCAGCGCGGGATGTGCCGGGTCACCGACTGCCAGCACGCGGCCACCGGGTCGTAGCAGGCCGACCGCGTTGCTCCAGCGGCGCAGCGCCTCCTCGTCGGCGCGGGAGTCGTCACGGGCCAGGAGCAGCCACGTGTCGAGGAGGACGACGGCGGAGTAACCGCCCTCCGCGATCGGCTCGGCGCCCGGCGTCGCGACGATGATGCCGGGACGTGTGTCGACCCGCCGTACGACGTGGTCCCCGGCCGAGGTGACGACCCGTGCCTTCGGGAACGACCTGCCGAGCTCCTCGCCCGTGCGTGCCTCACCCAGCACGGGAGCCCGCAGGCCGGCGGCTCCGCACTCGGGGCACGCCCAACCCTGCGCGTCGGTGCCGCACCACCGGCAGGCCGGCGGGGTCGAGGCGGACGTCAGCGCGAGCGGGCCCTGGCAGGCGCGGCACGCAGCGGGCGTGCGGCAGCGCTCGCAGGCCAGGGCGAGGGCGTAGCCCGCCCGCGGCGTCTGCACCAGCACGGGACCTTCTTCGAGAGCGCCGCGCAGCAGCGCGTGCACCTCGGCCGGCATCCGGGCGCCCTGGCCTCCGGGGTCGCGCATCCGGGCCACGTCGGAGGCCCCGGTGACCTGGACGGTCGCGCGGCGACGCAGGTCGTCGCGAGGGAGAGCCAGGTCGCGCGCCCAGCCCGTGCGCACGAGGAAGTCTGCCTCGACGCTGCGGGAGAAACCGCCCACCAGCGCGGCCGCGCGCTCGCGAGCCGCCCGCATCAGCAGCACCTCGCGGGTGTGCGGGTAGGGCGCTCGGGGCTCGGCGTGGAGGTCGTCGCCGTCGTCCCAGATGGCGACGAGACCGAGCGCGTGCACGGGCGCGAAGGCCGCCGCGCGGCTGCCCACCACGATGCGCCGCGTGCCCCGCGCCACGGCCAGGAAGTCGCGGTAGCGCTGGGCAGGACCGGAGTCGGCGGTGAGCACGACGTGGTGGCCCTGACCGAGACGTGCCGTCAACGCATCGCCCACCCGAGCCGCGTCCTTGCCGTCGGGCACGCAGAGCACGGACCCCCGTCCGTGGCGCAGCGTGGACGCCGCTGCCTGTGCCAGCATCGCGGGCCAGTCGTCACCGGGCGCCGCAGCCCAGGCGGCGCGGGGCGCCCCGCCTTCCGCGAGGTGACGAAGGAAGGGGCCGGCGTGCGGATAGCGGCTCCACGCGTCGGAGGCGTCCAGACCGCTGGCACCCGCCTCCAGTGCGGGCTCCGCGGGTGATGCCTCCTTCTCGGTGGTCGCATGGCGAGGGGGTACGGCGAGCCGCAGCACGTCGGCGCGCACCCCGGCGTACCTCTCGGCGACGTCACCGGCCAAGGCGGCGATCTCCGGCGTCAGGACGCACTCGGGGCTGACGACACGGCGAAGGGGCGCCAGGGTCCCGTGGTGGTCGCTGGTCGCTACCCGCGCGACGACGTATCCGTCGACGTCATGGCCGGCGAAGCGCACCTTGACCCGCGCGCCCGGGCGCGCGGACGGCGCCATCGTCTCCGGGACCGCGTAGTCGAAGGTCCGATCCAGGTGTGGCAGCGAGATGTCTACCAGCACCCGGGCGACCGGGTCGGTGTCCGTGATGGCGGCCTCGGCCGCCTTGCGCTCCTTGGTCGCGCGCGCCTTGGCCTGCGACTGCTTGACCGTCGAACGGACCATGCCGGGGAGCAGCTCCGGCTGCTCGCCCGCGTCCTGGGCGCGAGCGGGGGCACGCGACTCGGTCATGGTCGTTGTCTACCAGTCTGCGCCGACGGCGGCGGCTGAGGCCGTGCCCCGATGGCCGGACCCGGGTGGCTTCTCGGCGCGAACCCGCGCTCGGGGTCGATCCTTGACGGTGGGACCGGGTCGGCTACGCGCGCGGGCGCCCCACCCAGCACGGAGATCGCCGGCAGGAACGACACCGAGCCGGCGCCATCAGGCACCGGCTCGGCGTCACTCTGGGGACCACCCGGGTCCGGGAGATCAGGCGCCGACGGCCGCCTTCAACGCAGCGGCACGGTCGGTCCGCTCCCAGGTGAACTCGGGCAGCTCGCGACCGAAGTGACCGTACGCCGAGGTCTTGGCGTAGATCGGACGGAGCAGGTCGAGATCGCGCAGGATCGCGGCGGGGCGCAGGTCGAAGACCTCGAGCACGGCCTTCTGGATCGCCTCGTCGGACACGATGCCGGTGCCGAAGGTCTGGACGAAGACGCCGACGGGCTGGGCCTTGCCGATGGCGTAGGCGACCTGGACCTCGCAGCGACGCGCGAGTCCGGCGGCGACGACGTTCTTGGCGACCCAGCGCATCGCGTAGGCAGCCGAGCGGTCGACCTTCGACGGGTCCTTGCCGGAGAAGGCACCGCCACCGTGGCGAGCCATGCCGCCGTAGGTGTCGACGATGATCTTGCGCCCGGTCAGGCCGGCGTCACCCATCGGCCCACCCACGACGAAGCGACCGGTCGGGTTGACCAGGAGCCGGTAGCCCTCGGAGGGCAGCTTGAAGGTCGCGAGCACCGGGTCGATGACGTGCTGCTTGATCTCGGCCTCGAGGGTGTCGAGGTCGGTCTTCTCGGAGTGCTGGGTCGACAGCACGACGGTGTCGACGCGCACGGGCACGTCGTCCTCGTCGTACTCGATGGTCACCTGGGTCTTGCCGTCGGGACGCAGGTTGGCCATGGTGCCGTTCTTGCGAACCTCGGTGAGCTTCTCCGACAGGCGCTGCGCCATCACGATGGGCAGCGGCATGAGCACGTCGGTGTCGTCACAGGCGTAGCCGAACATCAGCCCCTGGTCGCCGGCACCGCGGGCGTCGAGCTCGTCGACCGAGGACTCCAGGCGCGCCTCGAGACCCTGGTCGACGCCGGCGGCGATGTCGACCGACTGCCCGCCGATGGCGACCTGCACGCCACACGTGGTGCCGTCGAAGCCCTTCTCGGAGGAGTCGTAGCCGATGTCGAGGATCGCGGCACGGACCAGGTCGGCCATCGGGGCGTAGGCGTTGGTGCGCACCTCACCCGCGACGACGACGAGGCCGGTCGTCAGGAGGGTCTCGACGGCGACGCGGAGGTTCTCCTTGTCGGAGTCGTGCTCCATCAGGTAGTCGAGGATCGTGTCGCTGATCCGGTCGGCGATCTTGTCCGGGTGACCCTCGGTCACGGACTCCGAGGTGAAGAGGCGTCCAGCCACAGTGGTTCTCGCTCTCGATCGAACTGGGGTGTCCCAGCAGTGCAGATGACGTTCCGGTCGGCCGCGCTGGCCCCGCCAGGCGCCGTTGCCCTGGGCGGATCAGTCTAGGCGGGTCCCAGCATGCAAGATCGGCGTCTCAGGCACCGAATCCTCGCGTGCCTCGTCCCGTCGGCCGACGCCTCAGACCAGACGGCGCGCCACCTCGTCCCAGATCACGTGCGCCAGGGCCGACTTCGATCCGAGAGGTACGTCGGTGTGCGCGCCGTCGGCGCCGAGCACGACGGCCTCGTTGTCGGGACTGCCGAAGACCGCTCCCCCGCTGACATCGTTGACCACCAGCAGGTCGCAGCCCTTGCGGGCGAGCTTGGCACGCGCCAGGTCCAGGACCGATCCGGTGTCGTCGCCCGTCTCGGCGGCGAAGCCGACGATGACGCTGCCGGCTCTGGCGCGGGTCGTGGAGATCTCGCGCAGGATGTCGTCGTTCTGGATGAGGGTGATCGTCGGAGCCGATCCGTCGGCCGCCTTCTTGATCTTCGCGTCGCTGACCTGCGTCGGACGGAAGTCGGCGGGGGCTGCGGCCATCACCACGGCGTCGGCCGACGCCGTGGCCTCGACCACCGCGCCGCGGAGCTCGGCGGTCGTCTCGACCCGCACCAGGCGCACGCCGGCCGGCGTCGGGAGGCTGACGTTGGCGGCCACGAGCGTCACCTCGGCGCCACGGGCGGCCGCGGTCCGGGCAAGGGCGTAGCCCTGCAGGCCGGAGGACCGATTGCCGAGGAAGCGCACCGGGTCGAGGTACTCGCGGGTGCCTCCGGCGGAGACGACCACGTGGCGTCCGGCGAGGTCGGGCATCGAGGACTCCGACGAGTCTGCGTCCCCCACCCGCCCGCGGGCGAGGATCTCCGTGCAGGCCTCGAAGAGCGCCTCCGGGTCGGGGAGCCGACCCTTGCCGGTGTCCTTGCCGGTCAGCCGGCCCTCGTCGGGCTCGATGACGACGGCCCCGCGCGAGCGCAGGGTGGCGACGTTGGCGCGGGTGGCGGCGTGCTCCCACATCTCGGTGTGCATCGCCGGGGCGAAGACCACCGGGCAGCGCGCGGTGAGCAACGTGTTGGTCAGCAGGTCGTCGGCCAGGCCGTGGGCGGCCTTGGCCATCAGGTCGGCGGTCGCGGGGGCCACGACCACGAGGTCGGCGCCCTGCCCGATCCGGACGTGGGGCACCTCGTGGACCGAGGTCCACACGTCGGCCGCCACCGGCTTGCCCGACAGAGCCGACCAGGTCGGGGCCCCGACGAACTCGAGGGCGGAGGCCGTGGGCACGACGGTCACGTCGTGGCCGGACTCGCTCAACCGCCGGAGCAGCTCGCAGGCCTTGTAGGCCGCGATGCCGCCGGCGACCCCTAGGACGACCGAAGGCCGGGCCCCCGTGGGGGACCCGGCCGTGGTGCTGTCGATGCTCAGCTGAGAACTCGTGTCACTCGGCCACGTTGGCAGCGGCGTCGAGGGCGGCCTGCTTGGCAGCGGCCTCCTCGGCGGCGAGCTCGGCCGGGTCGACGTCCTCGCAGGTCAGCTTGTCGTCGTTGATCTCTCGCAGCGCGATGGAGAGGGGCTTCTCCTGGACGTGCGTGTCGACCAGCGGGCCGACGTACTCGAGCAGGCCCTCACCCAACTGGGAGTAGTAGGCGTTGATCTGGCGCGCACGCTTGGCGCTGTAGAGCACCAGCTTGTACTTGCTGTCGGTCTTGGTGAGCAGGTCGTCGATCGACGGGTTGGTCACGCCTTCGGCGGCAATGTTGGGCGCAGACACGCGTCAGCCTCACTGGTTCGTTGAATGATTCGTCCGGACCCGAGTGGGTTCACGGATGGGGCGGGACGCCGGGATGACCGGAGCCCGTCATCAAGGCTACCAACTCGTCGGCTGCATCGTGAACTTCGTGGTTGACGATCGTCACGTCGAACTCGCTCTCGGCCGCCAGCTCCTCGCGTGCGGTGTCGAGACGGCGCTCGCGCTCGGCGTCGGTCTCGGTGCCACGCCCGACCAGCCTGCGGACGAGCTCGTCCCACGACGGGGGCTTGAGGAAGACGAAGACGGCCTCGGGCATGGTGGCGCGCACCTGGCGGGCGCCCTGGAGGTCGATCTCCAGCATCGAGGGTCGTCCGGCCGCCAGGGACTCCTCGACCGGTCCCCGGGGCGTGCCGTAGCGGGCCGCTCGGTGGACCACGGCCCACTCGAGGAGGTCACCGTCGGCGATCATCGCGTCGAAGGTCGCGTCGTCGACGAAGTGGTAGTGCACGCCGTCGACCTCGCCGGGACGAGGCGCACGCGTCGTCGCGGAGACGGAGAGCCAGACCTCGGGGTGCCGCTCGCGCACGGCGGTCGCCACCGTGCCCTTGCCGACCGCGGTGGGTCCGGCGAGGACGACCAGTCGGCGAAAGCCGCTCTGCTCCCCCACGGGCCGGCCGGGGTCGTGGGTCACGAGTTGTCGGGCGCGAACTCGCGCTCGAGCGCGGCGATCTGCTTGGTGCCCAGGCCACGCACACGCCGCGACTCGGCGATGCCCAGCCGCTCCATGACCTGCCGGGCGCGGACCTTGCCGAGCCCGGGCAGCGACTGGAGCAGGTCGACCACGCGCATCTTGCCGATGACCTCGTTGGCCTGGCCCTCGGCGATCACGTCGCTGATGGAGGCCCCGGAGTTCTTGAGCCGGTTCTTCACCTCGGCCCGCTCGCGTCGGGAGGCCGCAGCCTTCTGCAACGCCGCCTGGCGCTGTTCGGGGGTCAGCGGGGGCAAAGCCACGTGGGGTCCTTCGTATCTGACTGCATCGGTCCAGGCGGCGGGAGCGTGCCGCTGAGAGGCCAATCTAGTCAGATGACGCAGCACGCGGCAACGCCGGTCTGCTCCCGCCGGGTCGAAGCCGCCGTCACAGGCTCAAGGGCGTCTTGCAGACATCGCGGGACTGCTGCTGCACCGCGTCCAGCGCAGTGCGCATCGCTTCCGTGACCAGGCCCGAGGCGGCCGCCCTGATCGCGGCCGCGTCCTCGCCCGACAGATCCTCGAGGGGCTGGGCCGGGTCGTACGTCGTCGCGTCGACGTCCGCCGCCTCGAGGGCGTCGTCGAGCACGGTGAGCCGCTGGACCACCACCGCCCACTCGTCGGCGATGTCGTCGGGCGACTTCTCCTGCAGCGCCCGGAAGCTCGGCAACGCCTGGAGCAGTCCTCGCGTGGGTCCCGCCGCGGCTGCCTCGGTCAAGGGCCGCTGCTGGTCGGCGACCTCGTCGCAGTATCGGGCGAAGGGATCGTCGTCACCGCAGCCGGCGAGACCCACGCCCAGCACCACCGTGAGGACAGCCGCGGTCCACCCCCTGCGACGTCGGCGGCCCCTGCCGCTGCCTGCGCTCACCCGAGGCCGACCAACGCGTCGTTGGCACGTCGTACGGCGTCCCGCATGGCGACCGCGCCGGGGCCGGCGCGCAGCACCTCGCGCGAGGAGCTGGCGGTGACGTTGCCGGCCGCCGCACCGAAGATCCGCCGGATGTCGGCGGCCGTGCCACCCTGGGCCCCGAAGCCGGGGGCCAGGATCGGTCCGTTGAAGCCGAAGGAGACGGTCCGCTCGTCGATCCTGTCGTCGATGGTGGCACCGACCACGGCGCCGAACGAGCCGAGCGGGGTGGCGTCGTCGTTGAGCGCGCGCAGGTGCTCCAGCATCCGCTCCCCCACGCTCTGGTCGGGCGCGACCGAGGCGTGCTGCACCTCGGGCCCCTCCTTGTTGGAGGTCAGCGCCAGCACGAAGAGCCCGGCGTCGTGGCGTCGCGCGGCGTCGACGAAGGGCGAGAGCGACCCGAACCCGAGGTAGGGGCTGACCGTGATCGCGTCGGCGGCCAGCGGGCTGGCGGGATCGAGGTAGGCGTCGGCGTAGGCCTGCGAGGTCGAGCCGATGTCGCCGCGCTTCACGTCGAGCAGGACCAGCGCCCCGGCCGCGCGCGAGGCCTCGATGACCTGCTCGAGCACCGCGACGCCGCGCGAGCCGAACCGTTCGTAGAAGGCCGACTGCGGCTTGACGACCGAGCACAGGGGGGCGACGGCGTCGACGACGCTGAGCGCGAAGCGCTCCAGGCCTGCCACGTCGTCGGTCAGGCCCCAGTCGTGCAGCAGGGCGGCGTGCGGGTCGATCCCGACGCAGAAGGGACCACGCGCGTCCAACGCGGCGCGGAAGCGCGCGCCGAAGTTCACGGTGCCACCTCCGAGCCGACGAGGGAGTGGATCACGCCGGGAGGTTGAGTAGCCGCGCGAGCGACGCAGGAGCTCGCGACCGGCCTATCGAAACCCATTACGGCACCTCCACCAGAGCGTCGGACGTGAGGTCGCAGCGCCGTGGGTAGCCGTCGACGGCCATGATCAGGTCGGTCTCGGCCTGCAGGGAGCGCAGCACGTGCGTGGCTCCGGGGACCCCGCCCAGCGCCAGTCCGTAGACGTAGGGGCGCCCGATCGCCACGGTGGTCGCGCCGAGGGCGAGCGCCTTGACGACGTCGGCGCCGGTGCGGACACCGGAGTCGAAGACGACCGGAGCCTCGCTCCTGTCGGGGTGGGCGCGCACCGCCTCGACCACGCCGGGTAGCCAGTCGATCGCCGCGCCGCCGCCGTTGGCCTGGCGACCGCCGTGGTTGGAGACGTAGATGCCGTCGACACCCTCGTCGAGCGCGCGCCGGGCGTCGTCGGGGTGACAGATCCCCTTGAGGACCAGGGGCAGGTCGGTCAGCGACCGGAGCCACGCCAGGTCGTCCCACGACAGGGGGTTGCCGAACGTGCCGACCCACGTCATCACGGTCGTGCCGAGGTCCGGGTCCGGCCCGGTCATCTCGGCGAAGACCGGGTCGGAGGTGTAGTTGGCCAACGCCTTGCCGCGCAGCTGCGGGAAGTTGCCGCTCGCCAGGTCACGCGGGCGCCAGCCCGGCACCCAGGTGTCGAGGGTGACCACGATGGCGTCGTACCCGGCCTCCTCGGCCCGCGAGACCAGGCTGGCGGCGAGCTCGCGGTTCTTCGGCGTGTAGAGTTGGAACCACAGCGGCGCGTCGCCGCGAGCCGCGGCTACGTCCTCGAGCGGGTCGCTCATCAGCGTCGAGCCGATGAAGGGCACACCGGTGGCGGCCGACACCTCGGCCCCGTGGACGTCCCCGTGCTGGTCCGGCGTGACCAGGCCGAGCACCCCCACCGGCGCCATCATCAGGGGGCTGGGCACCGTGGTGCCGAAGAGCTCGACCGAGAGGTCGCGCTCGACGGAGGCGCGCAGCATCCGAGGCACGAGTGCCCACCGGTCGAACGCCGTCGCGTTGGCGCGCTGGGTCGACTCCGTGCCGCTGCCGCCGGCCACGTAGGTGCGCAGCTCGGGCGGCAACGCCGCCAGGGCGTCGGCCTCGAGCTCGGCGTAGGTGAACGGGTGCTGGGGCAGGTTGCCGCCGAGCGCGCCCAGGTAGAGCTCGATCTGGTAGTCGCCGAACGTCACCGCGCCACCTCCGAGCTCGCGACCGACCTCTCGCAACCCATCAGACCAGTCCCTTCACGATGGTGCGGGGCCACGACGGCCCCTCGTAGATGAACGCCGTGTAGCCCTGGAGCAGGTCGGCGCCGGCCTCCAGCCTGCCTCGCGCATCCTCGACGGTGGTGATGCCACCCACCCCGACGAGGGTCAGATCGGGCCCGACGCGGCCGCGGAGCAGTCGGAGCACGCGATCGGCCCGCTCGGCCAGGGGCCGGCCCGACAGGCCTCCGGCACCGATCTCCTCGACCTCGGCCGGGTGGCTGCGCAAGCCGTCTCGACTGATCGTGGTGTTGGTGGCGATGATCCCGTCCAGGCCGATGGTGAGCGCGAGGTCGGCGACCGCGAGCACGTCCTCGTCGGCCAGGTCGGGGGCGAACTTGACCAGCAGCGGGACGCGCGTGGTGGTGACGCCGTCGGCGACCCGCCGTACGTGCTCGAGGAGGGGTTGGAGCCGCTCGACCGACTGCAGGCTGCGCAGCCCCGGCGTGTTGGGCGAGCTGACGTTGACGACCAGGTAGTCGGCCCACGGCGCGAGCAGCCGGGTGCTGAGCCCGTAGTCGTCGAGGACGGCCCGCTCGTCGTCCTCCGGCACGACCTTGGTCTTGCCGATGTTGACGCCGAGGACAGGTCCACCGGCTCCCGCCGCACGCCGAGCGTGCCGCGCGGCCAGACGTTGGGCGACGGCTGCGGCTCCCTCGTTGTTGAACCCCATCCGGTTGACGATCGCCCGGTCCGCCACCAGGCGGAAGAGCCGCGGCTTGGGGTTGCCGGGCTGCGGCTGCCCCGTCACGGTCCCGATCTCGACGTGGCCGAACCCGAGCGCGCCGAGGGCGTCGATGCCGACGGCGTTCTTGTCGAAGCCGGCCGCCAGCCCGAGCGCGTGCGGAAAGGTCAGGCCCATCGCCGTCACCGGCTGGGGCTCGCCGCCGCGGCCCCGGCCGGGCACCCGATCGAGACCGCGGAGCACCGGCGCCGCGGAGCGTACGGCGCGAAACCCCAGGTGATGGGCACGCTCCGGGTCGACCCGGGTGAAGCCGTGCTCGAAGAGCCGCCGGTAGAGGACCATCAGTCGACGGCCGTCCCCGCCTGCTGGGCCTGGGTCGAGGCCCGCGTGATCGTCACCCAGTCCTGCAGGCTACGGACCCCCACGTCGCCGCGGCGTCTCGCCTCGATCCCCTGCACGGCGGCGCCGAGGCCCTGGACCGTGGTGATGCACGGGACGTTGGCCATCACCGCGGCGGTGCGGATCTCGTAGCCGTCGAGTCGCGCCTGGCCGTTGCCCGCGCCGTACGGCGTGTTGACGATCAGCTGGATCTCGCCGTCGTGGATGAGCTGGACGGTGGTCTTCTCCCCCGCCGGGCCCGGTCCTTCGAAGTGCTTGCGCACGACCGTGCAGGCCATCCCGTTGCGCCGCAGCACCTCCGCGGTGCCCTGGGTGGCGAGGATCTCGAAGCCGAGGTCGGCGAGCACCTTGACCGGGAAGATCATCGAACGCTTGTCGCGGTTGGCCATCGAGACGAAGATCTTGCCGGAGGTCGGCAGCGGGCCGAACGCGGCCGCCTGGGACTTGGAGAAGGCCGTGCCGAAGTCGCGGTCGAAGCCCATCACCTCGCCGGTCGACTTCATCTCCGGCCCCAGGATGGTGTCGACCTGGGACCCGTCGGCGGTGCGGAACCGGTTGAACGGCATCACCGCCTCCTTCACCGCGATCGGTTGGTCGGAGGGCAGCATCCCGCCGTCGCCCGTGGCCGGCAGCAACCCGGCGGCGCGGACCTCGGCGATCGACTCGCCGAGCATCACGCGGGCCGCCGCCTTGGCCAGCGGGGTCCCGGTGGCCTTGGAGACGAACGGCACGGTGCGCGAGGCACGCGGGTTGGCCTCCAGGACGTAGAGGATGTCGGAGCCGAGGGCGAACTGGATGTTGATCAGGCCGCGAACGCCCACGCCGCGGGCGATCGCCTCGGTGGCGACGCGGATCCGGTCGATCTCACGGGCCCCGAGCGTGATCGGCGGCAGCGCGCAGGACGAGTCGCCGGAGTGGATCCCGGCCTCCTCGATGTGCTCCATCACGCCGCCGAGGAAGAGCTCCTCGCCGTCGAAGATGGCATCGACGTCGACCTCGACGGCGTCGTCGACGAACCGGTCGACCAGCACGGGCGCGGCCGGGCTGATCAGTCCGGCGGCGACGTAGCGCTCGAGGTAGGCCTGCAGCGACTCGTCGCCGTACACGATCTCCATGCCGCGACCGCCCAGCACGTAGCTGGGGCGCACCAGGACCGGGTAGCCGATCTCGGCGACGATCCGCTGCGCCTCGGGGTACGACGTGGCGGTGCCGTGCTTGGGCGCCACGAGCCCGGCCTCGGCGAGCACGCGCCCGAAGGCGCCGCGCTCCTCGGCGAGGTCGATCGCGTCGGGCGAGGTGCCGACGATGGTGACCCCGTTGGCGGCCAGACCCTGGGCGAGGCCCAGCGGCGTCTGCCCGCCGAGCTGGCAGATGACGCCGGCGATCGGCCCGGCGAGGCTCTCGGCGTGCACGATCTCCAGCACGTCCTCGAGCGTGAGGGGCTCGAAGTAGAGCCGGTCGGAGGTGTCGTAGTCGGTCGAGACCGTCTCCGGGTTGCAGTTGACCATGATGGTGTCGTAGCCGCCGCCGGGCAGGTCGGGGTCGCTCAGCGCCAGCGAGGCGTGCACGCACGAGTAGTCGAACTCGATGCCCTGACCGATCCGGTTGGGTCCGGAGCCGAGGATGATCACCGCGGGCCGCTCACGCGGCACGACCTCGCTCTCCTCGTCGTAGGAGCTGTAGTGGTACGGCGTGGCGGCGGCGAACTCTGCCGCACAGGTGTCTACCGTCTTGTAGACCGGCCGGATGCCGAGGGCGTGGCGCACCCCGCGCACCACGTCGGCGCTCATCCCGCGGATCTTGCCGATCTGGGCGTCGGAGAAGCCGTGCCGCTTGGCGCGGCGCAGGATGGACGGCGTGAGCTCGGGCGCCGCGGTGACCTCGGCGGCGATCTCGTTGATCAGCAGCAGCTGGTCGACGAACCACGGGTCGATCTTGGTCGCCTCGAAGACCTCCTCGGGCGTGGCACCCGCGCGCAGGGCGTCCATCACCTTCTTGAGGCGGCCGTCGTGCGGGGTGCTGACGGCCTCGAGCAGGGCGGCCTTGTCGAGCTCGACCCACTCCTGGTGCCAGTCGAAGACGGCGTCCTTGCTCTCCAGCGAGCGCAGCGCCTTCTGCAGGGCCTCGGTGAAGTTGCGCCCGATCGCCATCGCCTCGCCGACCGACTTCATGTGCGTGGTCAGCGTCGGGTCCGCGGCCGGGAACTTCTCGAAGGCGAAGCGCGGGATCTTCACCACCACGTAGTCCAGCGTGGGCTCGAAGGCCGCCGGGGTGCTCTGCCCGTCGTCGCGGGTGGTGATGTCGTTGGGGATCTCGTCGAGGGTGTAGCCGATCGCGACCTTGGCGGCGATCTTGGCGATCGGGAAGCCGGTCGCCTTGGAGGCCAGCGCGCTCGAGCGGGAGACGCGGGGGTTCATCTCGATCACGATCAGGCGTCCGTCGGCCGGGTTGACGGCGTACTGGATGTTGCAGCCGCCGGTGTCGACGCCGACCGAGCGGATGATGCCGATCGCCAGGTCGCGCATGTCCTGGTACTCGCGGTCGGTCAGCGTCATCGCGGGGGCGACGGTGATCGAGTCGCCGGTGTGCACGCCCATCGGGTCGACGTTCTCGATGGAGCAGACGATCACCACGTTGTCGGCGGTGTCACGCATCACCTCCAGCTCGTACTCCTTCCAGCCGAGGATCGACTCCTCCAGGAGGACCTCGGTGGTCGGGCTGGCGGCCAGGCCGGCGCCGGCGATGCGGCGCAGGTCGGTCTCGTCGTAGGCCATCCCGGAGCCGGTGCCGCCCATGGTGAAGCTGGGCCGGACGACGACGGGGTAGCCGAGCTCCTCGACGCCGTCGAGGCAGTCCTGCATCGAGTGGCAGATGGCGCTCTTGGCGCACTCGCCGCCGAGCTCCTCGACGATCTTCTTGAAGACCTGGCGGTTCTCACCGCGGTCGATGGCCTCGATGGAGGCGCCGATCAGCTCCACGCCGTACTTCTCCAGGACACCCTGTTCGGCCAGCGCCATCGCAGCGTTGAGCGCGGTCTGCCCACCGAGGGTCGCCAGCAGCGCGTCGGGGCGCTCCTTGGCGATGATCATCTCGACGTACTCCGGCAGGATCGGCTCGACGTAGGTCGCGTCGGCGAACTCCGGGTCGGTCATGATCGTGGCCGGGTTGGAGTTGACCAGGATGACCCGCAGGCCCTCCTCCTTGAGCACCCGGCACGCCTGGGTGCCGGAGTAGTCGAACTCGCAGGCCTGGCCGATGACGATCGGGCCGGAGCCGATCACCATGACGCTCTTGATGTCGGTGCGCTTGGGCATGTCAGGCCTCCTTGCGATCGTTGAGCAGGTCCACGAACCGGTCGAAGAGGTACGCCGCGTCGTGGGGTCCGGCGGCGGCCTCGGGGTGGTACTGCACCGAGAACGACACCAGGGCGTCGGTCTCGGGGTCGCGCAGCTCGAGGCCCTCGACGACGTCGTCGTTGAGGCAGACGTGGCTGACGCTGGCGGTCCCGTACGGCGTGGAGACCGACTCGGCGAGCGGTACTCCCTCCGGCCACTGGACGGCGAACCCGTGGTTGTGCGAGGTGACCTCGACCGTGCCGGTGGTCCGGTCCATCACCGGCTGGTTGATCCCACGGTGGCCGTACTTCAGCTTGTAGGTCCCGAGGCCGAGCGCCCGGCCGAAGAGCTGGTTGCCGAAGCAGATTCCGAAGTAGGGGATCTCGCGCTCCAGCGCTGCCTGGAGGAGACCGATCTGGTCGGTCGTCGCGGCCGGGTCGCCCGGCCCGTTGGAGTAGAACAGGCCGTCGGGCCCGTCGTCGCCCACGGCGAGGACGTCCTCGATCGTGGCGCTCGCCGGCAGCACGTGGACCTCGATGCCGCGCTCGGCCATCCGGTAGGGCGTCATCGCCTTGATGCCGAGGTCGAGCGCGGCGACGGTGAAGCGCTTCTCCCCCCATTCACCACCGTGCGCGGGCACGACGTACGTCTCGTCGGTGGAGACCTCGGTGCTCAGCTCCGTGCCGACCATCTCGCCGGAGGCCAGGACCCGCTCGAGCAGCGCGGCGGGGTCGGTCTCGGTCGAGGAGATCCCGACGCGCATCGCGCCGCGCTCGCGCAGGTGGCGGGTGAGCGCCCGGGTGTCGATCCCGGAGATGCCCACGACGCCCTGGGCCACCAGCTCGTCGTCCAGCGAGCGCTGGGAGCGCCAGTTGCTGGGGACCCGGGCGGGGTCGCGCACGACGTACCCGGAGACCCAGATCCGCGACGACTCCGCGTCGGCGTCGTTGACCCCGGTGTTGCCGATGTGCGGGGCGGTCATCACGACGACCTGGCGGTGGTACGACGGATCGGTGAGCGTCTCCTGGTAGCCGGTCATTCCGGTGTTGAAGACCGCCTCACCGAAGGTCTCCCCCGAGGCGCCGTAGGCGTCCCCGTGGAAGGCGCGCCCGTCCTCGAGGACCAGGAGCGCCGGCGTGTGTGTGGCGGTGGTGGGCTCGGGCATTCAGACCAGCTTCCCTTCGAGGACGGTGGGGACGCCGCGCAGCAGCGTCGCGTGCACGGCGGCACCGAGCGTGCGCCCGTGCCAGGGGTTGTTGCGTGAGAGCGAGACCGAGTCGTCGCGATCGACGGTGACGGTCGCGGCAGGATCGACGAGCGTGAGGTTGGCCGGGCTGCCCACGGCGATGTCGTGGCCGTGCTGACCCAGGCCGGCGATGCGGGCGGGGTTGGCCGACATGACACGGGCGACCCCGGCCCAGTCGAGCAGGCCCGACTCGACCATCACGGTGGCCACGACGGGGAGTGCCGTCTCCAGGCCGAGCATCCCGAAGGCCGCGTCGACGAAGGCGTGCTCCTTGTCGTGGCGCGCGTGCGGGGCGTGGTCGGTGGCGACGGCGTCGATCGTGCCGTCGGCCAGCGCGGTGCGCAGCGCCTCGACGTCCTCCTGGGGGCGCAGCGGCGGGTTGACCTTGTAGGTCGGGTCGTAGCCCGACAGGAGGTCGGTGGTGAGCAGCAGGTGGTGCGGCGTGACCTCGGCGGTGACCTCGATGCCCAGTCCCTTGGCCCAGCGCAGCACCTCGACGGTGCCGGCCGTGGAGGCGTGCGCGACGTGCACCCGGCTGCCGGTATGACGCGCGAGCATCACGTCGCGGGCGACGATGACCTCCTCGGCGACCCCGGGCCAGCCGGGCAGACCGAGACGTCCGGACAGCTCGCCCTCGTGGCAGCAGGAGGTGGCGCCGGCCAGGTCGGGGTCCTGCGCGTGCTGGCTCACCACGCCGCCGAACCCCTTGACGTACTCCAGCGCGCGGCGCATCACGCGGGCGTCGGCCACGCAGCGACCGTCGTCGGAGAAGACCTTCACGCCGGCGCGCGAGCGCGCCATCAGGCCGAGCTCGGCGAGCTCCTGGCCGCCCAGGCCGCGCGTCACGGCGCCGACCGGCTGGACGTCGACCAGGCCCGCCGTACGACCCAGGTCGTGGACGCGCTCGGCGGCCTCGGCGGTGTCGGTGACGGGGCTGGTGTTGGCCATCGCGAGCACGGCGGTGAAGCCGCCGACCGCGGCGGCCTGCGATCCGGTGAGGATGGTCTCGGCGTCCTCGCGGCCCGGCTCGCGCAGGTGGGTGTGCAGGTCGACGAGGCCCGGCAGCGCCACGAGACCGTCGGCCTCGATGACGCGGGCCTGCGGCGCCGAGACCGAGCCGATCTCAGCGATCACACCGTCGCTGATGAGCAGGTCGGAGGAGGCGGCGCCGAGCAGCGAGGCGCCCTTGACGAGGATCTGGTCGGTCATGAGGTGGAGCCCTCCCCGGCGAGCAGGTGGTAGAGGATCGACATCCGGACGGCGAGCCCGGCCGAGACCTGGTCGAGCACCAGCGACTGGGCCGCGTCGGCGGCGTCGGCGGCGATCTCGAGGCCACGGTTCATCGGCCCGGGGTGGCAGATCGGCACGTCGGGCCCGAGGGTGGCCAGGCGATCGCGGGTCAGGCCGTAGCCGACGGTGTACTCCCGCGCGCTGGGGAAGTATCCGCCGCTCATCCGCTCGCGCTGGACGCGCAGCATCATCACCGCGTCGGCCGTGGGCAGCACCTCGTCGAGGTCGTAGGACGTCGCGAAGCCGAGCTCCTTCGACCAGGGCTCGACGCCGCTCGGCATCAGGGTCGGCGGAGCGACCACGCTCACCTGGGCGCCCAGCTTGGTCAGGCACAGCACGTTGCTGCGGAAGACCCGGCTGTGGGTGAGGTCTCCGACCAGCACGACGTGGCGCCCCTCGAGGCTGCCGAGGCGACCGTCGGTGCCGAAGCGCCGCTGGAGCGTGTAGGCGTCGAGCAGCGCCTGGGAGGGGTGCTCGTGCGTGCCGTCGCCCGCGTTGATCACCGCGGCGTCGACCCACTGGCTGACCTGGAGGGCCGACCCGCTGGCGGCGTGACGCATCACCAGGGCGTCGACGCCCATCGCGGCGATGGTCAGCACGGTGTCGCGCAGGCTCTCGCCCTTGGATGCCGAGCTGCCCTTGCCGGTGATGTTGATCGTGTCGGCCGAGAGCCACTTGCCGGCGATCTCGAAGCTCGACCGGGTGCGGGTGGAGTCCTCGAAGAAGAGGTTGATCACGGTGCGACCGCGCAGCGCGGGCAGCTTCTTGACCTGGCGACGCTGCACGTCGTGCATCTCCGCGGCGGTCTCGAAGAGGGTGGCGACGTCGTCGGCGGAGACGTCGTCGATCGAGAGCAGGTGCTTCTTCATGCGGTGGCCCCCGTCCCGGCCTCGCCGGAGGCGCCGGCCGCGCCAGGGGTGTCAGGGGTGTCAGGGGCAGAGCCCGCGATCCACACGCCCTCGACGTCGTCGAGGTCGGCCAGGCGCACCATCACCCGCTCGGTGCGGGCGCTGGGCAGGTTCTTGCCGACATGGTCGGCGCGGATCGGCAGCTCGCGGTGTCCACGGTCGACCAGGACGGCGAGCCGGACGACGGCCGGTCGACCGATGTCGTTCATCGCGTCGAGGGCGGCGCGGACGGTACGGCCGGAGTAGAGCACGTCGTCGACCAGGACGACGGTCTTGTCGTCGATCCCGCCGGGGGGTACGGCGGTCGGCTGCGGTCCCCGAGCGGGGTGCTTGCGCAGGTCGTCGCGGTACATCGTGACGTCGAGGGACCCGGTCGGGACGTCCACGCCCTCGACCTCCTTGATCCGGGCCGCGATCCGCCGCGCCAGGGGCACGCCGCGACTGGGGATGCCGAGGAGCACGAGGTCGCCGGCGCCCTTGTTGCGCTCGAGGATCTCGTGCGAGATGCGGGTCAGGGCCCGGGTGATGTCACGGGCGTCGAGGACTACGCGATGCGGCGGGGCCGCGGCCGCTGACGGGTCGTCAGGTGCCTGGTCGGGGGCTGGCTGGGCACACACGAGTGCTGCCTGACCTCCTTCTCCGCCTCACAGGACGGCTCGTTAAAGGATGTCGATCGAGCGTGAGACTAGCAGCGCCACGGCCGCCGTACGCGCACCGGCCGTCCGCCGTCTCACCCCTCGATCCACGCTGACCCGTCCGCCATGTGTGACGGGTCGGTGCGATCTGCGCTGACCCGTCCGCCATGTGTGACGGGTCGGCGTCAGGAGAGGTCGAGCAGGACCTTGCCGACAGCACCGGACTCGACGGCGTCGTGGGCGGCCGCGGTCTCGGCCAGGTCGTAGTGGTGGAGCGTAAGACCGACGTCCTCGCCGACGCGCAGGGCGCCCGCAGCCACGGCGGCGGTGACGTCCTCGGTCGCCGCCGCGAGCAGGTCGGCGCCCAGGGTGTAGAGCAGCAGCCCCTGAATCCGGACGTTCTTGGCGAAGCTCGGGCGGACCGGGAGCGTCGCCTCGTCGCCGCCGTTGTTGGCGTAGAACGCGATCGTGCCCCGGTTGCGGACGACCTCCAGGTCGAGTCCCAGGTTGTCGGCGGGCGCGACCTCCACGACCAGGTCGACGCCTTCGGCCGTGATCTCGGCGATGCGGGCGGCGACGTCCTCGGTGCGGTAGTCGATGACGTGATGGGCACCGGCCGCACGCGCCAGCGCTGCCTTCTCGGGGCTGCTGACCGTGGTGATCACCGTCGCGCCCGACCACGCCGCGAGCTGGATCGCCGAGTTGCCCACGGCCCCGGCGCCCCCGGCCACCAGGACCGTCTGCCCCGCGAGGGCGTCGGGTCCGAGCCGACTGGTCGCCTCGCCCGACGTGAGCGCACGGTGGGCGGTGACGGCGGGCACGCCCAACGAGGCACCGAGGTCGTACGACGCCTCCTCGGGCAGCTTCACGACGAGCTCACCTGGCTGCACCGTGAGCTCGGTCGCCGTACCGAGGGCTCTGCCGTGCTGGGCCAGCACCAGCCACACCCGGTCGCCGGTGGCGACGTGCGTCACGCCCGCGCCCACGGCCTCGACGACGCCGGCTCCGTCCTGACCGGGCGAGACCTCGTCGTACTGCAGCGGACCCATGCCGCCCACGCGGAACTTCCAGTCCGTCGGGTTCACCCCGGCGCGCACGATCCGCACCAGGACCTCGCCCGGCCCCGGCTGGGGCTCGGGACGCTCGACGAGACGCAGCACGGAGGACGGACCGACTTCGGAGTAGACGACTGCTCGCATACCTGGCCCAGCGCGTCAGCTGTCGCCGTTGTTCCCGCCGATCCTCCAACAGCTCCCGCCCGCAGGGAGCGTGTGCCTCACAGCGGTCCCCTGACCGTGCGCGGGCACCCGACCCTCACCGGTCGCCGGAGATCGCTGCGCCCACCTCGGGCGCCGCGCGGCCCGCGATGAGCGGCAGGTCGAGGTAGGTCTTGATGCCGGGCCCGGCCGCCACGACGTAGGGGATCGCGTTGACGCAGTGGTTGGCCGTCGACACGACGCCCGGGTTGCGCACGAGCACCTCCTCGATCGTGTCCGGCTGCAGCCCCTTGAAGGTCAGCGTGACCGACGGGTCGCCGGTGACCTCGACCTCGAAGCGCTCCCCCGCCTCCCCGAAGCTCCAGTCGGGGTCCAGGTGCTCCTCGCCCATCAACCAGTTCACGCTCGCAGTGACGACGGGTACGCCGTCCACCAGCGCGCGCCAGTGGAAGCGTCGAGCGGCGACGAGGCCAGGCTCGATCACGCCCATCGGGGAGTCGATCGGCGCGGTGGCGACCGCGACCTCCTGCAGGGTCTCGATCTTCGGGTCGGCGGCGAAGCCCATCTCGGCCACGATCATCCGCACCGACGACCGGAACCCGCCGCCCAGCAGGGAGGCCATCGGGCTCGCGAGCGACTCCTCGGGCGTCTTGCCGAAGCCCATCACGTGCTCGATCACGTCCGGCGCCCCGTAGGTGCGAATGTCGGAGAACTCCTCAGAGCGCACATGGGTGACCCGCGCGCTGACCGCCGAGACCATCAGCGGGAAGCGCTCGGTGATCCCGCCGGGGTGGATGCCGGTCCCGTGGAGCGTGCTGCTGCCCGCCGTGCATGCGTCCACGAGTGCGGTGGTGGCGGCCGGGTTGGGATAGATCCACCCGACCGGCGTCACCACGTCCTTGCCGGAGCGCAGCAGGGCGGCGACCTCGTTCTCGTCGGGCACGAGTGGGGCATAGACGACGCAGTCGGCCTCCAGGGCGCAGATCTCGTCGAGGCTGCTGGTCGCCCGTACCCCGATCGGTGCCAGGCCCAGGATCTCCCCCACGTCGCGCCCCGCCTTGTCGGCGCTGTGCACCCAGCACCCGACCAGCTCGAGCTCGGGGTGGCTGAGCACCCCTTCGATCGCGGCCCTGCCGACTCCGCCGGTGGCCCACTGGATCACTGTGATCGTCATGGCGGTGATTCAGTCAGTGACGGCGGTCACCGTCAAGCACCTCCGGTCAGGCGATCCCACGGATCAGAGTGCTGAGGCCATCCCCGCGCACGCTGCCAGCCAGGACATCCGGGTGTGGTCGGACAGCTGGGCGTACGGGACGACCGAGCCGGCCACGAGCGACGGGTCGTACGGCACCCGGTAGACGCCGCGGGTGCGCTGCTCGTAGACCGCGACGAGGTCGGCGGCCAGCTTGTCGTCGACCTTGGGAGACGGATCGGACAGGACGGTGACGCACTTGTGCTTGAGGTCCTGCAGTCCGGCGTCCTGGAGGGCATCGAGCATCCACAGCCCGCTGTAGCCGGTGTCCTCGCGCACCGTGCTGGTCACGACCAGCAGGTCGGCCGCCTCGGCGGAGGCCAGCCAGTTCTCGGCGCGCATGTTGTTGCCGGTGTCGACCAGGATGATCCGGTAGAAGCGCTCGAGCAGGGAGTGGACCTCCTTGAAGTCCTCCGCCCGGATCGTCCCGGTGACGTCGGGTCGCTCGTCGGAGGCCAGGACGTCGAAGTGCGCGTCGCCCTGCGAGCGCACGAACGCCCCCAGGTCGCCGATGCGCGACTGGTAGACGTCCTTGAATCGACCGAGGTCCTCCAGCAGCTCGCGCGTGGTGTTGCGGTGGGAGCTGCGGGTGCCGCGGATGCCGAGCGTCCCGCGGGTCTCGTTGTTGTCCCAGGCCACGACGCCACCGCCACGCACCGTCCCGAACGTGTAGCCGGCAGCCAGCACCCCGGTCGTCTTGGCGGCTCCGCCCTTGGGGTTGATGAAGGCAATCGTGCGCGGGCCGTCGAAGTCACGCTGGATGGCCGCCCGGTGGTGCTCGTAGGTCTCCTCCTTGCGCCCCATCTGCGGCTTGATCAGGTTGCCCGACCACCGGCGCACGCGTCCGCGCCAGCCCCAGGTCGCCGGACCGAGCTGCTGGTCGCTGTCGCGACGGTCCAGGAAGTCGGTGGCCGTCATGAAGCGTCGTACGTCGCCCGCGGGGTCGGCCGGCGTCGGGACCGCACTCGGGTGCTGGGCGGCTCGCGGCCCCTGAGGCTGGGCCCGTGTCGATGCCGGGGCTGCGACCTGCGGCGGACCCTGGCGTGGCGCGCTCGGTGGACCCGTAGGCGGTGCCGAAGGC
>NZ_JAPYPS010000088.1 GCF_029937575.1 Nocardioides sp.
GAAGCAGCGCGCTACATCGACACCATGCTCGCCCCCGTCCTGCACTCCTGCACCTACGCGCAGATCGAGCGCACCGTGACCATGGGCATCGACCTCTACGACCCCGCCGAAGCAGAGCGCCGCGCGAAGAAGGCCGCCGAGGACCGGTCCTTCGACATCCACCTCGACGGCGCCTCCACCGACGGGACCGTCGCCGTCGAGGGGAGCCTCGCTCTCGAGGACGCCCTGGACCTCGAACAGGCCGTCAAGAACGGTGCGAAGGCTCTCGGCGACCTCGGCTGTGAGGAACCACTCGACGCACGGCGGGCGATGGCAGTCGGGGACATGGCCCGCAGCCAACTCGCCCTCGACCTCCAGAACGACGGAGGCGAAGGTGGTGTGGAGTCCGGTGGTGGGCGTGGGGTGACGATCTACGCCCACCTCGACCCCGACAGCCCCCACGCCAGCATCGACAACCCCGGCTGCAACGACGTTCTGATCGAGCAGATCAAGGCATGGTGCGAGACCGTCGGCAACACCGTGACCATCAAACCCGTCATCGACCTCAACACCGAGATCTCGACCCAGGCCTACACCCCGACCGTCAAGCTCGCCGAACAGGTCCGGCTACGCGACCAGTGCTGCGTCTTCCCCCACTGCACCAGACGCGCCCGCTACACCGACATCGACCACCGCGAGCCCTACGACAAGACCAACCCCGCCACCGGTGGCAAGACCACCACGTCCAACCTCGCGCTGCTGTGTCGGCGCCACCACCGCACCAAGGCCTTCTCCCCCTGGACCTACACCAGCCCCGAACCCGGGGTCTACGACTGGACCAGCCCGTCCGGCACCCGCTTCCGCGTCACCCGCGCACGACGACACGGCCGCATGCCGATCACCACGCAGATCCCACCCGACTCCGAGCCCTGAACACCAAGCCCCGCCACCCCGCCCACCACAGCGGGGTCATCGGCATGTCCTCACCGGGCGAAGCGCTGATCAGGACCCGTCAGACGGCGCCGTGGGCGGCGGGGAAACCTCGGAGGCGTCGGTGCTCGGCGGGCCGGCCGGGGCGCTCGTCTCCGGAGCGCTGTCGAGAGGTGCAGACGGCGTCTCCGTCGGGGGCTGCTCGGTCGGCGGCACGTCCGGCGGGGTCTCGTCGCGACGCGGGCCGCGGCCCTTGCCACGACGCGAGCGCCGGCCCTCACCGGGAGCGCTCGGGGTGCCGGGAGCGCCATCCTGCGGCCCGCGACCACCCGGGGGCCGGCCGCCCTGCTTGCCGCCGGGTCTCCCACCACCTGACTTCGCACCGGCCGACTTGCCACCGGACTTGCCGCCGGGGCGGCCTGCAGCCATGCGCACGTCGGAGCCGTCACCGAGGAACAGGTCGGGGCTGCCGGTGAAGAGCGGGCCGGCCAGGGCCGAGCTGGGGAGCCACAGCTGCAGGAAGGCGTCGTCCTCGACGACGGGCACCGGCACGCGGACGGGAGTGACGACGACCTGGTGGTCGAACATCTCGAGAGCGAGCAGGTCGATGTCGCGCAGCGAGGCACACACGTCGGCGACGGTGCGGTCCTTGGCCGCGACCAGGCGCTGGGCGACCACCTCGGCCAGCGGGTCGGGTCGTCCGCCGCGGCTGCCGAGCCGGGGCTTGCCGCCCGAGTCGATCTGCGCCATCGCGGAGCCGACCGCGTCCAGCGCGGCCTCGAAGACCTCGACCCAGCCGGAGGACCGGAGCCCGACCTCCACCCCGGAGGCACCTGCCCCGGCCGAGCCGCCCGGTCCGGAGCCACGCGCGTCCCCGCGCGAGCCACGACCCACCGCGAGCGGCACCGTCAGCCACGGGCGGCCCCTCTGACCGTCTCGTGACCGGCTGCCCGCCGTACCGATCGTGATCGCGGTGGCCTTGCCGCCGCCGAGGACGATCGCGTCGGCGCGGGCGAGGTGGCTGCGGTCGAGGCCGCTGAGGTCGGAGCTGGCCGAGCCGGCCAGCGCGTCGACGAGCGCGGTGAGGGCGGGCGCCGTCCTGACGCCGTCCCAGAAGGCACCGGCGGCGCGACCGGGCACCTTGTCCAGCCCGAGGGCGATGACCTTCAGCGGGTCGCGGCCGGTGACGCCGAGCCGGCGCAGGCCCTCGCGCAGCGGGTCGACGGCGGCCGGCACGTGGGCGTTGACGGCTTCGACCACGCCGAGCTGGAAGGCCTGGGCGGACAGCCCGACGTGGGGCCGGAAGGCCGCGACCAGCTGGGCCAGGGTCACCTGCTCCGGGTCGCCCGGCAACGGGTGACGCTCGGTCGGCAGCGACGAGGCCTGGTCGAGCCGCGCGCGCAGGACGGCGGCCACGGCAAGGCGCGTGACCTGGTGGGTCACCCACTCTCGCGGGCTGGACGTCCACTCGGCTGCCGTGCCCTCGACGAAGGCCGTCACCTGCTGCTCGGACGGCCGCGACGGTACGTCGAGCCGCAGCGCGGGCAGGATCATCTCGCGCGACACCGCGTCCACCATCGGGTTCAGCCCCTCATCGTCACTCGCACTCTCGCCGACCGCATCCGGCCCGCTCACGAACCCGGTGAGCCTACGACGCCGCCCCGCCGCGCGACCCGGCCGGGCCGTGCTCGACGAGACGTCGGGTCAGAACAGCGTGCGCCAGTAGTCCCAGAACCGGATGAGCGCGGCAACGACGAAGCCGAGGTACCAGAACGTCAGGATCAGGTAGCGCACCGACCACAGCGCCCCGCCGACCCGCGAGAGCGACGGCACGGAGCGTGCGGCGAGCAGCGCCGTCCACACGAACGTCGCCAGGGTCACCGTCCACACCACCAGGCACCACGGGCACAGCGCGCCGATGCGGTACATCGACTGGAACGCCAGCCAGTGCACGAAGACCACCCCGAGCAGCGATCCTCCGGCCAGGCCGCCCAGGACCCAGCGCGGCAGCGTCACACCGCCGGCGATCAGCACGCCCAGCGCTACGACGACCGAGAACGCCATCAGCCCGATCAGCGGGTTGGGGAACCCGAAGGCCGAGCCCTGGTCGGTGTTCATCACCGACCCGCACGACAGCACCGGGTTGAGGTCGCAGCCCGGCACGAACGTCGGGTCCTCGAGGATCCGGTACTTGTCGACGGCGAGAGAGAACGCGGCGTAGAGGCCGGCGCCACCGAGCACCACGAGCAGCCACCCGTGGATCCGCCGCAGTGGCGTCGGCGCCGCAGGTGTGGAGGGCCGCTCGTCACCCTCGTCCTCGACGAGGACGTCGTCGCCCGTCGCCTCCGGAGGCGACTGGGTCACGAGGCCAGGGCCTCGTCGACCGCAGCCGTGATCGTGGCCGGGGCGGAGTCGGCGAGCTTCTCGCCGTTGACGAAGACCGTCGGGGTGCCGGTGACCTCACCGTCGAAGGCGACGTCGGTGGTGGCCTTGACCCAGTCGGCGTAGGTCCGGTCGTCGATGCACGCCTCCACGTCGGAGGCTCCGGCGTCCTCGGCAATCCGGACCAGGTCGGAGTCGGGCAGGCCGGCGCCGCCCTCGGCGGGCTGCTGGAGGTACATCTGCTCGTGGAACTCCTTCCACACCTCCGTGCCGGAGTCCATCACGCAGGCCGAGGCGTTCAGGGCCCGGCTGGAGTACTCCGTGGAGGAGGCGCGGTCGAGGAAGGCGATGCCGCGGTACTCGACGTTGACGTCGTCACCCGCGGCGTACTCGTCGAGCTGGGCACCGAACGCGGCCTCGAACTGCTGGCAGATCGGGCACTGGAAGTCCTCGACGACCTGCACGGTCACGGTCGCGTCGGGGTTGCCCACGACGAACGACCCGTCGTCGGTCACGGCGGCCGGAGGCGTGGCCGAGGCGGTGTTGTCGTCGGAGCTCTGCAGTCCGATCACCACACCACCGATCACCGCGGCGATCACGACGACGCCGACGGCGACCTGGGCGATCACGATCGTGCGCCGGCGCTTCTTGTCGGCGTCGAGCACCTTCGCGGCCGCGGCGGCGCGCGCCTCGGACTTGGAGCCTGGCCCGCTGGAGGGGCTCTTGCTCCCGCCGGGAGGCGTGTAGGCGATCGGCTTCTTCTTGGAGTTCTTGCTCATGACGTGGCGCGACCCTCTGCTGCTCGCTGGACAGTGCTCCGGCCAGATTAGCCAGCCTTACTGAGCGTTTCCTGCGAGCGAGCGGACCCGGGCGACCGGTGGCAGCGGCAGGTCGACGTCGCCCTTTCGGCCCAGGCGGAGCCGCGACCGCTCGCAGTCGGTCCCGCGCGACACCACGGCTCGCCGCTTCAGGTCGCGCGAGGACTTCCCGACGGAGAGCCGGTAGCAACCCCGTACGGCGCGCCAGCCCGACCGCTTGCCCGTCCAGCTGGCGAAGGTCCGCTGGTTGAGCGGGAAGGCAACCTTCACGCTCCGTCCGGCCCGGATCTCGGTCGAGGCGTAGCCGACGAGCTGACGGGGCACCTGACGCAGCCCGCGGCGGGCCGGCTTGGCGACGTACAGCTGCGGGACGGCCACACCCGTACGGCGCCCGGTGTTGGTCACGCGCAGGGTCGCGGTGGCCACGACGTCGGACTCGCCCGCCCCTCCAGGAGCACGCTTCACGCGCAGCCGGCCGTAGCGGAAGGTCGTGTAGGACAGGCCGGCGCCGAACTCGTAGGCCGGCTCGAGCCCCTTGGCGTCGTACCACTTGTAGCCGACCCGCAGACCTTCCGCGTAGGAGACCTCCTCGAGGATGCCGGGATAGAGACGGCGGTCGCCGGCGGTCGGCAGCTGCGACGCACTGGCCGGGAAGGTCGCCGGAAGTCGCCCGCCCGGGTCGACGTCGCCGAAGAGCACGCTCGCGATGGCGGTCCCGCCGGCTTGGCCGGGGTACCACGCCTCGACGACCGCGGCCACGTCGTCGCGCCACGGGGTGAGGACCGGCCCGCCGGTCTCGAGCACGACGACCGTGTCGGGCTGAGCGTCCGCGACGGCGTCGATCAGACCGTCCTGGTCGAAGCCGTTGAGCGGGCAGGACTGCTGCAGGCAGGTGGACCCCTGCAGGAAGAGCACGCCGTTGGAGTTGATGAGGTCGGCGGGGCAGTTGAGCCCGATGCAGTCCTTGTCCTGGCCCTCGGTCTGCACGTCGCCGACGACCAGGATCGCGACGTCGGCCTTGCGTGCGAGCCGGACCGCCTCGGCACGGTCGCCGCCGTCGGCGTGGGTGACCGTGATGTCGCGGCCGCGGCGCTGGGCACGCCGGGTGATGCCGTCCAGGGCCGTGATCGTCCCGACGGCGCTGACCGTCCCGGACCCGCCCCCGGTGACGAACCGGTCGGCGTACGGCCCGATGACGGCGACCGACTCGACACCCCTCCTCAGCGGCAGCACCCCGTCGTTCTTCAGCAGGGTGATGGCGCGTTCCTCGACCTCGCGGGCGAGTCGACGATGGGCGGCCCGGTCGATCCGCGAGTCGTCGTTGCGGAAGGCGCGTCGGTCGAAGAGCCCGAAGGCGAAGAAGGTCTGCAGCATCCGGCGCACGTGGCTCTCCAAGGTCGCCTGGGAGACCGCGCCGGAGGCCAGGGCAAGCCGGATCAGCTCGGGACCGTAGGACTGGTCGGTGACGCCTTGGAAGGGCACGAAGTCCAGGCCGCGGTTCATGTCGCGCACGGTGTCTTTGGAGGCGCCGTAGTCCGACAGCACGAAGCCGCGGAACCCCCACTGCTGGCGCAGGATCGTCTGCAGGAGCAGGCGGTTCTGGCAGGCGTAGGAGCCGTTGACCCGGTTGTAGGCGCACATCACGGTGCCGACGCGGCCCTGCTTGACGGCCGCCTCGAACTGCGGGAGGTAGGTCTCCCGCAGGGCCCGGTAGGAGACGTTGACGTCGACGAGCATCCGGCCGCCGTCGACCGAGGTGATCGGCGGGACGCCGCCGAAGCCCTCCTGGTTGTTGGCGGCGTAGTGCTTGATGTTGGCGATCACGCCGGTCGCCTGCGCCCCCTTGATCCACTCCACGCCCGTGCGGGCCAGCAGGAAGGGGTCCTCGCCGTACGACTCGTAGGTGCGGCCGTTCTGCGGTGTGCGCAGGATGTTGACGGTCGGGGCGTAGACGACGTCGTTGCCCTTCTTCTTCGCCTCGTCGGCAACCGTGGCGCCGTACGCGCGCGCCAGGTCGGGGCTGAACGTCGCTCCGAGCGCCATCGGGATCGGCATCGCCGTCGCGGTGCCCTGACGCACCCCGGCCGGGCCGTCGGTGAAGTAGATCTCGCGCAGACCCAGCCTGGGGATCGCGTAGGTGCCGCCGGTGTGCGGCGCCGCGCCCATCCCCTGGCCACCGACGAAGGAAATCTTCTCGTCCTGGCTCATCGCGTCGAGGAACAGCTCGGCCCGCTCGACGGCGCCGAGCCCCCGGTCGCACCACGGGTGGGCGCGCTGCGTCGGGCAGGGCTTGGCCGGTGGGGCCGCCGTTCGGGTCGTGACGCCCTGTGCGGACGAGACAGGTCCAGCTGCGAGATCCGGGGCGGCGTCCGCCCCCGACGCGCTCAACAACCCCGCCGCGACCGTCAGCCCCATGACAGCGCCCGCTCCACGTCGTCCTCGCACCCGAACCCCATCTCGTCGTCGATCGGCCCCCGAATGTCAGGAGTGACGTCGGTCACCATAGGCGATCGTCCACCGCCGTACACTGCATCTCGTGGACCTCGTCGCACGGGGGTGGTGCCCCTGGTGGCCGGATCAGCCGGCGCCGCCGATGACGACGCGTGCGGCGAGATGGATGGCCGCCCGCACGACGATCTCGGACTCCTCCGGGTCCCGCACTGCCTGCTCGGGCACCTGACCTCCGAGCAGGGCGGCCGGTCGGGCGAGCCACGCCCACGTCCGCCACGGGTCCATCTCCGCGGCGAGCAGGGGCGCCAGCACGGGCTCGAGCTCGGGCCGGATCGTGCCGTCCTCGGTGAGCTGGAAGGCCGGCACCACCGTGTCCGGGCCCTCACGCAGCACCAGCAGCCGCCGGTCGGCGGCGTCCTTGTGGACCGAGAACCTCGTGGCATCGAGGCTCGCGCCCCGACGCTCGGCGAGGGCGGCGTAGGTCAGCCACTCGTCCTCGAGCAGGTCGGCGCGCACCCGGGCCCGGCGCTTGAGCTGGAGCAGCGGCAGGGGGACGGCGTGGTCGGGGTCCTCGCCCTGGCTGCGGAGCAGCGCGTCGAGCTGCTGGAGCTGCTGGGTCGAGAGAGGCTCGGCGGTCACCGGGTCGGTCCAGCGGGCGTGGCCGGCGGCGTCGCGCTCGTACGTCGGCAGCCCGGCCTCGCCGAGGTGGGCGCCGAGCCCGAGGGCGTCGAGCCACGTCGCGAGCTGCTCGCCGAGCGGAGTCGTCATGGCGCCAGCCTGCCGCACGTAGGCTCGACCAGGTGCCGGACCTCCTGCTCGTGGGCGCTGGGCACGCCCACCTCCACCTGATCGCGAACGCGCCGGACCTTGCCTCAGCCGGCTACCGGGTGCGGGTGCTCGCGCCCCGGCACTTCGACTACAGCGGACTCGCGTCGGCCACGGCTGCAGGCAGCGTGCCCGCCGACGCCGGGCGGATCGACGTACGTGCCCTGGCGCGGCGGCACGGCGTGGAGCTGGTGGAGGACACGCTCTCGGGACTCGACCTGCTGGGTCGCTGCGCCACCACTGCCGGCGGCGCCCAGATCGAGTACGACGTGGTCTCGCTCAACATCGGCAGCATCGCCGCGGCTCCGGGGATGGAGGTCGGTGCGGGCGTCCTGCGGGTCAAGCCGTTGGCCGACCTGGCGTCCCTGGACACGCGGCTCGAGACCATCCCGGGCGCGAGCGTCACCGTGGTCGGCGGCGGATCGACCGGCATCGAGCTGGCCGCGCACCTGTCCGGACGCGGAGGAGTCGGCACCGTGCGGCTGCTCGACTCCGGATCCGAGATCGGCGCCGACCTGCCGCCGGGAGCTCGGCGGCGCGTGGTGCGCCTGCTCGACCAGCGTGGCGTCGAGGTGTGCGTCGATGCGGCGGTGCGCACGGTCACGGCGCGCCAGGTGGACCTCGACGACGGCCGCACGATGCCTCACGACATCGCGCTCCTGGCCACGGGACTGGCCGCATCGTCCCTCGTGAGCGAGCTGGGGATCGGCGACGCCGACGGCATCCCGGTCACGGCGTACCTCCAGCACGTCGACCACCCCGACACCTACGCCGTGGGCGACTGCGCCCACTTCACCCCGCAACCGCTCCCCCGGATCGGCGTCCACGGCGTGCGCCAGGGGCCGGTCCTGCTGGCCAGCCTCCTCGCGCGCGCCGCCGACGCGGCACTGCCGACGTACACCCCGCAGGATCGGGCCCTGGCCGTCCTCGACCTCGGCGACGGTGTCGGGCTCGCCGTGCGCGGTCGACTCTGGTGGTACGGCGGCACGGCGTTGCGCCTCAAGCGATGGATCGATCGTCGGTGGCTGGCGCGCTACCGATGAGGTCCGCTCCCTCGGCGGTCGGCCGCCCGCGCCACCAGGTGGCCAGGGCGAGCCCGGACACGACGTCCCAGAGCCCCCACAGCGCGGCCACGAACACCACCCCGCCGAGATCGGCGAAGAAGCCGAGGGCGAGCACGACGGCCAGACCGGTGTTGCGCACGCCGAGCTCGAAGGTCAGCGCTCGGGTGCCCGGCCCGGAGAGCCGGCAGACGCGGCCGGTCCCGTAGCCGACGCCGAGGGCGATGACGTTCTGGGCGACGATCGGGAGCACGACGACGCCGATGTAGGTGACGAAGATGTCGAACTGACCGGCCAGGCCGCCGACCACGATCAGCAGGAGCAGGACCAGCGTCGCCGGCTCGACGAAGCGCCCGGAGCGTTGCGCGAAGCCGGGCGCCCGCCAGGCGACGAGGAGTCCCGCGGCGAAGGGCAGCCCGATCAGCAGCGCGACCTCGCCGATCACGTCCCAGGGCGACAGCTCGATGTCGCGCAGCAGCGCCTCGGCCTTCGGGTTGAGCCCGCTCCAGAACGCCAGGGCGATCGGGGTCACGAGCACGGCGAGCACGTTGGAGACACCGGTCAGCGAGATCGAGAGCGCGACGTCCCCGCGGGCGCGGTGGGTCAGGATGTTGGACAGGTTGCCAGCGGGGCAGCACGCGACGAGGAGCATCCCGAGCGCGACGGAGCCCTTCACGTCCAGCGCCAGGGTGAGGAGCAGCGTCAGTCCGGGAGCGACGGCGTACTGGGCGACGATGCCGACCGCGATCACCCACGGGCGTCGTACGACGTCGCGGAAGTCACCGAGGCGGGTGTCGAGCGCGACCCCGAACAGGAAGAGCGCGATCACGATCTTGGTGCCGAGCTGCAGGCCGTCGCTCAGGTCGAGGGACAGCTCGTCGATGTCGGCGGCCGCGGTGGAGACCGCGCTCAGCAGGGTCACGCTCACCCGGGGCAGTCTGCACCAGCGATCAGGTCGTGGTGACGACTTTCACGATGACGCGGCCGAGCTCGGCACCGGCGTCCTCCTGGAGGAAGTGCCCGGCGCCGGCGATGGTGACGTGCTCCTGACCACGGGCCCCCGGGACCCGCTCGGCGAAGACGGTCTCCCAGCCGCGGGTGGCCGGGTCGCCGTCCGAGTAGGCGGTGACGAACGGTCGATCGAAGGCCTCCAGCGCACGCATCGTGCGCCGCCCGATCCGAGCGCCCGGGTCGTTGCGGGTCAGCGGCAGCAGCGCCGTCATCTGCCGCAGACCGGCGGTGTGCTCGGGCGTCGGGAACGGGGCGTCGTACGCCGCCAGCACCGCCTTGGACAGCGGCGTGGTCGCGGTGGCGCCGACGAAGTCGCTCGCGCGCAGCTCCGGGGCGCGCTGGGTGTAGAGCAGGTAGTCGAGCAGGCTCTCCTCGATCACCACGCGGGAGTCGCCGTCCCCGTGCACCGCCCACTCGATGCGGCCGGCGAGGTCGGGGTCGGCGGTGTGCAGGATGGTGTTGGCCGCGACCACGCGGGCGAAGCGGTCCGGCTCCTCGGCGAGCGCGCTGAAGCCGATCGGCCCACCCCAGTCCTGGGCGACCAGCGTGATCTCGCGCAGGTCGAGCGTCGTCACGAGGCTGCGGATCCAGCCGACGTGGCGGGCGAGGGTGTAGTCGTAGGGGCTGGCCGGCTTGTCGGAGCGCCCGAAGCCGATGTTGTCCGGCGCGATCACCCGTAGTCCGGCCTCGACGAGCACCGGCACGACGTGGCGGTAGAGGTAGGACCAGGTCGGCTGACCGTGGAGCAGCAGCACGACCGAGCCGTCCGGCGGCCCCTCGTCGAGGTAGTGCATCCGGACCGGGGTCAGGTCCGGCTCGTCGGCCGGGGCCACGTCGACGTACCGCGGCGCGAAGGGGTAGTCGGGCAGTCCGACGAACCGGGCGTCCGGGGTGCGGTGCACGGGCATCCCGTACGGCGTGGGGTCGTCCTCGCCGAGGAGGTCGCGGCGCAGCGCCTGCGCCCGATCCCCGGGTGCCACGTCGTCGAGGGTCAGCGACGCCAGCACCCGCTCGGGCGACTCGACCGCGAGGTGCGTCCCGACCTCGCCCCCGATCCCGACGCCGGCGTAGAAGCAGGCGGCTCCGAGGTCGCCGCGCTGGGTCAGGAGGTCGTCGACCACGCGGGTGACTCCTGCGGCGAGCTCGGACAGGTCGTAGCCCTCGTCCCCGTCGACGGTGGCGAGCGGGGCGTTGTAGCCGTGGCCGGGCAGGTCCCAGGCGACGACGTCGACGGCATCGCCGAGCTCGGCGGCGACCTCGACCCACAGGTCGAGCGCCGTGGCACCCGCGGCGGGTCCCAGGACGAGCAGCGGATGCTGCTCCCGGTCGACGGCGCCGCTGAGGCGCGCGGCCGTGATGGTCGGGATCATGGGGGCAGTGTGTCGCAGACTCTTGTCCGCGTCCCCTACTCTTGGCAACGAGGGGAGTACCTCACTCAGATCATCCCGGTCAGTACGGCGCCTCCGCAGGCGCCTCGGGTGGTTGCCGGTCGCTCAGCAGAGTGCTCGGTGAGGGAGACCTCGAGCAGACACTGCTTGAGGAGACCCATGTCCACGCTGGACACCATCGGCACGCCCGCCCTGTGGGCCGTCACCATCGCCGCCGTACTCGCCCTGCTCGCGCTCGACTTCGTCGCCACCCGCAAGCCCCACGAGGTCTCGATGCGCGAGGCCGGCCTGTGGTCGGCGTTCTACATCGCCCTGCCGACCGCGTTCGGCGTCTTCATCTGGGCGCAGTACGGCCGTGAGCGCGGCGTGGAGTACTACACCGGCTACATCGTCGAGAAGTCGCTGAGCGTCGACAACCTCTTCGTCTTCATGCTCCTGCTCGCCGCCTTCGCGGTGCCCGCGGCGCTGCAGCAGCGGGTGCTGCTCTACGGGATCATCGGCGCCCTGGTGCTGCGCGGCATCTTCATCGCGCTGGGCGCCGCGGCCCTGTCCGCCTTCGACTGGGTCTTCCTGATCTTCGGGCTCGTCCTGCTCGCCACCGGCGTCAAGCTCCTGCGCGACGCGATGAAGGGCGACGAGCACCAGGTGGACGTCTCCGAGATGCGCATCGTGCGCGTCGTACGACGGCTCATGCCCGTCAGCGAGGAGTACGAGGGCACGAAGCTGACCGTGCGCCAGCGGGTCGGTGGAGTGAGCAAGCGGGCGCTGACGCCGTTCGCGCTCGTCGTCGTGGCCGTCTTCGCGACCGACATCGTCTTCGCGATCGACTCCGTGCCCGCGGTCTACGGCATCACCGGTGACCCCTACCTCGTCTTCGCGACCAACGCCTTCGCCCTCCTGGGCCTGCGCGCGCTGTACTTCGTGCTGCAGGGCGCGCTCGCCAAGCTGGTCCACCTCAGCTACGGCCTGGCCGCGATCCTCGGCTTCATCGGCGTCAAGCTCGCCCTGCACTGGGCACACCTGCAGTGGACGTCGGTGCCCGAGATCCCGACGCTGGCCTCGCTGGGCGTGATCGTGGGGATCCTCGCCCTGACCGTGACGACGTCGTTGGTCGCCGCGCGCCGACAGGCGGAGCCTGCGCCGGAGCTGAAGGACCTGGCGCGCGACTGAGCGACGAACCGTCGAGGTCGGCGCTGCGCACGGCGGTGGAACGCACGAGCGTCCCTCGACGCCCGTGGGTATCGATGACCTGGTCGGCCTCGCGTTGCGGTCGGAACGGCGGATGCGCTCAGTTCCGCTGGCGCGTCCTGCGTGCGCGGAGTGCCGCTGCGAGCATCGCCGACAGGGCGGCCAAGACGAGTGCAGTCATCAGCACGCCTCCGGCGAGCCCGAGGCGCCAGCAAGTCGGGCGAAACGGCGTCAAGCGACGGCGTGCTGGCTGCGGGCCTTGCCTCGTTCTACCCGGCCCCGCCATGTCAGCACCAGGACGGGGCCGATGACGGGGAAGGCCAGCAGGACGATGAGGCCGAACACTCCGTGCGGGAGTGTCATCTTTCCTCGAAGCAGCTGAACGACGACCAACACCACGAGCATGACGTCCGCCAGTGAGACGACGGTCAGGCAAATCTCCAGCGGAGTCGGCGCAAGAGGGCTCAGTTCTTCGGCTCGGTCAGTCATCGGCACTCTCAATGCTCGCGGGGCCATACGGTACGTCTCGCGGTCAGTGTCGGGAAAATTCGAGGCCCGCCGGCGAGTGACTCCACCCTGTGTCCGACTTCGGCAGGGCTGGACGCATCGCCACTTCGGATGTGGGACGTAGGCATCGATGACCGATCTCCGTCGGTCTACGTCCGGATCGGGTAGGTCTGTCCGGTGGCGTGGGCCTGGTGGTGGTGGAACGGACACAACAGTACGGCGTCGCGGGTGTTGGTGTGCCCGCCGTTGGCCCAGGGTTTGGTGTGGTGGACGTGGCAGAAGGCTCCGGGGGTGTCGCAGGAGGGGTGTTGGCAGTGCTTCTGCTCGACGAGCAGTGCCAGGCGTTGGGCTTCGGTGTGGAACCGGGTGCCTCGGCCGAGGTCGAGGACGTGACCTCCATTGTCCATGACCGCGGGGAAGATCTTGGCCTCGCACGCCAACCGGATCAGCTGCCCGGGTGAGACACCGGTGCCGGTCTCGGTGTGACCGGCCTTCTCCGCCCCCTGGGTGAACGTCTCGGCCGGTGCGGTGATGACCACGGTCGCGGCCAGACCACCTTGCTTCGGGAGAGCGTCGAGCGGGTAGCGCTCTATGTACTCCATGAACGCCAGCCCCAGCTTGTGCGGGGTGGGCTTCTCGTAGTCGTAGGCACCGGCACCCTCGGTGGCACGCACGTGCTTGGGCGAGGCGAGAGCTTGGAGGGCTTTGCGGAACATCTCGGCCTGCAACTCGGGCAGGACGAAGTTGCCACGGATGGTGCCGTCCCCACCGTTGCGGAACTTCACCTCGGCCTTCTTCCTCGCACGCTCCTCCAGGTCGGCCAACCGCTTGGCCTCACGAGCCTCGGCGGTCTCGGGGTCGAGGACCTCGAACAGCTTCTCCCCGAGCCGGCGCAACTCGTAGGCATCGAAGTGCGCGGCCTGCTCGATGAGGTGCTGCTCGGCCACCTCACGCTCGGAGGCGAGGTCGTTGTCCAGGTCGTCGACCGCAGCCGTGATCGCTGTTGCCTGCTCGGGAAGCACGTCACCACGGGCGACGGCCTCACGGGTCTGGTCGTGGGCGGACAGCGTCGTGGCGAGCTTCGTGCGGCGCCCGGCCTCGCTCTTGGTCATCCGAGTCGTCCGCGCCAACCACGCAGACAGCGACCTCGCACCGAGCTGTCCGGGCAGGTCCAACGACTCGGCCTGACCGA